>JAYSSS010000074.1:0-10238 GCA_043720415.1 Ideonella sp.
AGCCAGCCCACAAATCACGGATCCCAGGTCGCCGCCAGGCTCATTCCTCAATGGAATCTCGCGCCCGGCTCCAGGCTCATACCTCGTTGGACAAGACTATCGCTGCCCGCAACCTAGGGTTTACTGCTACAGTCCGGCCCACAGACATGCACGAGGCCGTTCCCATAAGGTCTTATTCCTGATCCGCCCGATGGCACTGTGTGCTTGACGGCCGGCCCTGGTTTGAACTCCCGGTTTGACGTTTCTTGAGTGTCTCTGTCCGCTTTCGGCATGGTGTCGCAGGCGGTGCGTTTATTGTTTTACAGGGAATATTCTCATGAGCACCACACAAACTGGCGTCGTCAAATGGTTCAACGATGGCAAGGGCTTCGGCTTCATCACACCTGAAGACGGCAGCAAGGATCTGTTTGCCCACTTCAGCGAAATCCGCAACAACGGCGGGTTCCGCAGCCTGCAAGAAAACCAGCGCGTTGAGTTTGAAGTCAAGCAAGGCCCCAAAGGCTTGCAAGCCTCGAACATTCGCCCGCTGTAATTCAGCAGGCCACTAAGGCGAAAGCCGCAGCCCTCACGGGCTGCGGCTTTTTTTATGCGCCGCTCGGCTTGGCAGGCGTCAGTTGGCTGGCGGGGCGGCGGGTGAGGGCGCGTTGGTATCCGTCGTTTCCTGCGGTGCCCCCTCATCCGAAGGTGAGCCGTCCGGCCGGCTGCCTTTTTTCTGGCGCTTTTCTTCGGCCTTGCGCTTCTTGGCCAACTCGCGCTGGCGTTTCTCATACGAGTAATTCGGTGTTGCCAAGGCGATGCTCCTGATGGGGTCAATGCGCGACGTTCGCGCAAGGCGGTCGGCGTGCAGCATACGTCATGCGTCGACCGCTGAATGCCACAGCCCGGGCGATTGAGCGGGCCCAAGCAAAGGGCCACCCGAAGGTGGCCCTGCTTTGACGTTCAACCCCTGCCGCATCGTGCAGGGATTGCTGTCTGGCGCCGGTGACGGGTTCCGGACTCCGCCCATTCTTGCGGTCGGTGTTCGCCTTGAACGGTGTGGATTGTCCGGCTTGGCCAGGCACACGATCAGTGAATCAAATGGCTAAAGCAGGCGCAATTCACGGCCGCCGACCGAAGCGCTCGTCAAACCAGCGGCTGAGCATGCGCCTTTCATAGCGAAGGGCGTGACCGTCATCGGCCGCGCGAAAGTGGCTGGACACCAGGTAATTCATGTCCACCACCTGCTCTTGGCCACTGCTGATCTCGGCACTGCCCTCGCGCAGGCTGTAGCGCAAAGTGATGGCGGGCCAATCGGCCTGGCCGCGCATCACCCGCACGTCCGGCCACACCCTGCCAAAGGGTCGCATTTCGCCTGCAAGATCGATGTTGAGGATTTCAACCGTCAAGGCCTGTGAACTCGGCAGTGTTGAGCCCAATTGCTGCAGGTGCGCAGCCAAGCCCTTCATCACGGCGTCGCGGGTGGCGGTGTCCTGGCCGCTGTCTGAGTAGGTCTGTGGTTGCGGGAATTTGACATCGACGGTGGCCGCGTGGGCTGGCACTGCGACGCAGGCCAGTGTGCTGCCAATTGCCGCCGCGCAAAGTCCTGGTTTGAAGGTCAAGCGCATCATGGACTCCTTGGGCAAACGGGTGGATGAAGCGGCTTCGAGTGCAGGCCGTGCGCAAAGGTTTCACCAGGGCTGGGCATCAGTCGGGGCAGGCGATGTCAATTTGCTGGCCCTCAACCCACACCTGCTGCACGACCAGCCCGGCGTCGAGCACCACCAGATCGGCCCACTGCCCACTTTCAATTC
The DNA here is from genome assembly GCA_043720415.1 of Ideonella sp. Lineage (GTDB taxonomy): Bacteria > Pseudomonadota > Gammaproteobacteria > Burkholderiales > Burkholderiaceae_C > Pseudaquabacterium. Next base: position 1,791 of record JAYSSS010000074.1, read on the forward strand.
TTCCTCGATCATTCAAACCAAGAAAATCGGCAGCCAAGGTGGCGGTGCGCAGCGAGGCCTCCTGCAGCGACAAACCCAAACCCACCAGGTTGCGCAAGGCCTGGTCCATGGTCAAGCTGCTGCCCGCCAAGCTGCCGTCGGCCAAACGCACACCGCCATTGCACTTGCTGACCTGGTGCCGCCCCAAGCGGTAGGGCCCATCGGGCATGCCAGCCGCAGCCGTGGCATCGGTGACGCAATACAAACCCGGAATGGCGCGCAATGCCGCGCGGATGGCGCCCGGGTGCACGTGCAACAGGTCGGGTATGAGTTCGGCATGTTGCGCGTGCGCCAAGGCCGCGCCCACCATCCCCGGGGCGCGGTGGTGCAGGCCCGACATGGCGTTGAAGAGGTGGGTGAAGCCTGTGGCGCCGCAGGACAGTGCGGCCACGCTGTCCTCATAACTGGCATCGCTGTGGCCGAGCTGTACGACAAAGCCTTGCGCGCGCAGCGGCGCGATGGCGTCACGCAGCTCTGCGCTGTCGGCGGCCAGGGTGATGAGCCTGATCGGCGCCAGCGCATGCAAGGCCATGACCTCGGCCACATCGATGCGGCGCACGAAATCGGGTTGCGCACCCAGGCGTGATCGGCTCAGGTAGGGGCCCTCCAGGTGCACGCCCAGGACCCGGGCGCCATGGCTGACGCCCTCGGTGCAGGCCACGCTCATGGCTTGCAAGGCCAGCGCGATGTCATCCCAAGGCGCTGTCATGGTGGTGGCCAGCAGGGCCGTGGTGCCATGGCGGGCGTGCAGGCGCGCCAGGCACGCCACGGCATCGCCGCCCTGCATGGTGTCGGCGCCCCCGCCACCGTGCACATGCAGATCGATGAAGCCGGGCAAGATGATGGGCCGACCGCCGTGCATGACATCGGCTTCGCTGCAGGCGCTGCCATGAATGTCGGCAATGCGCCCGGCCTGCAGTTGCACACTGCCGCGCACAAAGCCCGCCGGCGTCAGGATGTCGCCGGTCAAGGCGTGGTGCTGGCTCACAATGGCCGCAATATATCGCCCGTGCCCGTCTGACGCCCGTGCCCGAACGACGCCGGTGCCCGAACGACGCCCGTTCGTCAATGACAGATGCGCCGCCCTGGCGCCGGAGTTGCCATCAGCATGCAAAACCTGGATTTCGATTTGCGCGGCGAAGTCATCACCCTGGACCGCCTGCTCAAGGCCACGGGCCTGGCCGCCAGTGGCGGTGGCGCCAAGGCCATGATTGCCGAAGGCCGGGTGCAGGTCGATGGCCGCGAGGAGCTGCGCAAGACCGCGCAGATCCGTGCCGGCCAGGTGGTGGCGGTGCACGGCATGCGCATACGGGTGTGCGCCGAGCAGCGGCCTGCCGACCCCGCCGATCCGACCGAACCATTGGCTGCGGTCTCGCCTGCATCGCCGTCCATGGCGCCCGCGCCATTCTCGGCAAGCGACCCCGTCTGAGACAATCGCCGCCTGCGCCGGCTTCGTGCCCCCGAAGCCGGCGCCTTCCATTTCGGGGCCATGTCGAGGACAACCATGCACAAAAACCTCAGGCGCGCCGGCCTGGCTGCGCTTGTGTCGGCGTCGTGTGCCGCATTCTTCATCGCAGGCGCCCAAGCGATGTCGCCCAACGCCATCCCGCTGCAGGCCTGTTTCGTCTATGTCAGCCCGGTCGGCCAGGCAGGCTGGAGCTTTCAGCACGAGCAGGGCCGACTGGCCATGCAGACGGCATTGGGTGCCCAGGTGCGCAGCCGTTATGTCGAGGCCGTGGCCGAGGGCGCCGACAGTGAACGCGTGATGCGCGAGTTGGCGCGCGAGGGCTGCGGCCTGATCGTTGCCACCAGCTTTGGCTACCTGGAGCCCGCGCTGCGCGTCGCCGCCGAGTTCCCTCAGCTGCGTATCGAGCACGCCGGTGGCTACAAGACGGCGAGCAATCTGAACACCTACAACGCACGTTATTACGAGGCGCGCTGGCTGGCCGGTTGGCTGGCCGGGCGCAGCAGCAAGACAGGCGTTGCCGGTTATGTGGCCGGCTTTCCCGTGCCCGAGGTGGTGCAGGGCATCAATGCCTTCACCCTGGGCATGCGCGCGGCCAATCCCAAGGCCGAGGTCAAGCTCGTCTGGCTGAACGCCTGGTTCGACCCGGCGCGCGAGCGCGAAGCGGCGCTGGCCCTGATCGGCCAGGGCGCCGATGTGTTGACCAACCACAGCGGCTCACCCGCCGTGGCCCAGACTGCCGAGGAAAAAGGCGTGTCCGTCCTCGCCTACCAAAGCGACATGACGCGCTTTGCGCCGCGGGCGCAACTGGCTTCGGTGACCCACCACTGGGGTGCCCACTACACCCAGGTGGCGCAAGCCGTGCTGGCCGGGCGCTGGGCGCCGCGTCCGGTGTGGGGTGGCATGAAGGATGGCCTGGTGCAGTTGTCGGCGCTGCACGCCAGTGTGCCCGCCGGTGTGCGCGACGAGATCGACAAGCGCCGGCAAGCCATCATGGCCGGCAGCTTCAGGCCCTTTTCGGGGCGACTCGTCGATAACACAGGTGTTGAGCGACTGGCTGGAGGCGCTTTGGATGACGCCCAGATCGCCAGCATGAACTGGCTGGTGCAGGGCGTCACCGGCAGCCTGCCGGCCTCACGCTGAGGCGGCCGCCGCCAGCCGACGAAAGGCGCGCTCGAAATATTCCGGCGGCTGGCCACCCTCGATCAAGTGCTGGTCGTTGATGATGAAGGCCGGCACGGCGTTGATGCCCAGGTCCCTGATGCGATCGATTTGCTCGCGCACCGCATCGGCGTGGCTGTCGCTTTCGAGGATGGCGCGCGCCGTCGGGACATCCAGCCCGACCGCAGCCACCAGCCGCAGCAGCACGGCGGGGTCTGAAGGGTTCTCACCCTCGGTGAAATAGGCCGACAACAGGGCGCGCTTGAGGGCCACTTGCCGGCCTTGCAGACCGGCCCAGTGCAGCAGGCGGTGGGCATCCAGGGTGTTCCAGGTGCGGCCGCGCTTTTCCATGCGGAAGTCGAAGCCGACGTCGCGCCCGCGCTGCGCGATGACTTCCTGGTTGGCCCGCACCTGCTCGGCGCCCATGCCGTACTTGCTGGCCAGGTACTGCACGACATCGGCGCCCTCGGCTGGCATGTCGGGGTTGAGCTGGAAGGGCAGGAAGTGCAGCTCGGCCTGCACCACATCGGCGGCGCGCTGCAGCGCGATCTCCAGCGAATTCAAGCCAATGGCGCACCACGGGCAGACGACGTCAGAGACGATGTCGATCTTCAATCGGTGCGGGCCAGCGGGGGACACGCTCGGGGTCGTGTCCGTGGTCGCCCCGGGGGCCATGTCGTGACTCATGAGATGTCCTTTCGCGGCCAGCTCTCTGGCCTGACAAATTCGTTGTGGGTGAGGGCAAAGATGCGGTGGTCGCGCCAGGCGCCGTCGATGTAGAGGTAGTCGCGGGCCAGGCCCTCATCGCGAAACCCCAGGCCGCGCAGCACGGCCACGCTGCGTACATTCTCCGGCCGTACCGCTGCCTGTATGCGGTGCAGTGCAATGGCCGGCGCGAAAGCATGGGCGATCACCGCCACCAAGGCCTCGCGCATCAGGCCTTGCCCCTGCTGCCCTTGATCGAGCGCATAGCCCAAATTGCAGCATTGAAAGGCGCCACGCACGATGTTGGACAGGTGCACCGAGCCCAATACCTGCGCCGCCGCATCGTGGCGTTGCAGCCACCAGCGGTGCGCCTGCCCCGCCTCGAAAGCGTCACGGCCATCGGCCAGGGACTGCGCGATGCGTTCGGGCTTGAGGTGATCGGCCGGCAGCGGCGGATCCCAAGGCGCAAAGTGAGTGGCGTTGCGGGCGTAGAAGGTCGCCACCTGATCGACCAGGCCGGGGTGCGTGGCCAGCAGTTGCAGGCGCGGCGTGTCGATCAGCAGCGGTGCGGACATGGTCTGCAAGCGGCCATCAGGCCGACGCCGTCGGCAGCGTCGGCGCAAGGATCTGCGCCACGGGCTCGGCCTGTGCCGGCAGCGTCACCCGGGCATTCGCCGGTGGCTGAGCCAGCGCCTCGGCCAAGGCCTGGGCCAGCAGCCGCGCACTGTCGCCAAAGGCATAGGCGTCCATGCCCAGGCAGCCGTAGGTCAGGCTGTCGTGCAGGCGCACGCCGCTGGGCCCGGTGGCCGGCCCGGCGTCACGGCTTGCAGCCGCCGCTCCGGCGGCCACATAGAGCGGCAGCAAATGTTCATCGGTGGGGTGCATCAGCACGGCGTGCGGTGCCTGCCGCCGATAGTCCAGCAATGCCGGCCAATCGCTTGCGGCAATGCGCTGCGCGAACCACTGCCGAAAGGCGGCGCTGGGCTCGATCTCCGGCGCGTCCAGGGCTGGGCGGCTGCCGCCAAACAACAGCCGCAGGTTGTGCGTGATGCTGCCGCTGCCCATGATCAGCACGCCCTGTGTGGCCAGGGGCGCCAGCGCCTGGCCGAGTTCGAAAAGCCGCGCCGGCGACCAATCCGGCGCAAAGCCCAGCGGCAGGATGGGGATCGACGGCAGTGGCCAGGCAAAGCGCAGCGGCGTCCAGATGCCGTGGTCCAGGCCACCGTTGGTCGTGACATGCACCGCTTGCCCGGCGGCACGCATCAGCTCGGCCACCTGCTGCGCCAGCCCGGGCGCGCCCGGGCTGTCATAACGCAACTCATACAGGGCCTGCGGGAAACCGCCGAAATCGTGCACGGTGTCGTGCCGTGCGGCGCCCAGCAACACCGGCTCGCGCGTCAAGGTGTGTGCCGAGATGGCCAAGATGGCCTGCGGCCGGCCGAAGCGGGCGTCGATGGCCGGCCCGATGGCCTGCCAGAAGACGCCGACGGCGCCGGGCTCCAACGCCGTCATCGGCGAGCCGTGGGAGATGAAAAGAGGTGGCAAGGCGGTCGTCATGCCGGCATTACATCAGTGCCGCCCAAAGCCGGGTGGCCACGGGGCCGTTGTGGCCGCGAAGAGGCACCGTGTTAACCAAGCCCCTGGTGTACCGTCGCCACCCATGACGATTGCACGCCTGCCGGTATCCATGTTCGCCCTGGCCCGGCGCCAACTCTGGCGTGATGCCGCCGCCGGTGAGTTGCGACTGCTGGTGGTGGCGGTGATGCTGGCGGTGGCGGCGCTCAGCGCCGTGGGTTTTTTCGCCGACAGGTTGAACGCCGCCTTGGCCCGCGATGCACGCCAATTGCTTGGCGGCGACGCTGTGGTGGCCAGCGATCAGCCCTTGCCGCCGGCGTTTCTGGACAAGGCCAAGGGCCTGGCGCTGCAGCCCTCCAGCAGCATCGGCTTCCCGAGTATGGCCAGGGCCAGCGATGACCAGGGCGGCGCCGTGCGCCTGGCCGCCGTCAAGGCCGTGGGCGAGGGCTACCCCTTGCGTGGGCGCATGCGGGTGCGCAGTACAAGCGATGGCCCCGAGCAGGTGCTGGCCCATGGGCCACGCCCGGGCAGCGTGTGGGTCGAGCCCGGCTTGCTCGACGCCCTGCAGTTGAAACTGGGCGATGCGCTGTGGCTGGGCGAGCAGTCGCTGCGCATCAGCCACCTCATCGTGCAGGAGCCCGACCGTGGCACCGGATTCATGGGCTTTTCACCCCGCGTGATGCTGCACTTGGACGACCTGGCTGCCACCAAGCTGGTGCAGCCGACCAGCCGCGTCACCTATCGCCTGGCCGTGGCCGCGCCCGATGCGCGCCAAGCGGCGGTGGCCGAATTCGTGCAATGGGCGCAGGCCCAGATCCAAACAAGCAAACTGCGTGGCCTGAGGATTGAGTCGCTGGAAGCCGGTCGCCCCGAAATGCGCCAAACCCTGGATCGTGCGCAGCGCTTTCTCAACCTCGTGGCCCTGCTCGCCGCGCTGCTGTCGGCCGTGGCTGTGGCCATTGCTGCGCGCGACTTTGCCCAGCGCCACCTCGACGACTGCGCCATGTTGCGCGTGCTGGGCGCGCCGCAGCGCAGCATTGCCGGGGCCTACACACTGGAGTTCACCGCGCTTGGCCTGCTGGCCAGCGGTGCCGGCGTGGCCCTGGGTTTTGCCGTGCACTTTGTTTTTGTGAGCCTGCTCGCCGGCCTGCTGGATGCCGCGCTGCCGCCGGCGGGCGCCATGCCGGCGCTGTTTGGTTTGGGTGTGGGCCTGACCTTGCTGGCCGCCTTTGGCCTGCCCCCGGTGCTGCAGCTGGCCCGCGTGCCACCGCTGCGCGTGATACGCCGCGATGTCGGTGGCATCAAGGCGGTGTCGCTGGGCGTGCTGGCGGCCGGCACCACGGGCTTTGGCGCCCTGCTGGTGGCGGCCTCGGCCGATGTGCGCATGGGCCTGCTGGCGGTGGGCGGCTTTGCCTGCGCCGTGCTGATCTTTGCCGTGCTGGCCTATGGCGCCGTGAAGTTGCTGGGCGCCACCGTGCCCCGCCTGAACGCGCCGCGCTGGTTGACCCTGGCCACACGGCAGCTGGCCGCGCGGCCGGCATTCGCCGTGCTGCAGGTCTCGGCCCTGGCCGTGGGCCTGCTGGCCCTGATGTTGCTGGTGCTGCTGCGCACCGATCTCATTGCCGCCTGGCGCAATGCCACGCCGGCCGATGCGCCCAACCGCTTCATCATCAACCTGCAGCCCGAGCAGGGCCCGGCCTTTCAGGCCGCGCTCAAGGCCGCTGGCGTACAGCGCTATGACTGGTACCCCATGATCCGTGGCCGCTTGCTGGCCATCAATGGCCGCGAGGTGGCGCCGGCGCAATTTGTTGAGGACCGCGCCAAGCGCCTGGTGGACCGCGAGTTCAACCTGAGTCACAGCGCGGCACTGCCGGCGCACAACACCGTCTCGACCGGCCAGTGGCGCGCCGACGAGGGCGATGCGCTCAGCGTCGAGGAAGGCCTGGCCCAGACCCTGGGCCTGAAGCTGGGTGACCGCCTGCGCTTTGACATCGCCGGCACGCCTGTCGAGGGCCGCATCAGCAGCCTGCGCAAGGTGGATTGGGGCTCGATGCGGGTGAACTTCTTTGTGATGTTTCCGGTGGCCCGCATGGCCGACGTTCCGGTGAGCTACATCAGCGCCTTTCGTGCGCCCCCGGCCGGCCCCGTCAGTGCAGCGGGCTCGGCCGGTGGCGCAGGCGCCGCAGTAGCGACCCGCCCCGCCCCCAGCTTCGATGGCGCGCTGTCACGTCAATTCCCCAACATCACCAACGTCGATGTGTCGGCCTCGATCGCGCAGATCCAGCGCGTGCTTGACCAGGTGATTAGGGCTGTCGAGTTCCTGTTCGGCTTCACCCTGGTCGCTGGCCTGGTGGTGCTGTTCGCCGCCGTCAGCGCGACAAGGGAAAGCCGGGCACGCGAATACGCGGTGATGCGCGCGGTGGGCGCTGGCAGCGCCTTGTTGCGCCAGGTGCAGGGCGCTGAGCTGCTGGGTGTGGGCGCCCTGGCAGGGCTGCTGGCCTCGGTGGCGGCCATGCTGGTGGGCGGCCTGTTGGCGCGCCAGGTGTTCGAGTTCAGCTGGGCGCCCTCGCCATGGGTGCCGCTGCTGGGCAGCGTGGCCGGCGCGGCCCTGGCCTTGATGGCCGGTTGGTGGGGCCTGCGCGGTGTGCTGCGCCGGCCGGTGATGCAAACGCTGCGCAGCGCTGCGGATTGAAGGCGCGCCGGCGCAGGCGGCCCGGGTCACCCCGGGATCAGGCGTCGAAGTTGTCCATCAGGCCCATCTCGGTGCTGCTCATCAAGGCCTCGATGTCCATCAGGATCAGCATGCGATCGCCGACGCTGCCAATGCCAGTGATGTAGGACGTGTCGATGGTGGCATTGGTGCCGGGCGCCTGGCGGATGGCTTCACCGCCCAGTTGCAAGACATCCGACACCGAATCGACCACGGCGCCGACCACGCGGCCGCGCACATTGAGCACGATGACCACGGTGAAGTGGTTGTACTCGGCACTGTCGCAATTGAGCTTCAAGCGCAGGTCGAGGATGGGCACGATGACGCCGCGCAGATTGACCACGCCTTTCAAAAAGGCCGGTGCATTGGCGATGCGTGTGGGTTGCTCGTAGGAGCGGATCTCCTGCACGCGCAGGATGTCGATGCCGTACTCCTCGGCACCCAGCCGGAAGGTGAGGTACTCGCCGTTGGGCGCGATCTGGGGGGCGGTTGGGTGGGCGGATGGGTGGGCGGTTTGGTGGGCGGCTGGGTGGGCGGGCCGGCCGGCCGGTGCCGCCGGGTGCACCCGCTGCACGGCGTCGCTGATCATGTCCATGGGGTTGATGCTCCAGTAATGGGGGGTTTGGCGGGTGTGGTGCGGTGGGCAGCGGCGGGGGCCATCAGCCGGCATGCAGGCGAAAGCGGGCCACGATGTCGGCCAGCGTGTGGGCCTGGGCGCTCAGGTGCTCGGCGGCGGCAGCGCTTTGCTGCACCAGCGCGGCGTTCTGGCCGGTCATGTGGTCCAGGCGGGTGA
>JAYSSS010000075.1:0-34252 GCA_043720415.1 Ideonella sp.
TGTGACGGGCGCCGTGGAGTTGCCCAAGGACAAAGAGATGGTCATGCCTGGGGACAACGTCAGCATCACGGTCAAGCTGATCAACCCGATCGCGATGGAGGAGGGCTTGCGCTTCGCCATCCGTGAGGGTGGCCGCACCGTCGGCGCCGGCGTCGTGGCCAAGATCATCGAATAACTTTTGCATGATTTGCCTGCGGCGGGCCGCAGGCTTCATCGCTCTTTAATAGGAACTGCCATGCAAAAGCAAAAGATCCGCATCCGCCTGAAGGCCTTTGACTACAAGCTGATCGACCAATCGGCGCTTGAAATTGTCGAGACCGCCAAGCGCACGGGCGCCATCGTTCGCGGCCCCGTGCCGCTGCCAACGCGCATGCAGCGCTTCGACATCCTGCGCTCGCCCCACGTCAACAAGACGAGTCGCGACCAGTTTGAGATCCGCACGCATCAGCGACTGATGGACATCGTTGATCCGACCGACAAGACAGTGGACGCGCTGATGAAGCTCGACCTGCCTGCCGGCGTGGACGTAGAAATCAAGTTGCAGTGAGCGAGAGGGCTTGCGGAACTTGACGCAAGCCAGCTATACTCGTCAGCTTTTGCGCGCGCCGAAGAGTCGCGCGCATGTGCTACAGAGGTCACCAATGACCCATAGGCACAAAAATCGCCCCGGCCAATCGATGTCGGGTGTTTGAAACAAAGGCCCCCTGCATGGCTTGGGGCTGGAGAAAACCATGACGACAGCCGCAGAAGGCTTTCGCCTCGGTTTGCTGGGTCGCAAGGTGGGCATGATGCGCATCTTCACGGACGACGGCGATGCCGTTCCCGTGACAGTGCTCGATGTGTCCAACAACCGAGTCACCCAAGTCAAGACCGAGCAGACAGACGGTTACAACGCCCTGCAAGTGGCGTTTGGCTCGCGCAAAGCATCGCGTGTGAGCAAGCCCGAAGCGGGCCATATGGCCAAAGCCGGCGTCGAAGCTGGCGAAATCCTGCAAGAGTTTCGTGTGCAGGCCGATGTGCTCGGCCAGTACACCGCAGGTGCCAGCGTGCCAGTGACCGTATTTGCCGTTGGCCAGATGGTTGACGTGCAGGGCACGTCCATCGGCAAGGGCTTTGCCGGCACCATCAAGCGCCACAACTTCAAATCGCAGCGCGCGTCGCACGGCAACAGCCGTTCGCACAACGTGCCGGGCTCGATTTCAATGGCGCAGGATCCTGGCCGCGTGTTCCCGGGCAAAAAGATGACCGGGCACATGGGCGATGAGACCGTGACCACGCAAAACCTGGACATCGTGCGCATCGATGAAGCCAGGCAATTGCTGTTGGTTCGGGGCGCCGTGCCTGGCTGCAACAGCGGCTTTGTCACCGTGCGTCCCGCCATCAAGGCGCGTCGCGTCGGTGCCGTCAGCATCAAGAAGGGAGTCTGAGCATGCAACTCGAGCTCCTCAATGATCAAGGGCAGGCCACCTCGAAGGTTGAAGCCCCGGACACGGTGTTCGCCCGTGACTACAACGAGGCCTTGGTGCACCAGATTGTCGTGGCCTATCAGGCCAACGCACGCCAAGGCACCCGCTCGCAGAAGAACCGCGAGACGGTCAAGCACAGCACGAAAAAGCCCTGGCGCCAAAAGGGAACCGGTCGCGCTCGTGCGGGTATGACGTCGTCCCCGATCTGGCGCGGAGGTGGTCGCACCTTCCCCAACAGTCCAGACGAGAACTTCTCGCACAAGGTCAACAAGAAGATGTATCGCGCCGGAATGGCCGCGATCCTTTCGCAGCTGGCCCGCGATGGCCGCCTGGCCGTGGTCGATTCACTGTCCGTCACATCACCCAAGACCAAGCAGCTCGCTGCCAAGTTCAAGGCGATGGGGCTGGAGTCGGTGTTGGTGATTGCCGATGCCGTCGATGAGAACCTTGCACTGGCGTCGCGCAATTTGACCAATGTGATGGTCATCGAGCCGCGTTATGCCGATCCGCTGTCCCTGGTGTACTACAAGAAAGTGCTGGTCACCAAGGCGGCCATCGAGCAGCTCAAGGAGATGTTCGCATGAGCACCGTCAAACACAGTGAGGGCCGTTTGGCCCAGGTGCTGGTCGCACCTCTGGTGTCTGAGAAGGCCACCAGCGTGGCTGAAAAGCACAACCAAGTGTTGTTCAAGGTTCTGCGTGACGCTACCAAGCCCGAGATCAAAGCAGCCGTTGAGTTGCTGTTCAAGGTCGAAGTGCTGGCCGTGAACGTCGTCAACCAGAAGGGCAAGACCAAGCGCTTTGGTGGCCGCATCGGCCGGCGCGATCATGCCAAGAAGGCCTATGTTGCACTGAAGCCGGGTCAAGAACTCAACTTCTCCGGGGAGGCTGCGTAAATCATGGCCGTCGTCAAAGTCAAACCCACTTCGCCCGGCCGCCGGGCCGTTGTGAAGGTAGTGCACAAGCATTTGCACAAAGGTGCGCCAGAGGCTTCATTGCTTGAGCCGCAGAAGCAGAATTCCGGCCGCAACAACAATGGCCACATCACCATGCGCCACAAGGGTGGTGGCCACAAGCACCATTACCGTGTGGTGGACTTTCTGCGCAACAAGGACGGTATCTCGGCCAAGGTCGAGACCATCGAGTACGACCCCAACCGCACCGCCCACATCGCCTTGGTGTGCTATGCCGATGGCGAGCGTCGCTATGTGATCGCTCCCCGTGGGTTGGAAGTCGGCGCAAAGCTGATGTCCGGCGCCGAGGCGCCGATCAAGGCCGGCAATACCCTGCCCATCCGCAACATTCCGGTGGGTTCAACGATCCATTGCGTCGAGATGATGCCTGGCAAGGGTGCGCAGATTGCGCGTTCGGCCGGCACCTCGGTGACGCTGATGGCGCGTGAAGGCACCTACGCCCAGGTGCGGCTGCGCTCGGGTGAGGTTCGCAAGATCCACATCGATTGCCGGGCCACTATCGGTGAGGTGTCCAACGAAGAGCACAACCTGCGCCAGTACGGCAAGGCCGGCGCCATTCGCTGGAAGGGCATCCGCCCCACGGTTCGTGGCGTGGCCATGAACCCTGTTGATCACCCGCATGGCGGCGGCGAAGGCCGCACCGGCGAGGGACAGCCTCAAGTGTCACCGTGGAACACGCTGACCAAGGGCTTCCGCACTCGCAGCAACAAGCGTACGCAGGGCATGATCGTGTCGCGGCGCAAGAAGTAAGGGTCGCAAAATGGCACGCTCACTCAAAAAAGGTCCATTCGTGGACCACCACCTTCTAGCCAAAGCCGAAAAGGCCGTGGCCAACAAGGACAAGAAGCCGATCAAGACCTGGTCCCGTCGCTCGACGATCCTGCCGGACTTCATCGGTTTGACCATTGCTGTGCACAACGGCAAGCAACATGTCCCGGTGTATGTGTCCGACCAGATGGTCGGTCACAAGCTCGGCGAGTTCGCGGCGACCCGAATGTTCAAGGGTCATCCGGCGGACAAAAAAGCGAAGAAATAAGGGGCTGCGACGATGGAAACCAAAGCAATCGTTCGCGGCGTGCGGCTGTCTGCCGATAAAGGCCGGCTTGTCGCTGACCTGGTTCGCGGCAAAAAGGTCGACCAAGCCCTGAACATCCTCACCTATACCCAGAAGAAGGCTGCTGGGATCGTCAAAAAAGCGCTTGAGTCGGCCATCGCCAATGCCGAGCACAACGACAGTGCCGACATTGACGAGTTGTCGATCAAGTCGATCTACATCGAGCAGGGCGCGACATTGAAGCGCTTCTCGGCTCGCGCCAAAGGCCGCGGCAACCGCATCAGCAAGCCCACTTGTCACATTTATGTGACGGTCGGCAACTGACACGCTGAAGGAAGAACATGGGACAAAAGATCCATCCGACCGGCTTCCGCCTCTCAGTTACGCGCGCTTGGGCGTCACGCTGGTATGCGTCAAGCCGCAACTTCGCCGGCATGCTGGCCGAAGACCTGCAAGTGCGCGAGTACTTGAAGAAAAAGCTGAAGAACGCCGCCGTTTCGCGCATCCTCATCGAGCGTCCGGCCAAAAACGCCCGCATCACCATTTTCTCGGCCCGTCCGGGTGTGGTCATCGGCAAAAAGGGCGAAGACATCGAAAACCTGAAGGCCGAGTTGACCCGCCGCCTGGGTGTCCCGGTGGCAGTGAACATCGAAGAGGTGCGCAAGCCCGAGATCGATGCCCAACTGATCGCCGACTCGATCACTCAGCAGCTCGAGAAACGCATCATGTTCCGTCGCGCCATGAAGCGGGCGATGCAAAACGCCATGCGCTTGGGTGCTTTGGGCATCAAGATCATGTCCTCAGGTCGCCTCAACGGCATTGAAATCGCGCGTTGCGAGTGGTATCGCGAAGGTCGCGTTCCGCTTCACACCCTGCGCGCCGACATTGACTACGGTTTCTCCGAGGCCAAGACCACCTACGGCATCATAGGCTGCAAGGTCTGGGTTTACCGTGGCGATAACCTCGGTCGTGGCGATGCGCCTGGCGCAGCCAAGACAGAAGGCCAGGACGATGACCGCAGGCCGCGTCGTGGTCCGCGCCCAGGTGGCCCAGCCGGCCCTGGTGGGGCACCGGACCGTCGTGGCCCAAGGCCTGGAAGTGATCGTGCCCCGCGCGGCGACTCGCCCGCAGTGGACAGCAAGCCGGCAGAAGCCGGTGCCAGCGATGCGGCAGGCGCCAAACCAGCGGTCAAGCGCGTGCGCAAGGCCGTTGCGCCTGGCACCGGCGCTGCATAAGGAGTCAACAACATGCTGCAACCCGCACGCCGCAAGTTCCGCAAGGAACAAAAGGGCCGAAACACGGGCGTCGCCACGCGTGGCGCCAATGTGTCATTCGGAGATTTCGGCCTCAAGGCTACTGAACGCGGCCGCATCACCGCCCGGCAGATTGAAGCGGCGCGACGCGCCATTTCACGCCACATCAAACGCGGCGGTCGCATTTTCATTCGCATCTTTCCTGACAAGCCCATCTCACAGAAGCCCGCCGAGGTCCGCATGGGCAACGGCAAGGGCAACCCTGAGTACTACGTGGCCGAGATCGTCCCAGGCAAGGTGCTCTACGAACTGAACGGTGTGCCAGAGGCATTGGCGCGCGAGGCTTTCACGCTCGCTGCCGCCAAGCTGCCCTTGCGCTGCACGTTCGTCACGCGCCAGGTCGGCGCCTGAAGACGGAGCAAGACCATGACCAAAGCATCCGACCTGCGCAGCAAAGACATTGCGGGCCTCGAAAAGGAAGTCACTGACCTCCTCCGTGCCCACTTCGGTCTGCGCATGCAGAAGGGTACGCAACAGCTGGCCAACAACGCCACCCTGGGGCAGACCCGCCGTGACATCGCTCGCGCCAAGACCATCCTGGCCGAGAAAAGAAGGGGAGCTGCCAAGTGAGCGAAGCCCAAGCAACTCAAGCGCCAGCAAAAAACACCCGCACCCTGGTGGGGCGTGTGGTCAGCGACAAACGCAATAAGACGGTCACCATTTTGGTGGAGCGGCGTGTCACGCATGAGCTCTACGGCAAGATCATCGGGCGCTCACGCAAGTACCACGCCCATGACGAAAAGGGTGACTACCATCTCGGCGACGTCGTCGAGATCGCCGAAGGCAAGCCGATCAGCAAGACCAAGTCCTGGGTGGTGACCCGCCTGCTGCAAAAAGCGGAATTGGTCTAAGGCCCACAGCGCTGGCGCCGGTCGAATTTCCGCCGGCGAAAGAGTAAGCACTTCGGCCGTTCTACTGTTGTCAAGATCCATTCACTGAGGAGACGCAAATGATCAAAGTTGGAGAAAAGCTGCCAGCGGCGACGCTCAGCGAGTTTGTTGAGGTTGAAGGCAACGGCTGCTCGATTGGCCCGAACGCCTTCGACGTCGAGAAATCCACAGCAGGCAAGAAGATTGCGCTGTTTGCATTGCCCGGCGCTTTCACGCCGACCTGCTCAGCCAAACATGTTCCGAGCTATGTCGCCAAGGCGGGCGAACTCGCAGCCGCTGGCATCGACGAGATCTGGTGTGTTTCGGTCAACGATGCATTCGTCATGGGCGCCTGGGGACGCGAGCAAAAGGCCGGCGGCAAAGTTCGCATGATGGCCGATGGCAGCGCGGCGTTTGCACAGGCGACTGGGTTGACCCTCGACCTGACAGCGCGCGGCATGGGCCTGCGCAGCAATCGCTACTCGATGCTCGTGGTCGATGGTGTTGTCAAAGCGCTCAATGTCGAAGGGCCGGGCAAGTTTGAGGTCAGCGACGCAGACACCCTGCTCGGGCAAGCCAAACAAATTTTGGCCTAGTGAGACGGCGGTTTTGAAATTGCCCTTGACGGCAGTCTCGAAACCCGCTGATAATCTCAGGCTTCGCCGAAAGTTTTGAACGCACGCTCGTGTGAACAGGCTTTCGGATCCGCCCAAACAAGGCGCTCCGACTTCCAAGTCGGCGCGCCATTGACGGGCCCAAGACTGACCGACGCGCCAACCATTGCGGTTGGCCAGGCGGGACAAGTTGGGGACAAAAATGATCCAAATGCAATCTCGGCTCGATGTCGCGGACAACACGGGTGCCAAGTCCGTCCAGTGCATCAAGGTGCTTGGTGGCTCCAAGCGGCGCTATGCCGGTATTGGTGACGTCATCAAGGTCTCGATCAAGGAAGCGGCTCCGCGTGGGCGCGTCAAGAAAGGCGAGATCTACAGCGCCGTTGTCGTGCGCACCGCCAAGGGTGTTCGTCGCCAAGACGGCTCGCTGGTCAAGTTTGATGGCAATGCTGCGGTATTGCTCAACGCCAAGCTTGAGCCGATCGGCACCCGCATCTTTGGCCCGGTGACGCGCGAGTTGCGCACCGAGCGCTTCATGAAGATCGTGTCGCTGGCGCCTGAGGTCCTCTGACCCGCCGCGACGCAAAGGACTTACAGCCATGAACAAAATCCGCAAAGGCGATCAGGTCATCGTGTTGACCGGCCGCGACAAAGGCAAGCGCGGCACCGTGTCGCAGCGAGTGGACGACGCTCACCTCATCGTCGATGGTGTCAACGTCGTGAAGAAGCACGTCAAGCCCAATCCGATGAAGGGCACGACCGGCGGTGTGGTCGACAAGACCATGCCCATCGATCAATCGAATGTCGCTATTTTCAACCCCGCCACGGCCAAAGCTGATCGCGTGGGTATAAAGACGCTGGCCGATGGCAAGAGGGTTCGCGTCTTCAAGTCAAGCGGCGAAGAGATCAAGGCTTAACGGGGTTCCCTATGGCTCGTCTGCAACAGTTTTACCGCGAGAAGGTCGTTCCTGACCTTGTCAAGAAGTTTGGCTACAAATCGGCAATGCAAGCGCCGAGGCTCACCAAGATCACCCTGAACATGGGCGTGAGCGAGGCTGTCGCCGACAAAAAAGTAATGGATCACGCCGTAGCTGATCTGACCAAGATCGCTGGCCAAAAACCCGTTGTCACCAAATCCCGCAAGCCGATTGCCGGATTCAAGATTCGCGAAGGCTTGGCCATTGGCTGCATGGTCACTTTGCGCGGCATTCAGATGTATGAGTTTCTGGATCGGTTTGTCACCATTGCATTGCCGCGCGTACGCGACTTTCGCGGCATCTCTGGTCGCTCATTCGATGGACGCGGCAACTACAACGTCGGCGTCAAGGAGCAGATCATCTTCCCGGAAATTGAGTACGACAAGATCGACGCGATCCGCGGCATGAACATCAGCTTCACGACCACCGCCAGGTCCGATGACGAGTGCAAGGCGCTTCTCGCAGCGTTTCGCTTCCCCTTCAAGAATTGAGGTGACCTGTGGCAAAACTTTCCCTCATTCAACGCGAAGAAAAGCGTGAAAAGCTCGTCGCCAAGTTCGCGAAAAAGTACGCTGAACTGAAGTCGACGGCCAACGACGCCAAGAAGTCTGACGAGGAGCGCTATCTGGCGCGCCTTGAGCTGCAAAAGCTGCCTCGCAATGCCAATCCGATGCGTCTGCGCAATCGCTGCGGTCTAACGGGTCGCCCACGTGGCACGTTCCGCACCTTCGGCCTCGGCCGCAGCAAGATCCGCGAGCTCGCCTTTAAAGGCGACATTCCCGGCATGGTCAAGGCCAGCTGGTAAGCGGCCCGAGAAGGAGATATCACATGAGCATGAGTGATCCCATCGCCGACATGCTGACACGCATTCGCAATGCGCAGTCGGTACAGAAGGCGATCGTGGCGATGCCATCGTCAAAGGTAAAAGTTGCCATCGCCCAGGTCCTCAAGGACGAAGGCTACATTGATGGTTTTGCGATCAAGGCTGAAGGCGCAAAGAGCGAACTTGAAATTTCGCTGAAGTACTACGCGGGCCGCCCTGTGATTGAGCGCATTGAGCGCGTCAGCCGCCCCGGGCTTCGTGTGTACAAGGGGCGCGACGCCATTCCGCAGGTCATGAACGGGCTGGGTGTGGCGATTGTCACCACCCCCAAGGGCGTGATGACTGATCGCAAGGCTCGCCAGACCGGTGTCGGTGGCGAAGTGCTTTGCTACGTCGCCTGATCGGCGAAGGAGAGATCAAGATGTCCCGCGTAGGAAAGATGCCGATCACGGTGCCACAAGGTGTGGACGTGCAACTCTCGGCCGAACAAATCACCATCAAGGGCGCCCTGGGCACGCTGGTGCGCAAGCAGCACCCATTGGTGGGTATTCAGCGTGATGGCGCTGAGATCAAACTGGCTCCGGCCAATGACTCCACCGAGGCCAACGCCATGAGCGGCACGATGCGCGCGCTGTTGGCCAATATGGTCAACGGCGTGAGCAAGGGCTTCGAGAAGAAGCTGAGTCTGGTCGGGGTGGGCTTTCGCGCCCAGGCCGCCGGCACCAAGCTGAATCTGCAGATCGGATTTTCGCATCCGGTGGCCAAAGATATGCCGGCCGGCATCAAAGTCGAATGCCCTACGCAGACGGAGATCATCATCAAAGGCGCAGATCGCCAGGTGGTGGGTCAAATCGCTGCTGAAGTGCGTGCCATTCGCCCGCCTGAGCCCTACAAGGGCAAGGGCATACGCTACGTCGATGAGCGCGTGGTGTTGAAGGAAACGAAGAAGAAATAAGGAGCTGATGAACATGCTGACCAAGAAAGAACAGCGGCTGCGTCGCTCCCGTCAGACCCGCGCCCGCATTGCCCAGCAAGGCGCGGTCCGGTTGTCCGTGTTTCGCTCAAACCTGCACATCTACGCCAGCGTCATTTCTGGCGATGGCGAGCGGGTGTTGGCTTCGGCCTCGACCGCCGAAAAAGAGGTGCGTGAGCAGCTGGGCGCCGCTGGCAAAGGCGGGAACGCCTCTGCCGCCGCCCTTGTTGGAAAGCGCATCGCTGACAAAGCGAAGGCCGCGGGCGTCGAGAAAGTGGCTTTTGACCGCTCTGGATTCGCTTATCACGGTCGAGTCAAGGCCCTGGCTGAGGCCGCCCGAGAAGCCGGTCTTCAGTTCTGAAGCCCACCAAGGAATACGAAAATGGCAAAGTTTCAACCCCGGGCCCAGGCCGAAGCCAATGACGATGGCCTGAAGGAAAAGATGATCGCGGTCAACCGCGTCACCAAAGTCGTGAAGGGCGGCCGCACCTTGAGCTTCGCCGCACTGACCGTCGTGGGTGATGGCGATGGCCGCGTCGGCATGGGCAAGGGCAAGGCCAAGGAAGTGCCGGTGTCGGTACAAAAGGCCATGGAAGGCGCCCGCCGCAACATGTTCAAAGTGCAGTTGCGAAACGGCACGGTGCACCACAACGTGCGCGGCGAACACGGGGCGGCCAAGGTCTTGTTGGCGCCCGCAGCGGCCGGTACCGGCATCATTGCCGGCGGCCCGATGCGCGCCGTTTTTGAAGTGATGGGTGTCACCGACATCGTTGCCAAGAGCCTGGGTTCAAGCAACCCGTACAACATGGTGCGCGCCACATTGGATGCGCTCAGGCGCTCAACCACCGCGGCTGAAGTTGCGGCCAAGCGCGGCAAATCGGTCGAAGAGATCTTCAACTGATCTCAAGGCGACGGAGAATTTTCATGTCCGAAAAGAAAACCCTCAAGGTCAAGCTCGTCCGCAGCCCCATCGGGTGCAAACAGTCGCACCGCGACACCGTGCGTGGCCTTGGCCTGCGCGGCGTCAACAGTGAGCGTGTGCTTGAGGACACGCCCGCCGTGCGCGGCATGATCAATAAGATTTCCTACCTGGTGTTGGTGCTCTAAGGCACCCACTTGGTCTGCGAGGACGACAAGATGCAACTCAATACCATCAAGCCCGCTGCGGGCTCAAAGACAGAGCGCCGCCGTGTCGGTCGTGGAATTGGTTCGGGCTTTGGCAAGACAGCCGGCCGCGGACACAAAGGCCAGCGTTCGCGCGCAGGCGGCTATCACAAGGTTGGTTTTGAGGGCGGGCAAATGCCTTTGCAGCGCCGCTTGCCAAAGCGGGGCTTCAAGTCGGTGGCGCTCAAGCACACCGGCGAGATCACGCTGTCTGACCTTGAGCGACTCGGCCAGGACGAGGTCGACCTGCTCACCCTGAAGACCGCAGGTCTCGTCGGTGTGGTCATTCGCCACGTGAAGATCGTCAAGACCGGCGAGCTGGCCCGCAAGGTCGCAGTCAAGGGGCTTGGCGCCACCGCCGGTGCCAAGGCCGCGATCGAGGCGGCTGGCGGCTCGGTCAGCTGAATTCGAGCTTAGGCAGCTTTCACTTGGCAACCTCCGCAAATCAGCTCGCCAAGAGTGGCAAGTTCGGTGACCTGCGTCGCCGGCTGGTCTTCTTGCTGCTTGCGCTGCTGGTCTACCGGCTGGGTGCGCATATTCCTGTTCCGGGCATAGACCCGAATCAGTTGCAACAGCTATTCAAGGATCAGCAAGGCGGCATCCTCAGCCTGTTCAACATGTTTTCCGGCGGAGCGCTGTCACGCTTCACCGTCTTCGCCCTGGGCATCATGCCGTACATCTCGGCGTCGATCATCATGCAGTTGATGACCTACGTCGTTCCCAGCCTGGAGTCGCTGAAAAAAGAGGGTGAAGCGGGCCGCCGCAAGATCACCCAGTACACGCGATATGGCACGCTGGGCTTGGCCGTGTTCCAGTCTTTGAGCATCGCGGTCGCACTGGAAAGCTCGGCCGGCTTGGTGATCTCGCCTGGAATGGGCTTTCGCATCACAGCCATGGTGAGCCTGACAGCTGGAACCATGTTCCTGATGTGGCTGGGTGAGCAAATCACCGAACGCGGCCTTGGCAACGGCATATCGATACTGATTTTTGCGGGCATTGCAGCCGGTTTGCCCAGTGCGATCGGCGGCTTGTTTGAGTTGGTGCGCACGGGTGCGATGAGCATCTTTGCCTCGCTGATCATCATCACCTTGGTGATTGGCGTTACCTTTGTCGTGGTCTTTGTCGAGCGTGGACAGCGCAAGATTCTGGTCAATTACGCCAAGCGTCAGGTCGGCAACAAGGTGTATGGCGGCCAGTCGTCGCACCTGCCGTTGAAGCTCAATATGTCTGGCGTGATCCCGCCGATTTTTGCGTCGTCGATCATCTTGTTGCCAGCCACCGTGGTGGGCTGGATCGCTACGGGTCAAGGCGAAAGTATGTTCATGCGCGTCCTGAAGGACGCCTCGGCCGCGCTCTCGCCTGGGCAGCCGGTGTATGTCATGCTGTACGCAGCCATGATCGTATTTTTCTGCTTCTTCTATACGGCCCTGGTGTTCAACAGCCGTGAGACGGCCGACAACCTCAAAAAGAGTGGCGCCTTCATCCCAGGCATTCGCCCGGGAGAGCAAACGGCTAAACACATCGACAAGATTCTTGGGCGATTGACGCTTGCAGGCGCGGTGTACATCACCTTGGTCTGTTTGCTGCCCGAATTCTTGGTGTTGAAGTACAACGTACCGTTTTACTTTGGCGGGACATCGCTGCTGATCATCGTGGTGGTGACCATGGACTTCTGGGCTCAGGTTCAGAGCTATGTGATGAGTCAGCAATATGAGTCTTTGCTGAAGAAGGCCAATTTCAAAGCGAGCTAATCGCTTGCGGCATATCGATTCGATGTCGACCGCGCGGCCCCGTTCATTCTGGGGCGACAGCTGAGTTGGCTCCCTGTGGTTCAGACGCATTTCATTCGTGATTTGCGCACGTTGAGTGGTTCAAGGAGAAGACGATGAAAGTTTCTGCATCGGTCAAAAAGATGTGCCGCAATTGCAAGGTCATCCGCCGCAAGGGCGTGGTGCGTGTGATTTGCACTGACCCACGCCACAAGCAGCGCCAGGGCTGATCGCCCGGACCGCGCAAGAACAGCTGATTGAAGGAAGACCATGGCACGTATTGCTGGCATCAACATCCCGCCACACAAGCACGCCGAAATTGGCTTGACAGCCATCTACGGCATTGGCCGGACAACGGCGCAAAAGATCTGTGAATCGGTGGGAATCGCCTATTCAAAGAAAATCAAAGACCTCGACGACGGCGATCTGGAAAAGATTCGCGACGAGGTCAACAAGCTGTTGATCGAAGGCGATTTGCGCCGCGAGTTGTCGATGAACATCAAGCGATTGATGGACCTCGGTTGCTACCGTGGCCTGCGCCATCGCCGTGGCTTGCCTCTGCGCGGACAACGCACTCGCACCAATGCGCGCACCCGCAAGGGCCCGCGCAAGGGCGCCGCGGCGCTGAAGAAGTAAGACTTCCAAGAATCTGATCGAGAAACGACATGGCCAAAGCACCAGCCAATACCGCGGCGCGCCGCGTGAGCAAGAAAATTCGCAAGAACATCGCGGATGGAATTGCCCACGTGCATGCTTCGTTCAACAACACGATCATCACTATTTGCGATCGGCAGGGCGCCTCGTTGGCGTGGGCGTCGTCGGGTGGCCAAGGCTTCAAAGGTTCGCGCAAGTCGACTCCTTTTGCCGCACAGGTCGCCGCCGAGGTGGCGGGCCGCGCAGCGCAAGAGCAGGGCATCAAGAACCTGGACGTTCGCATCAAGGGGCCCGGTCCAGGCCGCGAGTCCTCGGTCCGTGCACTGGCGGCGCTCGGCATTCGAATCAATTCCATCAGCGATGTGACCCCGGTTCCGCACAACGGCTGCCGTCCGCAAAAACGCCGTCGCATTTGAAAATTCACCATGGCGGTGGGTAATGTCACCACCGTCCTTGCCTGGCCGCTACGCTGGCACCGCCAGGCAATCCCGATGCCATTGATGGCATTGGTTAAGCCCACCGTCTGAGCGCATCCAGTACCCGCCAGACTCGCGCGACCTAGCCTCGCGTCAGATTCATCAGAGGAAGCAACGTGGCACGTTATTTAGGACCCAAGGCCAAGCTGGCCCGCCGTGAAGGCACCGATCTGTACCTGAAGAGCGCACGACGCTCGATCAGTGACAAATCCAAATTTGAGACCAAGCCTGGACAGCATGGCCGAACTTCGGGCGCTCGCACCTCTGACTTCGGTCTGCAGCTGCGCGAAAAGCAAAAAGTCAAGCGCATGTATGGCGTTCTCGAGCGCCAGTTCCGCAGGTATTTCGCCGAAGCTGAGCGCCGCAAGGGCAACACCGGCGCCAACTTGCTGATCATCCTTGAATCGCGCCTCGACAATGTTGTCTACCGCATGGGATTCGGCTCCACGCGTGCAGAAGCACGGCAGTTGGTGTCGCACCAAGGCATCTTGGTCAACGGCAAGATGGTGAACATTGCGTCCTACCTGGTCAAGGCTGGCGACACCGTTGGCCTGCGCGAAAAGGCCAAGAAGCAGTTGCGCGTAACCGAGGCGCTCAAGCTGGCGGAGTCGATTGGCATGCCGGCGTGGGTGCAGGTCGACGCGACCAAGTTGGAGGGCATCTTCAAGAAGGTACCCGATCGCGATGAGTTTGGTGCGGAGATCAACGAATCCCTGATCGTCGAGTTGTACTCGCGATAAATCAACAGCGCGGTGGGGCAGGTCAGGCCACCGCCCACTATTCATGGCGCTTCGCGTGTCGGGTACGAAGCGCAGTCCATTCCAGCCCGGCATGGTCCGTCAGCCTTATCGGTGTAACGAGCCGAGGGTATTGAGAGGAACTTAGATTCGATGCAAACCAATCTCCTGAAACCCAAAGCCATCAATGTTGAACCCCTTGGCGGCCACCGCGCCAAGGTGACGCTGGAGCCCTTCGAGCGTGGCTATGGCCACACGCTTGGCAATGCACTGCGTCGGGTTTTGCTGTCCTCCATGGTCGGCTACGCCCCCACCGAAGTCACGATCGCAGGCGTGCTGCACGAATACTCGACGGTTGATGGTGTGGCTGAAGACGTCGTGCACATCATGTTGAACTTGAAGGGCGTCGTGTTTCGCCTGCACAACCGTGATGAGGTGACCCTGGTCGTCCGCAAGGACGGCGAAGGCCCGGTCACGGCTGCTGATATTCAGGTCCCGCACGATGTTGAAGTCATCAATCCTGAACACGTGATTGCTCACCTGGCTCACGGTGGCAAGTTGGACATGCAGATCAAGGTGGAAAAGGGCCGCGGCTATGTGCCGGGCACCCTGCGCCGCTTTGCTGACGAGCCTACAAAGTCCATTGGCCGCATCGTGTTGGACGCGTCCTTTTCGCCGGTTCGTCGTGTCAGCTATGCCGTCGAGAACGCTCGCGTCGAGCAGCGCACCGACCTCGACAAACTGGTGATGGAGATAGAAACCAACGGCGCCATCTCGCCAGAGGAAGCCATCCGAGCGTCGGCCAAGATTTTGGTCGAGCAGCTGGTGGTGTTCACCGGCCTTGAGAGCAGCGATGGCCCTGGCTACAGCACGAGCAGTGAGCCAGCGCGCGGCAAGGAATCTTTCGATCCCATCTTGTTGCGCCCGGTGGATGAGCTTGAGTTGACGGTGCGTTCGGCCAATTGCCTCAAGGCTGAGAACATTTATTACATCGGCGACCTCATCCAGCGCACCGAGACCGAGTTGTTGAAGACACCCAATCTGGGCCGCAAATCGCTGAACGAAATCAAAGAGGTACTGGCCTCTCGCGGCCTGACCCTGGGCGCCCGGCTTGAAAACTGGCCGCCTCAAGGGCTCGACAAACGATGAGATTGCGCTCGGCCTGGATCAGGTCGGTATGCAAACCCTGCGGTACCTGACACGGCCGTGGGCTAAATAACGAAAGGAACGCACCATGCGTCACCGTCACGGACTTCGAAAACTCAACCGCACCAGCGAGCACCGCCAGGCGATGCTGCGCAACATGTGCGTCTCGCTGCTTCAACACGAGGCCATCAAGACGACCTTGCCCAAGGCCAAAGAGCTGCGCCGCGTCGTCGAGCCTCTGATCACGCTGGGCAAGACACCCACCTTGGCCAATCGGCGCCTGGCCTTCGCGCGCTTGCGCGACCGGGATGTGGTGGGCAAGCTGTTCGGCGAGATTGGCCCGCGCTACCAGGCCAGGCCCGGTGGCTACACCCGCATCTTGAAGATGGGCTTTCGTGTGGGCGACAACGCGCCCATGGCCTTTGTCGAACTCGTGGATCGGCCTGTTGTTGCAGCTGAAGCGTCAGCCAAGGACGAGTGAGTCTGAACGTCACGCGCTGCTCGCTCTGAGAAGAAGGAGCAAAGCGCAGGGTGTTTCAGAGCAAATATAGGCTATAGTCAATGACTCAGTCGCGGGGTGGAGCAGCCTGGTAGCTCGTTGGGCTCATAACCCAAAGGTCGCAAGTTCAAATCTTGCCCCCGCAACCAAATTTTCGATTCGTTTGATGTCGCCCCAAAGCCCGCCTGTGCGGGCTTTGTTGTTTGTGCAAAGGCCAATTCGTGCGAAGGCCAGTTCGTGCGAGCGCCAGTCAGGCGGCCAGCCGCGCTGACTCGGCCATGGAACACTTCACCAGCCGACATCACATTGACGCTTCGAGCCGGCTCGAACAGGAGACGAATTCATGCCCGTTTCGGACTCCTCGTCCATCGACGCTTGGGATGCTGTCAATGCCGCGCAGCGGCGCAGCGTGCCGCGTGTGCCGTTCTTTGTTGGCGACGATCTGCCGACCGGCACAAGGCACCAGGTCGGCTCGGTGGCCGCTCTTCATTTGTCTGCACTGGCGCGCTGGCCCGAGGCCCTGTGCACCACCGACCAGAGCGTGACGCTCACGGTGCCCGCCAGCGAACGCACGCCATTCTTCACCCAGGCCAACATGGCGCTGCGTGAGGCCGGCCTGATCGTGGCCTGGCGCAACGAGACCTATCCCGTGCTGGCCCAGGAAAGTGGCCGCTTGCTGGCCACCTTTGAGCGTGCGGCCTCACGCTTTTGGGGCACGATCACGCTGGGTGCGCATTGCAACGGTTATGTGGCTGGCGCGAACGGCCAGCCCAACAGGCTTTGGATCGCTCGTCGCGCGTTGACCAAGGCCACTGACCCGGGCCTGCTCGACAACCTCATCGGCGGCGGCGTGCCGCACGGCCAGACGCCCGAGGAAACCATCGTGCGCGAAGGCTGGGAAGAGGCCGGCCTAAGGCCGGCGCAGATGCGGGGCCTGCGCCCGGGCCGCGTCATCCGCGTCGCGCGCGACATCCCCGAAGGCTTCATGCAGGAGCGGATCAGCGTCTTTGATTTGGCTCTGCCACAAGACCTCATGCCGTGCAACCAAGACGGCGAAGTGGCTGAGCTGATGTGCCTGCCCATCGACGAAGCCTTGGCACATGCTGCCGGCAGCGGCATGACGGTCGACGCCGCCCTGGTGACGCTGGACTTCGCCCTGCGCCATCGCTTGTTGCCTGCCGATCAACACCAAACCCTGGCGACGCAATGCCAAGCACTGTGGCAGACCTCGCCCACGGCACACTAGGCACGATGAACACGACACCACCCAGCGCCGCCGCGCGCTACACCTGGCCAGCCGTGCTCCTGCACTGGCTGCTGGCGGTGATGATCATCATCACCTTCAGCGCCGGCATCTACATGAGCGATCTGCCGCTGTCGCCCACCCGGCTGCGCCTCTACAACTGGCACAAATGGGCCGGCATGACCATCCTGGCACTGTCCGCATTGCGCCTGCTGTGGCGACTGGCACACAAGCCGCCACCCGATCCGCCAGGCATGCCGGCTTGGCAGGCCAAGCTGGCGCACGCCGGCCACGCGGCGCTGTATGTGCTGTTCTTCGCCGTGCCCTTGGTGGGCTGGGCCTACAGCTCGTCCGCAGGCTTTCCCATCGTCTGGTTTGGTGTGCTGCAACTGCCCGATTTCATGCCCGTGGACAAGGCCTTTGCCGAGACCATCAAACCGCTGCACGGCTGGTTGGCCAAGCTCTTGGGGCTGCTGGTCCTGGGCCACATCGGCGCCGCGCTAAAACACCAGTTCATCGACCGTGATGGCCTGATCGGCCGCATGCGCCTGGGCCGCTGAGCGCACGGCGCGGCACACCACGACAAGGTGACGCATCTCGCCACGGGTTACCCCCGAAGGCAAGTCTGCGCTGCCTTGTTATTGTCAAAGGCAATCCGCAGCGCGGCAGATCATGCTTGATTTGCGCCGCTCGGCCTACGGTGGTTGGTGTCAATTCCTGACGCGCAACCGGCATCCATCACAGCCACCTCGGGCTGGCAGGAGACACACAGTGACCGACAAATCCCCGTCCATCGCGCTCGTCGCGAGCCCGGCGCAAGCCCAACCCGCGCGCCGCAAATTCCTGGGCTCGGCAGCCACTGGTGCCCTCGGCGCCGCGACCATGTCCGCCCCGATGATCGCCGTGGCGCAGTCGCCCATCGTGCTCAAGATGCAGGGCTCCTGGGGCGCCAAGGACATCTTCAACGAGATGGCCGAGGAGTACGTCAAGCGCGTCAATGAGATGTCCGGCGGCCGCTTGCGCATCGACTACCTGGTCTCTGGCGCGGTGGTCAAGCCCTTCGAGGTGATGGACGCCGTGAGCAAGGGCGTGCTCGACGCCGGCCACACCGTGCCGGTGTACTGGTACGGCAAGAGCAAGGTCGCCTCGCTGTTTGGCTCGGGCCCGATCAATGGCTGCGACGCACCGCAGACCCTGGCCTGGATCTACCGTGGCGGCGGCATGGCGCTGTACAACGAGCTGCTGGCCAAGCTCAACCTGAACGTCGTCGGCTTCTTCGTCATGCCCATGCCGACGCAGCCGCTGGGCTGGTTCAAGAAGCCGATCACGGACGCCAAGGAGCTGGCCGGCCTGAAGTACCGCACCGTCGGCCTGGCGGCCGATCTGTTCCAGCAAATGGGCGCCAAGGTCACGCAGTTGCCGGGTGGCGAAATCATCCCAGCGCTCGAAAAAGGCGTGATCGATGCCTTCGAGTTCAACAACCCGACCTCGGACATGCGCTTTGGCGCGCAGGACGTGATCAAGAACTACATGATGGGCAGCTTCCATCAGGCGATGGAGTTCTTCGAGATTTCGTTCAACAAGACCAAGTGGAACACCCTGCCCAAGGACCTGCAGGCCGTTTTGCAGTACGCCTCCGAGGCCGCCAGCCAATCCAACTGGTGGACGGCGATGGACAACTACTCGCGCGACCTGCAAGACCTGGTGGGCAAGCACAAGGTCAATGTGCTGCGCACGCCCAAGGGCGTGTTCGTTGAGCAGCTCAAGGCCTGGGATGTGCTGAGCAAGAAGCTTGGCGACGAAGACCCCTTCTTCAAGAAAGTGGTCGACTCGCAGCTCGCCTGGGCCAAGCGCGTGGCCTATTACATGTTCCTCAACGAGGCCGATTACGCCCTCGGCTACGAGCACGTGTTCAAGACCAAGCTGCCGGTCTGATTCACGCCGGCCTGTTCAGCGGCCTGGCCGCTGACAGCACATCGGGGCGGCCTTCGGACCGCCCCTTTTCTTGTTGCACCCCTCACCTGAATCGAGTCAACCCATGCAACGACTCATCTACATGATTGACCAGCTCAGCAAGACGGTGGGCCATGCCTTTGCCTGGTGCGCCGTCATCCTGACGCTGGGCACCTGCTACGAGGTGATGGTGCGCTACCTGTTGAACGACCCCACCAGCTGGGCGTTTGATTTGAGCTACCTGATGTACGGCGCCCTGTTCTACATGGGCGGCGCCTACACCCTGTCGCGTGGCGGCCATGTGCGCGCCGACATGTACTACCGGCGCTGGTCGCCCCAGACCCAGGCCAAGGTCGAACTGACGCTGTACATCTTTTTCTTTTTCCCAGGCATCCTGGCCCTGGTGTACGCCGGTGGCGCCTACGGGTTCGAATCGATGCGCATCCGTGAGGTCAGTGTCAACAGCCCGGCGGGCGTGCCCATCTGGCCGCTGAAGATGATGATTCCTTTCGGGGCCGGCCTGATGGCCATTCAGGGCATTGTCGAGGTGCTGCGCTGCATTCTGTGCCTGCAAACCGGCGACTGGCCGGCGCGCATGCACGATGTCGAAGAGCTTGAAAACCAGATCCTGGCCGAGCACGCCGCCAAGGCCGCGGCGGCTGAAAAACAAGGAGTGCCGGCATGAGTGATCCCGCAGTCGCCCTGGTCATGATGGGCATTTTGGTCTTCGTGATTTGCATCGGATTCCCCGTTGCCTTCACGCTGATGGCCTTGGGGGTGGGCTTCGGCTACTACGCCTACTTTCAGCCCGGCCAGGCCTTCTTCGACAGCCGCGTCTTTTATCTGTTAACACAGAACACCTTCACGGTGCTCAACAACGACGCCCTGGTATCCATACCGCTGTTCTTGTTAATGGGCTACTTGGTCGAGCGCGCC
Organism: Ideonella sp.; assembly: GCA_043720415.1. Classification (GTDB taxonomy): domain Bacteria; phylum Pseudomonadota; class Gammaproteobacteria; order Burkholderiales; family Burkholderiaceae_C; genus Pseudaquabacterium. The sequence goes on from JAYSSS010000075.1 coordinate 19,640, forward strand.
AACATCCTGGACAGCCTGTTCAAGAGCCTGCAGATCGCCCTCAAGCATGTGCCCGGCTCACTGGCCGTGGCCACCTTGGCCACCTGCGCGCTGTTTGCCACGGCCACCGGCATCGTCGGCGCCGTGGTCACCTTGATGGGTTTGCTGGCCTTCCCGCAGATGATCAAGGCCGGTTACGACACGCGCCTGGCCGCGGGCGTGATCTGCGCTGGCGGCTGCCTGGGCATCCTGATCCCGCCCTCGATCATGCTCATCGTCTATGGCGCCATGGCCGGGCTGTCGGTGGTCAAGCTGTATGCCGCGGCCTTTGTGCCCGGCTTCTTCCTGGCCGGCATGTACGTCGTCTACGTCATCGTCTTGGCGATGTGGAAGCCCGAGCGCGCACCCAAGCTGCCCAAGGAGGAAGGCAACTTCCCGGTGAGCGTGATCATCAAGATGCTGGCCAAATCCTTCCTGCCGCTGTCGCTGTTGATCATGTCGGTACTGGGCGCCATCATGTTCGGCATCGCCACCCCCACCGAGGCGGCCGCCGTGGGCGCCTTCGGCGCGGCCGTGCTGGCGGCGGCCTACAAGTCGCTCACCTGGCAAGGCGTGCGCGAATCAGTGTTCCTGACGGCGCGCACCGCGGCCATGGTGTGTTGGCTCTTCGTCGGCTCGGCCACCTTTGCCTCGATCTTTGCCTACCTCGGTGGCAACCAGATCATCAAAGAGTTCGTGCTGGCCATGAACCTGAACCCGATCACGTTCATGCTGCTGGCGCAAGTGATCATCTTCGTGCTCGGCTGGCCGCTGGAGTGGACCGAGATCATCATCATCTTCATCCCGATCTTCCTGCCGATGCTGCCGCACTTCGGCATCGACCCCATCCTGTTCGGGGTGCTGGTGGCGCTGAACCTGCAAACCGCCTTCTTGAGTCCACCCATGGCGATGTCGGCGTACTACCTAAAGGGTGTCAGCCCACCCTCGGTGCTGCTGACGCAGATCTTCAGTGGCTGCATGCCCTTTGTCTATGTGGTGGTCGTGACCATGGCCCTGGTCTATGTCTTCCCGGGCATCGCCATGTGGTTGCCCAACACCTTGTATGGCAAGTGATGGCGCTGATGCGATGCCCAGACCCTTGGCCGCCCATGGCCCAAGCCCGGCGTCGCATGGGTCCGGTGCTTAGGCGCTCATGGCGCTGACACCGCTGGACCAGCTCAGCGCCAGTGCCGCGGCGCGGGCTGTGGCCGAAGGCCTGATCAGCTCAGAGCAGCTGGTGCAGGCCTGCCTGGAACGCATTCATGCCGTCGAGCCCGCGGTGCAGGCCTGGCACTTTCTGGATGAGGCGCATGCGCTGGCGCAGGCCCGGCTGCGCGATGCCGACCGCGCCGAGGGCCGGGCCATCGGCCCGCTGCACGGCGTGCCGGTGGGCATCAAGGACATCATCGACACCACCGACATGCCCACCGAGGACGGCTGCGTGCTGCACGCCGCGCGCCGCCCAGACCGCGACGCCAGCGTCGTGGCCATGTTGCGCGCCGCCGGCGCGGTGATCCTGGGCAAGACCGTGACCACCGAGCTCGCCACCTATGTCTCGGGCAAGACGCGCAACCCACACAACGCCGAGCGCACGCCGGGCGGCTCGTCTTCGGGCTCGGCCGCGGCGGTGGCCGCGGGCATGGTGCCCTTGGCCATAGGCACGCAGTCCAACGCCTCGATCATCCGGCCGGCGGCCTTTTGCGGCGTCTACGGCTTCAAGCCCACGCACGGCCTGATCTCGCGCCACGGCATCCTGAAACTGTCACGCACGCTCGACAGCGTGGGCATGTTTGCGCGCAGCCTGGACGACATCGCGCTGGTGGCCGAGCAGCTCATCGGCTTTGACGAAAACGACCCCGACACCCGGCCCACGGCGCGCATCCCCTTTGCCCAGGTGATGGCCGGCGAGCCCCCTTTGGCGCCGCGCTTTGCACTGGTGAAGACCCCCATCTGGGATCAGGCCGACGCCGCCACGCACGAGGCCTTTGCCGAGCTGGCACAGGCCCTGGGCGCGCAATGCGACGAATACACCCTGCCCGACTCAGTGGCCAGCGCCTGGGACTGGCATCGCTGCATCATGGAAGCCGAAATGGCGACCAACTTGCAGCTCGAATGGACAAGAGGCCGCGAGCAGTTGTCGCCCTCGTTGCAGGCCCAGTTGGAGCGCGGCCGCAGCATCAGCGCCCTCGATTACCAGCAGGCCCTGGCCCGCATCCCGCGCCTGATCGAAGGCTTTGGCGATTTGTTCGCCAACTTCGACGCCATCATCACCCCGGCCACGCGTGGCACCGCGCCGCCGCTGGCGACCACCGGCGACCCCGCCTTTGGCACGCTGTGGACGCTGTGCGGCATGCCCGCTTTGTCCATGCCGCTGATGACCGGCGCCGATGGCCTGCCACTGGGCGTGCAACTGGTGGGCCAGCGCGGCATGGATGCGCGGCTGCTGCGCAGTGCACGCTGGCTGCAATCCCAGCTGCAGGCGTAGCCGGCGTAGCAGCCCCGTTTGCATCCAGTTCGCACCCAGTTCGCAGCCGCAGCCAATTCCGTACCCGCCCACCAGAACACTGATTTCGCCCAGCTCAGCACCGCCGGCCGCCCGCACACGACACGATCCCAGGAGAATCCACCATGACCACCAAAGCCTTTGCCGCCGTTGTCGCTGTCGCGCTGATGTTGAGCTACCTCCTGCCGCTGGCCATCAAGCTCAAGGAAGTCTCACTCGGCGTGGTGATCCTGCTGGGCCTGACGATGATGCTGGTTGACCTGTGGCAATCGATGAAGTCCAGCGACTGAGCGTGGCGCCTGGGGCGCGCACGCAAGCCTGCTTGCCGCCGTGCCGGCGAACTGGCGTGGCACGATGCGAGCGACCAGGCTGGCGACTGGGCCAGCGACTGGGCCGGCGACTGGGCCAGCGACCACGCCAGCGACCAGCCTGGCGCCCAAGCCTTCTGCCTTGCCCGCAGCCCACTGAACCAAGCCGGCGTCCTGCGCCGCAGCGCGGCCTACCGTGACCCAACACCCGGGCCAGGCCCTGGCAGCCCGGCTGCCGTCCACCAACAGCACGGCGCTGAGCCTGCGCGACGCCCCGCTGGTCAGCCCCGCCGGTGGCCCCACCCAGCCCCTGGCCGCCATCGACGCCGCGCTGCTGGCCTGGCTGGCCATCGCTGGGCCCACACGCCGCGATCGGCTGTCTGCCCTGCTCTGGCCCGACAGCCCCGCCGACACCGCACGCAACGCTTTGCGCCAGCGTCTGTTCAGGCTACGCCGGCAGTGCGGCCTGGATCTGGTGACCGGCAGTTCGACCTTGCAATTGGCCGATGGCGTCAGCCACGATCTGGACGCCGACAGCGCAGTGCTGGGCAACATGCCTGCACCCGCCGCGGGCGAGCTGGCCGATTGGCTGGCCGGCCTGCGCGAGCAGCGCCGGGAAGGCCAGCGCCAGCAGTTGCTGCAGCGCATCGATGCCATCGAGCGCGACGCCGACCCGGCCGCCGCCGTGCCCCTGGCCCAGGCCCTGATCGCGCTGGACCCTTTGCGCGAGGACGCCCATCGGCGGCTGATGCGCCTGCACTACCTGGCCGGTGACCGTGCCGCCGCGCTGCGCGCCTTTGACGATTGCGAGCAGCGCCTCAAGCACGAGCTTGGCGCCCGGCCCTCGCCCGAAACCCTGGCGCTGCTGGCCACCGTCGAGGCCGCCGAGCGCGACACCCTGCCCGTGCGCGCGGCCCGGCGCACGCTGCCCGCCGCCCTGATGCGCCCGCCGCGCATGGTGGGGCGCGAGCGCGAGCTGGCGCGGCTGCAGCAAGCGCTGGCCACGGGCGGGCGCCTGCTGATGCAGGGTGAGGCCGGCCTGGGCAAATCGCGGTTGATCCAGGCACTGACGGTGCCGCTCGGCGCCGTCGCGCCCACATCCTGGTGCGGCCCGCTCGTGGCCGCTGGCCGCCCAGGCGATGCGCTCGTGCCCTACGCCACGCTGGGCCGCACCTTGCGCGCCTTGCAAGTGTTGTGGCCGCAGGCGCTGAGCAGCGTGCCGGCCCAACAACTGGCGCCGCTGTTGCCGGAGCTGGTCACCACGGCAGCGCAAGTGCCGGCCGTGCGCCGCGAGACCCTGCAAGCGACCCTGGCCACGGTGTTGCGCGAGGCCCTGACTGCGCTGCCCGGCATCGTCCTGGACGACCTGCACTTCGCCGATGAGGCCACGCTGCAGTTGCTGCCCGAGCTCATCGCCAGCAGTGGCCCCGGCGCCTGGCTGCTCGCCCTGCGCCAACCGCCGCCGGGCTCGCCCGCCGCGGCCCTTTTAGCGGCGCTCGCGGCGGCGTCGCCATGGGAGAGCCTGACCCTGGCGCCCCTGGACGGCGACGCCCTGGCCGAGATGCTGGATTCACTGGGCTTGCCGGGTGTGCGTGGCGCCGGGCTGGCCAGCCTGGCCGGGCTGTTGCACGCGCGCAGCGGCGGCAACCCCTTGTTTGCCCTGGAAACCCTCAAGCTGGCCTGGACCGAGGGCCACGACCTCGAAGCCGGCGCGCTGCCACGGCCACGCAATGTCGGGCAATTGATCGACAGCGCCCTGGCCCAGCTCAGCCCGCGCGCCTTGCTGCTGGCCCGCGTGGCGGCCATCACCGGCGTCGATTTCTCGGTGGCCGTGGCCGAGCACGTGCTGCGCCAGCCCGCGCTCGAGCTGGCCGACGCCTGGGCCGAGCTGGAATCGCGCCAGGTGCTGCGCGGCAGCGCCTTTGTGCACGACCTGATGCACGAGGCCGTGCTCGCCGGCATCCCCGATGTGCTGGCCCGCCATGCCCATGGCCAGGTGGCCGAGTGGCTACAGGCCCAAGGCGGTGAGCCGGCACGCCTGGCGGCGCACTGGGAAGCCGCTGGCCAGCGCGAACGCGCCCTGCCCAGCCTGCGCGCCGCCGCTGAGCGTGCGCACGCGGCGCTGCGTGAGACCGATCGCGTGGCCTTCTTGCTGCGCGGCGCCGACATTGCGCAGGCCAGCGCGCAGCCCGACGAAGCCTTTGATCTGGTCCGGCTGGCGGTGGAGGCGCACATGAACACCGTGCGCGACGCCGCCGGCCTGCCACTGCTGGACCGGCTGGATGGGCTGGCCCGCTCGCCCCACCAGGTGGCCTGTGCGGCAGGCCACCGCGCCTGGTACCGCAGCATGCTGGGCGACTGGGCGGGCGCCATCGAGGCGGGCCGCCTGGCCTTGCAACACTGCGCAGCGATGGGCCAGGCCACGGGGCACATGTCGGCTCCTGGTGCCCCATCGGACGCCCAAGCCTTCACAGCGCTGCAGGCCTCGATTTCCCAACGCCTGGGCACCGCCCTGGCCATGGCCGGTGAATTCGACGAGGCCCTGCCGCACCTGCGCTCGGCCGAGGCCTTGATCACCGAGCACACCGACCCCCAGGACGCGGCCGAGCTCATCGGCAACCTGGCCACGGTGCTCGACAACCTCGGCCAGGTGAGCCAGGCCCAGCCCTACCACCAGCGCGTGATTGCCGCCACCCGGGCCAGTGGCGACCACAGCTTTCTGGCCACGGCCCTGGCCAACCTGGCGGTGAACCGGCTCAATGCGGGCGATGTCGCTGGCGCCGATGCCCAGCTGCTGCCGGCCCAGCAACTGGTCAGCAGCTATGCACTGCGCGGCGCCAGCGCCGGCTTCATCGCCGCCCTGCAGGCGCAAGCGGCGCGCGCCCGGGGCGACTATGCGCAGTCCATGCAGTGGTGTGACGTGGCCGAGCCGCTGTTGGCCGATTCCAACCCGGTGTGGCTGCCGGTGGTGCACATGCACCGTGCCCAGGCCTGGCTCGATCTGGCGCAGTTGGCGCGTGCCCAGCAGGCCTTGGCGCGCTGCGAAGTGGCCGCGCTGCCGGCGCGCCAACGCGCCCGCCACGGCCTGCTCAAGGGCCGCCTGCAACTGCTGTTGCAGCAGGACGCGCTGCCAGAGTTCGACACCGCCCTGGCGGCGGCACCTGAGCACGGCTGGCCCGAGTTGCGCCTGAGCCTGCGCCTGGAGCGTGCCCAATGCCTGGCCGAGGCAGCGGCCTGCGCCGAGCTGCAACAGGTGCTGCGCAGCGCCACATCTCTGGGCCTGCTGGGCGTGGCACTGGCGGCCAGGCTGCGTCTGGCCAGGCGCGCGCCGGCCAGTGCGGCCGGTCTGGCCGGTGCGCGACAGGCCATGGCCATGGCCGCCGACATCGAGCCCAATGGCCTGTACCGCGCCGAGCGCTGGCTGGGGCCCATCCTGGCGTTGAAGGCGGCAGGAGGCCACGATGCCCAGGCCAGCGCACTCACCGACGCCGCCTGGACCTGGGTGGAAGGCTGTGCCGCACGGCTTGAGCCACCCTGGCGCGACACCTTCTTGCACCGCCAGCCGGTGAACCAGGCCTTGCGCGGACAACGGGGCGCGCACAGTTAACGCTGGCGTAACGCTGAGGCGAATACAAACTCGTCCTGTGATGACCAGAACGGTCACGCAGTACAGGGAAGCCTCATCATGAACAACGCACACAAACTCTCAAAACACGATGCCATGGTCCGTCAGTTGCTGGAGGAGCCCGGGCAGTTGTTGACCCTCGAGGATCAATCGGCCATGTACCTGCTGCGCTTGATTGCCGCAGCTGGCTTGGCCGTCACCGTGTTGGGGCTGGCCTTGAGCCTCGCGGCTTGAGCCAGACAAGCCTGGTCGGGGTGCCACCGTGGCAAGCGTCACCCCGGCCAGGTCCTCACATTTCGGTTGCCCCCAACCCGATCTGCGGACATTCGGGCCTGTCGGCTGAGCGGCTGAGCAACCCGACAAGCCAAGGGCCCGGCCCAGGTCGTCACGCCCTTGACTGTCACGCCCTCGACTGTCACGCCCTTGAGCGTGGCGCCGAAGCTGGCCGCGCCGGTGCCGCGCGGCCGCGCCGCTCGTAGTCGGCCGGCACTTTCATCCACGCCGCATCGGGCTCACCACGCTTGAGCTTGGTCAAGCGGTAGCTGAGCTCGCCACTGCGTGGGTCGAAATCGCTGCTGTGCAAGGTGAGCAGCAGCTCGGGCGAGCGCCAGACCTCGCGGGTGATGACGATGGGCTTCTCATTGCCCATCTTGCCGGCCTCGATGGTCCAGGTGGTGCGCTCACCATGGGCGCGCAGGCCATCGAATTCGCGAGCCGGCAAGGGCGTCGTCACTCCGGTGCCCCGTGGCGCCAAACCATGCGCTCTAAAACTCATGCCGGGTGGCAGGGCCGGCGGCGCGAGGCGGTTGTCGGTGTCTGAGCGCAGGATGCGCAGCTGAATGTCGCGCTGCTCGTGGCGATCACCCTGCGGCGCAATGACGACGGCGGTGGGTGCGTGCGCTGCGGGTGCTGCCACGGCGGGCGCCGAAATGGCCGGCAAGCCTGGTGATGCTGCTGGTGCGGTGGGTGAAGCGGGCGCGGCCGCCGGCGCCGCCGGCATGGGCGGCAAGGGCGGCATTGGCGATGGCGCCGTGCCCGCCACACCGCGTGCCCGGTCGGCCATGGCCCGCGCCCAGTCGCGCAATTGCTCGGCGTGTTCGCGCCAGGCTTGGCCGTCGTGCAGGCCAGGCGGCAAGGTCATTTGCAAGGACAGCGACAGCGGCGTGCCCAGCCGGCGAGCCGTGCGCGCCACCGGGTCAAGCACCCAGTTTTCCTTGGCCACAGGGTCGCGCAGGTAGATGCGGCGCGTGCCGTCGCGGTCAATTTCCTGGCGCGTGCGGCCCTCGCCGTCGCGGCACAGCTTGGTGGTCTGCCGGCGCACGATGCGGTTGCTGGCGGCGCCGCTGGCATCGGGCAGCGATTGCACGGATTCATGTACGGCGTCGGCGCAATAGGGCGCGCCCTTGACCAGGCGTTCGGCATCGAGCTCATGGGCGGCAAAGGCCTGCGACTCCTCGCTCAGCACCATCGGCCCCTGCGCCAGAAGGGACCGGCCCCAGAGCTGTGGCTCCAGTGTGGGCGGCAGCCGCCCCTCGACTTCAAGTTCAACGCGGGCGGATTCGGCGTCCGCGGGCGCTGTCGCCATCGCGGCCAGCGCGGCGGCGGTCACGGCCAAGGCTTCGGTCAACAGTTTGGTTGGCTTCATGGTTTCACTCCAGGTCATCAATGCGCCACACGCACGGCGAGCACTACTCCCGTGGCGTGCAGCAAAAGCTCGGCGCGAACGGTTTCGCCCGCCCGCGCCGGATCGAAAGGCAAGCCCAAGGCCGCCAGCCGTTCGCGCGGCATGTCGGACTGCACCAGCCAGGCTGCCATCGGCTCGCCCCGGCGCACCAGGCGTTGCCAGGGCTCGCCGCTGGCCACCGGCACAAAACCGCTGTCGGTCGTGCCTTGCAGCGCTGTGCCCAAGTGGGTTTGCGCGCTGGCCATGGCCTCGACCGCGGCTCCCCCTTCGGCGCCAGCCAGGGGCAGGTGCGGGCCAGCGGAATCAAGCGTCATCAAAGCCAGCGAGGCGATCAGCGCCAGGCCGCACACCGCCGCACCGGAGAGCCACCTCGGCCAGACTGCCGCGGCGGGCCTGCTCGGCCGCAACGCGGCACCAAGCCGCGGGCCTTTCAGCCAGGCCGGGCGCTGCAGCCAGGTGGGGCTGTGTGGCACCGGCGCCGCCATTTCGGCGCGCGCGACCCGCCAGGCGTCGCGCACCCGCGGCGCCATGGGCGGCGGCGACTGCCGCTGCAAGTGGGCCGACAAGGTCTCGAGCGCGGCGCGCAAGGGCAGGGCGTCGGGCGCGGCGTCTGCTGGGCCAAGGGATGGGTCAACTGGCGGGCCACCTGGCGGGCCAGCTGGTGGGCCAGCTGGTGGGCCACCTGGTGGGTGATCGTGCAGATCATCTGACCGGCTGAACGCTCTCATGGCAAGGCTCCGGTTGTGGCCGTCAACAGGCTGGCCAGGCGCAGGCGGGCGCGGTGCAAGCGGCTGCGCAGGGTGTTGAGCTCGCAGCCTGCAATTTGCGCTGCCTCGGCATAGGGTCGCTCCTGCAGATCGACCAAGACCAGGGCCTCGCGCAGCACCCAGGGCAGGGTGCGCAGGGCGGCTTGCAGTTGGGCCAATGCCTGGCGCTGCACCAGCAACTGCTCGGGCGAAGCGCAATGCTCGTCGATGCCCTCATCATCATCGCCAGCATGTGCCGACTCATGCGCCACCTCGGTGGCAAAGCGGCGGTGCCGCGCCAGCAAGGCATGGCGGGCGATGCCGGCCAGCCAGGCGCCGGGCGTTCCCAGGTGTGGATCAAATCCGTGTGGCTTTTCAGCCAGGGCCGTGAAGGCATCGTGCGTGGCATCGGCGGCCAGGGCAGGGTCGCCGCACAGGCCCAGGCAATAGCGGTAGACCGCCGGCGCGAGGCGCCGGTACAAGGGCTCCAGCGCCGCGCCATTGCCGCCCACCAGCGCGCGCAGCAGCACCAGGTTGTCGTCAGCGGGGGGCCAGGAAACGAAGGGCGTCATGGTGGGCTCTGATGTCATTGGCGCCGAGGGCACAAAAAGTTCCCGCGCAAGCCGAAGAAGTCGGGGCACAGCGCCCAGCGCGCTGCGCCCACGGCCCCGCACGCTGCTCAACACGCCGCGGCGCCCGGCCCGGCCCATGCCGGCGCACATGCAGTCTGTGCCGCTGCCGCCGCCGCGGGTCGCATCGCGCAGCGCCGCCACGGGCCGCTGCGTACAGTGGCGCATCAATTCACCTCGCCCCCCGGCTTACAGCGCCCCATGACCACCCTGACCGCATCGCCCTGGTCCGAACGCTGGCAGCGCTTTGCCTCCGCCAGCGTGCGCACCTTTCACAGCTACGCGGGCTGGTTGGTGGCCATCAGCTGGAAGCGCTTTGCCGTGCTGGCGGTGTTGCTGGTGATCGGCGCCAACATGCTGGCCTCGCTGCCGCCCTTCAGATGGACCTTCACCGAACGTGTCAGCGGCCCGGCAAAGACGGTGATCGTCACGCCGCCCGAGCCGCCTGCAACCCCGACGCCGCCGACATCACCGGGTGAGGTCAAGGCCCGCGTCTTGGGCTCGACCATCAAGATCGAAAAGCCCAAGCCCGGCAGCAAGACCGAAGGCGTGGAGATTTCCATCGACGAGCGTGGCATCCGCATCACGCCCAAGTCAGCGGCATCGGCGGCCGCGGCCGGCGCCTCGCGGGCGGCTTCGGCCAACGATGACGCCAACCGCGCCAAACCCATCGTCGACATCCGCCTGCCACCCGGCGCCACCGCCGACACCGTCAAGGAAGCGGTGAGCGAAGCCCGACGCGCCATTGAAGAGGCCGTGCGCGATGCCCGCGAGGCCCGCGACGAGGCCAAGGAAGACGCGCGCATGGCCGCCGAGGATGCCCGCATCGCCGCCAAAGACGCCGCCCAAGCCGCACGCGACCTGGCCGAGGCCGCGCGCCTCAGCGGCGACCGCCCGCGGCGCGACACCCACCTGCGCACCAGCACCGTCAGCCTGGGTGATGCCCTGCCCGAGCTGGCCCTGCTGTGGGTGCTGGCCTCGGCGGTGATCAAGATCACCTACAAGCAGCAAATCAAGGCCGAAGCGCAGGCCGCGCAGGCGGTGGAGACGGCCGAATCCGAAGCGCTCAAACGCCAGGTGGTCGAGGCCCGCATGGCGGCCATGCAGGCGCAGGTGGAGCCGCACTTCCTGTTCAACACCCTGGCCTCGATCGACCACCTCATCGAGACCGACCCCAAACGCGCCAGCGTGATGCAAAAAAACCTCATCGCCCTGCTGCGCGCATCGATGCCCACCATGCGCGAGACCGGCGGTGACGGCCCGCGCGACCTGGGCCGCGAGCTGCAGGTCATACGCCCCTATCTGGAGATCTTGAAGGTGCGCATGGAAGAGCGGCTAACGACTGAGATCAACGTGCCCGAAGGCCTGCTCTCGGCCGAGTTCCCGCAGATGATGGTGCAGACCCTGGTGGAAAACGCCATCAAGCATGGCCTGGAGCCCAAACCCGAAGGCGGGCACTTGACCATCCGCGCCGAGATCGTGCACGGCAAGCTCGCGCTCACCGTGGCCGACACCGGCCTGGGCTTTGGCCGCGCCGCCACCGCTGGCACCGGCGTGGGCCTGGCCAACATCCGCGAGCGCCTGCAACTGCTGTATGGCGGCAAGGCCTCGTTGACGATCACCGAGAACCCCGGCGGCGGCACCCTGGTGGCCGTGGCCCTGCCCTACAAGCCCTTGCATGGAGGTGCCGCATGAATGCCCGCGCTGGATCGCGCCTTGGCCACCCCGGCGCGGGCCTAACCCGCCCGTCAATGCGTGGCGCTGCGCTGCTGCTGGCGCTGCTTCTGATCCTGGCGCTGGCGCTGGTGATCACGGTGGCCAGCGGCGTGCACAACGGCCTGCTTCACCTGAACCTGCCGCCGGTGAGCGTGGTGATCGATGGCGAAGAGGTGTTCAGCGGCCTGGATTTCGGCAGCCTGCCCGCGGGCGAGGTGGCAGGCTGGGTGGGTTGCATCACCCTGCTTGTGCTGGTGGCGGTGGTGGTCTTGCCGCTGACTCTGCTGGGCCTGCTGGCCTTGCTGCTGATGGTGGTGATGGTCGCCCTGGGCCTGCCCCTGTTGGCGGTGGGCGCGGTGGCGCTGCTGGTGTTCTCACCCCTGCTGTTGCTGGGCCTGCTGCTGTGGTGGCTGCTCAAGCCCAGCCGCAAGGCACAGGCGTTGCCAGGCGCGTCGCCGCACGCCGGCCCCTCGGCTACGATCAAGCCATGACGCCTGACCCCAGCCCCGCAGCCACCGCCACCGCGGTGCGCGCCGTCATCGCCGATGACGAGCGCCTGATGCGCGAGCAATTGCGCGCCCGCCTGGCCGAGGCCTGGCCCGAGCTGCAGATCGTGGCCGAGGCCAAGAACGGCATCGAGGCCGTTGAGCTGGTGGCGCAACACCGCCCCGAGCTCGTCTTCCTCGACATCCGCATGCCCGGCCTCACCGGTGTGGATGCCGCGCGCAAGATTGCGCAAATGGAGGTGGGCGACGACGAATCCCTGCCCGAGATCGTCTTCATCACCGCCTACGACCAATACGCCGTCGAGGCCTTCGAGCAAGGCGTGGCCGACTATGTCTTGAAGCCCGCCGAGCGCGAGCGCCTGGCCCTGACGGTGGCCCGCATCCAGCGCCGCCTGGCCACGCGTGGCACGCAGGAAGCCGATACCGCGCCGCCGGTGCAGCAACTGCTGCACCAATTGGCCGCCAAACTCAACCCGGGCGCGGCGCCGCGCTACCTGGAATGGATACAGGCCAGCGTCGGCCAGGCCATACAGATGATCCCGGTGGCCGAGGTGCTGTTTTTCATCAGCGACGAGAAGTACACGCGGGTGCAGACGGCGCAAGTGGAGGCCCTGATCCGCAAGCCCATCAAGGAGCTGATCGATGAGGTCGATCCGCACCTGTTCTGGCAGATCCACCGCTCGACCCTGGTCAATGTGAAGTCGATTGCCAGCGTGACGCGCGATTTTCGCGGCCGCCAGATCGTGGCCGTGCGCGGCCACAAAGAGCAGCTTGAGGTGAGCCGCAGCTACACGCATTTGTTCAAGGGCATGTAGGGCGGCGCGGATGGTCCTGCACCGCAGGCCCTGAACACCAGGCGCATTGCGCCGGCGGTCATACGACACCAGCGCCCGCCGCAGAACACGACACGCGGCGCCCGCTGCGGTGAACCTAAAAACCGCAGTTGCCCCCGCCGAATCCTGCGCGAAGCCAGCAGTGGCGCGGTGAAGCGGTGACTTGGCAGACTCACCCAATGGGTGAATCAAGACGCAAGCGACAAGGGGCCTTGATTCAGGGTGGCGGGCAGGCCGATCAACTCCAGGCGGTGGACACGCTGGGCGGGCGCATGCACGTGGGCTGGGACGCCGGCGCTGCAGCAACGCCGCACGGCCAGCTCGTCTTCTTTGCCGAGTTCCTGGCCGCTACTGGCGTGTTCGAGCGCTGGGTTTCAGCATGCCCGCTGGCGTACAAAAGCGGCAATGCGCCGGACAAGCGCGATGTGTTGGGCACGTTGATGCTTGGGCTGTTGGCCGGGCACCGGCGCTATGCCCACATCACCGCGCTGCGCGGCGACGCGGTGGCCGCGCAGGCGCTGGGCATGAACAAGGTGGTCAGCGAAGACGCGCTGCGCCGGGCGCTGGAGCGCATCGACGAGCCGGCCAGCACGGCCTGGATGCGCCCAGCGCTGATGCACTCGGTGCGCGAGGTGCTGAGCAAGCCCTGGGTGCTGGACATCGACGCCAGCGTCAAACCGCTGTACGGCCGCCAGGAAGGCGCCGAGCGGGGCTACAACCCCGCCAAGCCCGGGCGGCCCAGCCACACGCTGCACACCTTCTGGGTGGGCAACCTGCGTCTGGTGCTGGACGTGCAAGTCAGCTCCGGCAAGCAGCACTCCAGCGTGCATGCCAAGGCCGCGCTGGGGCGCCTGCTCGACGAGCTGGGCACAGGGCCTGAAGGCAGACGCCCGGAGCTGGTTCGTGGTGACTCGGGCTACGGCAACGAGGGCATCCTGCTGGAGCTGGAGAGCCGAGGCCAGCCCTACCTGCTGCGCCTGCGCCAAACCGCCAACGTGCAGCGCCTGGTGGCCCAGCAGTTTGCGCGGCAAGACTGGAGCCGGCCCGACAACCAGGGCTGCCAGATGGTCCAAGACCAGCTGCAACTGCAGGGCTGGAGCAAGAAGCGCCGGGTGGTCGTCGTGCGCCAACGCATCAAGGGCGGTATCGCGCGCGAGCGGCGCGTGGACGGCAAGCAACTCAAGTTGGACCTGGCAGGCCCCAGCGTGCACGACGGCGAACGGCTGTGGGAGTACGCGGTGATGGTCACCGACGCGGCGTATCCCATCCAAGCCATCGGTCAGCTCTACCGCGACCGCGCGGATTGCGAGAACGGTTTCGACGAGTTGAAGAACCAATGGGGCTTGAGCGGCTTCACGACCCAGGACATCAACCGCTGCCAGACCACGGCGCGAGCCTGCGCGCTGGTCTACAACTGGTGGAGTTGGTATTGCCGGGCGGCCAACCCGAAGGCGCGCATGGAGGCCATCACCAGCCGACCGCTGCTGCTGGCGGCCGTGGGCAGGGCAACCCACAGCGGTGGGCAAACGACGCTGTACCTGACCCCGCTGCACGGCAAGGCGAACCTGCTCAAAGCGCTGATCGCCAACATCCACGCGGCACTGCAGCACGTCAAGGCAGCTGCGGAGCAGCTCGAAACCGCAGACCGATGGGCGGTGCTGTTGCGCTACGTGAGCGACAAGATCGCCCCAACTCTTGCGCCGTTCAAGCCGCCAACTTGGCTGCCAGCGACGGGGTAACTGCCGGATTTAGGTTGAATGTTGCCTGTGCGGCGACGGTGCTGCGGTGGATGCCGCTGCTGGCGCTGCCGCCACGTTGGACAAAGGCCGATGGCCCCACGGGCCACGCCATCGCGCCCGCGACTCCACTCCCGATGTCCCTGACTGTGACATTGATGCTGACGGGCTTGCTGGGTATCGGCTATGAAGTGATCGTGCTGCGGGTGCTGAGCCAGGTGGCAGAGAACACGGTCTACACCTTCGCGCTGCTGCTGGCTGTCTACTTGACAGGCACTGCGCTGGGTGCTGCCGGCTGGGCCCGATGGG
>JAYSSS010000076.1:0-34238 GCA_043720415.1 Ideonella sp.
CCACGCCGACCATGTCGCCGACCAGATGCAGCAGCGTATATTGATCGATGTCGTGCGGCTTGCCGGTCTTGCCGTAGCCGCGCATGTCCGGCGCAACGGCATGGTACCCGGCCTCGGCCAGCGCCGTCAGCTGATGTCGCCACGAGTACCAGGACTCGGGCCAGCCGTGGCACAGCAGCACCAGCGGGCGGGCGGCGGCGGTGGCACTGGTGGCAGCGCCGCTGGCGTTGGCGGTGGCAGCGCCGCTGGCGCCGGTGCCAACGCCTGCCTTGTCTCGCGCACCGGCCGTGCCGCCGGTGGCCTCGGCCACGCGCATGCTGATGCCATTGACCTGCAGGGTGGTGAAGTTGTATTCGTCCATGGCTTGATCCTCAAAAAATTGTCGGCTTGAAACGGTGGTTAGCCCATCGCGAACCCTTGCGAGGCATGGTTCAAGTCTGGGTGCAGGTCCGGTTTGCGGGCCGGCCCGGCCTTCAATCCAGGGGCCACTTCGGCCGCCGCACATTGCGATAGCCCAAGGTCCGCAGATCCTGCGTCACCGTGCCGGGCGCGGCGGCGTAGAGCACCTGGCAGGCGAGCCTGGAATACTCGGCATGGAAGTGCTGCGATGACTTGACGACCACCATGCTGCGCGTGGCCAGGTCGCAACCCAGCTGGGTGAACAGGTCGGTGCCTATGGCCTGGTTGCGGTAGGTGTTGACGACCACCTGTACCCCGGCCACATCGAGCAAGGCACAGTCGCCCATGGCCGTGGGCGTGCCCGACAGGCCGCGCATGCGCAGGCTGCGCTGCAAGGCCAACACGGTGCATTGCGCATCCAGGGGCGCCCCCGACATGGGCCCCACCTTGCCGCCGATGCGCATGGCCAAGCTGGCGCCCAGGCCGGCATCAAAAGCGATGCGCACGGCGGCCGGGTCCCACAGCGGGCCCAGGGCCGCGCCCTGAATGCCGCGCTCGATCATGCGGCGCAGGAAGAAGGTGGAATCACTGGCCGCGCCGCCGCCGGCGTTGTCGGCGCCGTCGGCGATGACCACCGGGCCACCCGGGCTGCTGTGCTGCTTCTCGCCAGTCACAGGGCCGGTGCCGTCGTCGCCTGTCAATGCCTGCAGCGCCAGTGCGCGATCCAGCGCTTCATCGATGCCCAGCACAGGCACCGCCAGGGCCTCACGCAGGCCGAACAGCTCCTGCGCCAAGGCGTCGGCCAGGCCTTGCGCGGCGGCCTGATCGCCATCGGCATAGACCAGCAGTTTGGTGCCCATGTCGGCCACATCGCCCCAGGGGAAGCCATGCGTCACGCTGATCGAAAGGATGCCGCCCTGGCCCTCCAGGGCCTGCAGCCGATCGACAAAACCGCGGGCCGGTTCGCGCGTGGTGTGCAGGATGCTGATCATCTGGCAATCGGCCACCGCGGCCACGGGCCGGATGCGGCCCTTGGCCTGGGCCTCGCACAGATCGACCAGCTCGACGGCGCGCGCCAGCGCATCGGTGTGTGGGTACTCCTTGAAGGCGATCAGCAGGTCGGCGTGGGCCACCATGGCCGCACTCAGGTGGTGGTGCGGATCGAGCTCGGCGCCGATCACCACACCGGGCCCGACCATGGCCCGCACCCGCGCCAGCAGGTCGCCCTCGCAATCGTCATAGCCCTCGGCCACCATGGCGCCATGCAGGCCCAGCAGCACCATCTGCACCGGCAGGGCGGCGTGCAGGTCGGCCAGCAGTTCATCGCGCAGGGCCTCATAGGCAGCGCGCGTGGTGATGCCGCTGGGTTGGGCTGAGGCCACCAGGCCCTCGATCAGCTGCCAGCCACGCTGCGCCGCCACCTGGCGCGCGGCCCACAGCGGGCCGGCAAACAGCGTCATGTGATGGGGGTGCTTGCCGGCCGGGTAGTGGCCGCCGGCGCGAAAGCTGTCCAGCCCGGTGGGCATGGGCGCAAAGGTGTTGGTCTCGGTGGCCAGGGCCGCGGTGAAGACTCGCATGCTGGCCAGTGTCGTCGATGCGAACAGCGCGGCGGCAGGGTCGTTGATGTCCTTCGGGCAGGTCCGCTCCCAGCCATCATCGCCATGGGGATCAAGCGAATTGCAGCTACGTGTAAATCACATGGCTGGTCGGACCGTGCCGGGTTAAAAGCTGCGCATGATCGACAAGGCGCCCGGGGCGACTTCCTCCGAATTCATGACACCGCCTTCCGCAACACCTTCAACCGCCGGTCTGACAGTTGCCCAGCCGCTGCTGATGCAATTGGCGCGGCTGGCGGCCACCGCCTGTGCAGCGCCGATGGCAGTGATTTGCCGCGTTCAGGGCCAAGAGCTTGCCGTACTCGCTGAAGTGGGCCTGCCCGACAACCCGAAACTGGCCCATGACATGGCCGGCTGTGTGAACCACGTACGCGCTGGCGCCGTGTTCGAGGTGGCCGATGCCCTGAAGGACCCATCAATGGCCAGGCACCCCGCCGTCACCGGCGCCCTGGGCCTGCGCTTTTGTGCCGGCGCTCCGATTAAGGCGCAGGGCAGAACGCCGGCTGGGGCCGCCCTCGGGGCCGTGTGCGTGCAGGACAGCCGGCCGCGAACACTCTCGGCCAGCCAGGCACGCATGCTGCAGTCGGTGGCCGATCTCGCCTGGCAAGTGTTGGCCGCAAGCGATGCGGGTCCTGACGCAGGCGCAGTGCTTGGCGAGATTGAGGTGCCGGTCGCCGTCACGCCGGCGGTGGCGGCGCCCCACAACGACTCCGAGCTGCTGGCCATCTTCGAGCACACCCCCAGCTTCATCGTGCAGGCCGGTCGCGAAGGCGGCATCACCTACATGAACCCGGCCGTGCGCCGCGCCCTCGGGATCGCAGCAGACGCCCCGGTGGCGCACCTGAACGTGGCGCAGTTCAATACCCCGCAGACCAACCGCCTGTATCGCAAGGTCATCCTGCCTGCGGTGCAGGCCCAGGGCGTGTGGCAAGGCCAGACCACCGTGCTCACGGCAGGGCAGCGCGTCCAGCAGGTCGACCACATGGTGATCGGCCACCGCAACGCTGCCGGCGAGCTTGAGCGTTATTCGGCCGTGATGCGCGACATCGAAGACAGGCTGCGCGCCGCGCAGGAAGCCGAACGCCAGACCGCCACCCTGCGCTCGATTGCCGAGACCTTGCCCGACATGCTGGCCGTGGTGGGCATCGATGGCCGCTACCGCTTTGTCAACAGCAGCTTCGAGCAATGGTTTGGTGCGCCGCGCAAGGGCATCGTTGGCCGGTCTCTGCGCGACGTGGTTGGTGAGGCCGAATATGCCCACCGCAAATCGCAAATCGACCGCGTGCTGGCTGGCGAGACGGTGTACTTCGAGCGCGAGTTTCCGGGCCGCAAAACCGCCAACCACCTCGCCGTGAGCTACCTGCCGCTGCGTCTGTCCAGCGGCGAGATCGACGGCTTCATTAGCGTCTCGCAGGACATCACCCACCACAAGCTGGAGCACTCCCGGCTGTGGCACCTGGCGCAGCGCGACACGCTCACCGGCTTGCTCAACCGCGCTGGCTTTGAGTCCTACCTGGAGGAGCGCCTGCGCGATGGCCATGGGCCTTCATTGGCGCTGCTCTACATCGATCTGGACCACTTCAAGCCGGTCAACGATGAGCATGGCCACATGATTGGTGATTTGCTGCTTCAGCAATTTGCCCAGCAAATGCAGGCCCTGGTGCGGCCCACCGATGCCGTGGCCCGCGTGGGCGGCGATGAGTTCGCCATCGTGCTGGCCGGCGTGCGTGAGCGCGACCACGCGCAATCGGTGGCGGACAAACTGGTCGCCGCTGCTGCCACGCCCTACACCGTGGCCGACCGGGTGCTGCACCTGGGCGTGAGCATCGGCGTGGCCTTTGGCGCCGACCCCGCCACCGGCTGGCGCGACTTGCTGGCGCGGGCCGATGCCCAGCTCTACAAAGCCAAGCATTCGGGTCGTGGCCGGCATGCCGGCACCACCATGCTGGGCGACTTGAACTGATGGCGGCGGCAGCGCCCGGCCTCAGAGGGTGAGAGTTTTTCGAGCGTGCCCGAGCAACGCGTCCAAGCGTGCGCGATCTAGGCGCAAAGCACAGCCATAGCTCGGGCTATGGCGCGCATTTGCAACGACGAGCGGGTGCGTTTGGGCGTGGTGAGCGGGCATGATCGAAAGGCTCTCACCCTCATGAGAAAACGCCGGGCCGCTCCCAAGTTTTCTCATCCCCCGCGGGGGGCCTGACGCGAAGCGGCAGGTTTGGGGGCGCTCTCAATCCAGGCCAAGCTTGATGCGCCGCGCCACCTCGCCCCACTTCTTGGAATCGGCCGCCAGCGCGGCCGCGGCCTGCGCGGCGCTGCTGGCCACCACGGTCTGATCGCTGGCCCGGAGTTTTTCGGTCACATCGGGTGCTTTCAAGGCATCGACAAAGGCCTGCCGAAAGCGCGCCGCGATGGCCTCGGGCATGCCGCGCGGGGCGTACATCACCAGGGAGAAATTGGCCTCGTACTGGGCCACGCCAGATTCGGCCACGGTGGGCACATCGGGCAAGGTGGGTGAGCGCGCGCTGCCTGAAACCGCCAGCGCCACCAGCTTGCCTGCGCGGATGTGCGGCAGCACCGTGGGCCCGGCCAGCAGGCCGCAAGGCACCTGGTTGCCGATGACATCCTGCGCCGCGGGCGCCGGGCCTTTGTAGGGGATGTGTGTCATCTCAAAGCCGCCCAGGTGCAGCAGCAGCTCCATCGACAAATGCCCCGGCACACCAGCGCCGCCCGAGGCGTAGCTGAGCTTGCTGGCACGCGCCTTGGCCACCAGCTCGGGCAGGGTCTTGACGCCCAGCGCCGGGTGGCACACCAGGGTCTGGTTGAACTGCGTGGCAATCGTCACAGCCTGCAAGTCATCGACCTTGAAGCCGAGCTGCTTGTAGACATGCGGGTTGACGCTGACCAGGGTGTCGGTGCCCCACAACCAGGTGTAGCCATCGGCCGCGGCGCGGGCCACCTCGCCCGCACCCAGATTGCCGCCGGCACCGGGCTTGTTGTCGATGATGAGCGGCTGCTTGAGCGTGGCCTGCATCTTCTCTGCGGCCAGGCGGATGACCATGTCGCTGGGCCCGCCGGGCGGGAAGGGCAGGACGATGCGGATGGGCCGCTCGGGCCAGGCGCCGAGGGCGGCCGCGGTGCTGGTGGCGGCAGCCGCGGTGCTGGTGGCGGCAGCCGCGGTCGTGGTTGCAGTGGATGTCTGCGCCAGCGAAGCCGCCAGCAGCGCGCCGTTGGCCAGGACCGCCAGTGTGGCCCGCCGGGCCAGTGAAATCGAGTGGCTCATCGTCAAACCCTCACACGCAAAGTGTGGAGACCGACTTGGTGTTGAGGTAGGCCTCCAGCGCCTCCGGCCCACCTTCGCTGCCATAGCCCGAATCCTTGACGCCGCCGAAGGGCATTTCCGGCCAGGCCAGGGCCGGCTGGTTGATCCACAGCATGCCGGCCTGCACGCCTTGGGTGAGCGCATGCGCGGTCTTCAATGAGCCGGTGAAGGCATAGGCCGCCAGACCCCAGGGCAGGCGGTTGGCCTCGGCAATGGCCTCATCGAGCGCATCAAAGCCGCGCACTGCAGCCATGGGGCCAAAGGGCTCTTCGTTGAGCACCAGGCTGTCGGGGGCGACATTGAGCAGCACCGTGGGCGCGAAGAAGTTGCCCTGCGAGCCCACGCGCTCGCCGCCCGCGGCCACGGTGGCGCCGCGCTGCACGGCATCGGCCGTGAGGCGCTGCATGGCCTCAAGCCGGCGCGGGTTGGCCAGGGGGCCCAGGGTGGTGCCGGCCTCCAGGCCATGGCCCAGCTTCAACGCCTTGCTGGCCTCGACCAGCTTGGCGACGAACTGCTCGCGCACCGCGTTCTGCACCAAGAAGCGCGTTGGCGAGATGCACACCTGGCCGGCGTTGCGGAACTTGCCGGCCGCGGCCGCCGCGGCGGCGCGCGTGATGTCGGCATCCTCGGCCACGATCACCGGCGCGTGGCCGCCCAGCTCCATGGTGACGCGCTTCATGTGCAGCCCGGCCAGCGCGGCGAGCTGCTTGCCCACAGGGGTGGAGCCGGTGAAGGTGACCTTGCGCACCACCGGGTGCGGGATCAGGTAGTTGCTGATTTCGGCCGGGTGGCCGTAGACCAGGCCGATCACCCCGGCCGGGACGCCGGCATCGGCAAAGGCCCGCACCAGCTCGGCCGGCGAGGCCGGGGTTTCTTCAGGCGCCTTGACGATGATCGAGCAGCCCGTGGCCAGCGCGCCGCACATCTTGCGCACCACCTGGTTGATGGGGAAGTTCCAGGGCGTGAAGGCGGCGACCACGCCCACCGGCTCTTTGAACACCTGCTGCAGCACACCGGCGGCGCGCGGCGCCACGATGCGGCCGGCCACACGCCGGCCTTCTTCAGCAAAGTACTCGATGACTTCGCAGGCAAACAGGGTCTCGGCGGTGGCCTCGGCCAGGGGCTTGCCCTGCTCTTGGGTCATCAGCCGGGCGATGGCCGGGGCGCGCTCGCGCAGCAAGCGTGCGGCCTCGCGCATCAGCTTGGAACGCTCCACCGCTGGCGTCTTGCGCCAGAGCTCAAAGCCCTGCGCGGCGGCGGCCAGTGCGGCGTCCAGGTCGGCCGTGCGGGCCACGGCCACGCGGCCGATCTCCAGGCCGGTGGCGGGGTCGCGCACGGCCAGGGATTCGCCGCTGGCGCCATCGCGCCATTGGCCGTTGATGTGCAGTTGGATGTGGGGGTAGGTGGCGGTGATCATGGTGGGCTTTCAAGTAGGGGGCGTGGACGAATTATCGGACGCGGCCTGAACGCCGCTGGGCCGGCGCGCTGACATGGCGCGCTCACACAAAGTGGCTCATCCAGCAAAGCGGATCTGGCCGGCAATGCCGGCCCTGCTGCCTCAATTGATTTTGCGGGCTTGGGCAATCATGCCAACGCTCGCCAAATGATTCGCCCGCCTGGGCACGACACCGCTTCGCAAAGGATGGCCGCATGAACACCTCCAAGCTCCGGATAGGGACTCGTCTGGCCCTGGCATTTGCCGTGGTATTGGGTTTGTCCTTGACCGCCGCCGGCGTCTCGCTGGTCAAGCTGGGCGGCATCCAGGCGCAGTTGGATTTCACACTCAAGGCCCAGGCCAGCCCTGTGGCCACGCCTGCGGCAACGGCAGCACCATCAGCAACGGCAGCACCATCAGCAACGGCAGCGCCATCAGCAACAGCAGCGCCATCAGCACACGCGCGCACGGCCGACAGCGCCAAGGCCACACGCCAGGCCATGGCCGATGTCGAAGTGGCGCAATGGGCCTTGCTGGCCGGCATCGTGGCCACCTTGGGCGCGGCCGCCGTCCTGGGCTGGCGTCTGGCGGTGTCCATCACTGAACCGATGAACCAGGCGCGTGAGGCCGCGGCGCGGGTCGCCGAAGGCGATCTCACCACCCACCTGCGCAGCACCGGACTGGACGAGACCGCACAGCTGCTCAACACCCTGGACAGCATGAAGGCCAACCTGCTGCGCATCGTCAGCGGCGTGCGCCGCAACGCCGAGGGCGTGGCCACGGCGTCGGCGCAAATCGCCCAGGGCAACAGCGATTTGTCACAGCGCACCGAGCAGCAGGCCAGCGCCCTGGAGCAGACCGCGGCGTCGATGGAGCAGCTCCGCAACACCGTCACCCAAAACGCCGACAACGCCCGCCAGGCCAGCCAACTGGCCTTGGGCGCATCGAATGTGGCCATCAGCGGCGGCGAGGTGGTGAGTGAAGTCGTGCAGACCATGAAGGGCATCAATGACAGCTCGAAGAAGATCGCCGACATCATCAGCGTCATCGACGGCATCGCCTTCCAGACCAATATCCTGGCGCTGAACGCCGCGGTCGAGGCGGCGCGCGCCGGTGAGCAAGGCCGCGGCTTCGCCGTCGTGGCCTCCGAGGTGCGCAGTCTGGCCGGGCGCAGCGCCGATGCGGCCAAGGAGATCAAGGCGTTGATCAGCGCCAGTGTGGCGCGCGTCGAGCAGGGCACGGCGCTGGCGGACCGCGCCGGCGTGACCATGACCGAAGTGGTCAGCTCGATTCGCCGTGTGACCGACATCGTCGGCGAGATCAGCGCGGCCAGCGTCGAGCAAAGCGCGGGCGTGGCCCAGGTCGGCCAGGCGATCTCGCAGATGGATCAGGCGACGCAGCAAAACGCCGCCCTGGTGGAGCAATCCGCCGCCGCCGCCGACGGCCTGCGCTCGCAAGCCCAGGACCTGGTCGACACGGTGTCGGTGTTCAAGCTGAGCTGAGCCGGCACTGACCCCGGGGCAAGGACTTTCACAGCCCGGCCAGCGCGTCGCCGCAGCCGTCGCCGCAGCCGTCGCCACAGCCGCTTCAACACCGAACGCAAACCCCATGCTTGCCACCGCCCCGAGCGAGCGCATTGCCCATGTCGGCGCCACCCTGGAATTCGACTTCCAGGACGGCGACTTCAGGCGCGTGTGCGAGCTGATTTACCGCCGCGCCGGCATCCACCTGCAAGACGGCAAACAGGCGATGGTCTACAGCCGTCTGTCGCGCCGGCTGCGCGAACTTGGCGTCGGCTCGTTTGCTGCCTATCTGCAATCTCTGGAGAGCGCCGGCGGCGCGCCGGCCGAGCAGGAGTGGCAGGCCTTCGTCAACTGCCTGACCACCAACCTGACCTCGTTCTTCCGCGAAGCGCATCACTTCCCCATCCTGGCCGCCGAGCTGCGATCGCGGGCCACCGAGCTGCACTCACAGCGCGGCCGACCACTGCGCCTGTGGTGCAACGCCGCCTCCACCGGCGAGGAGCCCTACTCGCTGGCCATGACGGTGATCGAGACCTTGGGCGAGACCGCAGCGGTGCAGATCGTCTGCAGCGACATCGACACCCAGGTGCTGGCCACGGCCCAGCGCGGCGTATACGAGGCCACTGCGCGCGGCCTGAGCGAGGAGCATCTGCGCCGGCACTTCATGCGCGGCGCGGGTGCCAACAAGGGCAGCGTGCGCGTCAAGCCGGCCTTGCAGCGCTTGATCCAGTTTCAAGCCTTCAACCTGATGGACAGGCAGTGGTCGCTGGGCGAAGCCTTCGACATCGTGTTTTGTCGCAACGTGATGATTTACTTTGACCCTGCCACGCAGTTGAAGGTGCTGGAGCGCATGCACGGCGCCATGCGCCCCGGTGCACTGCTCTTCGCCGGCCACTCTGAAAACTTCCAGTCGGCGAGCCGCTGGTTTCGGCTGCGCGCCAACACGGTGTACGAGCGTGTCTGAGGCCATGCACAGCGCGACCGCCACGGCCACCCGGGCGGCCTTGGCAGCCGCCGAGACGGGCGGCGTCGGCCTGGCCCACACCCGCCTGAGGCGGCTGCAGGCCAGGCCGCGCCAACCCGGCCAGGCCAGCATGTTTTGGCATGAGCCGCGGTTCAACAACGCCGCGGTCAAAGTGCTGCCAGGCGAGTACTTCGTCGATGACGAAGACATCCTCATCATGACCACTCTGGGCTCTTGCATCGCCGTCTGCCTGTGGGACCGCGAGGCGCGCATCGGCGGCATGAACCACTTCATGCTGCCCGAGGGCGACGGCACCGACGGCCCCCTGGCCAGTGGGCGCTACGGCTCCTACGCCATGGAGCTGCTGATCAATGCCATGCAAAAGCGCGGTGCCCAGCGCATCACCATGGAAGCCAAGGTCTTCGGCGGCGGTCAGGTGGTGACAGGCATGGACACGCTCAACATTGGCGAACACAACACCGCCTTTGTGCTGGATTACCTCAAGACCGAGCGCATCACCGTGGTCAGCAAGGATGTGGGCGGCATTCACGCCCGCAAGCTGTGCTTTCTGCCCGCCAGTGGCAAGGCCATGGTCAAGCGCCTGGCCTCGACCAACACCACCGCCCTGGCCGCGCAGGACCGCGCGGCCCGCCAGACCCACCCTGTTCGTGCCGGCAGCGGCACGGTCGATTTGTTCTAGATCATGGACATGTCCACTGCCCATTTGCCCGGCCCCACCCGCGCCAAGACCCGCGTCATCGTGGTCGATGACTCGGCCCTGGTGCGCAGCCTGCTCAGCGAGATCATCAACCGCCAAAGCGACATGCAGTGCGTGGGTGCAGCGCCCGATCCCTATGTCGCCCGCGAAATGATCCGCGAGCTCAACCCGGACGTGATCACCCTGGATGTGGAGATGCCGCGCATGGACGGCATCGACTTCCTGGCCAAGCTGATGCGCCTGCGGCCCATGCCGGTGATCATGGTCTCCACCCTCACCGAGCGCGGCGCCGAGGTGACCCTGCGTGCGCTCGAGCTGGGCGCGGTGGACTTTGTCGCCAAGCCCAGGGTCGGCGTTGCCGACGGCCTGCGCCAACTCGCCCAGGACATCACCGACAAGGTGCGTGTGGCGGCGCTGGCCAAGGTGCAGCGGCCGCGAGCGCCGGCCGCACCGGCTGCGGCGGCTGTGGTCGAGACACGGCAAGCCGCCGTGGTCGTTCCCAGCACGGGGCGGCTGTCCACCGAGAAAGTCATCTTCATCGGCGCCTCCACCGGTGGCACCGAGGCCACGCGCGAAGTGCTCAGCCACCTGCCGCACGAAAGCCCCGCCGTGCTCATCACCCAGCACATGCCACCGGGCTTCACCAAGGGCTACGCACAGCGCCTGAACAGCCTGTGCCGAATGAAAGTGAGCGAGGCCGCAGATGGCGAGCGCGTGCTGCCCGGCCATGCCTACATCGCCCCCGGCGGCCTGCACCTGAGCGTGGAGCGCTGCGGCGCCAACTACATCGCCCGCGTGCGCGATGGGGAGACCGTGAACCGCCACAAGCCCTCGGTGGAGACGCTGTTCATGTCGGCCGCCAAGGTGGTGGGGCGCAACGCCCTGGGCGTGATGCTCACCGGCATGGGCAACGACGGCGCCAGCGCCATGCGCGCCATGCGCGACGCCGGCGCCTGGAACCTGGTGCAAGACGAGGCCAGTTGCGTCGTCTTTGGCATGCCCAAGGAGGCCATTGCCGCGGGCGCCGCACACGAGGTCCTGCCCCTCACCGCCATTGGCCCGCGTTTGCTGGAGCACTTGCGCAGCAGCGTGGGCGCGGCGACCATTCGGGTGTGAGCGAAAAGCCCCAAAACCGAGCACCAACCCGCGCCGGCATCGCACAAGCACAGCTTCCCCGATCGATCTGGGCGCTGGGCTTTGTCAGCCTGCTGATGGATGTCTCCTCCGAGATGATCCATTGCCTGCTGCCGGTCTTCATGGTCACCGGCCTGGGCGCCAGCGCCACCGTGCTCGGCCTGCTCGAAGGCGCCGCCGAGGCCCTGGCCCTGATCGTCAAGCTGTTCTCCGGCGCCTTGAGCGATGCCTGGGGCCGGCGCAAGCCGCTGGCCCTGGCCGGCTACGGCCTGGGCGCGGCCTCCAAGCCGCTGTTTGCCCTGGCCGCCACGCCCGCGCTGGCCGCTGGCGCGGCCATCTACTGGGTGTTTTTCGCCCGCTTGATCGACAGGTTAGGCAAAGGCATTCGCGGCGCCCCGCGCGACGCCCTGGTGGCCGATCTGGCGCCGCCCGGGCAGCGCGGCGCCGCCTACGGCCTGCGCCAGGCGCTGGACACCCTCGGCGCCTTCACCGGCCCGCTGCTGGCCATGGCCCTGATGTGGCTGTGGGCCGACAACTTTGCCGCGGTCTTCGCCGTGGCCGTGGTGCCGGGCGTGCTTTCGGTGGCGGTGCTGTGGTGGTTTGTGCGCGAGCCTGTGGCGCATCGGCCACCGGCAAAGCAGGCCGTCAAGTTCTGGCGGCGCGAGCAGCTCAGGCAATTGCCCGCCGCATTTTGGTGGGTGGTGGGCATTGGCGCGGCACTCACGCTGGCGCGATTTTCCGAGGCCTTCCTGGTGCTGCGCCTGCACCAGGGCGGCCTGGCGCTGGCCTGGACACCGCTGGTGCTGGTGGCCATGAGCGCGGTCTATGCGCTGGCCGCCTATCCCCTGGGCAAGCTGGCCGACCGGCTCGACCACGGCCTGCTGCTGGGCGGCGGCCTGCTGCTGCTGCTGGCCGCCGATGCGCTGCTGGCCTGGCACGCCAGCGGCCCCCTGGCCTGGGCCGGCGTGGGCTTGTGGGGCCTGCACCTGGCAGCCACACAGGGCCTGCTGGCGGCGATGGTGGCGCAGACCGCACCGGCCGCGCTGCGTGGCACGGCCTTTGGTTTTTTCAACCTGGGTTGCGGCGCGGCGATGCTGCTGGCCAGCGTGCTGGCCGGGGTGCTGTGGGACCGCTTTGGGGCACCGGCGACGTTTGCCGCTGGCGCGGTGTTTTGCCTCCTGGCCGGGCTGGGCTTGTTGTTGGCTCGCAGGTTCTGACCGCCCACATGTGCGGGTCGGCGCTGGACCGAACACGGCCCTGCGGCAACAGCTCGAGATCAAGGAACGATTGCACAAAGAACGCACTTAAGTTGCGGCCTGCACTGCCGAGCGGTCGAAAACACACCTTGAAACGTGATAAGCGCACGTCGAATCCGTCACATTCGATCGGCAGAGAATTCCCCATTCCATCCGCGGTCTGTGATGCTCGGGCCATCGCAAACCTTCCGTAGCAAACGCTATCAGGACCACCGGAGCCCCAGCATGAAATTACTCGGCCAGACCCATTTTGCAAGCGCGCGATCCGCGCCACAGCGCTTGCTCGCTGCCATCCTGAGCTTGGCAATGGGGCTTTTCACGGCGCCCTGGGTCACGGCGGCCCCAAGCAACGGCCAGGCGAAAAAGGTGGCCCGTGACCTGCAGGCCGCCATCGATGGCGCGACCACGCCAAAGGCCAATTGGGCGCGTGACATCAACGGCCAGCGCCATGTGCAGGTGGTGATCCTCAGCAGCAGCATCGACAAGGAGATGAACGATCTGCGCACCAGCATCAAGGGTGCTGGCGGCTCGGTGCATGTGCGCATGCCCGGGCTGGGTGCCGTGACGGCCACGCTGCCGGCCGCCAAGGTGGCCCTGATTGCCGCACGCAGTGATGTCTTCACGGTGGCCCCCAATCGGGCCACGGCGCGCACCGCCAGCACGCTTGAAGCCATGACCGGCGCCCTGGCCACCGGCGTTCGCAGCAACAGCACCCAGGCCAGTTACACCGGCCTGGACGGCAGCGGCATCGGCATTGCGGTGCTGGACTCGGGCGTGATGAAGTTGCACGAGGCCTTCAACACCGCTGGTGGCGTGTCCCGCGTCAATCGCAATGTGCAGGTGCTCGGCACCACACAAGTCAACTGGACCACGGGCGCAGACACGAGTTCATCGCTGCAACCGGGCTCAACGGCATTGTCGAACTACGAGGCCAAGGTGGCCGCCGACACGAGCGCCACGCAAGACCCCTACGGCCATGGCACCCATGTGGCGTCGATCGCCGTCGGCCGCCCGGCGACCTACAGCTTCGCCTCCGACCTGACCGGCATCGCCCCCAACGCCAACATCTACGACGTCAGGGTGCTCAACTCGCTCGGCATCGGCACCATCAGCGACACGATGGAAGGCATCCAGTGGGCCATCTATCACGCCAAGGAATACAACATCCGCATCCTCAACCTGAGCCTGGCCGCGGCCTCGACCGACAGCTGGCAGACCGACCCGCTGTGCGCCGCTGTGCGCAGCGCCAGCGCCGCCGGCATCACCGTGGTGGTGGCCGCCGGCAACTTCGGCAAGAACATCCTCGGCCAGGAGAACTACGGCACCATCAGCGCTCCGGGCAACGACCCCTCGGTGATCACCGTCGGCTCGGTCAACTCCAAGGACTCGGCCTCGCGCGGCGACGACACCGTCAACGGCTTCAGCTCTCGCGGCCCGACCCGCAGCGGCTGGACCGACGGCCTGGGCGTGCGCCAGGTTGACAACCTGCTCAAGCCCGACCTGGTGGCCCCAGGCAACGCGCTGGTCGGCGCCGCGTCGACCAAGGCGTTGAGCAGCAGCCCGACCTGGAACACGCTGGCCTCGACCTACTACGCCGCGCTGGTGACATCGACGGGCATCACCCCGGTCTACCGCGAATCGCAGATGCAACTCAGCGGCACCTCGATCGCCGCCCCGGTGGTCTCCGGCACGGTGGCCCTGATGCTGCAACAGAACCCGGGCCTGACGCCGCCGCTGGTCAAGGCCATCTTGCAGTACACCGCGCAACCCATCGCGGGTGCCAGCCTGCTGCAGCAAGGCGCGGGCCTGCTCAATGTCCACGGCGCGGTGTTGCTGTCCAAGGCCTTGCGCACCGACATCACCGCGGCGCTGGCCGCCGGCACGCTGGTCGGCGGTGCCACGATCAATGTCACCGCCCTGCCGGCCGCCAGCTCCACCATCAACGGCAGCAGCTTCAACTGGTCGCGCGTGGCCTTCGTCGGCGGCAATGTCGTCGTCAGCGGCAGCGCACTGTTCACCAAGTTCCAGCCGATCTACGACCCTCGCCTCACCTGGGCCAACGGCGTCGTGCGGGTGCGCACGCCGAGCTACTGGTCGGGCAGCGGCATCGCCGCCAACACCTTTGTGCAGTCATTCAGTGATGTCGCAGCCGGCAACCAGGGTCTGGTCACCGCGGGCGTGGTCAACGGCACATCGCTGCTAGGCACCAGCTCCTTGACCAGTAAAACCGGCGTCTTCACCCCCACCGCCACCATCTCAAGCTGGTTCGTTGCCGGCAGCGGCCTGGTGCTCAGCGAGGGGCTGGTGCTCAGCGAAGGGTTGGTGCTCAGTGAGGGGTTGGTGTTGAGTGAAGGCCTGGTGCTGAGTGAAGGTCTGGTGCTGAGCGAGGGCCTGGTTCTCAGTGAAGGATTGGTGCTCAGCGAAGGCGTGGTGCTCAGTGAAGGGCTGGTGTTCCGCGAGCCGTGAAACAGCCACCCGCCCCAATCACCGAGCCCTAACCCTTGTATCAAGTCGCAAACCGGGCCGGCAAGCGCTGTGTTGGTGCGCCGGCCTGTTGCCGCCACAGCTGCCAGGGCCGGTCCACCTGGCCTTCCACAGCGATGCGCGCGCTCTCGGCCTCGCACACAGTCAAGTAGTTCACCGGCCCCAGCGGCAGGGTCTGCAACAGCAGCTTGGCATTGAGCTCGGCATAGACGCTGCGGTACACCGCCAGGCGCAGCGACTCGGCGACGATGGTGCAGCCGTGGCCGCGCATCAGCACCATGCGGCCAGGGCCCAGGCTGCGCGCCAGGGCCGCGCCCAGCTCGCGGCTGCGGATCAGCAGATCGCTGGCCTCACCGGCGTGATCGCGGATCTCGAACAGCCCGGCGCCAGCGCCCAGAAAGCCACACATGTGGCACACCGGCCGGAACACCGCGCCTCGCGCCAAGCCAAAGGGCAGCACCGCGGGCGAGTGGTTGTGCACCACGGCCGTGACATCCGGGCGGGCACGAAAGATCTCGCTGTGGATGTAGCGCTCCAGGTACTGGCGCGGCGGCTCGGGCGCTATGGGCTCGCCGCTGTCCACGCTGTACTCCAGGATGTCATCGGCGCCCACCTGGCCCGGCGCAAGGTTGCGCGCGAGAAAGAAGCGATCCGGCCGATCCGGGTGGCGCGCGCTGACGTGGCCAAAGGCGTCAACGATGCCTTGGTGGTGCAGGATGTGATTGGCGTCGACCAGGTCGACGATCACGGCTTCAAGCCTGCCTGGAACGGCAGTCGGGGGTGTGTTGTGGTTCATGTGGCACAGGGTAACCCGAGGGGTGGGCAGGCATGGCCAGCCGCTACGCTTGCGCATCGCAACACCACAGGCCTGGCCCCATGAAGTTCCTCCCAACAGCAGCAGCGCTGATCCTCAGTTTGATCGTTAGCCTCGCCGGCCTTGCGGCCGCACCAGCGCAGGCCCAGGCCGTGGCCGTGGCCGTGGCCGATTGGCCGAATCGCCCCGTGACCATCGTCGTGCCCTCCTCGCCCGGCGGCGGCACCGATGTCTTTGGCCGGCTCATCGCCCAGGCCTTGAGCGAGCAGCTCAAGCAAAGCTTCGTCATCGACAACAAGCCCGGTGCCAGCGGCGCCATCGGCGCCACCGCTGTGGCCAAGGCCGAGCCCGATGGCTACACGCTGCTGGTGGCATCGAACTCCTCGCTCGGCATCAACCCGGTGTTGCTCAAAGGCCTGCAGTACGACGTGGCGCGCGATTTCGCGCCCATCACCCGCGGCGTGATCGCGCCCATGGTCATCGTGGCCCACCCCAGCGCCAACGCCAAGACCCTGGCCGAATTGCTAACGCGCGGCAAGCGCGAACCCGCGGCGCTGTTTTACGGCACGGCCGGCGTTGGCAGCCCGCTCTACATTGGCATGCGCATGATCGAAGAGCTGAGCGGCGCGCGCTTCAGCCACGTGCCCTACAAAGGCGCCGGCGCGGCCTATGCCGATCTGCTGGGCGGACGCCTGCAGTTCATGCTCACCGATCTGGCCAGCGTGCGCCCACACATCGACAGCGGCAAGCTGCTGGCCCTGGCCATCACCGACAAGAGCAAGCTGCTGCCCAACGTGCCCACGCTGACCGAGGCCGGCCTGAGCGGCTTCAAGGCCTTCACCGCGTTCTCGGTGCTGGCCCCGGCCAAGGTGCCCGCGGCCATCACCGCGCGCCTGGCCAGCGAGATCAACAAGGCCATGAAGAGCCCGGCGCTGGCCACCAAACTGGAGCAGCAATCGCTGCAACCGGTGTTCGACACGCCCGAGCTGTTTGCGGCCTCACTGAAAGACGAGCAATTGCTGTGGGGCGGCTTCATCCGACAGCACAACATTCAGCCTGATTGACTGGGTGGTTAGGCCTCAGGCACGCCGGCTTGGGGCGAATCAGCTTTGGCCCGGGCACGTGAAGCCGGCGGCATCCGCACACGCTGCTCAAGGCCCGCAGCGCCAGCACCACCTACAGCGCCAGCACCACCTACAGCGCCCGCAGCCCGCGCCCGCAACTGCCCGCAGCCGCCATCCACATCCTGCCCGGCCGAGTGCCGCAGCTTGGTGAGCACGCCGCGGCGGTGCAGGCGCCGGGCGATGTCAGCGCAGCGCTCCCAACTGGGCCGCTTGAAATCCAGACCTTCGACGCTGTTGTACGGGATCATGTTCAACACCGCGCCCTGGCCGGCCAGCAGGCGAACGATGCCTTCGATCTCATCGTCGCCATCGTTCAGGCCCTCGATCAGCGTCCACTGCAGTTGCACGGGATAGCCCGTGCTGCGGGCATAACGCAGGCCCAGCGCGACCAGCTCGTCAGGGGCAATCTGCGGCGCACGCGGCAGCAGCGCGGCGCGGCGCGCGGCCAGCGTGGAGTGCAGCGACAGCGCCAGCGCCGGCTTCACCCGCCCCTGCGGCAGGCGCTCAAACGCCCGCCTGTCACCGACGGTGGAGAACACCAGGTTCTTGTGGCCAATGCCGCCCGCGGTGCCCAAAAACTCAATCGCCTCGAGCACGTTGTCCAGGTTGTGGGCCGGCTCGCCCATGCCCATGAAGACCACCTTCTTCACCGGCCGCAGCGTGCGCCCCAGCACCACCTGGGCGACGATCTCGGCGCTGCCGAGTTGGCGCAGCAGGCCGCTCTTGCCCGTCATGCAAAACACGCAGCCCACGGCGCAGCCGATCTGGGTGGAAACACACAGGCCCTCACGCGGCAGCAGCACCGATTCCACCGCCTGGCCATCGCCCAACGTGACCAGCAAGCGCGCCGAGCCGTCCTCGCCCGGGTGCTGTGATTGCACGCGCGCCAGGCCGGCCAGTTGCGCGGCCAGATCGGGCAGAGCCTCGCGCAGGGCCAGTGGCAAAAAGTCCACCACACGGCGTTTGCCGCCTTCCAGCGCCCCGCCCAGGACCCATTGGCGCAGCAGGCGCTGCTCATGCAGCGGCTTGGCGCCGAGGGCGCGCAGTTGCTGTTGAAGGTCGGTGATGCGCAGCATGGCAGGGCGCGCATTGTCGTTGGCCCGGTCTTGCCCCCCGTGGCGCGCCGCTGTGATGCAAGGTGGCTGTCACTTCGGTGCGCGACGCTATGGCGCGATGTGGCTAAGCTGCCGCCATCCCCAGCCCCGCCCGACCCGCACCCATGAGCGAACCCACTGCAGCCACGCGCGTCGATGTGCTCATCGTCGGCGCCGGCTTTGCCGGCCTGTACATGCTGATCAGGGCCCGGCGCCTGGGCCTGGCCGCGCAGGTGGTCGAGGCCGCCGGCGGCGTGGGCGGCACCTGGTACCACAACCGCTACCCCGGCGCGCGGGTCGACATCCAAAGCATGGAGTACTCCTTCAGCTTTGATGAGGCGCTGCAGCAGGAGTGGCGCTGGAGCGAGCGCTACGCCCCACAGCCCGAGCTGCTGCGCTATGCCAACCATGTGGCCGACCGCTTCAAACTGCGCGATGGCATCTTGCTCAACACCCGCATCAGCGGCGCGCACTTCGATGAAGCCACGCATCGCTGGCGCGTGTTTTCGCAAGATGGCCAGGCCTGGTCGGCGCGCTTTGTGGTGCTGGCCAGCGGGCCGCTGTCATCGCCCAACACACCAGCCTTCAAGGGGCTGGACAGCTTCAAGGGCCGGGTCTATCACACCGCCAAATGGCCGCACGAGGAGGTCGATTTCACCGGCTTGCGCGTGGCCATCGTCGGCACCGGCTCGTCGGCCGTGCAGGCCATCCCGGTGATCGCCGAGCAGGCCGCGCAGCTCACGGTCTTTCAGCGCACTGCGGCCTACGCCGTGCCGGCGCACAACGGCCCACTGGATGCCGAGTTCGAGGCCCGCGTCAAGGCCGATTACGCCGGCTTCAGAAAGCGCAACCTGCGCATGAACGGCGGCTTCAATTCGCTGCAGCCGCCCAACATGGTGGCCGCCCTGGCAGCCACGCCCGAAGAGCATGAGGCCGAGTTCGAAAAGCGCTGGCGCATCGGCGGCTTTGGCCTCTTGAGCGCCTTCTACGACATCGTGCTCAACGAGCCGGCCAATGCCGTGGCCGCCGAGTTTGTGCGCGGCAAGATACGCGCCGTCGTTGCCGATCCAGCCACCGCCGAGCTGCTGAGCCCGCGCCACACCATCGGCTGCAAACGCCTGTGCGTGGACAGCGGCTACTACGCCACCTACAACCGCCCCAACGTCAAGCTGGTGGATGTGAGCCAGACGCCCGTCGAGGCCATCACGCCGACAGGGCTAACAGTCGACGGGCGCGAGCACGAGTTCGACGCCCTGGTGCTGGCCACCGGCTTCGACGCCATGACCGGCACCCTGATGCGGCTGGACCTGCGCGGCCGCGGCGGCCTCACCATTCAGGACAAGTGGCACGCCGGGCCGCTGAACTATCTGGGCATGCTGATCAATGGCTTCCCCAACCTGTTCAATGTGGCCGGCCCGGGCAGCACCTCGGCCTTCACCAATGTCATCGTCTCCATCGAACACCACATCGAATGGATCGCCCAGTGCATCGCCGATGTCGATGCCCGCGGCGCCACCACCATCGAGGCCACCGCCCAAGCCGAGGCCGATTGGGTGCAACACGTGCACAACGTCGCCGAGCGCACGGTCTACCTGACCTGCAACTCCTGGTACCTGGGCGCCAACATTCCCGGCAAGCCACGCATGTTCATGCCACTGTTCGGCTTCCCGGCCTATGCAGACCGCTGTGCTGAAGTGGCGGGCAATGGGTATGAGGGATGTGTGCTGGCTTGAGGTCGGCGGCTAGCGGCTAGCGGTTGGCGGTTGGCGGTCGGAGCGTGAGCAACAGGGCGGCTTGCCGTGTTCTGCTCCGTGCCCGGGGCCTTGGCCCCGGGCACGGAGGCAGCCGGCAACCCGATGCTCTCGGCCTCGCGCCGAAGCAAAAATGTTGACTTCGAACGGCCGACGATTCACGTCGGCACAATCCACCGGTTAGGTCAAACCTTCAACCCTCACCATGGGTTTCCACATATGCACTTTGCGCTTGAAGCCACTGGGTGTGAGGATCGCCATGGGCTCGACGCCGAAGGTCTCGAAGCCGAAAGATTTGTATAGCGCAATCGCCACCTCATTGCCCTCCGTGACATCAAGCTTCATTGCCAGAATGTCGGGCCGCGCAACGCAATCGTCAACGGCTGCCTGAAGCAGCGCCCGGGCCAGGCCGCGGCCGCGGTGCTCGGCCAGCACATACATGCCGATCACCAACGCGCTGTGCAGTGTCTTGGGCTTGGGCGAGAACTCCAGCGCCACATTGCCCACCAGGTGCTCACCGTCGAAAGTGCCAAACGCCACACACAGGCCTTTGGGGTGGGCGATGCGGTTGACCCACCAGCTCTCGGGCTCGATAGCGCGCTCGTGCGGCATGGAGGTGAAGGCATCGGCCGCATGCTCGTAGGCGTGCAGCATCAGGCTGCGGTAGATCGAGGCGTCGGCGGTGTTGAGTTTTCTGATGATCATGGCGGGCGCTGCACTGCTATCGTGGCAGTGTAGGGGCCGGTTAGCAGGTGGCGCAGTGCAAAGGTCGGCATGCAGGCCACCCTGCAGACCGCCCTTCAGACCATCACGCAGGCCGCCACGCTGGTGCCACCACGCAGGAGCCGAACATGAGCCATGTCGAACCCACCGAGTTGCGCCCCTACCAGCTGGCCGACAACCTGGCTGCCACCAGCGGCATGGTGTTCCTCACCGGCACCCAGGCGCTGGTGCGGCTAACGCTGATGCAGCGCGCACTCGATGCCCGCGCGGGGCTGAACACCGCGGGGTTTGTGAGCGGCTACCGCGGCAGCCCACTGGGCATGGTCGATCAACAGATGTGGAAGGCCAAGGCCTTGCTCGATGCCGCGGGCGTGCAGTTCCTGCCGGCGATCAATGAGGACCTGGCGGCCACCGCCTGCCTGGGCGTGCAGCGCGTGGCGCTGGACCCCAAGCGCACGGTCGATGGTGTGTTTGCGCTGTGGTACGGCAAGGGCCCGGGCGTGGACCGCGCCGGTGATGCGCTCAAGCACGGCACCATGTATGGCAGCTCGGCCCTGGGCGGCGTGCTGGTGGTGTGCGGCGATGACCATGGCTGCGTGTCATCGAGCGCACCGCACCAGAGCGACTTGGCACTGCAGGCCTGGAGCCTGCCGGTACTGCACCCGGCCAATGTGGCCGAGTACCTGGAGTTCGGGCTTTATGGCTGGGCGCTGTCGCGCTTTTGTGGCGCCTGGGTCGGCTTCAAGGCCATCAGCGAGGTGGTTGAGTCGGGCATGACGGTCGATCTGGACGCCGTGCCCTATGACTTCGAATGGCCCGTGCCGCTGGGCGATGCGCCGGCACGCCATCTGCACATCCGCAGTGTTGATTTGCCCGCGCTGGAGTTGGAGGAGCGCCAGGCGCACAAGCTCGATGCGGTGCGTGCCTTTGCCCGCGTCAATTCGCTCGACAAACATGTTGTGGTCAGCCCGCGCGCCACGCTGGGCATCGTGACTGTCGGCAAGGCGCATTTCGATTTCATGGAGGTGCTGCGCCGGCTTGACTTGGACCCCAACGCCCTGGCCGCGGCGGGTGTGCGCGTCTACAAGGTGGGCCTGGTGTTTCCGCTGGAGCCGACCCGCATTGCCGAGTTTGCGCAGGGCCTGACCGACGTCTTGGTGATCGAAGAAAAGGCCCCGGTGGTGGAGCGCCAGATCAAGGAGCTGCTCTACCCCCTGCCCGATGCCCAGCGGCCGCGAGTTGTCGGCAAGACCGATGGGTTAGGTGGTGCCGTGCTCAGTGCCCTGGGTGAGTTGCGGCCCTCGCGCATCATGCCCACGGTGGCTGATTGGCTGGCGCGGCTGAACCCGGCGCTGGACAGGCGGCATCTGGTGGTGGATTTTTTGCCGCCCACGCTGCTGCACAACGCCAGCGACAGCGTGCGCCGCCAGCCCTACTTTTGCTCGGGCTGCCCGCACAACACCTCCACCCGGCTGCCCGAGGGCTCACGCGCGCAGGCCGGCATCGGCTGCCACTTCATGGCCTCGTGGATGGAGCGCGGCACCGCGGGCCTGATCCAGATGGGCGCCGAGGGCGTGGACTGGGCGGCGCAATCGCGCTTCTCGACCGAGCGCCATGTGTTCCAGAACCTCGGCGACGGCACCTACTTTCATTCCGGCCTGCTGGCCATCCGCCAGGCCGTGGCGGCGGGGGCCACGCTGACCTACAAGCTGCTCTACAACGATGCCGTGGCGATGACCGGCGGCCAGCCGGTGGATGGCGCCATCAGCGTGCCGCAGATCGCCCGCCAGGTCGAGGCCGAGGGCGTGAAGCGCCTGGCCGTGGTGTCTGACGATATCGCCAAATACGACGGGCAGCATGGCTTGTTTCCGCCCGGCACCAGTTTTCACGATCGCGCTGAGCTTGATGCTGTGCAGCGTGAGCTGCGCGAGGTGCCGGGGGTGAGCCTGTTGATCTACGACCAGGTCTGCGCGGCCGAGCTGCGCCGGCGGCGCAAGAAGAAGATCGCCGTCGATCCACCCAAGCGCATCTTCATCAATGAGGCGGTGTGCGAGGGCTGTGGCGATTGCGGCCAGGCGAGCAATTGCCTCTCCGTCGTGCCGGTGGAAACGCCCTTCGGCCGCAAACGCCAGATTGAACAAAGCTCGTGCAACAAGGATTTTTCCTGCGTCAATGGCTTTTGCCCGAGCTTTGTTTCGGTGCACGGCGCGGTGCTGCGCCAGCGCGCGGCTGGCGGCTTCACGGCCAATGACCTGGAGCGCGAGCTGGCGGCTTTGCCCGCGCCGCGACCACCGCACTGGACCGGGCCTTTCGATTTGCTCGCCACCGGCGTGGGCGGCACCGGTGTGGTCACCGTGGGTGCGCTGGTGGCCATGGCCGCTCACCTGGAGGGTAAGCAGGCCTCGGTGCTGGATTTCATGGGATTCGCGCAAAAGGGCGGCTCGGTGCTGAGCTTTGTGCGCCTGGCGCCAACGGCCGACCTGCTCAACCAGGTGCGCATCGATACGCAACAGGCCGATGTGCTGCTGGCCTGCGACATGGTGGTGGGCGCCTCGGCCGAGGCTCTGGGCACCGTCAAGGCCGGGCGCACCGTGATCCTGGCCAACACGCATGAGCTGCCGACCGCGGCCTTTGTGCGCGCGCCCGATGCTTCACTACATGCCGATGATCTGCTGGCCAAGATGGCCCATGCGGTGGGCGCGGGTGGTGGCGCAGGCGGTGGCGAAGGTGGTGTGGTGGGCCATGCCGCGCTGCTGCAAACCCTGGACGCCCAGGCCATCGCCCAAGCTCTGTTGGGCGACACCCTGCCCAGCAACATCCTCATGTTGGGGGCCTGCTGGCAGCGCGGCTTGGTGCCTATCGGCCTGGCCGCCTTGCAGCGCGCCATTGAGCTCAATGGCGTGGCGGTGCAAAGCAATCTGACCGCCTTCTCGTTGGGCCGCCTGGCCATGGCCGCGCCTGCGGCCTTGCAACGACTGGCCGCACCGGCGGCCTTGCAGCGCCTGGGCGCAGCACCTGGCCCGGCCACCGGTCTGGCCACCATTGCCCTGCCGCAGACCGAGGCGCTGGATGGCCCCGGCGGGCTCATCGCGCAGCGTGTGGCCCAGCTCAGTGCCTATCAGGACGCCGCCTATGCTGCGCGTTATGTGCGGCTGGTCGAGCAGGTGC
The DNA here is from genome assembly GCA_043720415.1 of Ideonella sp. Classification (GTDB taxonomy): domain Bacteria; phylum Pseudomonadota; class Gammaproteobacteria; order Burkholderiales; family Burkholderiaceae_C; genus Pseudaquabacterium. The sequence goes on from JAYSSS010000076.1 coordinate 23,523, forward strand.
GCGCTGCCGAGCTGCAACTGGGCGCCATTGGCCAGCCGCTGCGCCTGACGCGCGCCGTGGCCCGCTACTACGCCAAGCTGCTGGCGGTGAAGGACGAGTACGAGGTGGCGCGGCTGTACACCGACGGCAGTTTCGAGCGCGCCTTGCACGCGCAGTTTGAGCGTTGGGAAACGCTCAGCTTTCACCTGGCGCCGCCGCTGCTGGCGCGGCCCGGCAGTGATGGCCGCATGCGCAAGGTCGAGCTCGGCGGCTGGGCCTGGCAGGCGATGAAGTGGTTGGCCAAGGGCAAGCGTTGGCGCGGCACCTGGCTGGATGTCTTCGGCTACAGCGCAGAGCGCCGGATGGAGCGGCGTTTGATCACTGACTACGAACACATGATCGCCTCACAGTTGCGTGCACTCAGCACGGAAGCCGCACAAGCCGCACAAGCCGCACAAGCCACACAAGCCAGCCACGCCGCCCAAGCCAGTCTGCAGGCGGCGCTGGCGCTGGCCCGCCAGCCCGAGCACATTCGAGGTTATGGCGCGGTCAAGCGCGATCACATTCAGCGGCTGCGCGCCCCCTGGATACGAGCGCTGCAGACCGATCGAACAACTGAAACCTGATCGAAACAGGTGGGGCAAGGTGCTGAAGTGGCGCTGAAACAGCCGCTTCAGACACTGGCTTTCGTCGTACAGCAAAACACTGTGACAACCCGCTTAAACCCACCCACCGATCAGGAGAAACACATGTTCAAGACCCTCAAATCCAAAGCCAACGCAGACGCCCTCATGTTCGGCGAGGACCTGCGCGACCTGTACACCGCCAGCGGCAGTGCCATGGTGCGTGAGGTCGATCTCGGCGGCTCGGCCGCGGCCGTGGCAGCGCCCACCGCCGCCGGCATCGTGGCCTACGGCACCGAAGGCAACGACACCATGATCGGTACCACGGGCGACGACCTGCTCATGGGCGGTGGTGGCAACGACAGCATCAACGGCGGCAATGGCAGCGACCTCTTGAATGGTGGCGAAGGCAGCGACACCCTGCGCGGCGGCGAAGGCCTGGACAAGCTCTATGGCGGCGCCGGCAACGACCTGATCGTTGGCGGGGCAGGTGCTGACATGATGGCGGGCGGCGCGGGCGACGACGTCTACGAGGTCGACTCGATCTTTGACCAAGTGGTCGAGGCCACCGGCGAGGGCCGCGACAGGGTCACCACAGGCCTGGACCTGTACACGCTGGACGCCAACGTCGAAGACCTGATGTTCTTCACGCCCACCGCACACATTGGCAACGGCAACACCTTGAACAATGTCATCGAAGGCGCCTACGGCAACGACGTGCTGCGTGGCATGGACGGCAATGACCGGCTGACCGGCTACTTCGGCAACGACACGCTCGAGGGCGGCAACGGCAATGACTTTCTGCTCGGACAGGTGGGCAACGACCTGCTGTGGGGCGGCCCCGGCATCGACCAGATGTTTGGCGATGTCGGCGACGACACGCTGATGGGCGGCACCGGCAGCGACAGCCTGGTGGGCGGCGACGGCAACGACGTCTTGAATGGCGGCGGCGGCCTGGACTGGGTGACCGGCGGCGCCGGCGCTGACCGCTTCACCTTCGGCATCGACAACACCGGCGACAAGGACGGCATCATGGATTTCCAGCCCGGCATCGACAAGATCGACTTCAGGGTCATCGATGGCAACGCGTCGATGGTCGGTGACCAGCCCCTGGCCTTCGCTTTCATGGGCGCCCATGTCGGCGGCGGCCAGGCCAGCGTGAACTACGCCTGGAAGGGCGGCGACACCCTCCTCAGCATCGATCACAACGGCGACGGTGTGACCGACTTCCAGGTGGCGCTGGTCGGGCAGACGATTTACCTGGCCTTGGCTGACTTGATGTTGTGATGTGACGCTGTTGCTATGAAGACATGAACGCCAGCGCCGGGTGCTTGAACCCGCGCTGGCAGTTGGGCGGAAAACTTACTCGCGCCTGAGTTTGACCAAGAGCAAGCTCATGGTGCAACCCGGACCGGTGATCGATATCTTGTCTGCGCCGTATTCGATCCGAACCGATGGATCCCATGGGTATATGTCAGGGCCAGGCATTTTCCACCGCTGATTATCGGCTGCTTTTGTATATCTGAATCCAATTGAAGACTGCTCTATCAGAGTCACCGCACGTGCAGCGATTATGTTTCTCTGCGATCCGGAAATAACGATTTTCGATGGCAATCCGTATCGCAGGGCGGCGAGCACGGAGACTGAGCTCACAAGATAGGCGAGCATATAAGTAAAACCATTGCCTCCCATTATAGAACCAGCTACAACTACAACAATGAATACCATTGAAAACAAAGGAATCGACCGACGAACCGACTGGACTGGCAGCAATGATCTTGGAAAATGCACCGTTTCATGAATTGTCAAATTATCTGCATTCATAACATTTCCATTCGTCAAATGGTCGGGGTTAAGAAACTCAATTTTCCTCGAAAATGAACTGATTTTAAATCACAGGCGAGCCATTATGGTTCAATATCTCCTTGCCCTCCACGGGGCGGTACATCGCGACCGTAGTTTGCAAGCGCAAATATTGTGAGCCCGGTCACCACTGCGGTCACCACTCCCACTGTAGCAAGAACCGCCAAACTCACCGTAACTCCGAGCCCAGCGCCGACCCCGGTCACAAACGCTACCAGGCCAGCTCCAAACGCTGCGCCGAACGCATCACCCACGGTTGCATCGGCCAAAGTCGGTACTGCAGGATTTGCAGCAAAATTGGCAGTTATTGTTACGGTCTGTGAGCCGTCCTCATTCATGCAAACATTTGCGGTGCAATCGGTTACCGCCGCCAAGGCAGCGAACGCGTCATTTGCGTCCGCTACATCCGCAGCTATGATGCCGACATCGCCAGTATCACCGGTATCCCCTCCGTCGCCGCCTCCTTATCTCCTTGAAGTGGTTATTGATTGAAAGAAAATTTCACCTCGGTCTATCCTTCAATATAATTGCGAATGCGACTACTCGGCGGATGTAATATTTAATATTCAAAACATTCAACATCAGAAAATTGCAAACATTGAATTTCATATGATCGAAAACCAGACCAAGTCTATCGAATATCTCGCCGACACTGAACTGACAAGCCGGCATTGAATGCCCCCCCCAACACAGCAATTAGCATTTACCCGATGTTGTCAACGGGTGGGTTCACCATTGAGCGGACAAGTTGGTTGCGTTCGATCCCTCCTTCGCGACTTGCCCGGCCGAAATGTCCCTGAGTCCGATTCAGAGTTCGTTGTGGTCGAACTCCTGCTTCACCGTAGTTCACCTGCTCTAGACAATGCGTAGCCGGCCAAACGCTCCGGCGGTAACAGCGCTTGAGTAGAAAGTGCCCCCCCGCCGCTACCATCGCCGCTGCATGCACCTGCCCACTGCCCTGGATCCACTTCGCGGCCCCGTCTATCGGGGCCTTTGGTTTGCCTCGCTGGCGGCCAACATGACGATGTGGATGAACGATGTCGCCGCGGCCTGGTTGATGTCGTCGCTGACCAGCAGCCCGGTGATGGTGGCCCTGGTGCAGACCGCATCCACGCTGCCGGTGTTCTTGCTCGGCATCCCCAGCGGCGCGGTGGCCGACATCGTTGACAAACGGCGCTATTTCGCCATCACCCAGCTCTGGGTTTCGGTCACGGCCATGGTGCTGGCCGGGCTGTCGCTCTCCGGCGAATTGACGGCACCAGTTTTGCTGCTGCTGACCTTCATCAATGGCATCGGCCTGGCCATGCGCTGGCCGGTGTTCGCGGCCATCGTGCCCATGGTGGTGAGCAAGGAGCAGCTGCATGGCGCGCTGGCGCTCAACGGCATCGCCATGAACCTGTGCCGGGTGATCGGCCCGGTGCTGGCCGGAACGCTTATTTCACTCGTTAGCCCGGCGGCGGTGTTTGCCTTGAATGCCATCCTGGCGGCCACGGCCATGGTGCTGATCCTGCGCTGGCGCTCGGTGCGCTCCATCAGCCCGCTGCCGGGCGAGCGCTTTGTCGGCGCACTGCGCACCGGCATCGCTTTCACCTGGCAGTCCCCGCGGCTCAGAGGCGTGCTGGGCCGCGTGTTCCTGTTCTTTGCACAGGCCTCGGCGCTGTCGGCGCTGTTGCCGCTGGTGGCGCGGCAACTGCATGGTGGTGGGCCGGCCACCTTCACGGTGATGATTTCATGCCTGGGCGGCGGCGCCATCGTCGCGGTGCTGCTGTTCCCACGCTGGCGCGAGCGCTTTGACCGTGATCAGTTTGTGCGTTATGGCACCTGCGTGCACGCCGCCATGAGCGCGCTCATCGTGCTGGTGCCCGAGGTCTGGGTGGCCCTGCCCGCCATGGTGATCCTGGGCATGTCCTGGATCTCGGTGGCCAACTCGCTGACCATCTCGGCGCAGTCGGCCCTGCCCGATTGGGTGCGGGCACGCGGCATGTCCATCTACCAGGCCGCGCTGATGGGCGGCGCGGCCTTTGGCTCACTGGTCTGGGGCCAGGTGGCCGGGGCGGTGGGTGTGGGCGCCACGGTGCTCATCGCCGCGGGCCTTGGTTTGTTCCTGCTGTTTGTTCTGCGCCGGCAGCGCATCTCCGGCGGCGAGGAGATCGATTTCACACCCGCTCCAGCCGGCCAGTTGCCCGAGCCTGCCGCGCCGATTGGCGCCGACGAGGGCCCGGTGATGGTGACGCTGGAATACCAGATCAACCCTGAGCGCGCGGCCGACTTCAACGCCGTGATGCAACGCACGCGCCAGGCGCGACTGCGCCAGGGCGCCCTGTCATGGGGGCTGTTTCGCGATGCCTCGCGCACCGGCCACTACATCGAGTACTTCGTCGATGAAAACTGGCTGGAGCATCAACGTCGACTGGAGCGCTTCACCGCTGCCGATGCCGAATTGCGCAGCGAGCGCATGGCCTTTCACATCGGCGATGCTGCTCCGCTGCTAAGGCGTTATGTGGGGAGCACGCTGGATCACCCGCCGGATGCGATTTGAGGCAACTGGCAAATGGCGGCAAATGGCGGCAGGTGCCGGCAAAGGCCAGCAGCTGCTGTCCGCACCCACGCACGGGGAGTGGCCAGTCCTCAGGCTCTTGACCCTGGCCCAGACAAGTTCTGCACAAAGCCTGCCAGTGTCATCACCGGCATCGGCAGCTGCCCCGCCAGCGCCAGCACATCGCGGTCACCGCTGACCAAGACTTTCGCCTTGCCAGCCACGGCCAACTGCAGGAAAGGCACGTCGTGCGCATCGCGACAGGGCGGCGTGGCCGGGGGCAGGAGGGGCATGTGCACCACCTCGATGTGTGGCAGGTAGTCGGCCAGCAACTCCTGTTGATCGGTGGCCGACAGCCTGAACTTGGGATAGGCCAGCACACGCATCAGCTCCTGCACCGTGGCCGTGCTGGCCAGTGGGATGCAAAGGCCAGCCTGCCAGGCGCGGCGCAGCACCGCGGCGTCGCCGCCGCCAAACACCAGGCAGGAGACGACGACGTTGGTGTCCAGCACCACGCGCGGCGCCGAGGCCATCAGACGCCGCGCTTGCGCTGGGTTGGCGGCTGGGTTGCAGGCTTGGTTGGCGACTTAGCGGGTGCCTTGGCGCGTGCCTTGGCGGGGGGCTTGGCAGAAGCCTCGGTTGCCGGCCTGGCCTGCGCCGCCGCCAGCACGTAGGGCGGTGTCGGCTCGGCCACCTGCAGACCCGTGTCCACCGCCATGCGCCGCCCCCAGCTCACGGCAGCGGCGATGTCTGCCGGCCCCAGCGCCAGCGCGGCCAGCTTGGCGCGCACCGCGTCGCCGCGCTGAATGCGTACCGGCGTCAACACGATCTGGCCATTCACGGCCTGGACGTCGAAGTACTCGGTGGCGCCGAAATCGGCAGTGACGCTTTTGGGCAAGGTGAGTTGGTTCTTCGAGGTGAGCTTGGCCAGCATGATGGGTATTCCCTTGAAACAAGGAATCCTTACTTTAGCAAAACCCTGATTCGGCGTGAACGGCGTCGCGACCCGCATTTGATCGGCGCAAGCTTCGCCCACCGGGCTTGGCCCCTACGCAGCGGGCCACCGCCCGCCGTGCTGCCCCAGGCGGGCCACGGCCCGCCACCACCGGCCACGGACAATCGCGCCATGCCCTCGCCCCCCGTCACCGTGCCTGCCACCGCCGCTCAACCCAGCCCCGTCACCCCAGCGCAGCTGAGCCTGGCCCATGCCCTGATCTTCATCGCCCCGGCCCTGTGGAGCGTCAACTACCTGGCCGGGCGCTGGGCGCCGGGTGTGATCGCGCCGCACGCCCTGGCGCTGGGGCGCTGGTTGATCGCGGCGCTGGTGCTGGCGCTGTTTTGCCGGCACGAGCTGCGCGCCAAGCGCCATCTCATCGCTGCTGAATGCAAGCACTTTATTGTGCTCGGCGCCCTGGGCATGTGGGTCTGCGGCGCCTTCGTCTACATCGGCGCGCGCGACACCAGCGCCATCAACATCGGGCTGATCTACGCCATCTCACCCGTCCTCATCGTGCTGGCCTCGGGGCTGTGGCTGCACGAGCCACTGGGCCCGCGCCAATACGCTGGCGTGATGCTGGCCATTGCCGGCGTCGGCCACATTTTGGTCAAGGGCCAATGGGCCACGCTGGCCGATCTGCGCATCAACCCGGGCGACATCTGGGTCGCCATCGCCGCCCTGTGCTGGACGGCCTATTCGCTGCTGCTGCGCGGCTGGCCCTCGGCCTTTGGGCCACTGGCACGGCTGACGCTGATTGCCGCCGGTGGCGTGGTCGTATTGCTGCCCTTCACGCTGTGGGAGGCCCTGGTCTGGCTACCCACCGAGCTGAGCTGGAAGAGCCTGGGCCTGGTGCTGGCCACTGCCTTGCTGCCGGGCGTGGGCGCCTATGGTGCGTTCTCGTTCATGCAGCGCGCGCTGGGTGCGGCGCGGGTGTCGATGGTGCTCTACCTCAGCCCGCTGTATGCGGCCATCGTCGGCTGGCTGCTGCTGGGCGAGCCGGTGCAGTGGTTTCACGCCGTGGGGGCGCTGCTGATCTTGCCGGGGATTGGCTTGGCCACGCGGCGTTGAGTTGCGGGCGCAGGCGAATCGATGCCGGGTCGTTCAATGCTGTCGGTCGCGTCTCATCGCTCATCACCTTTGCGCGGCGCTGCGCCGCCCTTGCGCTTGAGCAAGCGGCGCAGCAGCGCCAGATCGGCGCGGTTGCTGCGCTCGGCAAAGAAGGCCGCCGTGGTCATCGCTGAGAGCTTCTCGGCCACGGCCGTGGCCACGAACTGATTCATGCTGATGCCTTCCTCGCGTGCCAGCTTTTCAGCGGCAGATTTAATGGAGCGCGGCAGACGCAGCGGGTAGGTTGATGTGTCGCTCATGATTTCAAACTCCGCAATGCTTCGCTGGGCAAGAGCACAGCGATGCCAAATCCCAAGGGGGACGACCCAAAGTCTCGGTGGTTGAAGGTGACGATAGCGTCAGCACGGCCATTGACGGCAGCTTCCAACACCATTTCGTCCGATGCATCGCGCAGTTGAGGCCGCCAAATGAAGTGCGATTCAATCGGCTCCACCAACGCGGCCACCGCATCCAGAAAGTCACCGAGTTGTTTCATAGTGAGCCCTGCAGCCGCCAAGTGTTCGGCTCGTGCACAAACTGCTTCGTACTCCAGTACCAGCGCTACGTTGGCGACCAAGGTGATCTTGCGATCCAACGCAGCCTCCAGTAGCGCGGCCGAAGCGCCCGTCGGGCTGCGCACGGCAGCCACCATCACATCGGTATCGAGGACGAGTCGCATGGTGAAATTGTGACATCTCCGGTGATGTTGCATTAGTTCGGCCTTGGTGCAGGGCTGAGAATTCATCGTCTCGATGGACCACTCACTCATCCACAAGGCCCCTGCCATGCCAGCATCAAGCCGCTTTCTCATTCGCGCTAACCAGTGGCTGCTGCTGGGCTTGTTGGGTGCCTGCGGCGGTGGCGGTGGCAATGTTGAGATACCGACGCCTGTGCCACCCGTGCCACCCGTCACCCCGGCCCAGGTGGGCGTGCGCGTCAGCCTGGCCACGCCAGTGGCAGTGGGCTGCAGCGGTGGGCACACGGGCGGCACGATCAACATCGACGCCGAGGTCGAGACCTTCGTCGCCGTCTCGCCACTGAACGCCAACCACCTGATCGGCACCTGGCAACAGGACCGCGCCAGCGATGGTGGTGCACGGGCGTTGATGAGTGCCGTGTCGCTCGACGGTGGGCGCAGTTGGGAGCGCACGCTGCAGCCGATGTCGCGCTGTGGTGGTGCCCTGCCGGGCAGCGCCGGCGACCACGCCCGCGCCACCGACCCCTGGGTGGACATCGGCCCCGACGGCACGGTCTACATGATGGGCCTGGCCTTCACTGGCGGTGCGCTCAGCGCTGGCTCGGTGTCAGAGATGCTGGTCAGCCGCTCGACCGATGGCGGGCGCAGCTGGGGCCCGCCGCTGAGCCTGCAGCGCGATGGCCAGGCCTTCTTCAACGACAAGAACAGCCTCACCGCCGATGCCACCGATGGCCGCTTTGTTTACGCGATATGGGACCGGCTCGATGCTGCCGGCCGTGGCCCCACCTTGATGGCGCGCAGCAGCAATGCCGGCCTCACCTGGGAGGCCACGCGCACCATCTACACGCCCACGGTGGCCAATGGCATCAGCCAGACCATAGGCAACCGCATCGTCGTCATCACCGAGGGGCCCGACCGAGGCACCCTGGTCAATTTGTTTGTGCAGATCGACACCGTGGGCAGCGTCTCGACCAGCACGCTGCGCGTCATCCGCTCTGCCGACAAGGGCCTGAGCTGGGGCGCGCCCATCGTCATCGCTGAGAGCCGCGCCGTGGGCACACGTGACCCCGACACCGGCGCCCCCATTCGCGACGGTGCCCTGGTGCCCAGCATCGCCACCGGCAGCGGCGGTGCCATCTGGGTGGCCTGGCAGGACGCGCGCTTCTCCGGTGGCCTGCGCGACGCCATTGCGCTGTCGCGCTCGACCGATGGCGGGCGCAGTTGGAGCGCGCCGGTGGCGGTGAACAAGGACGTCAGCGTGCCGGCCTTCATCCCGGCCTTGCAGGTACGGGCCGATGGCCTGGTGGGACTGCTGCACTTCGACATGCGCAGCAACACGCCCAGCACCACCACACTGCCGGCCGATCTGTGGCTGCTGAGTTCGCGTGATGGCATCAACTGGACCGAGACCCCGGTGGCACGCAACTTTGATCTGAACCTTGCGCCCAGGGTGAACGCCGGCTTGTTCCTGGGCGATTACCAGGGCCTGGTGTCCTCGGGCACCACCTTCATCCCCTTCGTGGCCTTGCCCGGCAGCAGCGCGGCCAACTCCAGCGATGTGTTTGCGATGCGGCTGGAGCCCGCGCCACTGGCCCTGCAGCAGCCCTTGGCGCTGCCCGCGGCGACCCACCGCGCACGCGCCCTGGGCGCTGGCGCCGCAGCGCCTGGCGCCTTGGGTGAGACGGCGTTTGCACGGGCGCGCAGCGATGCCATTGGGCGTGCCATGGCCTGGCGCATTCCGGGCTGGTCCGGCATCGTCGGCGCGGCGTGGCCGGCGGATTGAGCTTCGCAGCGCTACTCGATCACCTCGGGCCAGTTCGTGTGAAACCACTGGCCGGCCGGCTTGTCGGTGCGCTCATAGGTGTGGGCGCCGAAGAAATCGCGCTGCGCTTGCAGCAGGTTGGCCGACAAGCGCGGGCTGCGCAGGCTGTCGTAATAACTGAGCGACGCGCTGAAGGCCGGCACCGGCAGGCCTTGCAATACCGCCATGGACACCACCTCGCGCCAGGCGCCTTGGCTGCGGTTGAGCACATCGCGGAAAAATGGCGCCAACATCAAATTGCAGAGGCCGGCTTCGGCCGCATAGGCCTCGGTGATGCGGTTCAAAAAGCGTGCCCGGATGATGCAGCCGCCGCGCCAGATGGCGGCGATGCCGCCCAGATCGAGCGCCCAGCCCTTCTTCTCGCTCATGCTGTGCATCAGGCCCAGGCCCTGGGCGTAGCTGACGATCTTGGAGGCGTAGAGGGCGTCGTGCACCTTGTCGATGAGCGCGGCGCGCGCGGCAGCATCGGCCGGCACACCATCAGCGGCAGCACCCGTTGCACCTGCAACCGGCGCAGCACCCGCCACCGGCCCTAACAACTGGGTGCAGGCGACAAGCCGCAAGTCCCTTTGCGAAGACAGCACGCGCGCCTCCACAGCAGCGTTGATGGTGGAAATCACCACCGCTTGCTCGGCAGCGTTGACCTGGGTCCACTGGCCCGTGCCTTTTTGCCCAGCCTTGTCGAGGATCATTTCCACCAGCGCCCGGCCGGTCTCGGGGTCGATCTGCGCCAGGGCCTTGGCGGTGATCTGGATCAGATAGCTTTGCAGCTCGCCTTGGTTCCAGCGCTCAAACACCGCGGCCATCTCAGCATGCGACAGGCCTGCGGCCTTGAGCAGGCTGTAGGCCTCGCAGATGAGCTGCATGTCGCCGTACTCGATGCCGTTGTGAATCATCTTCACGTAGTGCCCGGCGCCGCCGGGGCCAATGTGGATGACGCAGGGCTGGCCGTCGACGCGGGCGGCGATGCTCTCGAAAATCGGCCGCAACACCACCCAGGCCGAGGCCGGGCCGCCGGGCATGATGGACGGGCCCTTGCGCGCGCCTTCTTCGCCGCCGGAGACGCCGGCGCCGACGAAGCGCAGGCCCAGG
>JAYSSS010000077.1:0-10054 GCA_043720415.1 Ideonella sp.
CCGGAGGTAAAGGGGGAGCCGGCGGCTGTTTTTTCCGACGGCGGAGGAGTGAGCCCGGACACAAACAGTCCAGTGGACTGTTTGTGCCTGGCGAACGCCCGGGGCCCAGGCACCGGGCACGTAGGCAGCCGGCAACCCAATGCCCTCGGCCTCGCGCCGAAGCCGAAGCCGAAGCCAACTTAAGCATCAGCCCCTCCCGCCTGTACGCAAACTCGATCAAAAGTCGTAGCGCGCATTGATCCCAAAGAAGCGCTGATCATCGCGCGGCACCGCGCGGTTCACGAATGCGCCGCCGCGGCCCAGGAAGGAGGCGTAGGACTTGTCAGTCAGGTTCTTGGCCAACAGGGCCACGCGCCAACCGTTGCTTGTGGTCAGGGCCAGGCTGGCGTTGACCAGGCCGTAGGAAGGCTGAATGGTGTCGGGGAACTGGCCGATGTCGAACTGCACCTTGCTTTGCCAGGTGTAGTCGGCACCCACCTCAACACCCATGCCACCGGCCAGGGTGAACTTGTAGCTGGCCGCCAGGGCGCCCTTCCAGTCGGGCGAATAGGGCAGCGGGTAGCCATTGACCTGGCAACTGGTGGCCGCGCCCACGGGGCAGTTGAAGTTGTCGATGCGCGCCTTGATGTTGGCAATGGCGCCCGAGATCGTCACGCCCTGGCTTGGCTTGGCGACGAAGTCGACCTCGATGCCTTTGGTCGAGACATCGCCCGCATTGATCAAGCGCGTCACCACCGCACCGGCCACCAGGTCAAAGAAGTTGGCCTGGTAGTTCTTGTACTTGGTGGAGAAGGCGGCGACGTTCAGCCGCAGTTTGCGGTCAAGCAAATGGGTCTTCAGGCCCAGCTCGAAAGAATCCGAGGTCTCGGGCGCCAGGGCAATGGTGTCGCGCCCCAGCATGTTGAAGAACACGTTGAAGGCCGGGCCTTTGTAGCCCTTGGAGTAGGTGGCGTAGCCGCTGACATTGGGCGAGAAATCGTATTGCGGCCCGATGCGGCCCGAGGTGCCGTGGGTGGAGGTGCTGCCGGTGTTGCTGATGCCCGGCTGCACACCCGGAATGGCGGCCAACTGCGTGGAGGTGCGGCTGTGGCGGAAGTCCAGATCGTCCGAGGTGTAGCGCAGGCCGAAGACGCCGCGCAACTGCGGCGTCAAGCGCAGCGTGGCCTCGCCAAAGGCGGCGGCGTTGCTGATCTTGGTGCCGTAGTCGGCCACGCCGTAGTCCGCTTGCGTCAGGGTGGGCGAGAGCACACGCGTCACGTCACGGCGATAGATCTCGTCGTTCTTGCCTTCCAGGAAGTACAGGCCGGCGACGTAATCCAGCGTCTGGCCGCCGGCCGAGGCGATGCGGAATTCTTGCGTCGTCTGCTTGAAGGCCAGGGTGCCCACGTCGTGGGTTTGCGCAAAGGCCGCGGAGGCGGCGGCCAGCCGGTCTTGATCCTGGTATTGCTTGTTGTCCCAGGTGCGGTGGGCGGTGATGGAGGTCAGCGTGTGGCCGCCGGCCAGCTTCCAATCCACCGTGGCCGAGACGCCTTGGTTGGTGTCGTTGACGCGGGTGTCGAAGTTGCTGTTGATCCGGCGGTTGTCGTCTGTCAACACCACTGGCGCGATGGCGGCGGCGAAGGCCGCGTTGGGCGCGCCCACCACGCCGCTGGGAAAGGCGATCAGGCTGTTGCGCGTGACCACCCCCGTGGGCACCGTGTCGGACGAGCGCAGCGTGTCGGCGCTGAGCGTCACCTTGACATTTCGGTTAGGCGTCAATTCGAGCTTGCCGCGTATGCCTTTTTTGTCGTAGCCATTGACGTCTGCGCCGTTGAAGACGTTCTTCACATTGCCATCGAACTTGGCCACCAGGGCGGTGAGTGATCCGCGCGCCGCGCCGGCCGAGAGCTCACCCGAAATGCCGCCGCGCAGGCGCATCTCGCCGCCACCGCCGAAGTACGAGACATCGAGGTAGCGCTCCAGGTTTTTGCCGGGCGTCTTGCTGACGACATTGACCACACCGGCCGAGGCATTGCGGCCGAAGAGCGTGCCCTGCGGGCCGCGCAGCACCTCGATGCGATCGACATCGAGCAGATCGAGCGTGGCCTGCCCCGGGCGGGCCATGACGACGCCATCGACCACCATCGACACCGTGGGCTCGACGCCCGGCGAGGTGGAAATCGTGCCCACACCGCGGATGAACAGGGTGGTGTCCTTGTTCGAGGCGTTGGTGCGGAAGTTGATGCTGGGCACCTGCGCGGCGATGGCGCCCAGGGTGTTCAGGTTGGCCTGTTCCATGGCCTGGCCATCGACCACCGAGACGGCGACCGGCACCTTTTGCAGCGGCTCGGCGCGGCGCGTGGCGGTGACCACCACCTCTTGCACGGTGCCGTCGTCGGGTTTGGGTGCGGCTTGCTGGGCCTGTGCGGCCAGGGCCGTCAAGGCGGCCAGCGCCACTGCGGTGCGCTGCAGGCGGGTGTGTGATGTGGGGATGCGCGTGGCGGACATGGCTGTCTCCTGGGGGGTTGAAGGCTCGTCGGTCAAAAAATGACCGGCTCGGGTGTTGGGGCAGTGCCCTGCAGAAAATCAAAATCGCAGCCCTGGTGGGCCTGGGTGACATGGGCTTTGTACAGGCGCACAAAGCCGCGTGTGTAGGGCTCGGGCGGCGGCGTCCACTGGGCGCGCCGCGTGGCCAGCTCATCGTCGCTAACCCACAGGTGCAGGCGACGCGCCGGCACGTCGAGCTCGATCTCGTCGCCTGTGCGCACCAGGGCCAGCGGCCCACCCACGGCGGCTTCTGGTGCGATGTGCAGCACGCAACTGCCGTAGTGGGTGCCGCTCATGCGCGCATCCGACAGGCGCAGCATGTCGCGCACGCCGCGCTGCAGCAGTTTTTTCGGGATCGGCAAGTTGCCCCATTCGGGCATGCCGGGCGCGCCCACGGGGCCGGCATTGCGCAGCACCAGCACGGTGTTCTCGTCGCAGTCCAGATCGGGGTCGATCATGGCGGCCTGCATCTGCGGCTGGCTGTCAAACACCAGGGCGGGGCCGCGGTGGCGCATGAAATGGGCGCTGGCCGCGGCCGGCTTCATCACGGCGCCTTCGGGCGCCAGGTTGCCGCGCAGTACGGCCAGGGCGCCATCGTCGCTAACGGGATTGTCCAGTGGACGGATGGTCTGCGCGTCCAGCACCTCGCGGCCGTCGAGCTGCTCGCGCAGCGGCCGGCCGGTGACGGTGATCTCATCCAACTGCAGCTCGGCGCGGATGACGTTCATCAGCGCCGGCAGGCCGCCGGCGTAATAGAAGTCTTCCATCAGCCCCTGGCCGCTGGGGAAGAGGTTGGCGATCACCGGCACGCGCCGGGCGATCTGGTCCAGGTCGTCGAGTGATAACGCGACACCGGCGCGTCCGGCCAGGGCCAGGATGTGCACGGCGGCGTTGGTCGATCCGCCCAGGGCCATTTGCACGGCCGCGGCGTTGTGGAAGGCGCCGCGGCTGAGGATTTTTTGCGGCGTCAGGTCTTCCCAGACCATGCCGACGATGCGCTCACCGCAACGGGTGGCCATGCGCGTGTGGGCTGCGTCCATGGCCGGGATGCTGCTGGCGCCGGGCAGGGCCAGGCCCAGGGCCTCGACGATGGCCGTCATGGTGCTGGCCGTGCCCATGGTGTTGCAGGTGCCGGGCGAGCGCGTCATGCGCGATTCCAGCTGCACCCATTCGGCCTGATCGATGCCGCCCGATTGCAGCTCATCCCAGAACTTGCGCGTGTGCGTGCCGGCGCCGACCTGCTGGCCGCGGTGGCGGTCATTGAGCATGGGCCCGGCCGGGCAGAAGATGGTGGGCAAGCCCATGCTGATGGCGCCCATCAGCGTGCCCGGCGTGGTCTTGTCGCAGCCGGCCAGGAGCACCGCGCCATCCACGGGCAGCGAGCGCAGCAGCTCTTCGACCTCCATCGCCAGGAAGTTGCGATAGAGCATGGTGGTGGGCTTGACCATGACCTCGCCCAGGCTCATCGCCGGCAGCTCAAACGGGGTGCCGCCGGCCATCAGCACGCCGCGCTTGACGCTCTCTGCGCGCTCGCGCAGGTGGGCGTGGCAGGGCGAGAGATCGCTCCAGGTGTTGATGATGGCGATGATGGGTTTTTCCATCACATCCTCGCGGCGCAGGCCCATTTGCTGGGCGCGCTGGCGGTGCGCGAAGGCGCGCATGTCGCTGGCGGAAAACCAGCGGCGGCTGCGCAGATCGGCAAGGGTTTTGGGCATGCGCGGGGGCTTGGGGTGGGTGGCGGGTGGCGGCGGCGATGAGGGAGGGCGGGTGAATGCGCGGGGGCTTGCCGGTGGGCGCTGTTACCGCTAACATTAGCGCCATGCCCCCATCGCGTCCATCCCCGAAAACCCGCGTCCCGGTGGGTGCGGTGCAATCCAGCAACAGCGGCAACAGCGGCAACAGCGGCAACAGCGGCAACAGCGGCGACGGCGGCGACGGCGGCAGCAGCGGCAGCAGCCCCAGCCCCAGCCGCAGCCCCAGCCGCAGCCCGCGCCGCGGCCATGGCAAGCCCACGCTGCAGGATGTGGGCGCCTTGGCCGGCGTCACCGCCATCACGGTGTCGCGCTACCTGCGCCAGCCGCGCACGGTGGCTGCGGCCACGGCCGCGCGCATCCGTCAGGCCCTGACCGAGAGCGGCTATGTGCCCAACCGCCAGGCCGGCCACCTGGCCAGCGGCGGCTCGCGCGTGGTGGCCGCGCTGGTGCCCAACCTGGCGCAATCGATCTTTGCCGAGACGGTGCAGGGCCTCTCGGATGGCCTGCAGGCGGCGGGGCACGAGCTGCTGCTGGGCTGCACCGGCTACTCGATGGAGCGCGAAGAGGCGCAACTGCGCACCCTGCTCGGCTGGGGCCCGGCGGCGGTGGTCGTCACCGGCCGGCACCACAGCCGCGGCGCTGGGCTGCTGCTGCGCGGCGCACGCGACGCCGGCACGCCGGTGATCGAGCTGTGGGACCAGCACCCGCAGCCCGGCGGCTTCACCCAGGTGGGCTTCGATCACGGCGCTGTGGGCCGGGCCATGGCCGAGCACCTGCTGGGCCTGGGCCACCGCAAGGTGGTCTATGTGGACAGCGGCGTGGTGGAGGACGTGCGCGCCCATGAGCGCGGCGCCGGGTTTGCGCGGCGCCTGCAGGAGGCGGGCACGACCATGACCTTGCTAACGGCCAAGGTAGGCGACCCATTTGATGCCGGCCGGACGGCCTTGCAACAGGTGCGGGGTGCGGGCGGGCGGGGTCGTTCAGGTGCCAAGTCCGCAATCAGCGCCATCGCCTTCGCTAACGATCAGCTCGCCTGCGGTGCCCTGCTAGAAGCGCAGCGCCTGGGCCTGGATGTGCCGGGCAAGCTGGCCCTGCTGGGTTTTGGTGATTTCTCCATTGGCCGCCAGCTCACGCCGGGCCTGAGCACCGTGCGGCCACCGCGCTACGACATCGGCCTGCAGGCGGCGCAGGCCCTGCTGCTGGCGCTGCGCGAGGGCGGTGACGCGCCACACCGGCCGCTGGCCTGGGAGCTGTTGCCGCGGGGCAGCACGGTGACGCCGGGCGCCTGAACGCAGCGCTGAGCGCCAATGTGAACGCCGCCGTGTACGCCGCCATGAACGCGGCTGTGAGGCATCCCCGCTGCCGCCTCAGCCCAGCTCGACCTTGAGGTAGTGCGCCCCCGCGATGGGGTTGAAGTAGTAGGGCGGGATTTCCTCGAAGCCCAGCGTCTCGTACAGGTTGCGCGCGGCCTCCATGTCGTCCAGCGTGTCGAGCAGCATGCAGGAATGGCCGGCCTGCGTGGCGTGGTCGATCAGGGCTTGGGCCAAGATGCGGCCCAGGCCAAAGCGGCGGAATGGCGGGCGCACATACAGCCGCTTCATCTCGCAGGCGTTGGCGTAATCGACATCGGCCAGCGCGCGAAAGCCGCCACAGGCGGCGAGCGCGCCATCGACATAGGCCAGCAGCAAACGCCCCGACGGCGCGGCGTATTCACCCGGCAGGCCGGCCAGCTCGGCCTCGAAGTTCTGGAAGCACAGGTCGATGCCCAGGCCCAGTGCGTACTCGCGAAAAATCTCGCGCGTGGCGTCGAGCATGGCCGGCGTGTCGGGGCTTGTCAGCTCAATCGTGGGTGGTGGCATGTGGGCTGGTCAGGGCGAGGCGGGTCGCTTGCTTGTGCATGCGGGGCGATGCGGGCGCGTGTCCCTATGCATGTTGGCGCGATGTCGGTTGCGGGTGGGTGGCGGGTGGGCACACACGCGCCAGCGATCAAGCCCCCAGTTTGGCAATCCACACCGCCAGGCCGGCGCAGGCCATCACCAGCACCAGGGCCAGCAATCGGGTGCCGGCCGAATCCTGGGCCGCCGGCACACCGGCCGCGAGCGGCTTGTCGCCGTGCCACATCGGGGCAATCAAATCCTGGCCACGCCAGCGGTAGTAGCCGATGGCGCACAGGTGCAGCAGCACCAGCGCGATGATGATCCACTGGCCATAGGTCTTGTGCCAACTGGTGGCCAAGAGGCCGGTGGCGGTGGCCACAAAGCGGTTCAAGGGGCCGGTGGTGGCGATCTCGTCATCGGCCACCAGGCCGGTGCCCACCTGTATGGCCAGCAGGCCGATCAGGGCGAAGACGGAGAAGCTGCCCAGCGGGTTGTGGCCGACTTCAAAGTGATCGGTGGGCCGCTGCTGGCCGCGCAGATAACGAATTATCGACTGGGGTGAATAAATGAAGCTGGCAAAGCGCGACCAGCGCCCGCCGATCAAGCCCCAGACGATGCGAAACAGCAGCAGCGCACCCACCAGCAGGCCCAGGCGCATGTGCCAGACGACGGCATTGCCGCCGATCTTGCCGGTGATGACCAGGCCGATCACGGCGCCGGCCAGCAGCCAGTGGAAGGCGCGTGTGGGCAGATCCCAGACGCGCACCGCCACGGGCGTGGCGGCGCTGCCGGGTGCTGCCGGGTCGTTGGCGGCGGGGTGTGGTGTGCTCATGGGCTGGGTGCAATGGCCGTCCGGGGCGCCACCATAGCCGAAGCGGCGCGGCGCCGCCAGCGCCACCAAACCCATCCCCCAGGGCTTGCCCGGGCGACCAAGCCCATCCCCCCGGGCAAGCCCGGGCGAACACCCCAATCCCCCCGGGCAAGCCCGGGCGAACACCCCATCCCCCCGGGCAAGCCCGGGGGTGTGCCCCGGAATTGCCAGCACAGCGCTGCGTACACTGCCCAGAGTCAGGGTGGGTTGCCCTGGCCTTTACCCCCAGCCGACCCCCGGAGACTCTTCATGAAACGTCAGCTCGTCGCTATCGCCACCGCCCTTGGCGCCTTGTTCAGCCTGCCCGCCGCGGCGCAGTTTGCCAAGCCAGAAGATGCGGTGAAGTACCGCAAGGCGGCCTTCACCGTGATGGCCACGCACTTTGGCCGCATCGGCGCCATGGCCGCCGGTCGTGCGCCGTTTGATGCCGCTGCGGCCTCAGCCAATGCCGACATCGTGGCCGTGGTGTCGAAGTTGCCTTACGCCGGTTTTGTGGAGGGCACGCACGGCACCGAGAAGGGCAGCCCCAAGGCCAGCATCTGGAGCGAGCGCGCCAAGTTTGATGAGGGCGCGAAGAAGATGCAAGACGCCGTGGCCAACCTGGCCTCGGTGGCCAAGGGCGGCAATCTCGATCAGCTCAAGGCGGCGTTTGGTGCCGCTGGCGAGACCTGCAAGGCCTGCCACGACGCCTATCGCAACCAGTGATTCAAGCGCGCGCTGCGGCCTGCAACGCCACGCCCAGCGCGCCGTGCCGCCCGCCCCGGGCGGCACGCATCAGCCGGCCATCGTTGCCCCTGGGCATCCACCGGTGTGCCGGGCGCAACAAACGTCCCTCATGCGTCAGCACCGCCCCGGCGCAGCGGTAGGCCCGGGCGCCAAGTTTTCACATCGCTGCACGATATGAGCCTGCGCCGACAAAATCGCCCGCCGCTACGCGGCCTCGGCAAAGCCGAGTACGACCCTGCGGGTCTTGGCGCTCTTCTTTTCAATTTTTGTGACCAGCACCGCCCCGATCTCGGCGGTGTTGGCCACATGCGTGCCGCCGCAGGGCTGCAGGTCGACGCCGTCGATGCTGAGCACGCGCACGCGGCCCAGGCCGCGTGGGGGCTGCACGCTCATGCTGCGCACCAGGCTGGGGTTGGCATCGAGCTCGGCTTCGCTGATCCAGCGGTGGCTCACGGGGTGAGCCTGGGTCACCAGGCGGGCAAGACCGGCGTTGATTTCGTCCTTGTCCAGCGGCTCGGTCATGTGGAAATCCAGCCGGGCGTAGGCGGCGGTGATTGAGCAGCCGTCCACCGGGTGCGGGATCAGGGCGCACAGCAGGTGGGTGGCGCTGTGAAAGCGCATGTGGCGGTGGCGGCGCTGCCAGTCGATCTCGGCCCTCAGCGTGGCGCCCACGCACAGGCTGGCCAGCGTGGCCGGGTCGGTGTCGGCGGCCACGATGTGCAGGATCTGGCCGGGCCCGGGGCCCTTGCGCGTGTCGGTGATGGTGATGCGCCGGCCATCGGCGAGTGTGAGGGTACCCGCATCACCGGCCTGGCCGCCACCGTGCGGGTAGAACACGGTTTGATCGAGCTCGATGGCGGTTGGTGCAGGCGGCGCGGGTGATGCAAGCTGTGCAAGCTGTGCAAGCTGTGCAAGTGGTGCAAGCTGCGCAAGTGGCAAAGCTGATGAGCCGGTGGCACCCGGCACCGCCGGCGTGCGGATCGCCGTGATGCGTGCTTCGCAGCGCTGCAGCGTGGCGTCTTCGCGGAAGAGCTCGATGGTCATGGCGGTGGCGCAACGCTCGCGCCGAGTGGGTTCAGGTGCGCGATTGAAGCATCACAAAGCCACCTGGCCCTCGACCAGCGTGACGACATCGCCGCCGATCCAGATGTCGGCGCCCTGGCGCTGCACATGCACCCGCCCGGCCCGGCCCAGGGCGGCGCCCTGGGCGGCCACATAGGCGTCGGGCGCCAGGCCAGCGCCGATCAGCCACTGGGCTAACCCGGCGTTCAAGCTGCCAGTGACGGGGTCTTCGGGCACGCCGAGCGTGGGCACAAAGGCGCGCACTTCAAACGCGCACGCGCTGCCCTGTGGGTGCGGGCCGATGACGCCCAGCTTCAAGCCCCGCATGGCAACGAAATCGGGCTGGAGCGCCAGCACGGCGGCGGCGTCGCGCAGCAGCGCGCCGATCCAGCCCGGGCCGTTGTCGATCCACTCCAGGCGCAGCACATCGCTATCGGTCAAGCGCAGTGACGTCAGCACCTGGGTGCGCAGCACTGCATCCACCTCGCCGCTGCGGCGCAGGGGCGGCGCGACAAAGGCCAGGCGCGCCGGGCCGGCGGCCAGATCGCGGCGCACGCGCACCAGGCCGACGCCGCACTCTTGCACCACCTCGGCCTCATGGCGCGGCTGCCCGCCCGCGGCCAGCCAGGCGTGGCAGCTGCCCAAGGTGGGGTGGCCGGCAAAGGGCAGCTCGCCGCCGGGGGTGAAGATACGCACGCGGTAGTCGGCGGCGGCGGCGGCCTTGTCCGTGGGCGGCAGCAAAAAGGTCGTCTCCGACAGGTTCGTCCAGCGCGCGAAGTCGGCCATTTGCGCGTCGCTCAAGCCAAGTGCATCGTGCACCACCGCAAGCGGGTTGCCGCGCAAGGGCACGGCAGTGAAAACGTCGAGCTGATGAAAGCGATGAGTCCTCACGACAGTGCCTCCTTGAGTACCTGGGCCAGGATGGCCACGCCGCGTTCGATCGTCGCGGGCGGCACGGTGACGAAGCTCAGCCGCAGCGTGTTCGCTCGCGCGTCTTGCGCAAAGAAGGTGGCGCCGGGCACATAGGCCATGCCGGCGGCCACCGCTTTCGGGAAGAGCGCTGTGGCGTCCACGCCCGTGGGCAATTCGATCCAGAAGAACATGCCACCCGAGGGCGTCTGCCAGTGGCAGCCTGGCGGCAGGTGCGCCACGAGTGCGGCCTGCATGGCATCGCGCTGGGCGCGGTAGCGCGCGCGGATGGTCGGCACATGCGTGTGCAAAAAGCCGTCTTTGATGAC
>JAYSSS010000078.1:0-33759 GCA_043720415.1 Ideonella sp.
CTTCGGCCGTGAGGCGCAAGGCCTCGGAGATTTGTTTGCCGATGCCGATGCGGCCGAGGTGTCACAGCGCCGTGCCGTGCGCTGCGCATTTGTATCGACCAACAGCATTGCGCAGGGCGAGCAGGTGGGTGTGCTGTGGCGCTGGATGCTCGATCGTGGGCTGCACATCGAGTTTGCGCACCGCACCTTTAAGTGGACCAATGACGCGCCGGGCTGCGCCGCAGTGCATTGCGTCATCATCGGCTTTGGCGCAGGCCCCGCCAAGGCTGCGAAGCGAAGGTTGTTCGAGTACCCCGAGATTGACAAGCCGCCGCTTGAAGTGGCGGCCAGAAACATCAACCCGTATCTGGTCGATGCGCCCGATGTGGTCCTGCCCTCTCGTCGCCAGCCGCTGACCGGTGGCGTGCCACTGATCAGTTTCGGCTCCATGCCCAACGACGGCGGTCACCTGTTGATGAGTGAGGCGCAAAAGCTTGAGCTCGTGGCGGCCGAGCCCGGCGCCGCTTCCTGGGTGCGGCCCTTCCTTGGCGCTGACGAGTTTTTGAACAAGCTGCCCCGCTGGTGCCTGTGGCTCAGCGGTTGTGCGCCCGATGTGCTGCGCAAGCTTCCCCTCGTGGCAGCACGTGTTGCGGCCACACGCGCCTATCGTCAGGCCAGCACTCGGCCCGCCACGCGACGGCTGGCCGAGTTGCCAGCGCTGTTCGGTGAAGATCGGCAACCCAAGGGCGACTACATCCTGGTGCCGCGCCATTCATCGGAGCGGAGGGCATTTATCCCGATGGGTTGGATGACGGCGCATGTCATCTGCGGTGACGCCAATCTGTGCATTGCCAATGCCGATCTCTTCCACTTTGGCGTGCTCAGCTCCACCATGCACAACGCCTGGGTGCGCTACACCTGTGGTCGACTGAAGAGTGACTTTCGTTATTCCGCCGGCATCGTCTACAACAATTTTCCGTGGCCACTGTCTTTGTCTGCTGGCGAACGCCAGGCCATCGAACTCGGCGCGCAGGCGGTGCTGGCAGCACGCGCCGATTTCCCGCAGGCTTCGCTGGCCGATTTGTACGACGCCAACAGCATGCCAGCAAATGTGGTCAAGGCGCATCGCGTGCTGGATCGCGCCGTCGATGCCGCCTACCTGGCCCGGGCACCCGAGGCCTTGATTGGCAAGTCCAAGCTGGACAGCGACGGCCAGCGCGTGGCCTACCTGTTTGCGATGCTTGCGGCGTTGACGGGCCTGGCCGATCAAACCTGCTGAGTTGGGGTGCGTGTCGTGGCGCATGTCGTGGCGCGCGGGCATTCACCGATGCACAGGCCGCGCTGGTTCATAGAATCCGCCGCATGCAGGCGCAGCCCATCACCATTGTTTTGCACGACCAAGCCGACGGCTATGAAGTCTCGCCGCAGCGGCTGCCTTTGGCCCTGCTTCGGCGCTTTTCAAAGGATGTGGAGGAGTTCCTGCGCGGCGATGGCGATGATGCTCAAGCCGGTGCATTGGAGGTGGCCATCGTCAAGGGTTCGTTTGGCTTGCGCACCCAGCCTTTGACAAATGCCGGCTTGCTCAAGGATATGAAGCGGCTCGCGCAAAGCCAGTTGCTCGATGGTGTAGCAAGCAAGCGGCGCATCGTCATGGAGCGCTGGCAGCGGTCCGCCACCGCCGCGCGGCATCGCCGCATTGAGATTCATGCGCCGTTTCTGATGCACCCCATCACCATCAGCGCGGACACAGACTTTCATGCGGACGACGCAGACCAATGGGTGCGGGTCGAACGCTATGTGCGTGGCGAGATCGAGGAGATGGGTGGGCACGGCATTTCCAACGCCCACATCCGGCTGCCCGATGGCAAGGCACTGACCGTTGAAGCGCCGCGCGAAGTGTTTCGCGATGAAAAGACCAACCGCTTGTACAAGCCGGCGATGGTCAGGATCACCGCCGAGTACAACGTCAGCACTGGCGCCTACCGCAACGCGCGTTTGATCGAGTTCGTCGAGCATGACAAGCGCATTGATGAGAATCAACTCGAACGCCTGTTTGAACGCGGTGCCAAGGCCTGGCGCGACGTGCCCGATGCCGCCGAGTGGGTCGACAAGCTGCGAGGGTCCGACCCGTGAGTGCGTTTTTGGTAGACACCAGCTACCTGATCTCGTTTGCCGATCCCAATCGCCCGCATCACGCTGTCGCGGTGAAGTACTTTCGGGAAGCCATCGCCCGCGGCGTCCCCCTGTATTTGTCGGCCATCGCGGTGTCCGAGTTCCAAGTCAAGCAAGCCATCACCGACCTGCCAATTCGCAACTTCGAAGTGCTGCCATTCAACTTTGATCACGCCATTCGTGCCGGCCTGCTGATGCGCGAGTTGCAACGAGATGAAGGTGATGACCGTGCCGCCGTGAAGGATGACATCAAGTTGATCGCCCAGGCCGATTGCCACTCCATCACCCACCTCTTGACAGAGGACGCACGTACCCTGGCCAAGTATGTGAGCCGCTTCAAAGAGATGGGGACATGCACCTTGAGTTCGATTCTGCTGGCCGACGGCTTCGACTCTGCCTGGTTCAACAACGGCCAACGCGGTCTGCCAGGAACCTGATGTCCCGAGGCGCACATTTCTGCGGCGTTGCGCGGAGCAGTACCCCTGGATCGTGAGCGTCTCTTTGGAGTGATGTCATGAGCACCACCACCGCCCCCCAAGACCTCGTCATCTCGCGCCTGCTGCGCGCCCCGCGCGCGGCCATCTGGCGCGCCTGGGCCGACCCTGCCTTGCTCAAAGAATGGTGGTGCCCCAAGCCCTGGGTCACCGAGGTGCGCGAATTCGACTTTCGTGCCGGCGGCGGATTTCATACCTTCATGAGTGGGCCGGACGGCGGCAGCAGCGACAACCCGGGTTGCTTTCTCGACGTGCAAGCGATGTCGCGCATCGTCTGCACCAGCTGCCTGGTCGCCGGCTGGCGCCCCGGCACGCCGTGGTTGGCGATGACGGCGGCGTTCACGCTGGCCGATGAGGGCGCTGGTACGCGCTATGTGGCCAGCGTGTCCCACCCAGACCTGGCCACACGCGACAAGCATGTGGAGATGGGGTTTTTCGAGGGCTGGAACCTGTGCATCGATCAGCTCGATGAGTTTGCTCTCGGCCTGGGCTGATGCGGCGCCGACTGTCGGCACAACCGGATAGTTAGGCGAATAGTTAGGTGGAAAATTAGGCGGTTTGGGCGGCCGCCTTCAACACCCCACGCAGGTGCTTGCCCGTAAAACTGACCTCGCACGCCGCCACATCCTCGGGCGTGCCCGCCATCAGCACCCGCCCGCCGCCGGCGCCGCCCTCGGGGCCCATGTCGATCAGCCAATCGGCGGTCTTGATGACGTCGAGGTTGTGCTCGATGACGACGATGGTGTTGCCGGCGTCGCGCAGTTGGTGCAGCACGCGCAGCAGCAGCTCGATGTCGGCAAAGTGCAGGCCGGTGGTCGGCTCATCCAGGATGTACAGGGTGCGGCCGGTGTCGCGCTTGGACAGCTCCAAGGCCAATTTGACGCGTTGCGCCTCCCCGCCTGAGAGCGTGGTGGCGCTCTGGCCCAGGGTGATGTAGCCTAACCCCACGTCAAGCAGAGTCTGCAGCTTGCGCGCCAGGTTGGGCACGGCGTTGAAGTAGGCGTGGGCGTCTTCTACCGTGAGGGCCAGCACCTGGCTGATGTTCTTGCCTTTGTAGAACACCTCCAGCGTCTCGCGGTTGTAGCGCTTGCCGGCGCAGGTGTCGCAGGGCACGTAGACATCGGGCAGAAAGTGCATCTCCACCTTCAGCACGCCGTCACCCTGGCAGGCCTCGCAGCGGCCGCCGCCATTGCTGGCGGCCACATTGAAGCTGAAGCGCCCGGCGCCGTAGCCGCGCTCGCGTGCCATGGGCACTTCGGCAAAGAGTTCGCGTATGGGGGTGAACAGGCCGGTGTAGGTGGCTGGGTTGCTGCGCGGCGTGCGGCCAATGGGGCTTTGGTCGACGTTGATGACCTTGTCGAAGGCCTCCAGGCCGGTGATCTCGTCGTGCGCGGCGGCCTCGTCGTGGCTGCCGTAGAGCTTCTTGGCCACCGCCGCATAGAGCGTGTCATTGACCAGGGTGCTCTTGCCCGAGCCCGAGACGCCGGTGACGCAGGTGAACAGGCCCACAGGGATGTCCACCGTCACACCTTGCAGGTTATTTCCACGGGCGCCGGCGATGCGCAGGGCCAGCGGCTCGCTGGCCTGCGGCGTGCCGGGAAATCGCGGCCCGGCCGGGCGTGCGGCGGGGTCGGGCGCGAACAGGTCGCGGCGCGCGGCCAGCTCGGCGGCACGGTGGCGCGCCTTGGGCACGGCAATGCGCAGCACGCCCGCCAGGTAGCGGCCGGTGAGCGATTCGGCATTGGCCGCCACTTCGGCCGGTGTGCCCTGGGCAATGACGCGCCCGCCGTGCACGCCGGCGCCCAGGCCCATGTCGATCACATGGTCGGCGGCGCGGATCATGTCCTCATCGTGCTCGACCACCAACACGCTGTTGCCCAGATCGCGCAGGTGCCTCAAGGTGCCGATCAGGCGCTCGTTGTCGCGCTGGTGCAGGCCGATGCTGGGCTCGTCCAGCACGTACATCACGCCCGTTAGGCCGGAGCCGATCTGGCTGGCCAGGCGGATGCGTTGCGACTCGCCGCCGGAGAGCGTGTCGGCGCTGCGGTCCAGGCTCAGATAGTTCAGGCCGACATCGTTCAAGAACTTCAATCGCGAGCGGATTTCGCGCACCACCTTGTCGGCGATTTCGGCCTTGGCGCCCTTGAGTTGCAGTGTTGCAAAGTAGTCCTGCGCCTGGGCCAGGGTGGCGTGCTCGATCTCGAAGATGGCCTGGCGCGGCTTGGCGGCATCGGCGTCCTGCAGGAAGACGAACCGGGCCTCGCGCCGCAGGCGTGCCCCACCACAATGGGCGCAAGCCTTGGCCGCCTGATAACGCGACAAGTCCTCACGCACGGCGGCCGATTCGGTCTCGCGGTAGCGGCGCTCGAAGTTGGGGATGATGCCCTCGAAGGGGTGGCTGCGCTTGACGACGCGGGCGCGGCTTTTGCCGGCGGCGCTGGTGCTTTCGGCCTGGTAGATGAACTCTATGGCCTCGTCGCCCGAGCCATAGAGCAGCATCTGCTGCGCCTTCTTGGGCAGGGCATCAAAGGGCAGGTCGATGTCCGCGCCCAGGTGATTGGCCACACTCTCTAGCAGTGAAAAGGTGTAGGCGTTGCGCCGGTCCCAGCCCTTGACGGCGCCGCTGGCCAGGCTGAGCGAGGGGAAGGCGACGACGCGCGCCGCATCGAACACGGTTTGCTGGCCCAGGCCGTCGCAGTGCGGGCAGGCGCCCATGGGGGCGTTGAAGGAAAACAGCCGCGGTTCGAGCTCGGGCAGGGCGTAGCTGCAGGCCGGGCAGGCGAACTTGCTGGAAAAGAGGTGCTCGCGCGGAGCTGCGGGTGCCTTGGCCGCTGCCGCTGCGCCGCGGGCCCTGCCGGGGCGCTCGCTGGCTGCCACTGCAGGCGCGGGCGCATCGGCTGGCGGCATCTCCAGCGCAATGGCCCGGCCCTCGGCGCAGTGCAGCGCGGCCTCAAAGCTTTCGGCCAGGCGCTGGCGCATGTCGGCGCGCGGCCTCAGGCGGTCAATGACGACATCGATGTCGTGCTTGTCGTTCTTCTTCAGCCTGGGCAGATCGCTCGCCTCGACGATCTGGCCATCGACGCGAAAGCGCACATAGCCGCGCGCCTGCATGTCGGCAAAGACCTCGACAAACTCGCCCTTGCGATCGCGCGCAATGGGCGCCAGGATCATCAGCCGCGTGTCCTCGGGCAGGGCGAGCACGGCGTCCACCATCTGGCTGACGCTTTGCGCCTGCAGCGGCAGGTCATGGTCGGGGCAGTAGGGCGTGCCGGCGCGGGCGTAGAGCAGGCGCAGGTAGTCGTGGATTTCCGTCACCGTGCCGACGGTCGAGCGTGGGTTGTGGCTGGTGGCCTTTTGCTCGATGGAGATGGCCGGTGACAGGCCCTCGATCACATCCACATCGGGCTTGTCCATGAGCTGCAAAAACTGCCGCGCGTAGGCCGAGAGGCTCTCCACATAACGCCGCTGGCCCTCGGCATACAGGGTGTCAAAGGCCAGGCTGGATTTGCCTGAGCCCGACAGGCCGGTGATCACCACCAGGGCGTGCTTGGGGATGTCGAGATCGATGTTCTTGAGGTTGTGGGTGCGCGCGCCGCGCACCTGCAGCAAGGGCTGCTCGAAGGCGCGGCGAGGGGCGGGTGTGGGCCCACTTGTAGGGATGGATCCGGGGACGGATCCGGTGATGGATCCAGTGAGGGCTGTGGGGTCGGGGGCGGCGGCGGGCATGGTGGGCGGCGAGGGCAACCCGCGATGATAGGGGCGCGGCCTGGCGCGGGCGGTGGCCGCGCGGGCTCAGAACCAACTGGCCAGGGATTGCAGGGCGGGGGCGTCCAGGGCCGCGAACCAGTGCTGGCCGTCGGCCTCGATCCAGCGCAGGCCCTGGGCCTCCAGGCGCAGCGTGGCGCTTGCGCCCTGGCCGCTGCGAAAGCCCATGCTGGGTGCTGCACTTGCTGCGCCCAGCGCGCCTGCCGTGCCCGCCGTGCCGGCCGTGCTGGCCTGGCCTGCCTGGCCTGTCTGGCCTGCCTGGCCCACCCTAGCGGCGGCACTCGCCGTCTCGGGTGCGCTGCCTGGCCCTTGCGTCCAGGACGGTGCCGCCGTGGCCAAGGCGCGCAACAGGCCGCGCTGGCGCGGCGTCAGTGGCCAATCGGGCAGATCGGCCGATTGCAGCGCGGCGCGGTGCCAGGCCGCCAGATTCGGGGGCCAGTGGCTGCTTGACGTGGTGCTTAGGCCTTGGGCCATCTCGCGCTGCGCCCGCGCTTGCTCAGGGCGTGGCGCGGCGGTGGGTGGGGGCACGGCAGGCGCGGGCCGCGACAACATGCCGGGCGTGGCCGGACGGGGTGGCACTGGTGCTGGTGCTGGTGCAGGTGGAGCTGGCGACGGCACAGGCGCAACCGATGTCGCGGCCGCCAAAGGCGCCGCCGGGCGCTCGGCCACCGCGCCAGCCGCCGGCTCAAGCGCCTTGGCTGCCGCGGGCCGTGCCTCGCTGCCAGGTGGCGGCAGCTCACCCGCGGGCTTGGGCGGCGCCATCGGGCCCTCGCCCATCACGGGGCGGCCTGAGGCCCTGGGCTCCGTCCACTCAGCATCTGCGCCCGCCATGGGCACCGAAGCCTGGCGAACCGTGGGCGGCGGGGCGGTGCTTGGGCTTGGCGCCGGTGCAGCTGCTGGTGCTGGTGCTGGTGCTCGCGATCGTGCCGGTGCCGTGGCTGCTGCCAGCTCAGGTGACGTGGATAGCGATGGCGACTGCGACGGCAACGGCGACGGCCGGGCAGCGGCGGCGCTTGGCACGGTGGCGGCGGCCATCGGTGCTGCTGCGTCAGCCGCGGGTGCTGGCATGCTGGCTTGCGCGGACGGGGCCATGTCGGCGCGCGCGGTCACGGCCGGCGGCACGGGCTCATCCAGCCACAGCTTTGTGGTCACCACCGACACCAGCAGCGCCGCCATGGCGCCGGCCCAGACCGGCCGCAGCGTGCCTGCGGCCTGCCACCATGTGGCGAGGCGTGCCCGCCACGGCAGGCGCAGCGTCTGTGCGCCTGCATGCGGCCTTGCCCCCACCGGCCGTGCAGCTTCTGCAGCCGCCCTTGCCGCATCGCGTATGGCGCGGGCCAAGGCCGCAGGCGGCAGTGCCGCGGCGTCGGGTGCGTGGCGCAAGGCGGCCTGAAGGTGGGCGTCGGGCAGGCTTGGCGTCGCCTCAGCGCTAGGCGGCACTGCCACCTGCGCAGCGCCAGGTGCTGCTACCTGTGCCGCGTCAGGCGCTGCCACCTGTGCCGCGTCAGGCGCTGCCACCTGTGCCGCGCCAGGCGCTCCGCCCCTTGCTGCTGCCCCGTCTGCCGCTGCACCTGCCCCCGCCTGCCCATGTGGCAGCTCGGCGCCGTCGCGATCGGGGTTCATCGCGGTGTGCCCTGCATCGCCTCGGGCGCCAGATAGGCGCCCATGCACAGCCGCAGCTTTGCCATGGCGTAGCGCAGGCGGCTCTTGGCGGTCTCGAAGCCCAGCTCCAGGGCTTGTGCGATGTCGTCGAGGGTGTGGCCGTCATCGTGGTGCAGCAGGAACACCGCGCGCTGGGCCAGGGGCAGCTCGTCCAGGCACAGCAGCAGGCGCTCGCCAGCACGGCGCCAGAAGAGCCGGTCATCGTGCGGCGCGGCGTCCGGCGCGGGCCAATCCAGCCAGGGTTCGCTGTGCGGCGCGTAGGGCTGTGTGTAGGGCTGCGTGTAGGGCTGCGTGTAGGGCGTGCCGCCCGATGCGCAAGCGGCCGCACCGCTGGTGGCCGCCCCTGGCCCCGCCCCCCGTGCCGAGCCCCGCACCGAGCCCCGTGTCGCGCCAGGGGCCATCGCTGCCTCGCTGTCGTCGGCCAGGCCCACCTCTCGGCCGCTGCGGCGCAGCACATCGACCGCGCGGTGGTGCGCCAGTGTGAACAGCCAGGTGCGAAAGCTCGCCCTCGGCCTGTCCAGCGGCGCGGCCGCATAACGCGCAGGTGACTGCACCACGCGCAGCCAGGTGTCTTGAAACACCTCGTCGGCCTGCGCCGCCAGGCGAGGCCCGAGCAAGCGCCGCACAAAGCGGTAAAGCGCCTGTTCGTGCCGCGCGTAGAGCGCATCAAAGGCGCTGGCATCGCCGGCTGCAAAGGCCGCCAAAAGGCGCGCATCGTCGCCGTTATCTGGGGCATGGTCGAGGCTCATCTTCGGGCAGTCTGCCATGTACGAAGTGGGGTGCGAAGTGGGATGCGAAGTGGGGTGCGGCCCCGGGTGCGGCGTCGAGTGAAGACCTGGGCGCAGACCCGGGTGTGGCCCCGGGTGTGGACCGGCCGGCTGTGCAAGGCCAAGACTGGGCTTCATTCGGCATGACACGGCCGAGCCCGGCGCGTGGGGTTAAAGATTTTCTAGAGCGCTGCACCCAGTGATTTGCGGCTGCGCTTTGACCCGCAGGGCCGGGCCCGCACGTGTCAACCAGGTCAGCCCATCCACCCGACCGGAGAAACACATGCCCCACTTGACCCAGGCGCCACTGGCCCCATCGCCATCCCGTTTGATCCCACCCGGGCCTTGCCGGCGGCACCTGCACCGCCCGGAACATCGCCCTTCCCGATTTCAACTTGTGCACCCCATCGCCCGGCCCTTGATGCGCCTGATGGCCGCCACGCTGCTGATGCTCAGTCTGCCGGCCTGCAGCCATCGCCCGGCTTGGGCGGGCAGCGGCAGCGCTGCCCTGCCCGCCGGCTGGGGCCAGGACCCCTGGCGCGCGGCGCCACAGGCCGCTGCCGCGCCTGCCTGGGGCGTGCCGGCCTTCGAGCCACCCACTGCCGCCCATTGCCGCGGCCCGCAACGCTGGCACGAGCAACCGGGGCGCGCACAAAGGGGCGGCGCGGATGCCCACGGGCCCCTGGCGGCGACGGCGCCCTCGACGGCGCCGGCGATCGCGCCCCCGGCTGCGCCGGCCATGCCTTCTGCTGCACCGGCCATGCCTTCGGCCAAGCTGCTGGAGGCGCCGCGCGCCGATGTGGCGCGGGCCAGATCCAGCGGCCAAGCGCGGTCGGCCGCCGCCACGGCCGCCGATGCCCGCCTGGAATCCCAGCCCGCGCTCGCGCAGCAACAGCCCGCACCCGCACCCGCACCCGCACCCGCACCCGCGCAGCGCCCGGCCGAGACCGTCAGCGCCGGCATGGTCGATGACAACGCGGCCTTCGCCGAGTACCAGGCCTATCGCGCAAGATCAGCGCACCTGAACCCACGGGACCGTGATGCCAGCGAGCGCTATCGCATCGAGGTGCGTGATGCCGCCGGCCGCCCCGCGGCCGATGCCGAGGTGGCACTGTCGTGGCCGGGAGCGCGCGTTGGCCTGCGCTTTGCCCGCACCGACAGCGCCGGCCAGGTGTGGTTGCTACCGCGCATGCTGGTGGCGCCAGACACCTTGGCGGCGCAGCCTGTGCTGGAGGTGCAGGTGCGCGCCGCCACCGGCGAGGTGGCGCGCGCCAGCGTGCAGCGCGGCCAAAAGCCGGCGGTGCAACTGCGTTTTGGCCAGGGTCAGGACCCGCGCTTCGTGCCGGGCTACCCCGCCGACCTGCGCGCACCCCACGACGCGCCGCGCCACACTGAGCCGTACTCGCCGCGCCACACGACGCCCTATGCGCCGGCCCGTGCCCCGCTTGACCTGGTCTTCCTGGTCGATGCCACGGGCTCGATGGCCGACGAGATCCACAAGCTGCGCGACAGCCTGCGCAGCATCGCCGATCGCGTTGGCGCGCTCCCGTCTCGGCCCGATGTCTGCTGGGGCCTGGTGGCCTACCGTGACCGTGGTGACGCCTTCCTGACGCGCACGCATGACCTCACCGATGACCTGGGCGCCTTTCAGCACACGCTGGGGCGGCTGCAGGCCGGTGGCGGCGGCGACTACCCCGAGGCCTTGAACGAGGCCCTGGACGAGACCGTGCACCGCATCAGCTGGCGCGGGCCGGGCAGCTCGCGCCTGGTGGTGCTGGTGGCCGATGCGCCGCCGCATTTTGACCGTGGCGGGCCCTACCACGACGAGGCGGCGGCCGCCGCACTGGCGCGCGGCATCAAGCTGCATGCGGTCGGCGCCAGTGGCCTGGATGCACGCGGCGAGGCAGTGTTTCGGCAACTGGCGCAATCCACCGGCGGGCGCTTTGTCTTTCTCACCTACCGCGATGCCAGACAGCCCAGTGCCGGGCCGGGCGTGCAGACCCCACACGATGTGCGCGACTACTCGGTGGCCACACTCGATGAGCTCATCGTGCGCCTGGTGCGCGAGGAGCTCGCGCCGCGCGCTGCCCCTTGATCAATCGGTTAGGCCAGCGGTTAGGAGTGGGCGCCCAACGGTTTTATCGCGCCGGTTTCATCGCGCCGGCTTGAGCGGCACACCCACCATGGCCCAGTTGCGGCTCTTGGGCATGGATTCGCAAATGGTGGCGACCGGCGCGCCCGGCCCGCTCATGCCCGTGCCCACCACATTGGCTGCACTGGCCGAGCCGTCGATGGCGCCGTTGGCCACCCAGTGCAGTGTCTGCCCCGTGCCCGCTGTGACCGAGCTGGCGCCGTCGGTGGACATCATGCTGGCCACCAGCGGTGCGCTCTCATTGGCCAGGGTGATGCAGGCCAAGGTGCCGGTGGCGCTGGCCATGCGCGCCACGCCAAAGGGTGTGCCCTGGTGCACACCGGCCACCGACATGGCGCCGCCCACCAGCTCTTTGCTGCTGGCCATGGTCACCGCCACCGTGGCGGTGCCCGAGGGCGGTGCCAGGCGGTACCAGAGCTCGACGCCATTGCTGGCCGCGGGTGCGGTCTGCTGCGCCAGCCGTGTCAGCGGCAAGCCGGCGTAGCTCACGCTGGTCACGGAATTGACGCCCTTGCTGGCCACGCCAACGATCAGCAGCCGATCGGCCAGCGTGTCCACCGTGTGCGACCAGGCCAGAGACGCCGCTGCCGAGGCCACCTTGGTGCTGGTCCGCGTGACCGCCAGGCCGCCGTTGAACAGCGACTGAGCCTTGTCCCAGGCCTGCTGCCCGGCCAGGTTGCCCAGCAGCTGACCGGTGGTGTTGTCGTCGGAAAAGTGGATGCCGGCGTACAGGCGCGAGGCACCGGCCTCGGTCACGGCGGCGGTGAAGGTGGGAAAAGTGATAGACGTGGTCACCGCCGGAATGCCGGGCTCGACGCGGCCGAAGTTGGGCGCAACGCTGGTGAGAAAGCCAAAGGTGTCGGAACCGGTAAAGCTGCGCAGCACCGTGGCGCTGGCCGCCGAAAAGGTGGAGTGCCCGGAGACATAACCGGCGAATGCAGGCGTCAGATTGCTGCCCGGGTTGTAGGGCGACCACTTGCCGCCGTCAATGGCCTCGATCGGCCGGCCTGGGCCGCCCCAGGCCAGCACGCTCTGGCCCTGCTTGGTGTAGCGCACACCAGTGATCGGGCGTACGCCGTTGTACTTGCGCTTGAGGTGCCAGGCAAGGATGCCGGCATCGAAGGAGGCGTTGTGCATCGCGAAAAACATCTTCACGTCCTGGTCGATGCTGTGCAGGCTGCGCTTGGAGACGAACTGCGCAAACAGCGACCAGTGGCCGGGTGGCAGCTCGGAGGCGGGGCCATCCGCCCAGTACTCGACGCTGAGTTTTTGCGCTGGCGTGAGCGTGCTGCTGATGTTGAGGATCTGGTCGATGTCGGCCTGATACAGCGCGGCGCTTTGCAGGTATTTCGGGCCGCTGGCGACCTCGGGCAAGGCGTCGAACTGGTTGACCGAGGTCAGCGCAAAGGGCGTCACCCGCCCCCAGTGCGGCGAGGCAGATCTCTGCGTCACGCCCATGTCGTTGATCAGCGGCTGCCAGTGGTAGGGGTCGGCAATGTTCAGCGCACAGGGGCCGGCGGTGGTGGGCAGGCAAAACGGCATGGGCGGGTTGGTCGGCACGTAGCCGGTGTAGTCGGCGTAGGCGCCCGTGGCCAGGTCGCCATACTGATTGGAGCCGTCATGGCGCCGGCTGTTGATCACCGCCGCAGCGGCGGCGATGCCAATGCTTTGCGGTGTGATGGCGCTGCTGCCGTTGTCGGCCGGGTCGAAGCCCAGGGCTCTCATCGCGGCGTCCAGCCTTGCCGCGCCCGCCGGGAAGAGGTTGATCAGGCAGCGGTGGGCGGCGTAGCTGACGGCCTTGTTTTTATTGGCGACCGTGAATTCCGCCAGTGGCTGGCGCACGGTGTTGACCACCGCCCCGATGGCACGGCTGTCGTAGGAGGTCCAGGCGTCGTACATGCAGGTGTGGGCCACGGCCAAAGCGCGTGCCACCGCTGGCGGGCTCAAACGGCTGGCACGCACCTCGGCGAGGGCGGCGCTGTTCCAGTTGACGACCACCGTCCCCGTGGGATCTAGCCAGGTGGCGGCACTGGCGCCGCCGCTGAGGACGAGACAAGCCAAGCCCATGGCCCGGCCACGGGCAGCCCTTGTGTTGCTGTTCATGGTTTCCCTCGACGCCTTGCACTGGCTGTGTTCATGCTCGCAGACTGTTGCGACACCAGTGGTCGCGGCGAGACGCCCGACGAGCTTAGCCGGCGCCCGGGGCCGGGCACATCCCGCAGGTGGGGGACACCCCTGCAACTGAAGGAAGAGCCGTCCGGCCTTGTAGCGTGACGTCTGTCTGCTCATCGCCTGACCAAGGTTTTCACAGGGGCGGCTGTAGGGGCGCCCTACATATACTTTCACTTTTATCATTCCGGAGCATGCGAAGGGCGCGTGCTTGCGCTGTGAGTTCCGGGCTCAAACCTCAACCATCAGCTGCGCAGCAACTGGGCCAGGCCTGGCGGACGTTGCTCGACATTCGAATCGAAACCAAAAGGATGGTCATGAAAAACAAAGTGATGCGTTCAGCGCTGTGGCGCGGCGTCTTGACCACTGGCCTGTTGGCCGTGGCGGGCGCCTGGGCGCAGACCGCGAATGCACCGACTGAGGTCGTCGTGGTCAAGGCGGGTGACACCTTCTCGGAAATCGCTGGGCGTTTTACGGGTGATGTGCGCAAGTGGCGATCACTCTACGACGCCGCGGGCTCGGGCCTGGCTGACCCCAACCTCATCACGCCGGGGATGCGCTTTGAGCTGGTCACCACGGCAACGGGTGCACGCCAGCTGCGCCTGGTCCCCGGTACCGGCGCCCGCCCCATCACTGCGCAGGCCCCGGCCGCAGCCCCGGCCGCAGCGCCAGCGCCCAAGGTGGCCGCAGCGCCGGCGCCCGCTCCGGCACCACGCGTGGCTGTCGCACCCGCTCCCGCTCCCGTGGCCGCGCCTGCTGCGCCCGCCCCCGCCGCGCCGGCCCCGGCCGCTCCCCCGGCCCCGGCGCAGGCCGCCGTGCCGCAAGAGAACGTGCTCACCATTGGCGTGCTGCCCAACATCGGCGCTGCGGCGCTGCTGGCCCAGTACGAGCCCATGCAGCGCTACCTGGAGCGCTTGAACGCGCCGCAAAAAGTGCGCATCGTCATCCCGGCCAACTTCAAGACTTTCTTTGACGGCATGATGCGCGGCGACTTCGATGTCGCTGTGGCCGCGCCGCACTTTGCCCGTGTCGCCCAGCTGGACCGCGGCATGCAGCCGCTGGTGGCCTACGAGCCGCGCATCAATGCGCTGTTCGTCACGGCGATCGATGGCACGGTGCAAAACGCCAACGATGTGCGCGAGAAGTTCGTGGGCTTTGCCAACCCGACCTCGCTGGTGGCCATGTATGGCGTGCAGTGGCTGGCACAAAAGAAGATGGAGGCCGGCAAGGACTATCAAGTCAAGTCCGCACGCACCGACATGGGCGTGGGCCGCATGCTGCTGTCGGGCGAGGTCGTGGCGGCCGTCATGAGCAATGGCGAGTTCCGGGCCCTGCCGGCCGAGGAGTCGGCGCGTTTGAAAGTGACCGAAGTCTTTGCTCGCATCCCCAACTTCATCGTGCTGGCCCACCCGCGCCTGGAGCGCGAGCGCATCACGCGCCTGAGGTCGCAGCTGAAGGACTTTCTGGGCAATGCCGAAGATGGTGGTGCTTTCGCCCGCGCCACGGGTTTCACCAACATCATTGACGTGGATGACGCCATGCTGCGCGAGCTCGACCCCTACACCGCACAGACCCGGCGCGCCATGGGCATGGGCAACTGAACATTTGGCCGGTAACGCGGCACCGACGCAAAAGCTCCCCCTTTGATGCCCAAGCTCCCATGAGCACCCAAACCAGCATCGTGCCTCTGGCACTGCTCAGCGACACGGCGCGGATGTTTCGACAGCTGGGCGTTGAGTCCATTCGCGCCTCAGTGGTCGAGCTGTCGACGATGGTGTTGCAGCAGGCCTGGTCGATCTCCGACCTCGGCGAATCCGAAGATGACCACCGTGAGCGCCCGCTGGACAGCACCTTCCCCGGTGCGCATGCCCTGCTTGCCGAGGTGGGCAAATCCACCTCTGGCGAGACCACCATCCAGAAGCTGAGCCCACGCCACTGGGTCCTGGCGTGGCGGCTGGACAACCTGCATGCCGTGGTCGCCGAAGCCCGCTACCGCGAGGCCCACGGTGCGATGGGGGAGGTGCATCAGTCGCTGCTGCGCTTGGTGTGCAACACCGGCATACGGGCCAAATCGTCGACCTCTGCCACGCTGGAAGAAGAAGCTGACCTCCTGGTCTGGCCCATGGTGGAAAGGCGCCAGTCACCGAAGATGATGCCCAAGCGGCTGACGGCGTTGCTGCTGTGCGCCTTGAGTGCTTTGGTGGCGGTGTGGTTGGCCATCGTGGCCTTGCCTGGTGCACAGGAAGTGCTGAGCGCGCAGCTGGCCGAGCTGGGCCGGTTTCGGTCGCAGTCGGACACCACCATGCAGAGCGGCTTGTCGGCGGCCATGGCCACCGGCGACTACGGCGAGGTGCAAACCGCCCTGTCATCGTTTGAGCAATTGGGCCATGTGCAACGCGCCGTGGTCACCAATGTGCGTCGCCAG
Organism: Ideonella sp.; assembly: GCA_043720415.1. Classification (GTDB taxonomy): domain Bacteria; phylum Pseudomonadota; class Gammaproteobacteria; order Burkholderiales; family Burkholderiaceae_C; genus Pseudaquabacterium. The sequence goes on from JAYSSS010000078.1 coordinate 15,586, forward strand.
AATGTCGCCATGGTGGGCATCAATGAGGGCCTGCGCATTGGCGTTGTCATGCCGGCCGATGCCGTCATTGGCGCCCGCGTGATGGAGCTGAAGATGGGCGCACAGCACTACGGCCAACTCATCCTGTTGAAGCAGCAGGGCGCCGAGCAGGCGCATATTCGCATCGGGCCGATGCGCATGGCCGCGGCGCTCATCGTGCTGACCTCGGTCCTGGCCATTGGCCTGCTGGTGCGTCGAAGTCGAACCGGGCGGGGGCCAAAAGCAGACGAGGGCGCGAGCCAGTGAGTCTGGCCAGGGCCTGGTCCTGGGGCCGAGGTGCAGGGCCCGCCCGAGCGAGCACGCCGCCGCTCAGCCGCTGAGCACCCGCAAGATCTCGCGCCCGTAGGCTTCGAGCTTTTTCGCACCCACACCGCTGACCCCCGCCAGCTCATCCAGTGAGCCCGGCGGGGCGCGTGCCATCTCGGCCAGCGCGGCGTCGTGGAAGACGATGTAGGCCGGAAGGTTGTGCTCGCGCGCGACCTCACCGCGCCAGGCCTTGAGCGCCGCAAAGCGCGCCATGGCGATGTCGTCCAGTGGCAGCGGCGGCGGCTTGCCCGTAGCGCGGGCCGCGCCGGCCTTGCCACCGACACCCACGCCTACACCGGCGGCGCCGCGGCGCGAGGCCTTCACCCGCTTGGGCGGATCGCTGGGCACGCGCAGCAGCAGGCTGACCTCACCGCGCAGCACGGCGCGCGCGGTGTCGCTCAGCTCCAGGGTGTTGTATTCGCCCTCGCTGCGCATGTGGCCCAGGGCGATGAGCTGGCGCAGCACGCCGCGCCACTGCGCCTCGGTGTTGTCCGCCCCAACACCGAAAGTGGACAGGCTGGCGTGGCCGTGCTGGGCCACCTTGTCGGTGGCCTTGCCGCGCAGCACATCGATCAGGTGGCCGGCGCCAAAACTGATGCCGCCGCTTTGCCGAAAGCGGTAGATGCAGCTCAGCGCCTTGCGCGCCGCTTCAGTCGCATCCCATACCGCGGGGGGCTGCACGCAGTTGTCGCAATTACCGCAGTCCGTACTGGTTTCACCGAAGTAAGCCAACAAGCGTACACGCCGGCAATCGTGCGCCTCGGCCAGGGCCAGCAGGGCGTCGAGTTTGCTGCGCTGCAGGCGCTTGAAGTCTTCTTCAGCCTCGCCCTCGTCGATCATGCGGCGCTGATTCACCACGTCCACCAGGCCGTAGGCCATCCAGGCGTTGGCGGCCAGGCCATCGCGGCCGGCGCGGCCGGTCTCCTGGTAGTAGGCCTCGATGTTCTTGGGCAAATCGAGGTGGGCGACGAAGCGCACATCGGGCTTGTCTATGCCCATGCCAAAGGCGATGGTGGCGACCATGACGATGCCGTCCTCGCGCAAGAAGCGGTCCTGGTGGCGGCGGCGCACCTCGGCGTCCAGGCCGGCGTGGTAGGGCAGGGCGCTGATGCCTTCGTCGTTCAGGAAGGCGGCGGTTTCTTCGACCTTCTTGCGGCTTTGGCAATAGACGATGCCGGCATCCGTGCCATTGGCATCCTCATGCTCATCGCGGATGAAGCGCAGCAGTTGCGCGCGCGGGTTGTCCTTCTCGACGATGGCGTAGCGGATGTTGGGCCGATCAAAGCTGTCGATGAACAGCCGCGCATCTTGCAAGGCCAGGCGCTCGATGATGTCGGCGCGGGTGTGGTCATCGGCGGTGGCGGTGAGGGCCACACGCGGCACGCTGGCATAACGCTCATGCAGCGCTGACAGGCCCAGGTATTCCTCTCGGAAATCATGGCCCCACTGGCTGACGCAATGCGCCTCGTCGATGGCGATCAGGCCGAGCAGGCCGCGCTCGTGCAGTGAATCGAGCATGGCCAGAAAGCGCGGCGTGAGGATGCGCTCGGGCGCGGCGTAGAGCAGTTGCAGGCGCCCGGCCATGAGCTCGCGCTCGATGCGCCTGGCCTCGTCGCCTTCGAGCGTGCTGTTCAAGAATGCCGCGGGCACGCCGGCCTCGGCCAGGGCGCCCACCTGGTCGTGCATCAGCGCGATCAAGGGGCTGACGACCAGTGCCACGCCCTGGCCGCGGCGGTGCCGGGCAATCGCCGGCACCTGGTAGCACAGGCTCTTGCCGCCGCCGGTGGGCATCAGCACCAGCGCATCACCACCGGCCACGACATGCTCGACGACGGCCGCCTGCTGGCCGCGAAAGGCGCTGTAGCCGAAGACCTGGTGCAGGATGTGGAGGGGGTCGGCGGCGGAGGTCACGTCGGAAGCAATCGGGTGCGCGGTCGGCAAAAGAGGCCGGGGCTGGGCGGGTCGGCGCGCATTGTCGCCGTGCTAACTTGGCGACCCTGTCGAGACCGCCCACGAGACCCTGCCATGACCCCGCGCGCCGATGAACTTCGCCAGCAACTCATTCGCAACTTCAACGCCGTGCCGCGTGAGCACCAACAACGCGCGCCGCTCTACGACGCCATGTGCGCCAGCCTGTCCGAGGGCACCGCGGCCAAGAAGCTGGGCATTGCCATCGATGTCGTGGCGCCGGGCGCGCGCTCCTGCCCCTATCACTTTCACCATGCGCAAGAAGAGATGTTCATCGTGCTCGAAGGCAGCGGCACGCTGCGCGTGGCCGGCGAGATGCTGGCCATCGCTGCGGGCGATGTCATCAGCATCCCGGCCGGGCCCGAGTACCCGCACCACATCCTGAACACCTCCAGCGCGCCACTGAAGTATTTGTCCATCAGCACCCAAGAGCGGCCCGAGGTCTGCGAGTACCCGGATTCGGGCAAGCTTGCGGCCTTCAATCGCGGCGCGCTGCTGATCCACAGGCGCGACAGCAGCCTGGATTACTGGGACGGCGAGGCCTGATGGCACGCCCAGGCGGCGGCTCCCGGGGCCCGTCCCTCCCCCATTGGAGTGACACCTCAGGGCGATGCCGCCGCACCAGCCCCGCTCGTTATCATCCTTGCTCGTGCGGGACGAGCACCACCACCCCATTCCCGCACCCCCCACAGGAGCGCCGCCATGGCATCAGTCAACAAAGTCATCATCATCGGCAATTTGGGCAAGGACCCCGAGGTGCGCTACGCACCCAGCGGCACGGCGATTGCCAATGTCACCATCGCCACCAGCCGCAACTGGAAAGACAAAACCACCGGTGAGCGCCAGGAAGAAACCGAATGGCACCGCGTGGTGTTCTACGACCGCCTGGCCGAGATCGCCGGCGAGTATTTGAAGAAGGGCAAATCGGTCTATGTCGAGGGCCGCTTGAAGACCCGCAAGTGGACCGACAAGGAAGGCGTCGAAAAGTACACCACCGAAATCGTCGCCAACGAGATGACCATGCTCGGCAGCCGTGAAGGTGGCGGCGGTGGTGGTGGTGCCGAAGACGGCGGCTACGCCGGCAGTGAGGGTGGCAGCCCACGCCCGAGCGGGGCGGTGCGCCCGCCGGCCTCGCGCCCGGCCACCGCGCCGGCCAAGCCCGCGGCCAAGTCGAGCACCGGCTTCGACGGCATGGACGACGACATCCCGTTTTGAGCATTGACTTTGCAACAGCCGACACAGCCCGCCCACGCGGGCTTTTTTTCGACCGATCGGGCGGCCGATGTCGAAATCGCGCTGTGGTCAACGTCATCCCTTTGTCAGCGCATCCGCGCTGAAGCCCCAGCCCGACAGGGCCAACCCAAGGAGTCCGAAATGAAATGCATGCTGATGATCTATGGCAACGAAGCCGCCGAACAGGCCATCCCGGACGCGGCGATGCAGGCCGTGATGGCCGCCTATGGCGCCTACAGCCAGGCCCTGGTGCAGGCCGGCGTGATGGTCGGCGGCGAGCGGCTCAAGCCCTCGGCCATGGCGACACGGGTGCGCACGGGCAGCGGCAAGACCGAGGTGCTGGACGGGCCCTATGCCGAGAGCAAAGAGCAGCTCGGCGGCTACTACATGATCGACGTGCCCGATCTCGACCAGGCCCTGACCTGGGCGGCGCGCTGCCCCGGCTCACAGCACGGTGTGGTGGAGGTGCGGCCGGTGTGGGAGATGTAGGCGCACAACCGCGGCGCGTGCAGCGTGTCTCTCCGCCGCGATGTGCACTGCGCAGCCCTGTTGCTTCCACGGCCCATGGTTGAGACCGACCCCACACGCGCCGCCGCCCGCGCCGCCGCTACCCTGGCCCTGGCCGAGGTGGCGGCGCGGCGCAATTACGGCCGCCTGCTGGCCTTTGTGGCGGCGCGCACGCGCGACATCGCCGCCGCTGAAGACGCCCTGGCCGAGGCCTTTGCCGCGGCCTTGCGCCATTGGCCACAGGACGGCGTGCCCGACAAGCCACAGGCTTGGTTGTTGACCGCCGCCCGGCGCCGCCTGATCGATGTGGCGCGGCGCCAGGCCACCCAGGATGCTGCGGCGCAAGAGCTTTTGGTGCTGGCCCAGGACGACGCGGCCGATGTCGATGGCAGCGTTGCCGGCAGCGATGCCGCCGCAGCCATCCCCGATGACCGCCTGCGCCTGATGTTTGCCTGCGCCCACCCCGGCATCGCGCCCGAGCTGCGCGCGCCGCTGATGCTGCAAACCATATTGGGCTTTGATGCCGCCAGCATCGCCAGCGCCTTTCGTGTGGCGCCAGCGGCCATGGCCCAGCGCCTGGTGCGCGGCAAGGCGCGCATACGCCAGACCGGCATCCCCTTTCGCGTGCCCGATGCCGATGAGCTGCCCGAGCGCCTGGGCGCCGTGCTGGCCGCGGTGTACGCCGCCTACAGCGACGGCTGGAGCGACCCGTTAGGCACCCAGGCGCACCGCCGCGCCATGGCTGAAGAATCGATCTGGCTGGTCCGCTTGATTGTTCGGTTATTGCCCGATGAGCCCGAAGCCATCGGCCTGCTGGCGCTGATGCTCTACCTGGAATCGCGGCGCGTGGCGCGGCGCGACGCTCTGGGCGAATTTGTGCCGCTGGAGCTGCAGGAGGTGGCGCTGTGGGACGGCGCCTTGATCGACGAGGCCGAGGCCCTGCTGCGCCGCGCCGTCGCCATGGGCCGCCTGGGCCGCTATCAACTTGAGGCCGCCCTGCAATCGGCCCATGCGGCGCGGCGCGTGGCCGGCGCCACCGATTGGCCGGCCATCGTCGGGTTGTACGACGCGCTTCTGCTGCTCAGCGCCTCGCCGGTGGTGGCCATCAACCGCGCCGTGGCCCTGGCCCAGGCCGAGGGCGCCGCGGCCGGTCTGGCGGTGCTGCAGGCCCTGGCCGGCGATGCCCGCATCGCCGACTACCAGCCTTACTGGGCCGCGCGTGCCGAGCTGCTGGTGCGCAGCGGCTTGCACGATCAGGCGCAGGCGGCCTACGCCCAGGCCATAGGCCTGGAGATCGATCCGGCGGTGCGGCGCTTCTTGCAAAGGCAGGCGGCGCGCGGCTGAGCAGCTCAGCCGCGCCGGCGTTGCACCGTCGCCTAACCATCGGTCACAGCCGACGGTGTTCACCATCACCAAGTTGCGAATCAGGAGGTGACTTCGAATTAGGGGTGAATGCCAAGTTAGGGAGTGACGCAGCCGGCCCGCGGCGACGACAGTGCACCCAACCCGGCTGCCACACGGGCCCATCCCCCTGTCCACTTCGGAGCCTCACCATGCTTGATCTTCAATTGCAATTCAAGGGCAACCTGCTCGCTGAATTGGTCTTCCGTTTCCCCTGCCCGCAGAAAATCTTGATGGTCACCGACAGCAGTCTGAACTTCGGCACGGCCGGGTTTGGCCTGTCCGAATTTGTCGGCATCGTCCAGACCGCCGGCCACAGCGTGGCCACTGCCCACCGCAGCGGCGCCGGCGCCAACCTCACCATCGCCGGCAACTTCAATTTCGCCACTGCGGCCACGGCGGTGACCACCGCCAACTACGACCAGATCTGGTTGTTTGGCTTCAGCAGCAGCGCCATCAGTGCCGCCGAGCAAACCACCCTGGCGCAGTTCATGCGAACGGGCGGCGGCGTCTTTGCCACCGGGGACCACGAGACCATTGGCTCCGGCATGGGCAGCAACATCCCGCGCGTGCGCCAGATGCGCAACTGGGCCACCATCCCCATGGTCAACCCCAACCGCCACGACACCGTGGTCGACCCCGGTGCCGACAACACCAAGCAGTTCAACGACCAGGCCGACGCCATCGCCCAGCGCATCTTTCCGGTGTTCTTCTCCAACGGCGGCCCCGACAACCAGGCCGCCAGTTGGGCTGTGCACCCGGTGCTGCGCCACAGCTCGGGCGCGGTCGATGCCCTGCCCGATCACCCGCACGAGAGCGAATGCCTGGCGCCCACGCCGGTGGCGGGCAACTTTGCTGGTGTCGAGGAGTGGCCGGCGCCGGTGGGCGGCGGCGCGCGCATCGCCGCACAAGTGGCAGCGATTTCCATCTCCGCCGGCCGCTTCATCACCGACACCTTGAAGCCGCCCGTCAAGCCACGCTGCTTCGGCGCCATCTCGGCCTACGACGGTGACGCCGCACGCGTCGGCCGCATCGTCTGCGATGCCACCTGGCACCACTTCGTCAACATCAACCTGAACGGTGCCGGCGCCGGGCTGGACCCGACCACCGGCCTGCCGCGCACGGGCCTGTACGTCGGCGGCGTGGCCACGCCCGAGTACGCCAAGATTCAGCGTTATTACCTCAACACCGTGCGCTGGCTGGCGCCGCGCAACCGCCGCAACTGCTGGCCCTTCCTGCAGGTGGCCATCGCCCGCTTTGATTTCGAGATGGCCGAGCTGCGCCTGCCCGAACCCCACCCCTGCCCCTGGGACCCGCTGATCCGCATCGGCGGCGTCGCCGAACAGGTCTTGACGCGCCACTGGGGCGCCGGCGCCATGGCCGAGATCGTTGACGACATGCTCAGCAGCACCGACAAATCGCCCACCTTGACGCGCCTGCTCAAGTCACAACAAGGCAGCACCGCGGACGCGCAAGACAAGGCCGAAGAGCCCTCGTTGCTGCCCCTGCAATCGCTGCGCCGCGCCATCCTGGGCGCCGTGGTCAACCTGCTGGCCGACAAGCTGCCGGAGGACGAGGCCAAGCTCGCCGCCTTGCTCAAGCGCGGCCACGACAAGCTGGCCACTGAGCTCATCGGCGCGGCCATTGCCGAGGCCGAGCAGGCCATTGGCGAGCACCTGCAGCGTGCGTTGAAAAACAGCAGCGCACTGGCCAAGGCGATTGCCGCCAGGAAGTGAGGGCCGGCGCTGCGGCACGGCGTAAGGCCGGGCCGCGGTGCCACCCGCACCACGGCCCGCACCACGGCCGCGGACCACCGCCGGCGCCTCAGCCGTGTCCTGTCCCTGTTCCCGCGATTCACAACGCACTTCACTCCACCCTCACGCTATGAAAGCCCTCACCATGTCACTTCGCAAAACCCTCATCGCTGCAGCCCTGGCCGTTGCGGCCGCCAGCGTTCACGCCACCCCCGTGGCCCTGACCAAGCTCACCGGCGTGACCGGCGGCACCCTGGCGGCCACGGCGGTGTTCAAGGCCGATCTCAGCGGCATCGGTCTGGCCACCGTGCTGTCCATAGGCATCAGCGACAACAGCGCTGGGCTGGGCGGCGCCGCCGGCCAGTTCTCGGGCTTTGATCTGGACGCCATCAAGCTCTCCACCACCGATTGCGCCACCGCCGCTTGCGCCGCCACCGCCAGCGCCGCGGCGGTGTTCGACTTTGTCGCCGGAACCTTCTTCATCCCCGGCGTGCAACGTGCACCGGCCGACCCCAAGCTGTTCGGCACCAATGCCGCGGGCACCGCATTGGATGATGCTGTGGCCCGGCTGGCGCTGTTCGACGGTGAATCCAGTACCGCCACCCCCGATGGTTTTTTGAGCATGGGCGACACCGGCCAGATCTTCTTCAACCTGGGCGCGGGTGTGTCCACCGCCGGGCTCTTCCTGTACATCGGCGAGGTCGGCGACAACGGCGAGGCCGCTGCCGGGCAGATCGAGGTGCGCGACACCCGCCAGTTGCCCGAGCCCAGCGGCGCGGCGCTGGTGGCCTTGGCCCTGCTGGGCGCGGGTTGGGCGCGGCGGCGCTGAGCTTGAAGCGGCGCGATGCGCTGGTGCCTGTGCGCGCGATGCGCTGGTGCAGCCCACGGTCCTGGCGCCGCCAGGACCACGCTCAGCGCCCCCGATCCACCCGCAGCGCCAGCACCACCGAGGTGGTGGTTTTGAGCACGCCGTCCAGGTCGCCAATCTCATCGAGCAGGGCGTCGAGCCGTGCGGTGGATTCGGCGCTCAGGATGGCGATGTAGTCGAACTCGCCGCTCACCGAGCTGAGCTGCAGCAGCTCGGGCAGTCTTTGCAGGCGGCGCAGCACGTCGCGGCCACTCTTGGGCTGCAGCGTGATGCCCACATGGGCACGCACCTGGGGGCGCTCATCATCGCGACCTAACCGCACCGTATAGCCGACGATGACGCCCTCGCGCTCCAGCCGCGCCAGGCGCGCGACGACGGTGGTGCGGGCCAGGCCGAGCTGGCGCGCCAGGTTGGCCGTGCTCTCGCGGGCATTGGCCTGCAGCAGGGCGATGAGGGCGCGGTCGGTGTCATCCTTGGCCATATCGGCAGCCTTTGTTGACGAAACGTCGGCATTCTCGATTCTTTCGACGAAGTCGGGCTTTCTTTCGTCGCGAACAGTTTCTAGACTGCGCTGGCTGCGGATCAACCCAGGAGAGCCCCCATGCGCATTGCCCTGCTCGGCGCCGGCCACATCGGCCAGACCATCGCCCGCTTGTTCGGCCAGACCGGCGACTACCAGGTCACGGTGTTCGATGCCCAGGCCGCGGCGCTGGCGCGCATCCTTGGCGCCAACATCACCACCCAGGTGCTCAACAGCGAAGACCCCATCGCCCTGCGCGCCGCGCTGCGCGGCCACGACACGGTGGTCAATGCCCTGCCCTATCACCTGGCCATCCCCACCGCGCAGGCCGCGCGCGACAGCGGCTGCCACTACTTTGATCTCACCGAGGACGTGGCCGCCACGCGCGCCATCATGCAGCTCGCCCAGGGCGCGGCCACCGCCTTCATGCCGCAATGCGGCCTGGCGCCGGGCTTCATCGGCATCGTCGCGCACCATCTGTGCAAGAGCTTCGAGACCTTGAGCGACGTCAAGATGCGCGTCGGCGCACTGCCGGCCTTCCCCACCAATGCGCTGAAATACAACCTCACCTGGAGCGTGGACGGCCTCATCAACGAGTATTGCCACCCCTGCGAGGCGATCCGCGATGGACAACGCCTTGACGTGTTAGCCCTGGAAGGCCTGGAGCACTTTTCGCTGGACGGCACCGAGTACGAGGCCTTCAACACCTCGGGCGGCCTGGGCACGCTGTGCGAGACGCTGCAGGGCCGTGTGCGCACGCTCGATTACAAGAGCGTGCGCTACCCCGGCCACTGCGAGCTGATGAAGCTGTTGCTCGAAGACCTGCAGCTCAAAGATGAGCCGGACACACTGAAAAGCATCCTGCGCAAGAGCGTGCCCGGCACCATGCAGGATGTGGTGCTGGTGTTTGTCACCGTCAGCGGCATGCGCGGTGGCAGCTTCATGCAGGAGGTGTTTGCGCGCAAGATCTTTGCCGATCGCAACGAGGCCGCGCCACTGTCGGCGATACAGATCACCACCGCCGCGGGCATCTGCGCCGCGGTGGATCTGTTCCGCGAAGGCCAGTTGCCGCGCAGCGGTTTCATCCGCCAGGAGCGAGTAGAGTTGCCCGCCTTTTTGGCCAACCGCTTTGGCAGCGCCTACCAGCAATCGCGGCAGGTGGAGAGCATCGGGTGAATGGAGAACCACATGACACGCAGCGCACAAGACCTCTCCGCCACCGACCACTCTGCAAAGGACCTTTTGGCATCAGATCTGCTCATCGCCCTGGGCGTTGAACCCGCGGCCTTCACCGGCGGCAGCCTGCTGGCGCGATCGCCCATCGATGGCGCGCTGCAAGGCCAGGTGCATGAGGCCAGTGCCCTTGAAGTCACCCAGGCCGTGGCCCACGCCCAGCAGGCCTTTCTGGCCTGGCGCCTGGTGCCGGCGCCGCGCCGCGGCGAGCTGGTGCGGCTGTTTGGCGAGGAACTGCGGGCGCACAAATCCGAGCTTGCGGCACTGGTGACGCTGGAGGCCGGCAAGGTCACCAGCGAGGGCCTGGGCGAGGTGCAGGAAATGATCGACATCTGCGACTTTGCTGTGGGCCTGTCGCGCCAGCTGTATGGCCTGACCATGGCCAGCGAACGCCCCGGCCACCGCATGATGGAGCAGTGGCACCCGCTGGGCGTGGTGGCGGTGATCAGCGCCTTCAATTTCCCCGTGGCGGTGTGGGCCTGGAATGCCGCGCTGGCCCTGGTGTGTGGTGATGCCGTGATCTGGAAGCCGAGCGAGAAAACGCCGCTCACGGCGCTGGCCACACTGGCCTTGTTTGAGCGCGCGGTGAAGCGCTTCGGTGACGCACCAGCGCATCTGTCGCAGTTGCTGCAAGGCCGCGCCGCGGTGGGCGAGGCCCTGGTCGATGACCCGCGCGTGGCCCTGGTCTCGGCCACCGGCTCGACCCGCATGGGCCGCGCCGTGGCGCCCCGCGTGGCCGCTCGCTTTGGGCGTTGCTTGCTGGAGCTGGGGGGCAACAACGCCATCATCGTGACCCCCAGCGCCGATCTTGATCTGGCCGTGCGCGGCATCCTGTTTGGCGCCTATGGCACGGCCGGGCAGCGCTGCACCACCACGCGCCGCGTCATCGCCCACGACAGCATCCACGACGCGCTGGCCGATCGTCTGGAGCGCGCCCGCGCCAGCCTGGGCGTGGGCGATCCGCGCCAGACTGGCGTGCTGGTCGGGCCGCTGATCGACGCGGCCGCGTTTGCTGCCATGCAGGCCGCGCTGGCGGCGGCGCGCGCCCAGGGCGGGCAGGTGAGCGGCGGCGAGCGGGTGTGGGTAGAGCGGGCTACAGCGTCCACGGGCGGTGTGGGCGGCGAGCCTAACCAAATTGTGAATGCGACAGTGAATGCGTTGCCGACCACCGCCGAATCCTGGTACGCCGCCCCAGCCCTGGTGCGCATGCCCGCGCAAACGGCGGTGGTCTGCCAGGAAACCTTTGCCCCCATCCTCTACCTGATGAAGTACGCGACCCTGGACCAGGCCATCGCCCTGCACAACGCGGTGCCGCAGGGCCTGTCCTCGGCGATCTTCAGCAACGATGTGCGCGAGGCCGAGGCCTTCCTCTGCGCCGCGGGCTCGGACTGCGGCATCGCCAACGTCAACATCGGCACCTCGGGGGCCGAGATTGGCGGCGCCTTTGGTGGCGAGAAGGAAACCGGCGGCGGCCGCGAATCGGGCTCGGACGCCTGGCGCAACTACATGCGCCGCGCCACCAACACGGTGAACTACTCCAGCGCCTTGCCGCTGGCCCAGGGCGTGCGCTTCGATGTTTGATTGAAGCGTGCGGACGGCGGCTGGGCAGAAAATGCCTGAATGAACGCTTCGACCGCCATGCCCACCGACGCCCCGATCAACGCCGTGCTCGACCCGCTCATCGGCCCCGGCCACAAAGGCTTTCCGGTGGGGGTAGCGGCGCTGCGCCGCTCGCAAATCGGCGCCCAGGGCTGGAACGTCCTGGCCGGCGATCTGCCCCTGCCGCTGGCGGTGATCAAGCGCAGCGCCTTGCAGCACAACCTGGGCTGGATGCAGCGCTTCACCGCCGAGCGTGGCATCGCCCTGGCGCCGCATGGCAAGACGACGATGTCGCCGCAGCTTTTTCAAGCGCAACTGGCGCACGACGCCTGGGGCATCACCTTCGCCACGGTGGGCCAGTGGGCGGTGGGCGTGGCCGCGGGCGTGCGCCGCTCACTGATCGCTAACCAGGTGTTCAATGCGACAGATCTGGACGGCCTGGCGGCCTTGCTCAGCGCGCATGGCGCCGATGGCCAGGCTGATGCCGAGCCGCGCGTGCTGTTCCTGCTGGACAGCGCCGAGCAACTGCGGCTGATCGAGGCCTGGCGTGAGCAGCGCCTGGCCCGGGCCGCTGCGGCGCCCGCGTTCGATGTGTTGCTGGAGCTGGGCGTGGCCGGTGGGCGTACCGGCTGCCGCGACGATGCGCAGGCCCTGGTGCTGGCGCGCGCTGCGCAAGCCAGCGCGGCCGTGCGCCTGTGTGGCATCGAGTGCTATGAGGGCCTGGGCATCAGTGGCGATGAGGCCAGCGACCGCGCCTACGCCCAGGCCCTGCTGGCGCGCGTGCAGCGCCTGGCCGGGCAGTGTGATGCGCAGGGCCTGTTCGAGGGCCCCGAGGCCATCATCTCGGCGGGCGGCTCGGCAGTGTTCGATCTGGTCGCGCCGGCCCTCAAGCCGCAGCTCTCACGCCCGGTGCTGGGCCTGTTGCGCTCGGGCTGCTACATCACCCACGACCAGGGCAACTACAAGCGCCTGGTGGGGCTGGTCAACCGGCGCCTGGGTTGTGCCAATGGCCTGCAATCGGCGCTGGAGGTGTGGACCAGCGTGCAGTCCCTGCCCGAGCCCGGGCTGGCCTTGCTCACGGCCGGGCGGCGCGATGTGTCCTTTGATGCGGGCATGCCGGTGCCGCTGCTGTGGTGCCCGCGCGGCAGCCGCACACCGCAGCTGGTGCCCGCGGCCTGGGTGATCAGCGGCATGAATGATCAGCATGCTTATCTGCGGCTGGGCGATGGCGCGGGTGATGGGGTGGGTGCCAGTGCGGGTGCGGGTGAAGCCGTTGGCACTGGCGCGGCCTCTGGCGCACCGGCCCTGGCCGTGGGTGACCGCATCGCGCTGGGCATCTCCCACCCCTGCACCACCTTCGACAAATGGCGCTGGATGGCGGTGGTGGACGACGACCACAATGTTGTCGATGCCGTCGTGACCTGGTTTTGAAGACCGCTGTGCACAGGCCCTGAGCGCCAACACGGCATCAAGATGCAGCCCCTTTCGCGCCTGTTGGGCGCCGAGGTGGTGTCGAACTTCGGTTCGATGCTCAGCCGCCTGGCCATCCCCTGGCTGGCCACGCTGACGCTCAACGCCTCGCCCTGGCAGATGGGCTGGCTGCTGGCCGCCGATGTGCTGGCCGGGGCCTTCGGTGGCGCGGCCTTGGGCGGGCTGGTGGACAGGCACTCGCCTCGCGCGGTGATGCTGTGGGCCGACGCACTGCGCGCGGCGCTGCTGGCGGCACTGGCGCTGGGGGCGGCGATGCAGGCCTTGTCGATGCCGTGGCTGGTGCTGGCCGCGGCCTGTGCCGGGCTGTTGACCACGCTGTTCGAGATGGCACGTTCGGCCTGGATGGCGCGGCAATTGCCGGCAACCGGACTGGTGCGCGCCAATGCGCACATGGCCATGGGCGCCAGCCTGTCCGAAACAGCCGCGTTCGCACTGGGCGGCTGGTTGTTTCAGGCGCTGGGCGCGGCGCTGGCCCTGGTGCTGGATGCCATCAGCTACCTGATCTCGGCGCTGCTGGTGCGTGGCCTGCCGAGCGCCGTGCCCCTGCCCGGGGCAGCGCCGCTGCCGGCCCAGGCACCCACACCTGTCGACCCGGCCGCCTTGGCAGCAGGCGGTGGCCCGGTCTCGATCCAGGCTGCGGCGCCAGCCGCCAGCGCCAACACCTGGCGCGGTGATCTGCGCCAAGGCCTGGCGGCCATCGCGGCCTCGCCCGCCTTGCGGCGCATGGCCGGCATTGAAATCCTTCTGGCGCTGGCCATGAGCCTGACCGGCACCAGCTACATGGTCTACGTCGTTCGTGAGTTGGGTTTTTCACCAGCCGCCATGGGCATGATCGCCGCCACCGGCGCCCTGGGCGCGTGGTGCGGCGCGGTGGTGGCACAGCGGCTGGGCCAAAGTTTGGGGGCCTGGCGCGCCATGGCCTGGGGCCTGGCGGCCGCCAGCGTGGGCGCGCTGTGCATCCCGCTGGCGGGTGCCGCGCCCTTGCTGGGTGCGGCCGGGTTGGGCGCGGCATGTTTGGTGGCGCACCAGGTGATTGGCGATGGCGGCCAGACGCTGCACCAGGTGCATGAGCGCACGCTGCGCCAAACGCTGGTGAGTGAGCAACTGCTGGCGCGTGTGGATGGCGCGCTGCGCTCGCTGGGCCTGAGTGCGCAGTTGTTCGGCGCCCTGGCCGGCGGTGCCTTGGCCAGTGCCATCGGCACGGGCTCAGCGCTGTTGCTGGCCGCGGGCTTGATCGCTGTGGCGGCGCTGATGGCGGCACGGCGCATCGCGCCTGGCCGACAGGACAGCGCTCACGGCTAGTGCTCCGCCCCACAAGTTTCGGAACATGATGAAAGCGATGGATTCGTTCGTCAGGCTAGGCGCAAACCACAGCCATAGCCTTTGCTATGGCGCGGATTTGCAACGACGCATGGCGGACGAAGACGCGGTTTCATGTTTCGAAATTTGTGGGGCGGAGTACTGGGGTGCTATCGTCGATCCCAACAAGACAAGGGCAGGGGAGGACGGCATGCAGGACCCATTTGCTTCGACACAGGCTGAGGTGCCAACGGGCAGCGGCGATGCCGCCAGCGCCACCCACAACGCCACCACCAGTACCACCCCCAGTGCCGCCACCGCGCCGCGCCGCAGCACCATCGCCTTCACCGGCTCGGGCAGCGAATACTTCCGCATCTGGATCGTCAACCTGCTGCTCATGCTGGTGACGCTGAGCCTGTACTACCCCTTCGCCAAGGCGCGCCGGCTGCGCTACTTTCATGGCAACACCCTGATCGATGGCCAGGCCCTGGGCTTTCATGGCGACCCCTGGACGATGCTGCGCGGGCACCTGTTGGTGGTCGTGTTTTTTGTATGTTATGGAGCTGCCCAACACTTCTCGCCGATGGCCGCTGCCTTTGCCGCGCTGCTGTTCGGCGCGCTGTGGCCGGCGCTGTGGCAGGCCTCGCTGCGCTTTCGAATGGCCAACACCAGTTGGCGCGGCCTGCGCTTTCGTTTCACCGGCGATGTGGCCGGCGCCTACCGGGCGTTTTGGCCGCTGCTGCTGCCGGTGGTGGCATTCGTCGCGATCAGCAGCGGCAGCGATCCTGCTGAGGGCGGCTCGGCCCTGCAGTCCATGTTGTTGGGGGTGTCGGCGCTGGCGGTGTTTGCCTTGTCGCCCTATGGCTTGGCGCGCATCAAGCGATTCCAGCATGGCCACTACGCGCTGGCCGGTGAAACCACGCGGCTCGATGTCAAGACCGGCGCGTTCTACAGCCTGGCCTGGCGTGCCGGCCTGCTGAGCTTGCTGCCACTGTTCCTGGTGGGCCTGGGTGCGGGCATCGTGACGGGCGTGTTGATGGCTGGGCCCAAGGGCATGTCTGGCGTGGCGCCGGCCCTGATCCTGATGGTGGTCTTGATCGGACTGGCCTACCTGCTGGTGTTCCTGCTGGTCCAGACCTACTACACCTCGCGCCTGCAAAACCTGGTGTGGACCCACACCTCATCACAGCATGTGCTACTGCACAGCCGCCTGGGTTGCCGCGCACTGGCCTGGCTGACCACGAAGAACTTCTTCCTGATGGTGCTGACGCTGGGCCTGTATCGCCCCTTTGCCGCGGTGAACACGGCGCGCATGCGACTGCAGGCGGTGGATGTGGTGTTCACCGGGGATGCGGCGCAGTGGACACGCAGCGCAGCGCAGGGCGCAGGTGACGCTGCCGGTGATGCCGCAGGCGATGTGTTGGGCGTGGACATTGGCTTGTGAGCGCCCCAAGGCCGGCCGGGGCCGGCCGCCCCCCGCGGGGATCAAGGAAAGTGGCAAAGCCACATTTCCTTGAGAGCGCCTGCCCGCGATGGCACCGAAATGACTGAGCCCGCGCAAGAAGCTGCCTCACAAGCTGCCGCACAAGCCGGCACTCAGGCTGTCGCACAAACTGCCGCACAAACTGCGGCACCCTCCGCCGCCGCGCCAGCGGCCCGTTGCGTGGCCGACTACTTTGATGGCCAGCACGCGGCCGCCCGCCGTGTCCGCTTGACCCTTGTGCAAGGCCAGCTGCACATCGATGGCCTTGATCCTGCAGACGGCATTGCCTTGCGCGTTGCCGCGCGCGCAGTGAGTTGGCCCGAGCGCCAGCGCCACGGCGTGCGCCTGGCCTATTTGCCGCGCGAGGGCATGCTGAGCTGCAGCGACAGCGCCGCCTGGGATGCCTGGGCGCGGGCCAGTGGCCTGGGTGAATCGATCATCGTGCGCTGGATGCAAAGCTGGCGTGGCGTGGCCATGGCCGCGGCCTTGCTGCTGGCCGTACTCTTTGGCGCCTACCGCTGGGGCACGCCGCTGGCCGCACAGGCGCTGTTGGCACTGTGCCCGGCGGCGGTGGATGAGCAGATCGGCAGCCTGGCGTTTGACGCCATCGACAAGCGCTGGCTGCTGCCCAGCCGGCTTTCCGACACCGAGCAAGCGCAGTGGCGGGCACGCTTCGAGCAGGCGCTGCAAAGAACGCATCAGGCCAGCGGCACCAGCCCGGCGGCGGCGGCGAAAGCCACCCAATGGACGCTGCTGTTCCGCGCCACACCCGAGGGCGGCCTGGGCGCCAATGCCCTGGCCCTGCCGGGCGGGCGCATCGTCGTCACCGATGCCATGGTCAAGCTGCTGGCTGATCGGCCCGACGTATTGATGGGCGTGTTAGGCCATGAGCTGGGCCATGTGCAGCACCGCCACGGCATGCGCATGCTGGTGCAGGCGGCGCTGCTGGCGGCGCTGTCATCGGCGGTGATTGGGGATTTCTCCGCCCTGCTTACCCTGGCGCCGGTGCTGCTGGGCCAGCTGGACTATGGCCGCGAGTTCGAATACCAGGCCGACCAGGCCGCGGCCACGCTGATGCGCGCCAATGGCTGGCGGCCCGAGGATTTTTCGCTGCTGTTCGAGCGCCTGGCCAAACAGAGCGGCGCGGCGGGCGCGGCCATGCCGCAGTTGCCCATCGGCCTGTCCACCCATCCACCCGACGCCGAGCGTGTGCGCCGCATGGTGCAGGGGCAGTGAGCGGCACCGTGCATTGACTGGCACCACACCGGCTCGCACCACACCGGCTCGCACTATGCAGGCTCGCACCACGCAGGCCGCCGACTAAAATCCCAGGCTTCCCCTCCCGCCCGCAATGCGCCCGCTGTGGCGCGCCGCTGTCCCGCCATGTCCTCGTCCGCCCTCACTGCCCTGTCCCCCCTGGATGGGCGCTACGCATCGCGCATGGCGGCCTTGCGCCCGCTGCTGTCGGAGTTCGGTTTGATGCACCGCCGCGTGCAGGTCGAGGTGGAATGGTTCATCGCCCTCAGCGACGCCGGGCTGGCCGAGTTCAAGCCGCTGTCCAGTGCCGGCCGCGCCTTGCTGCGCGGGCGGGTGGCGTCCTTCAATGAGGCCGATGCAAAGGCCATCAAGGCCATAGAGCGCACCACCAACCACGATGTCAAGGCGGTCGAATACTGGCTCAAGGGCTATGCCCCGCTGGGTGTGGCCGGGGTCTTTGAGGGCCAGGCCGAGCTGCAGGCCGCGGCCGAGTTTGTGCACTTTGCCTGCACCAGTGAGGACATCAACAATTGCAGCCACGCCCTCATGCTGCAGGCCGCACGCGCCCAGGTGCTGCTGCCGGCCATCGATGGCGTGATCGCGCGCCTGCGCGCTCTGGCCCACAGCCTGGCCGATGCGCCCATGCTCAGCCGCACCCATGGCCAGACGGCCAGCCCCACCACCGTGGGCAAGGAGGTGGCCAATGTGGTGGCGCGCCTGGCCACGGCGCGAGAGCGCATCGCCAGCGTGCGCCTATTGGCCAAAATGAACGGCGCGGTGGGCAACTACAACGCCCACCTGTCGGCCTACCCCGACCTCGACTGGGAAGCCTTTGCCCGCAACGTCGTCGAACAGCGCCTCGGCCTCGTCTTCAACCCGTACACGATCCAGATCGAGCCGCACGACGCGCTGGCTGAGCTGTTCGACGCGCTGGCGCGCTGCAACACGATCCTGATCGACTGGGCGCGCGACGTCTGGGGCTACGTGAGCCTGGGCTATTTCAAGCAGCGCCTGAAGGCCGGCGAGATCGGCAGCAGCACGATGCCGCACAAGGTCAACCCGATCGACTTCGAGAACGCCGAGGGCAACTTCGGCCTGGCCAATGCGCTGCTCGGCCACATGTCGCACAAGCTGCCGGTCAGCCGCTGGCAACGCGACCTCACCGATTCCACCGTCTTGCGCAACATGGGCGTGGCCCTGGGGTATGCCGTGCTCG
>JAYSSS010000079.1:0-33702 GCA_043720415.1 Ideonella sp.
GGCGCTTTGAGCAGACCAAGGGCAGGGCCGCCATGGCCATGCTGACGCTGGCCGCCGACACGCGCAAGGCCTACTACAACGCCCTCGCCGCCGAAGAGACCGTGCGCTACATGCGCCAGGTGATGCAGGCCGCCCAGGCCAGTGCCGAGCTGGCGCGGCGCATGGAGCAGGTGGGCAATTTCAACAAGCTGCAGCGCGCGCGCGAGCAGGTCTTTTACGCCGACGCCGCTTTGAATGTGGCGCGTGCCGAGCAGGCCCAGCGCGCCACACGCGAAGGCCTGACGCGCCTGCTGGGCGCCTGGGGCGAGCAAACGCGGTTTGCACTGCCCGAGCGTCTGCCCGATCTGCCCAAGGACAGCCTGCACCTGCCCGACATCGAGCGCGTGGCCATGGCCCAGCGCCTGGACGTGCAAGGCGCCAAGCTGGCCGCCGAGCTCACGGCCAAAAACCTGGGCCTGACGCGTGCCACGCGCTTCATCAATGTGCTTGAGCTTGGCCTGCTGCGCAGCGCCTCGAACGAAGCACACACCCAGCGCGGCTGGGAGATCGGCCTGGAGCTGCCGCTCTTCGATGCGGGCGGCGCGCGCATGGCCCGCGCCGAGGCGGTCTACATGCAGACGCTGCACCGCGCCGCCGAGACGGCGGTGAATGCGCGCTCCGAAGTGCGCGAGGCCTACGGCGCCTACCGCTCGGCCTACGACATCGCCCGCTTCCAGCGCGATGAGGTGTTGCCGCTGAACCAGCGCATCGCCGAAGAAAACCTGCTGCGCTACAACGGCATGCTGATCGGCGTGTTCGAACTGTTGGCCGACACGCGCACACAGATCGCCAGCGTCAACGCCGCCATTCAAGCCCTGCGTGACTTCTGGATCGCCCAGGCTGACCTGGACATGGCGCTCATCGGCAAGCCCAACCTCACCGCGGCCGCATCGCCATCCATGGCGGCCGAGGCCGCTGGCAAAGCGCATTGAGTCGAGGGCACTGAAGATGAAAAACGACATGAACAAGGACATGAAGGACGCCCCCATGCTCTCCCGTCGCAAAATGCTCGGCGGCGCGACCGCCTACACCGCGGCCATCACGGCTGCCGCGGCGGCAGCTTCGGTCAGCAAAGTGGCCATGGCCGCGCTGCCCGAGCCCGTCATCCAGACCCTGCCCAGCACCATGCCGCCGCTGCAGCCGGGCACCGGCCGCCCCTACCAACCGGTGGTTACGCTCAATGGCTGGACATTGCCCTGGCGCATGAACCTTGGGGTGAAGGAATTTCACCTTGTGGCCGAGCCCGTGGTGCGCGAAATGACCCCGGGCTTCAAGGCCCATCTGTGGGGCTATAACGGCCAAAGTCCAGGGCCAACCATCGAGGTGGTGGAGGGCGACCGGGTGCGCATCTTCGTCACCAACAGGTTGGGTGAGCTCACCAGCGTGCACTGGCATGGCCAGCGCCTGCCCAATGGCATGGACGGCGTCACCGGCCTGAACCAGCCCGGCATTCCGCCCGGCAAGACCTATGTCTATGAGTTCGTCGCGCGCCGCCCGGGCACCTTTATGTACCACCCGCATGCTGATGAGATGGTGCAGATGGCCATGGGCATGATGGGCTTCTGGATCACCCACCCCAAGGCCAAGCACCCGCTGATTGACGAGGTGGACCGCGACTTCGTCTTTCTGCTGAACGCCTATGACATCGATCCCGGCAGCTACACGCCCAAGATCATGACCATGCTCGATTTCAACCTCTGGAGCTGGAACAGCCGCGTCTTCCCGGGGATTGATCCGCTGGTGGTGAGGAAGAACGACAAGGTGCGCATCCGCATCGGCAACCTGACCATGACCAACCACCCGATCCACCTGCACGGCCATGAATTCCTGATCACCGGCACCGATGGCGGGCCCACGCCCAAGAGTGCGCGCCAGTACGAGGTGACGACCGATGTCGCCGTAGGCCAGATGCGGCAGATTGACTTTCTGGCCGATGAGGAGGGTGACTGGGCCTTCCACTGCCACAAGAGCCACCACACCATGAATGCCATGGGCCACAACGTGCCCACGCTGATTGGTGTGGATCACCGTGGCCTGGCCAGGCAGATCACGCAATTGATCCCCGACTACATGGTCATGGGCGAGCGCGGCATGAAGGACATGACCGAGATGGAGATGCCCCTGCCCGACAACACGGCGGCCATGATGACCGGCACCGGGCCCTTTGGCGCCGTGGGCATGGGCGGCATGTTCAGTGTGCTCAAGGTGCGCAAGGATCAAAAGCCCGGCGACTACACCGACCCGGGTTGGTACCAGCACCCACCGGGTGAGGTGGCCTACGAGTGGACCGGTGCGCTGCCCGACCCGGCACGCTTCAAGGCCGAAGGCAAGGGCTCGATGCCGCCCATGGCCAAGCCGGCGCAAGACACCGAAGTCAAGGTGCGCAAGCCCGGGGCCGATTCGGCCCAGCACAAGCATTGAGCGCCTGCACATGCGCCCAAGCCTTCTTGCCAATCTGCAGGCACAGCCGGATCAGGCCCGGGCCCGGCACAGCTACCAGCGGCTGGCCGCGACCTATGACGGCACCTGTGCGCGCATCGAAGCGCTGCGGCTGCGAGCGGTGCGTGAACTGGCGTTGCGCCCGGGAGAAACGGTGTTCGACATCGCCTGCGGCACCGGTCCCACGCTGCCCATTCTGGCCGCTGCGGTGGCGCCTCATGGCCATGTGCTGGGTGTGGAGATGAGCCCTGAGATGGCCTGCCGGGCGCGCCAGCGCATCGTTGCGGCCGGGATGCAATCTGTGGTGCAGGTCATCGAGTCACCGGTGCAGGAGCTGCAAACGGATCGCCAGGCCGATGCCATGCTGTTGAGCTACACACACGACGTGCTGCAGTCGCAGCCGGCGCTGGCGCGCTTGCTGGCCTGTGCCCGGCCCGGCGCCCGCATTGCCATTCTGGGCCTGCGCACGGTGCCGTGGCTGTGGGGATGGCCGGTGAACCTGGTCAACCTTTACCGCGCCCGCCACTACCTCACCACCTATCGCAACCTGGGTCGGCCCTGGCAAGGGCTGGCCGACCGTGGCGCCAGCCTGCGCGTGGTGCACTCGGCGCTGTGCGGCACGGCCTACATCGCCGTTGGGCACCTGCCATGGCACGCTGGCCCACATCCGCAGAAGAGCATGCACGCCGTGTAGGCCGCAGTGGCCAGCAGCGCGTTGCACCCTTCACAACAACCCAAGGCACCTCATGGCCATGACATTGACTCATTTGAAGCGGCGCTCGATGCTGGTGCTGGGCATCGGCCTCGTATCCGGCCCGATCACGGCGCACGAAAAGGATCCTCACGCCAAAAAACCAGGCCCTGTGAAGAAGGAGCAAAAGGCCTGGGGCATTGCCGGCGACGATAGGCCGGGCCTGCGCACCATCGAGTTCAAGATGAGCGACAACATGCGCTTCACACCCGACAAGCTGGAGGTCAAGCAGGGCCAGACGCTCAAGCTGGTGCTGCGCAACACCGGCGCCGTGATGCATGAGTTCGTGCTCGGCACCAAGAAAGAGCTCGATGAGCATGCCACGCTGATGCTCAAGTTCCCGACCATGGAACACAACGAGCCCTATATGGCCCATGTGGCCCCAGGCAAGACCGGCCAGATCATCTGGACCTTCAACCGCGCCGGCGATTTCGACTTCGCCTGCCTCATTGCCGGCCACTACCAGGCCGGCATGGTGGGCAAGATCAAGGTGCTGGCCGCGGCCGGCGCCGGCCGGACCTAACCCTTTCATCCATGCGACAAGGAATCATCATGACCCACCGACTGCTTCATTCGCTGCTCCTTTGCACCGTGCTGGCCCTGGGCCCGGCCCTGGCCTCGGCCAGTGAGATGACCGATGCCGAGGTGCGCAAGCTTGATCTCGAAGGCGGCAAGCTCACGCTCAAGCACGCCGAAATCAAGAGCCTGGACATGCCCGGCATGACCATGGTTTTCGTCGTCAAGGACAAGGCCTTGCTGGACAAATTGAAGGTCGGCGACAAGGTGAAGTTCAAGGCCATCAACGACGGTGGCAAGTACACCGTGACGGAAATCAAGCTGGCCAACTGAGCGGCCGGGCCTGCCGCCCGGCGCGCGCCTTCATGCCCGCGGCCGGGCCTGCCGCCCGGCGCCTGCCTTCAGGCCCGCGGCCGGATGCTGGGCGGCAGCTTGGTCCAGGGCAGATCGGCTGGGTCCACCGCCATCGGCCCGGCGGCCTTGGCCACCAGAATCTTGTGCGCCATGGGCGTGAAATCGGCGCGGAAGTGGTTCGAGCTCTTCACCACGATGATGCGCATGGCCTCGGCCTGTATGCCCAGCATGCGCAGCAGCTCGCGATCAAGCAGTTGCTTCTTGCCACTGACCACGGCGATGCGCACGCCTTCAATTTCAAGGCAGGCGCACAGGCCCAACCGAACGGTCAAGCCGGTCATCATCGGGCCGGTGAGGGTGCACAGCCCGTCGCTCAAGGCCAGCACCTTGAAGCGGCCACGCAAGGGCGCGTCGCTGACCTGGCCGGTGAAGGTGGGCACGGCCGTGCCGAGGGCGATATCGATCTCGGCGCCCACGCCAGCGGCATGCGCGGCGCGCGCCGCCGCCGCATCAAACATCAGGCCCAGCGCCACCTGGCCGGCGTATTTGCGCCCGGCGCCTTGGGCCAGCAGGGCGTGCAGCATGCCGGTGGTGTTGCTGTCGCCACCGGCGCCGGGGTTGTCCTGGGTGTCGGCGATGACGATGGGCTTGTCGGCACGCTCGGCCAAGGCCATGGCCTGGACCACGGCTTGCTGTGCCGACAGCACCTCCAGCGTCCACTGCCCGGGCTCGGCCACGGCCGCATACAGCGCCGCCACGGCAGCGGTGGCGCGCTCACCGTGGGCCCAGACCATGGGCGCGCACTCGGCGAAATCCGCCGCCGGAAAGCCCATGCAAAAGCTCAGCACGGTGCCGAACTGGCGGTCCAGCTCAACGAGCTGCTCATAGTGCTGCTGCGCCGGCGCCAGCCAGGTGCTTTGCGCATTGAGCGGGATCATGAAGGGCAGGCGCCGGCACACCATGGGCTCCCTGCGGCCCGCGCGCAGCCGGCGCTGCAGCAGTTGCGCGGCCAGCTCGCCGGTGGCCGCCATGTCCACATGCGGGTAGGTGCGGTAGGACACCAGGGCGTCGGCCAGGGCCAGCATGCGCTCGGTGACATTGGCGTGCAGGTCCAGGCTGGCGACGATGGGCAGATCGGGCCCGACGACCGCGCGCAGGCGCGCCAGCAGCTCGCCCTCGGCATCGTCGGCGCACTGCGCCACGGCAGCGCCATGCAGATCGAGATAGATCGCGTCCACGCCAGCCGGCAAGGCGGCGCGCAGGTCTTCCACGATGTCGCCTGCGATGCGCTCAAAGGCCTCGGTGGTGATGTAGGACGAGGGAATCGCGCCACCCCAGGCGGATGGAATCAGCACCCAGCCCTGGCGTTTGGCGGCATCGACAAAGCCGCCCATGGGGGCGTTGACGCCCTGGAAGGACTGCTGCATGGCCGCGCCGCGCCGATAGGGCGGGAAGGACTCGCCCGACTCAAATGCCGACCAGGTGGCCAGCGAGGGCGCGAAGGTGTTGGTCTCGTGCTGGAAGCCGGCGATGAAGACACGGGTCATGGTGTTGTCGTGTTAGCTTTGGGTTGCAGGATGACCAGTGACAGCGCGGCGGCACAGCAGGCCATGGCCGCCCATTGCAGCAGGCCCAGGGGTTCGCCATGGATGATGGCGCCCGAGAGCATGGCCACCACCGGCACCAGGATGGCCGACAGGCCAGCCACATTGACGGGCAACAGCCCGGCAATGGCGAACCAGCAGACATTGCCGATGCTCATGGGCACCAGGGCGATGTAGCCGATCACGGCGATCGTCTGCCACGAGGGCATGAACCACTGGTGATCACCGAGGATGAACGCGCCGGCGGTGGTGGGCACGGCCGTGATGAGCAACTGCCAACCGGTGAGCACGGTGACGGGGATCGGCACCGGGTAGCGCTTGAGGATCAGTGAGCCGATGGCCCAGCCTATGCCGGCGATCAGGCCCAAGGCAAAGCCTAGCGGCGCTTGCGCATAGGCGGTCAGGCCCGGCCACATCAGCAGCGCCACGGCCACGCCGCCCAGGCCCAAGGCCAGCAGCAATCGCCGGTGCATCTTTTGGCCCAGCACCGCCCAGGCGATCAGCGCCGACCACAACGGCATGGTGAAGCCCAGGATGGCGGCCTGGCCCGAGGCAATCATGATGGCGGCGTAGGTGCTGGCGATGTTCCACAGCACCAGGTAAAACAGCGTGGCCAGGCCCACGGTGCGCCAATGTTGGCGCGGCAAACGCAGCGACTGCCCGCGTGCGGCGGCCACGGCCAGCAGCCCCAAGCCCGCCAGGGTGACGGCCACGGCGCGAAAGGTCCAGACCGAGACCTCACGCGTGGCGTAGGGGAAGAGCGGCCAGTTGGTGCCCCAGACCAGGGTGATGACCGCCAGCAGGATCAGGGCACGCGGGGGGATGGCAATGCGTTCAGGGGCGGCGGGCATGGCGTGGGGCGCGCGGGTCAGCGCCCGCTTGGGCGGCGCGTGTCGGCGTCCCTGGGGCCGCGGGGGTCCACCCCACGCGGGCTGCGCGCATCCATGCCGCGGGGATCGCGGCGCGGCTCGGGCGGCGGCGATGGCGGCGCCTCGGCACGCTCGCGCCGGGCGATGTCGAGCAGGCCATCGAGCTCAGCCACCGCCACGCCCTTGAGCACGCAGAAGTTCGATGTCGTCAGGGTCGTGCGCTCAAAGTCGCGCAGCAAACCGGCGCGGTTGAAGCGCTGTTGTGAGAGCAGGGCCTGTTGCGCGCGCTCTTCGGCGCCAAGCTGCGGCTCCTGCACACGGCGTGGGCGCTGATCCGGTGGGCGTTGCGGGCCTGTGGCGCGCTGCGCGTCCGTCCGGTCTGGGGTGGGTTGTGCGGCGGGCGCGATGCTCGTCTGCGGCGCGTCTGCGGCCTCGGCGGCGTTGCCGGGGGTCGATGCGCTTAGCGTGTCGGGCACATGCTTTGGGCGCGGCTGACGGCGTGGATCGGCAAGGTCGCGCTGGTCTCGCGGGGGACGCGGGGGCCGTGCGCTGCGCGGATTCTGTGGTGGCCGAGGATGCCTGTCTTGGCGATCTTGCCGGCCTGCGCGCTCGGGCGCTTGGCCTTGGGCACCGGGCTCACCGTCCTGCGCTCGGGGCTGACCGCCTTGTGCGCCCGACTCACCGCCGCCTGGTGAATCAGGCTGCGGACCCTGAACCTGCGCCCGAGCCTGGGCTTGGGCCTGGCGATCCTGCGCGCGGCGCTGATTTTCCAGGGCGCGGCGTTCGTCCTGCAGCCCGCGGCGCCGTGCCACTTCCTGCGCGGCCAGGTCGCGGTGTTCGGTCGTCAGCTCGCCTGCGGGCTGGCCATCCAGGTCAAAGCGCTGCGTGGCCTTGCAGAGGCCGATCAGGTAGGAGGTGCTGCCGGTGTAGCGGTGCAGAAAGCCCGACAGCGAACGCTTGGTCACCAGGCCCGGCGCGCGCGCCTGGATGTCGGCCTGAATATGCAGCTTGATGGGCTTGGCCGGGCCGCTGAACAGGGCCGGAAAATGTTGCCTGAGCAAGGCGGCGACCGCGGCCGGGTCGAGGACGGGCGCCTTGGCTTGGGCTGGGGCTGGCGTCACTTCTGCAGACGTTGCGACCGGTGCTTCGGACGGTGGCTCGGTCAGCACTTCAGCCGGCGCCTCGGCCTGAATTTCGACCTGGGTTTCGACGACAGCGGCCTCCTGCACTTCGGGCAGGGCGGCTTGCGCCGTGGGTGCCTGCGGGTCGGAGGCTGGCGGCGCTTGCACAGCCACAGCAGCTGCCGGCTCGACCTGTGGGTTAGGTTCAATGGACATGCTTGCTCACATCAACAGGTGTTCGCCGGCGTTCTCGCCGCCGAGGATCACGTAATTCACCTTCTTCAGATCGGCCAGCAGGCGACCGCCCGAATAGCTGATCGAACTCTGCACGTCTTCGCGCATCTCGCGCAGCGTGTCGGCCAGGCTGCCCTTGATGGGCTCAAGGATGCGCTTGCCCTCCACATGCTTGTACTCGCCCTTGTTGAAGTCGCTGGCCGAGCCGTAGTACTCCTTGTAGCGCCGGCCGTCTTCTTCCACCGTGATGCCGGGCGATTCTTCATGGCCAGCGAACATCGAGCCAATCATCACCATGGCCGCGCCGAAGCGCACGCTCTTGGCGATGTCACCGTGGTGGCGAATGCCGCCGTCGGCAATGATGGGTTTGGTGGCGACACGGGCGCACCACTTCAAGGCCGAAAGCTGCCAGCCACCGGTGCCGAAGCCGGTCTTGAGCTTGGTGATGCACACCTTGCCCGGGCCGACACCCACCTTGGTGGCATCGGCGCCCCAGTTTTCCAGATCGATCACCGCCTCGGGCGTGGCCACATTGCCGGCGATGACAAAGGCTTTGGGCAGGCGGCGCTTGATGTGCTCAATGGCGAGCTTCACACTGTCAGCATGGCCGTGGGCGATGTCGATGGTGATGTAGTCGGCGCCCACGCCTTCGTCGGCCAGGCGGTCGATGACGGCATAGTCAGCCGGCTTGACGCCCGAGCTGATGGAGACAAACAAATTGAGCGAGCGCATGCGCTTGGCAAAGGCCACGGCGTCCAGATCGAAGCGGTGCATCACATAGAAGTAGCCATTTGCGGCCAGCCACTCGCTGATCGGGCCATCGATCACGGTGCGCATATTGGCCGGCACCACAGGCAGGGCAAAGCGCCGGCCGCCGAACTCGACCGAGGCGTCGCACTCGCTGCGGCTGTCCACGCGGCATTTGCGTGGCAGCAGCAAGACGTTGTCGTAGTCAAAGATTTCCATCGCATCACTCTCAGGTGCGGGGTGCCGGCGCGTTGCTGCAGTGCGCGAGACAAGGGCTGCGAGCGCTTGAGCTGTGCGCCGGTCTGGCCTGCACGAGCCCAATCCTTGGGCCCATGCGCGGGCAAAAAAAACCGGGCGCCAGAAAGTGGGCCCGGTGGCCAATTCTACGCACGGCATCTGCCCACGGCGCACTGTGGACCGCCCAGCGATGGCAGCCAGGCGACGCGGGCGACGCAGACGCAAGGCACGCAGCCGCGCGGCGCACCCTACCGATGGCTTGGGCGGGTGATGGCGACGGCGCGATCAGCGCCCGCAGCGGTCCGCGGCCATGCCCAGGATGGCGCCATCTGCCGCTTCTATCCAGGCCCTGGCCCGCAGCCGCTCGGGCTTGGCGCCCTCGGGCCAGCGCATGGCCTGCCAATGCGTGAGCGGCTGGCCTGGCCGCACCGCCTGCAGTGACAGTGGGCCGGCCACACTGCGCACCAACTGGCGCGGCTGCGCATTGCCCTCGCTGCCGGCGGGCAGGTCTTCCACCAGGGCCACCCAGGCGGTGCTACCCGCTGGCCAGCGGCCGCGCCGTTGCTGCACCTTCACACTCAAGCCGAAGTAGCCGTGCCAGGCGGGGCCAGAGCGCACACTCAGTCGCATTGACTTTGGGTTAGGCGGCATGGTCCAGATCCTTGTGCCGGCTTGCTGGGCAGGTGGCTGGCCCATGGCGCCCGCGCTGCCGCTTGGCGACCCGGCGCGTTTGGTCTGTTTGGCCAATTTGCCCTGTTTGGCCTGTTCCGCCCGCAGTGCCCGCTCAGCCGATTCCAACAGCGCGGCTGCGGCCAGGGCGGCGTCATGGCCCAAAGGCGTGGGTGTGATCCAGTCCAGCGTCCAGGCCCGGGCGCCTGGCAATGCCGGTGCGCCGCTGGCCCAGCAGTCGGCGCATTCGGCGCTGATGAAGCGCTCCACGACGGCGGCCGCGGCCCCGGGGCAGGCCAGGTTGGCGGTGCCGGCCGTGGCGGCGGCCGTGGCGGCGGCCGTGGTGGCGGCCGTACTGGCCATGGGCGCTGCCGTCGGCTGCGCCTGCGCCGTGCTCAGCACGCAGGCCGCGAACACAGCGGTCGCTCCAAGTGCGGCTCCTAGAATCCGTTGATGCATGAGACGCATTTTGATCGCCCCGCGGGCGATCCCCCGGGCAGCGGCACGCTGCTGAAAAACCTCAACCCCGAGCAGCTCGCCGCCGTGACCCTGCCGGCAGGATCGGCGCTGATCCTGGCTGGGGCCGGTTCGGGCAAGACCCGGGTGCTGACCACGCGCATCGCCTGGCTGCTCAACACCGGCCAGGTCTCACCTGGCGGGCTGATGGCGGTGACCTTCACCAACAAAGCCGCCAAGGAGATGCTCACGCGCCTGTCCACCCTGCTGCCGGTGCCCGTGCGCGGTATGTGGATCGGCACCTTTCACGGCCTGTGCAACCGCTTCTTGCGCGTGCACTGGAAGCTGGCGGGGCTGCCTCAGTCGTTTCAGATTTTGGACACCGCCGATCAGCTCTCGGCAGTGAAACGCATCATCAAGGCCATGGGTCTGGATGAGCAGCGCTTCATCCCCAAGCAGGTGAGCTGGTTCATCGCCGGCTCGAAGGAAGATGGCCAACGCCCAAAGGACGTGGACGCGCGCGACCCGCAAACCCGCACCATGGTGGCCGTGTACCAGGCCTATGAAGACCAATGCCAGCGCGAGGGCGTGGTCGATTTTGCCGAGCTGATGCTGCGCACCTATGAGCTGCTGCGCGACAACGCCACGCTGCGCGAGCACTACCAGCACCGCTTCGCGCATGTGCTGGTCGATGAGTTTCAGGACACCAACCGCCTGCAGTACCGCTGGCTGCAGATGTTTGCCCCGCCGGCCGGCGCGCAAAGCGTGTTTGCGGTGGGCGACGACGACCAAAGCATCTATGCCTTTCGCGGCGCGCGCGTGGGCAATATGGCCGACTTTGAGCGCGAGTACCGGGTGCGCCAGATCATCAAGCTTGAGCGCAATTACCGCAGCTTTGGCAACATCCTCGACTCGGCCAATGCGCTCATCGCCCACAACAGCCACCGCCTGGGCAAAAACCTGCGCACCGAGGCCGGCCCGGGCGAGCCGGTGCGTGTGGCTGAATCGACCAGTGACTACGCCGAGGCGCAATGGATGCTGGAAGAAATTCAACAACTGCACCGCGGCGGCCTGGCGCGCAGCGAGATCGCGCTGCTGTACCGCAGCAATGCCCAGAGCCGTGTGCTGGAGAGCGCGCTGTTCAACGCCAGCATCCCCTACCGGGTGTATGGCGGGCTGCGCTTTTTTGAGCGTTCCGAGGTCAAGCACGCGCTGGCCTACTTGCGCCTGATCGAGAACCCGAACGACGACACCTCGTTTTTGCGCGTGGTGAATTTCCCCACCCGCGGCATCGGTGCGCGCAGCATGGAGTTGCTGCAGGACGCCGCCCGCGCCAGCGCGCGCAGCCTGTGCCAGAGCGTGGGCGCCATGACAGGCAAGGCGGGGGCCAATTTGCTGGCCTTCAAGGCCCTGATCGATGAGCTGCGCGACGCCACCCATGGCCTGACGCTGCGCGAGATCATCGAGGCGGTGCTCGCCAAATCCGGCCTCATCGAGTTTTATCGCACCGAAAAAGAAGGCGCGGACCGCATCGAGAACCTGGAAGAACTGGTCAACGCCGCCGAGGCCTTTGTCACCCAGGAAGGATTCGGCAAGGACGCCGTGGCCCTGCCGGCCGATGAGATCGCCCCCGGCACCCTGGCCGGCGCGCCCGTGGGCACCGTTCCTAACGACCAAACACCAGATGCCGAAACCGGCGAGATCGTGTCGCCTCTCGCGGCGTTTTTGACGCATGCCGCGCTCGAGGCCGGTGACAACCAGGCCCAGGCCGGGCAGGACGCCATCCAGCTGATGACGGTGCATTCGGCCAAGGGGCTGGAATTCGATGCGGTGTTCATCACCGGTCTGGAAGAGGGCCTGTTCCCGCACGAGAACTCGATGTCCGATGCCGATGGGCTGGAAGAGGAACGCCGGCTGATGTACGTGGCCATCACCCGGGCGCGGCAGCGGCTGTACCTGAGCTTCAGCCAGACGCGGCTGCTGCACGGCCAGACGCGCTACAACGTCAAGAGCCGCTTCGTTGATGAGCTGCCCGTGGCCGCGCTGAAGTGGCTGACGCCGCGCAACCAGGGCTTTGGCTCGGGCTTTGCGCGCGATTACCAAAACGCCTGGGCGCGGGGCTCGGGGCTGGGCTCGGTGGTCGGCGCCGGGCGTGTGGAGGGCCGGCCGGCCTACGCCGCGCCGCCGGCCATGCCGCCCATGCCCGCGGCCATGCAGGCCAAGGCCACGGCTGGGCATGGCCTGCGCGCCGGCCAAAGTGTCTTTCACAACAAGTTTGGCGAGGGTGTGGTGCTAACGCTTGAGGGAAGTGGCAGCGATGCCCGTGCCCAGGTGCAGTTCGGCCGCCATGGCGCCAAGTGGCTGGCGCTGGCGATTGCCAAGTTGACGCCGGTGGAGTGATGTCATGGCAGCGTCACGCTGCCGTCATGCGTGCGTCACAGGGCCTCCATAGAGTCGTTGGCTTCAACCAACCGAGATGGACACCATGGCCCTTGATCAATCCGCAAAACACCGCCCTGACTTCGACAACGAGGACTCCAACACCTCGACCAATGAGCACTTCGACAGCATCCTCGCCGCGCGTTTGAGCCGCCGAGGGATGTTGCGCGCCTCGGCAGGGACGGCAGCGACCGCGCTGTTGGGCAGTGCAGCACTTTCAGCCTGCGGTGGCGGTGATGATGAGCCTGTTCCATCGCCTGCGCCTGCCCCGGCCCCTGTTGAGCGACTTCTGGCGTTCGCTGCGGTTGCCAAGAGCCTGGCAGATACGGTGATCGTGCCAGCCGGCTACAGCGCCAGCGTGCTGTACGCATTGGGCGACCCATTGGCGGCCTCAGTGCCCGCCTTCAAGAACGACGGCACCGACACGGCCTACGACCTGCGGGCCGGCGATCACCACGATGGCATGGAGTACTTTGCGCTGGCCAGTGATGGCACACCCTCGGCCAGCGCCAGTGACCGCGGCCTGTTGGCCGTCAACCATGAGGCCACCACCGATGTCGGCCTGCCGTCGCACTTCTTGCACGTCAATGGCGGCACCAACAGCCTGCCGCGCCCCGCCGCTGAGGTCGACAAAGAGCTCGACATCCACGGCATCTCCGTGGTTGAGGTGCGCAAGACTGGCTCCGCCTGGGCCACCGTTCAGGCCTCCCCCTTCAACCGCCGCCTGACGGCCATGACCGAGATCGACATCACCGGCCCGGCCCGCGGCGATGCCCTTTTGATCACGCGTTATTCACCCACCGCGACGGTGACACGCGGCACGCTCAACAACTGCGGATCGGGGTGCACGCCCTGGGGCACCTACCTCAGTGGCGAAGAAAACTGGTTCGGCTATTTCAACCGGCCCGTGGGCGACAACGCCGCCCGCGGCAATGACAAAAGCGTCGTGGCGCTCAACCGCTATGGCCGCAGCGAGGGCGCCGCCTCGCGCCATGGCTGGGAAAGCGCTGGCACCAATGACAAGTACCTGCGCTGGTCGAACGCCAAGACCGGAGGCTCGGCCAACGGCAGCGACGACTACCGCAATGAACTCAACGGCATGGGCTACATCGTCGAGCTGGACACCTACGGCGCTACCAGCCGGGCCAAGAAGCGCACCGCGCTGGGCCGCTTTGCGCACGAGAGCGCTGCTTTTGGCCGATTGGTGGCGGGCGAGAAGCTGGCGGTCTACATGGGCGACGACTCGCGCGGTGAGTACATCTACAAGTTTGTCTCTGATGCCACATGGTCCGCGGCGGACGCGACGCCCAGCGATCGATTGGCCACCGGTGCCAAGTACCTGGACAACGGCAAGGTCTATGTGGCCAAGTTCAATGCCGATGGCACCGGCCAATGGATGGAGTTGCATGTGGCTGGCATACCGGCCAGTTACACCACCTATGCCTTTGCCAACGAGGCCGATGTGCGGGTCAACATTCGCCTGGCCGCGGACGCCTTGGGCGCCACCAGAATGGATCGGCCCGAGTGGTGTTCGACCCACCCGCGCACAGGCGAGATCTACTTCACGCTGACCAACAACAGCAACCGACGCACCGTTGCCGGCAGTGGCCAACAAACCGTGGACGCCGCCAACCCGCGCGCCTACACAGACATTCGCGGCGCCGCAAGCGTCCAGCAGGGCAATGTCAATGGCCACATCGTGCGCATGAAGGAAGGCGCGGGCAATGCCGCCGCCACCGCCTTCACTTGGGATGTCTACCTGTTCGGCGCCGAGGGCAGCGCAGCACCCGCCTTGGTCAACCTTTCGGGCTTGACCAGCGACCAGGATTTCTCCAGCCCGGATGGTCTGTGGTTCAGCCCCTCCACTGGCCTGTGCTGGATCCAGACCGATGACGGCGCCTATGCCGACACCACCAATTGCATGATGCTGGCCGCCATACCGGGCCAGGTGGGCGATGGCGGCAAAAAGACATTGAGCTACAGCGCCACACAAAGCGTGGACACCTATGTGGGCAAGGCCATGACCGCGGAGACGCTGAAGCGCTTTCTGGTCGGCCCCAAGGACAGCGAAATCACCGGCATCACGGAGACCCCGGATGGCAAGGCGCTGTTCATCAACATTCAGCATCCCGGTGAAGGCACTCTTCCGGCCGACCTGGCCGACCCCAGCAAGTACAGCAGCCAATGGCCGTCAAACGCGGGCTACGGCGCAGGCAAGCGGCCGCGCTCGGCCACGATCGTGATCACCAAGACCGACGGCGGGCGAATCGGCAGCTGACGCGGGTGGTGCGGCTCGGCCAGCGCCCGAGCGGCACCTACGATGTTGTCGGACCTGCAGTGACGGTTGGCGGCCCGGCCTCGGGCTGGCCATCCTGGCCAAAGCTGTCGGCAAAGCTGAACCACAGCGAGACATAGAACACCGCCGACAGCGTCAATCCCACGGGCATGACCAACAGGCCCACGATCTGGCGGCTGTTGAACATCATCACCATGGCCATGGCCAGCAGCAACAAGGCCACACCCAGCGCCGCCCAGCACAGCGCATAGACCAGAAAGGCCGCCTTTGCGCGCCACAGCGCCAAGGTGCTGGAAAACAGCGCCTGCACCACGCCCTGGCCGCCCCAGTGCACCAGGGCGGGCGCGTGCCAGAAGGGCACAGACAAAAGCCCCGCCAGGCCAAAGCGCGCCAGCATGCCATTGGCCAGGCGCGGGTCGTTGAGCAGGTCGTTGACGACGGCGGGCTTGGTGCCCGGCGTGGCCATGGCGATCTGCAGCTTCTCGAACACGCCCTCGTCGATCCAGGCGGAAAGCTCCATGACGCCGATGGAGCCCAAGGCGTACAAGGCGCACAGCATCAGCTGCGCCGTGCGCTGCTGGCGCAGCGGCGCACGCAGGCCCTCAATGATCTGCAGCACATGCACCGGCCCGCCTTGCAACGAGCTGCGCGTGGCGATCATGAAACCCAAAGTGAGCATGGGCAGCAGGCCCAGGCCCAGCAGCGGGCCGATCAGCGGCAGCAGCATCAGGGCCAGCACGCCAAACAGGAAGAACATGAACAGCCCGACAAAGGCCATGGGGCGCAGGCGCCACAGGGCAAAGGCCTGGCCCAACCAGCGCGCGCCTTGGCGTGGAGAAACGGAGTGCAGTCGAAGTCCCATGGGGCGAGTATCAGGGGGTGAGGTTTCCGGGTTGCCAAGGATGGCGAATGCGCTCGCGCAGGATGCGCTCAAAGTGCAGCGGGTCCTTGGCCTGCAGCAGATCGGCGGCCCGCGGCAGGTGCCAGTCGCCCAGGCGGGACAGCCAAAAGCGCAGGGCGGCGGCGCGCAGCAGTGAGGGCATCAGCCGCCGCTCATCGGCGCGCAGCGACCGGACGCTTTCATATGCTGTTATCAGAGCGTGCGAACGTGAGGCCTCGATCTGGCCGCTGGCTGGCGCGATGCACCATTCGTTCAAGCACACCGCCAGGTCGTAGGCGAAGGTGTCGATGCCGGCAAAGTAAAAGTCCAGGCAGCCGCTGAGGCGGGCCGGCTCGCCGCCATCGAACAACACGTTGTCGCAGAACATATCGGCGTGCACGGCGCCGCGGGGCAGGCCAAGGTAGGCCGCGGATGCGGCCACGCTTTGTTGGTGCAACAACTCGGTGCGTAACAGCGATTGCTGATCCGGGGCCAGGTAAGGCAACACCAGCGGCGCGGTCTGCAGACACCAGGGCAGGCCGCGCAGATTGGGCTGCTGCAGAGGGAAATCGGCCACGGCCAGATGCATGTGCGCCAGCATCTGGCCCAGCTGCGCGCAGTGATCGATGCCGGGCGCGGGCGGGTGATGGCCGGCCAGCGCATGGACCAGGGCCGCGGGCTTGCCGGCCACCCAGTGCACCAAGGCGCCGCTGGCATCGGCCAGTGGCTCGGGCACAGGCAGGCCATGCCGCGCCAGATGCTGCATCAGCCCCAGGTAAAAGGGCAGTTGCTCGGCGGACAAGCGCTCGAACAGCGTCAACACCCAGCGGCCGCGATCGGTGTGGGCAAAGTAGTTGGTGTTCTCTATGCCCGCGCCTATGCCATCGAGTGATAGCAAATTGCCGGCGCCCAGACGCGCGGTGAGGGCGCGAGCCTCGTCCAGATCAACCACAGTGAAGACAGCCATGGCGCGGATTTTAGGTGGCCGCACAATCCGCGACATGGACGAAAACCTTGCCCCACGCGCCCCCAGTTTGCTGCTGGTCGATGGCTCCAGCTACCTCTACCGCGCTTACCACGCCATGCCCGATCTGCGCTCACCGGAGGGCTTTCCCACGGGCGCCATCCACGGCATGGTGGCGATGATGAAGCAGTTGCGCAAGCAGGTCATGGGCAGCGGCCAGGGCGGGCACGCGGCCTGCGTCTTCGATGCCTCGGGCCCGACCTTTCGCGATGCCTGGTACGACCAGTACAAGGCCCAGCGCGCACCCATGCCTGAGGACCTGCGCACGCAGATCGAGCCCATCCATGAGGTGGTGCGCCTGCTCGGCTGGCCGGTGTTGACCGTGCCCGGCATCGAGGCCGATGACGCCATCGGCACCCTGGCAAAAGTGGGCTCGGCCAGCGGTCACCAGGTGCTGATTTCCACCGGCGACAAAGACCTGGCGCAACTGGTGAATGAGTGCGTGACGCTGATCAACACCATGAGCAATGAGCGCCTCGACATCGAGGGCGTCAAGGCCAAATTCGGCGTAGCGCCCGACCGCATCGTCGACTACCTGACGCTCGTCGGCGACACCGTGGACAACGTGCCCGGCGTGGACAAGGTCGGGCCCAAGACCGCTGCCAAGTGGATCGCCGAATACGGCTCGCTCGACGGCGTGGTGGCCGCCGCTGCGGGCATCAAAGGCGCCGTGGGCGAGAACCTGCGCAAGGCCCTGGATTGGTTGCCGATGGGGCGGCGCCTGATCACCGTGGTGACCGATTGCGACCTGGGCGCGCACCTGGCCGGCTGGCCTTCGGTGGAGGGCCTGGGGCTCAAGCCGGTGGACCGCGAGGGCCTGTTGGAATTCTTCATGCGCTACGGTTTCAAGGCCTGGCGCAAGGAGTTGGAGATCGAGCTGGGGGTGGCCTCGACGGTGTTGCCTGCGCCCATGCTGCCGGGCCTGCTGGCGGCGGCTTCGACGGCGGCTACTTCGGCAGCTTCTTCGGCGGCTTTTTCGGCGCTCAGCCCGGATGGTGCCCCCGCCACGCCGCCTGGATCGGGCCTGCCCGACAACAGCCAGTTGCTGCGCCGCTATGAGACCGTGCTGACACACGAACAGCTGGGGCAGTGGCTGGCCCGTTTGCGCGGCGCCGAGCTGTGCGCACTGGACACCGAGACCGACTCGCTCGACCCGATGCGCGCGCGCATCGTCGGCATCTCGTTCGCCGTGCAAGCTGGCGAGGCGGCCTATGTGCCCCTGCGCCACGACTACCCCGGCGCGCCCGATCAGTTGCCGCTGGACGAGGTGCTGGCTTTGCTCAAGCCTTGGTTGGAGGACGATGCCGCGGCCAAGGTGGGCCAGAACATCAAATACGACACCCATGTGCTGGCCAACCACGGCATCACCGTGCGCGGCTGGCGCCACGACACCTTGCTGCAAAGCTATGTGGTCGAGGCCCACCTGCCGCACAGCCTGGAAAAGCTCGCCGAACGCCACCTGGGCCGCAAGGGCCTGAGCTATGAGGAGCTGTGCGGCAAGGGCGTGAACCAGATCGGCTTTTCGCAGGTGGACATCGAGCGTGCCACCACCTACAGCGGTGAGGACAGCGAGATGACGCTGCAGGTGCATCAGCAGCTCTATCCGCGCGTGGCCGCCGAGCCTGGCCTGCTGCGCATCTATCGCGACATCGAGATGCCGGTCTCGGCCCTGCTGGCACGCATCGAGCGCCACGGTGTGTTGATCGATGCTGGCGTGCTCGCCACGCAAAGCAAGCAGCTCGCCGAGCGCATGCTGCAGCTGGAGCAAAAGGCTTATGAGATTGCTGGCCAGCCCTTCAACCTGGGCTCGCCCAAGCAGATTGGCGAGATCCTCTTTGTGCGCCTGGGCCTGCCGGTGAAAAAGAAGACGGCCTCGGGCGCGCCTTCGACGGACGAGGAGGTGCTGCAGGAGCTGGCTGCGGACTTCTCCCTGCCCGCCACCATCCTGGAGCACCGCAGCCTGGCCAAGTTGAAGGGCACTTACACCGACAAGCTGCCGCTGATGGTCAACCCCGCCACGGGCCGTGTGCACACCAACTATGCGCAGGCCGTGGCCGTGACCGGGCGCTTGTCGAGCAACGACCCCAATCTGCAAAACATCCCCATCCGCACGGCGGAAGGCCGGCGTGTGCGCGAGGCCTTCATTGCGCCTCCCGGGCAGGTGATTTTGTCGGCCGACTACTCGCAAATCGAGCTGCGCATCATGGCCCACATCAGCGGCGACCCGGGCCTGACCAAGGCCTTCGCCCAAGGCATGGATGTGCACCGCGCCACCGCGGCCGAGGTCTTCAATCTGCAGCCGGGCGATGTCAGCGCCGAGCAGCGGCGCTATGCCAAGACCATCAACTTCGGGTTGATCTACGGCATGGGTGCGTTTGGCTTGGCGCAATCGCTGGGCATCGAGCAAAAGGCCGCGCGGGATTACATTGATCGTTATTTTTCACGCTTCGCCGGCGTCAAACGCTACATGGACGAGACCAAGCGCGAGGCCGCCGAGCGCGGTTATGTCGAGACCCTGTTTGGCCGGCGCATCGAGTTGCCCGACATCCGGGGTGGCAACGGCCCACGCCGTGCCGGCGCCGAGCGTCAGGCCATCAACGCGCCGATGCAGGGCACAGCCGCTGACCTGATCAAGCTGGCCATGCTGGCCGTGCAGGCCGAGCTCGACGCCCAGGCCAAACGCACGGCGATGGTGATGCAGGTGCACGACGAGCTGGTGTTTGAGGTGCCGCCGGACGAACTGGACTGGGCGCGCAGCGAGATCCCGCGCCTGATGGCCGGCGTGGCCAGCCTGAGCGTGCCGCTGCTGGCCGAAGTGGGCGTGGGGCCGAATTGGGAGCAAGCGCATTGAGCCGCTTGTCGCCGGCCGCCAGTGAATTGGCGTTTGCAGTGCTGCCGCTGGCCGGCCAGGCCGCTCAAATCGGAAGATAGGACTTTTCGCGCCGGTAGTGCAGGTAGCCGATGCTGGCGCCACTGCGCAGGCCCACGCCCAGGCGAATGGGCGCCAGGGTGATGCCGTTGAGGTGCTGGTAGTTCACGCCCACGCCACCAATCCAGTACAGGCTGCCTTCCACGCCAGGGAAGCGCTGGTAGATGGCGGACGCCTTGGGCAAGTTGTAGACCAGGGTGAAGACTTTGGCGGCGTTGGCGCCGGCATCGATGCCTATCGATGGCCCTGCCCAATAGACCTTGCCGCCGCCACCGGCCTTGAGCGACAGGCGACCCTCGCCGTAGCGCAGGCCGATACCGATGGCGGCTGAGATTTCTTCGCCCTGGATGTAGCCGTTGGGCCTGCCTTGGTCCTTGAAGGCCTTCTCGATGACCTTGGCCAAGCCTTCACTGGCTTTGCCAAAGAAGCCGGAAGCTTTTTTCAGCATCTCGTCTTCGTCATAGGTCTTGGTGTCGTCGGCGGCCAGGGCCGATGGCTGGACCCAACTCAAGCCCATACCTGCCAGGCCGACCATGGCCAGGCGACGCTTGGGCAAATTGCGGTGTTCAGACATGGCGCTCTCCTTGACGGGCTCGGGACACCGAGCTTACGTCTTGGGCACGCCGGCGACTTCACTCTGCCATGACCAGGCGCAATGTCGGCAGCTTGGCCCAGGCTTCGACCTCCTCGCGCAACAAGTGCAGCGTGCGCGGATGCTCGTCGGCCCACTGCGCCGAGTAGCTGAGATGGGCCACCATGCCGTCGCGGCGCAGGCGCAAGGCGGCCTCATTGATGTCGCCGCGGGCATGGCACTTGATGACGGCCAGGCGCAACGCCAGCACCTGCCAGGCAAAATTTTCCTGGGTCAAGGCGGCGCCGAGTTTGCGCAGGCCGCCGCGCTGGGCGAGCAACATGTCACCCAGGCGTGCCTGCTGGCTTTGGGAAAAGCCGGCGGCATCCACCTGGGCCATCAAATAAGCACCATGCCGGTGGTGATCATGGTGCGACACCATCAGCCCCATCTCATGCAAATCGGCCGCCCAGCCCAGCTCACGCTGCGCTTGGGCGTCGATCAAGGGGCAGGCCGATTGCAGCAGCGACAGGGCCAGCGTGCGTACGCGCAGGGCCTGTTCGGCATCGACATCAAATCGCACCTGAAGCTCGCGGACGGTGTGCGCGCGCATGTCCCCAGCGCCATGGCCACGTTGCGCGGCATGGCGCTCATGCAGATCGACGATCACGCCCTGGCGCAGGGCGCCTTTTGCGGGCTTGAGCTCACCAATGCCGAAGTGGGTGACCAGGGTGTACAGCAGGGCCAGGCCGCCGGCGACGATGGGTTTGCGGTCATCGAGCAGCGTGGGCAGGCTCAAGCGCTTGACATCGCCCGCACGCAAGCACTGCTCAATGCACCAGCGCAAGCCATCAGGGGTGATCGTGCCATCGGTAATGCCAGCGGCCTGCAAGATCTGTGAAATGGCGCTGGATGTGCCCGATGAGCCAAGCGCCTCACGCCAATACACGGGCGCAAACAACTGCAGTGCCTCTTCAAGCTCAGCACCCGCGGCGACCTGGGCCGAGCGGAACGCATCGGCCGTGAATCGGCCCCGTGCAAACCAACGCTGCGACAGGCTGGCGCTGCCCACTTTGAACGATTCGGCCGCAACAGGCGCACGGCCATGGCCGAGGATCATTTCAGTGCTGCGCCCGCCGATGTCGATCACCAGGCGTGGTGTCGAGGAAGGCTGCAAATGCGCTACGCCCGCATATATCAGGCGGGCTTCTTCGCGGCCCGAGATCACCTCGATCGGAAACCCCAGCGCGCGTTCGGCGCGGCCCAGAAAGTCGTCGCGGTTGCGCGCCTCGCGCAGCGTTTGGGTGGCTACCGCACGGACATGGGTCGGCGCCATTTCCGTGAGGTGTTGAGCGAAGCGTTGCAGGCACTCAAGCGCCAAGCACATGGCAGGCTCGCTCAGGACGCCACCTTGATCCAGACCGCTGCCCAGTCGCACCGCCTCTTTCAGATACAGCGTCCGGCGATAGCGGCCGTGGAGCACCTGTCCCACCTCCAGCCTGAAGCTGTTCGAGCCCATGTCGATGGCGGCCAAAGGCGCATTCAGGGCGGGTGGTCTGTGGCGCATGGGCGCGCATCCTACCCGGCATGGTTGGGTCAAACAGGGTGCCACGCTGTGCTTTCAGGGCCATGCTGAGCCTGCGCTACCGGCTGTTCCTAGAATCGCCCCATCACAACAGCGTTTGGAGACACAGCATGTGGCAAGAAGAGATCGACAGCCTTGTGCCCGCACGCACCTTGAGTCGGCGTGGATTTGTCGGTGGCACCGTGGGGACAGGGTTCGCCGCGGCAGTGTTGCCTGTGACTGCGCAAACCGTGATCAAGACCGACAGCCAGGGCTTGACGGTGGGTGAGGTCACCATCCCCGTGGGCAACTTCAAGATGCCAGCCTATCGTGCAGCGCCCGCTGGCAAGACGGGGGCGCC
This sequence comes from Ideonella sp., assembly GCA_043720415.1. GTDB lineage: Bacteria > Pseudomonadota > Gammaproteobacteria > Burkholderiales > Burkholderiaceae_C > Pseudaquabacterium. The sequence goes on from JAYSSS010000079.1 coordinate 22,101, forward strand.
TGTGGTGTTGGTGATCAGCGAGATCTTTGGCGTGCACGAGCACATCGCCGATGTGGCGCGCCGGTTCGCCAAGTTGGGCTATTGCGCCATTGCACCCGAGCTGTTTGTGCGCCAGGGCGATGCCGGCAGCTACGGCGAAATTGCCAAACTGATTGCCGAGGTGATTTCCAAGGTGCCCGATGCGCAGGTGATGGCAGATCTGGATGCCACGGTCGCCTGGGCGGCCTCGCAAGGCGCAGACACCTCCAAGCTTGGCATCACGGGCTTTTGCTGGGGCGGGCGCATCACCTGGATGTACAGCGCGCACAACCCTGGCGTGAAGGCCGGCGTGGCCTGGTACGGGCGCCTGGTGGGGGCTGCCAACGCCCTGTCGCCCACCCACCCGGTGGATGTGGCGGGCAAGCTCAGCGGCCCGGTGCTGGGCCTTTATGGCGGGCAGGATGCGGGCATTCCGTTGGACTCGGTCGAGAAGATGAAGGCGTCGTTGGCGGCGGGCAGTGCCGCGGCGAAGAAGTCCGAATTCATGGTCTATGGCGACGCGCCGCATGCCTTCCATGCGGACTATCGGCCAAGTTTCCGCAAAGAGGCGGCGGAAGATGGATGGAAGCGTTGCACGGCCTGGTTCAAAGCCAACGGCGTGGGTTGATGCGGCTCGCGTGGGTGGTGCGCGATGGCTCGGCTGGCACTTTGCTCGCTGCGGGTGAGGGGACGGCATGACACTGCTGTACATCGTGCTGGCCACGGTCAGCGGTGGCGTGTTGTCGGTGCTGCTGGCGGCGATGGTTGTGGTGGGCACGCTCGGCCGTTTGGTGCGCCATCTGGTCAGCTTGTCGGTGGGCATCTTGTTGGCCACAGCACTGCTACAGATCTTGCCCGAGGCGTTTGAAAGCAAGGTCGAACCGCACCGCCTGTTCGCCACCTTGTTGGCCGGCCTGATGTTTTTCTTCTTGCTGGAGAAGGCTGAGCTCTATCGCCATGGCCACCACCACGAGGGCGATGGCCACGACCATCACCATCACTTCGATGCTGATCAGGCGGGGCGTGGCGGCTGGGCGGTGTTGATCGGCGACAGCTTTCACAACTTCTGTGATGGCGTCATCATCGCCGCTGCCTTCCTGGTCGATGTGCGGCTGGGGGTGGTCACAGCCGTGGCCATCGTCGCCCATGAAATACCCCAGGAAGTGGGCGACTTCATCGTCCTGCTCAACGCCGGCTTTTCCCGGCGCAAGGCGCTGTTCTACAACGCGCTCTCGGGGCTGGCAGCGGTATTGGGCGGTGTGGCCGGCTACTTTGTGGTCGGGCCTTGGGCCGAGCTGTTTCCCTACCTGCTCGTGGCCGCCAGCAGCAGCCTGATCTATGTGGCCGTGGCCGACTTGTTGCCGCAACTTCAGCGGCCCTTGCCGCTGCGATCAACCTTGGCGCAAATCGCCTGGATCGCGCTTGGGGTTGCTTTGGTGGCGGTCTCTCGGGCGATGCAGGCCGGGCACTGACGGCGGCCCGAGCCTAAGCATCAGGTCATGCGGCCGCGGATGGCGCAGGCGGCTACTTGATAACGAGTACGGGCAAGGGGCTGTGTGTCAACACCCGGCTGGTTTCGCTGCCGATCAGAAGTGCAGCAACGCCACGCCTGCCGTGCGACGACATGACGATGAGATCGCATGCGTGTTGCTTGGCGTGGTCGAGGATGGCTTCCCACGGGTGCAGCGCCTCCACCGTGAACCCCGTGCAGTGCAGGCCGGCAGCGATGGCAGCATCGGTGACCGTCTTGACGCGTGACGCCGCGATGCGCTCCTGGGCATCGTAAAACTCCTGTGGCGGCACGGGCTGCATTTCGGAGATGGCACTGTATGGAAAGGGCTCCTTGACGCAGATGGTGTGCAGCTCTGCGCCCGTGAGTTTGGCCAGTGCAACCGCGCTTTCCACTGATTTGCCGGTGAGATCAGAGCCGTCGGTGGGAACCAGGATTCTTTGGTACATCGGAAGCCTCCATCGGGTCGTTGGACAAGCCAGCCAGTCAACGCAATCCTGGGCTCGAGCCCGATATCTGTCAATCCAGGATCGGCCGGCGGTGGCGACAACAGCGTGTGCTATAGTCCAAGGCTTCACCGACGCGGAGTGGTAGTTCAGTTGGTTAGAATACCGGCCTGTCACGCCGGGGGTCGCGGGTTCGAGTCCCGTCCACTCCGCCAACAACATCAACGGGTTAGCTTCGAAAGGGGCTAACCCGTTTTCTTTTGTGGCGGCGTGACGGGTAGCCCAGGGGGTGGGTAGCCCAGGGGGTCAACCAAGAGGAAAACCGTGAAGCGGCTGCGCGCGGTCCGCAACGGACAGCCACGGTCGGTGCTCCTGGCTCCTCGAACCTGGTCGCTCGGCCGATCGGAACAGCGCCAAGGCGTGTGGGGCCCACCACACGCCGCTGTTTCATCTGCGCTGCGCCGGGCGCCGCACTGCGCAATCAAGCGCGTGGCATGCGGTGCAATGCGCAGATCTTGTTGCCGTCCGGGTCACGTAGATAGGCCAGGTAGAGCTGGCCATTGGCGCCTTCGCGCACGCCTGGCGGGTCTTCACAGCTGCTGCCACCATGGGCCACGCCTGCGGCATGCCAGGCCTGGGCCTGTTCGGGCGACTGGCAGGCAAAGCCCAGGGTGCTGCCGTTGCCCAAAGTGGCCGGCTGCCCGTTGATCGGCAGGCTGGCTGAGAACACGCCTGTCGGCGTGCGCCAGAAGATGCGGTGGCGGTCCACCACTCCGGCCGGTATGCCCAGGGTGCCCAACACGGCGTCATAGAACGCCTTGGCTTTGTCCAGGTTGTTGGTGCCGATCATGACGTGAGAAAACATGCTGGGTGTCTCCAGGTAGGCGCGCAATGCGCCCGATTGCAGGGGGATGCCGATGGGGGCAAGCTCGTCGTCACCCCCAAGGCAATTGTGGCCGTTGCCCAGGCCGAGGCGGGTGCCCACCCAGGGCGGCGCGGCAGAGCATGGCAGGTGGGGCTTGGGCTGCCTATGGCTGCGGGCGAGACACCGCTTCTCTATCCATTCAAAGCCGCGGCACTTTCGCCTCGGCCACCACCTGGCTCCAGCGATGCAACTCGGCGCTGACCATGGCGGTCATCTCCAGCGGCGTGCTGCCGCGCACCTCGCCGCCCATGTCCTCCAGGCGCTGGCGCACGGCGGTCACTTGCAGTGCCTTGTGGGTTTCGGCATTCAGCCGCTCGACGATGGCCGCTGGGGTGCCGGCAGGCGCCATCCAGCCGGCCCAGGAGCGCACGTCAAACCCTGGCACCCCTTGTTCGGCGACGGTGGGCACATCGGGCATGCCGGGCCAGCGCTGCGGGCCGGTGACCGCCAGTGCGCGCAGCTTGCCGGCCTTGAGGTGGCCCAGCACGGCGGTGGGCGGGGCGATCACCAGTGGGATGTCGCCCGCCAAGAGCGAGATCACCGCCGCCGCATCGCCCTTGTAGGGCACGTGCAACAGTTGCGCGCCGGCCATGCGCGAAAGCAGCTCACCGGCCAGATGGTGGGTGGAGCCCACGCCGGCGCTGCCATAGGCCACGCTGTCGGCCTTGGCGCGGGCCGCGTTCAGCAGCTCGCTGAGCTGGCGATGGCGGCTGTCGGCCTGCGTCACCACCAGGAAGGGAAAGTAGGTGATGGTGCACACCATCTGAAAGCTGGCCACGGTTTGGTAGGGCAGCTTGTCGTACAGCGCACCGGCCACCGCATGGCCACCTGTGGCCAGCAGCAGGGTGTGGCCGTCGGGCGCGGCCCGCGCCGCCGCGGCCGAGGCCAAGGTGCCACCACCGCCGACCACGGCCTCCACCACCAGCGGCTGCGCCAGGCCCTTGGCCATCTCATTGCCCACCAGGCGGGCGATGGTGTCGGCGTTGCCACCCGGGGCGAAGCCTTGCAGCACCTTGATGGGGCGCTCAGGCCAGGTGGCGGCCAGGGCATTGCCCGCTGATGTGGCGGCCGTGAAGGCCGCGGTGTGAACAAGGAAGTGGCGTCGTTGCATGGGGGCTCCGGTGGCGTTCAGGGCGCTGTGATGGCATGGTTGCATGCCGGGGTCGAAGTGGCAGGGCCGGGACTTGAGGGCTGTTGTTCCGTGGCCAGCGGTGGCGCGAACTGGGGTGCGTCAGCGGGCGCGGCCGGCGGCGCGGACAGCAGTGCCGCCAAGCGCGCCACATGGCGCAAGGCGCCCGCAGTGTCGCGTGCCGTGGCATAGACCTGATGGTCAGGTCGCACGATGGCGAATGCCGCGTCCAGGCTGCGCAGCCAGTCGTTCATCAGAGTGGCCTGTTCGGTGATGTGCAGGCTGCCGGGTTCGTTGCCGGCCGAATCACAAGAAGAGGCAGCGGCAGCGGCAGCGGCCACGATGTCGGCATCGGCTTGGCCACGCGCAGCGGCCAGCCGCAGCAGGTGCCCTTGCAGCGGTGCGAGGGCCGCGGTGATCGCAGCGGCCTGGTCGGGCGTCAACGCGGCCTCCATCGCTAACACGCGTATGCCATGTCCACTGAGATCATCGAGCAGGCGCGGCTCGGCCGACGCTGCCGTTCTCACCCAGGGCTGTGGAAACAGGCTCCCCGCCCCCGCGCTGCTTGCATCGATCAGGCCGGACTTGAGCTCGGGCAGCATCGACTGCCGAACCGTTGTCGGCACGCAGCCACCGTGTTCGGCCAGCAGGCGGTCGTCGCGCGCCTGGGCGGCGACAGCGTCACGCTCACAGATCAGGCGGCCCAGGCCGATGGCAGCGCGGGTGGTGGCCTCGACATGCGGCTTGCGCTCGGCCTGGTAGCTGTCGAGCAGGGCCTCGGGGGCGCCGTGGCGCAGCACGCGTTCGAGCTTCCAAGCCAGGTTGGCGGCGTCGCGCAGGCCTTGCACCATGCCCTGGGCCATGAAGGGCGGTGTCATGTGCGCGGCGTCGCCCGCCAGCAGGATGCGGCCGACGCGCCAGCGCTCGGCTACCAGGCCGTGGAAGCGGTAGGCCGCGGCGCGCCACAAGCTTGCCTGGCCGGGGCGAATCCAGCGCGCCAGCAGCGGCCACAGCGGGTCCTCTGGCCAGGGCCCGTGGGATGGGTGGCGCTGGTGTTCACCGGGCAAGAGCATCAGCTCCCAACGGCGCAAATTGCCGGGGCCGACGATAAAACTGCTGGGCCGCTGGGGCTCGCAATACTGCACCTGGGTCTGCGGCAGCGCGGCCAAAGCATCGGCCTGCACATGGGCATCGACCACCAACCAGGTCTCGTCGAAATGCAGGTCATCAAGTGCAATGCCCAGGCGTTTGCGGATGGCGCTGGCGCCGCCATCGCAGGCCACGGCCCAGCGTGCCCGCCAGCGCTGCTCGCAGCCGTCGGGGGCACGCACCGTGGCGAGCACGCCATGGTCGTCGCGTGTTGGGTTGCTCATGGCGGTGGCCCCAGCAGGCGCCACCGCCGCGCTCACCACCGCGCCCACCGTGTCACAGGCCGTGACCTCATGCCCCAGGGCCAGGTGCACCCCAGGCAGGGTGGCCAGGTGCTGGCGCAGCACGCGCTCGACAGCCGGTTGGTCAAACACCCAGTTCGGTGCCCAGCCCAGACGGTGAGGCGGCGGCGCCATGTCCAGGCGCTTGATCAGCTGGCCCTGTGCGCCTCGGTATTCACTGGGCCGGTAAGCGGCCAGATGGGGGGCAAGTCGGTCGGCCAGACCCAGGCCTTGCCAGATGCGCAGGGCCTCATGGTCGCAGCCAATCGCGCGCGGCAAGGGGTAGGTGTCGCGCTGCCGATCAAACACCGCGACGCGCACGCCGCGCTGCGCCAGCAAAGCGGCCAAGGTGGCGCCGGTCGGGCCCAGGCCGACGATGAGAACGTCGGTGTCGTGGGTCACTGGCTCGCCATCACAGCGCCCGCTGCCGCGTCTCGAAGCGCGCCGACCATTCGGCCAGGGGCATGAAGGTCGGGTCGGCCTTGGCCACGCGTTCGGTCTCGGCCCAGATTTCTGCATCGGGCCGGGTCAAATCCAGTGGATCGCCGTGTGGCTGCTTCACATACCAGGGTGTGTCGAGGTAGACCTCCAGCGTGTTTTCCTCAGGGTCCAGGCAGTAGATCGAGATGGCGTTGGCGTGATTGAGCCCGCGCATCTTGGTCGCCCCCTGGGCCAGGGCGCGCCGCTGGGCCTCGCGCAGCTCATCGAGCGTGTCGATCTTGAAGGACACCTGCATCACCGTACTGGGCGCACCAGCCGGGCGGTTTTGCGCCAGGGCCAGCTGGTGGTGCTGGTCAGGCCGGGCGCTCATGAAGGCCAATGGGTAGGGGAAGGTGAAGCCCACGCCGCGGTCGGTGAGCTGCAGGTCAAACACAGCGCTGTAGAAGTCGATCATGCGTTCGATGTCGAAGCAGGCCAGGCCAAAGTGGGCCAGGCGCGGGGCATATGAAGTGGGCATGGGGAGATTTATCGTTGGGCGGCAGAGGGTGTGGGCGATTCTGCCCAAGCAGCGGGCCGGCCAACAGCGATCACGTCCGCGCTCATGCGCATCACGCCGGATCTTGCTTGCCCAAGCTCTGTCAAACTTGGCCCATGACCGCCGCCATCTCACCCATCGCCAGCGCCATCCGCCCGCAATTTGCGGCCGCGGTTTCGGGCATCGACCTAACCCGACAGTTAGACGACAGCGAGGTCGCCGCCATCCACGCCGGCATGGATGAATTCGGCGTGCTGGTGTTTCACGACCAGCGCCTCAGCGACGATCAGCAGCTGGCCTTCAGCCGCCAGCTCGGCCCGCTGGAGAAGGCCACAGGTGACATCGCCGCGCCCGAGGACAGGCGCATGAGCCTGGACCTGAACGACATCTCCAACCTCGATCAGCATGGCGAGCTGCTGGCCCGCGATGACCGCCGGCGGCTGTTCGGTCTGGGCAATCTGCTGTGGCATTCAGACAGCTCGTTCAAGACCGTGCCGGCGAAGTATTCGCTGCTCTCCGCACGAAAGATTCCGCCCACCGGCGGTAACACCGAATTTGCCGATATGCGCGCGGCCTACGACGCCCTGGATGCCGCCACCCAAGACGAGGTGCATGGGCTCATCTGCTCACACAGCCAACTGTTCTCGCGCGGCATCCTGGGCTTTGAAGATTTCACGCCGGCCGAGCGCGAAAAGTGGGCGCCGGTGCGCCAGCGCCTGGTGCGCCGCCACCCCAACACCGGGCGCCTGTCGCTTTACCTGGCCAGCCACGCCGGCGCGATCGAGGGCTGGCCGGTGCCCGAGGCGCGCGCCTTTTTGCGCGACCTCACCGAGCACGCCACGCAGCGGCAATTTGTCTATGCCCATGTCTGGCAGCCCTTTGACCTGGTGATGTGGGACAACCGCGTCACCATGCACCGTGCGCGGCGTTTTGATGGCAGCCAGGTGCGTGACATGCGGCGCACGACGCTGACCAATGGGGTGTCGAGCTTGGAGCAGGGGCCGATTGGGCCCTTTGGGTTTGACGGGCGTGATGGCTTTGACAGGCGTGATGCGCCAGACTTGCGCACTGTGCCGCTGCCGTCGGCCGCCACCGCAGACCAACGACCATGAGCAGCTCGCCTGGGCCCCTTGTTCTCGAGCCCTTGCCCACCTATCTCGAATACGACGCGTCCACGATGTGCCGGCGTGCCGCCGATTTCCACTCCGACATCGCACGCCGCCGCAGCGTGCGCGATTTCGACACACGCCCCGTGCCGCGCGAAGTGGTCGAGCACTGTCTGTTGGCCGCCGGCACCGCGCCTTCGGGCGCCAACCAGCAGCCCTGGTTCTTCAGCGTCATCGCCGATTCGGCGCACAAGCGCAGCATTCGCCAGGCGGCCGAGGCTGAAGAGCGCGCCTTCTACGCTGGCCGGGCGCCGCAGGAGTGGCTGGACGCGCTGGCACCCTTGGGCACAGATCCGAACAAGCCATTTCTGGAAGCGGCACCACTGCTCATCGCCATCTTTGCGCAGAAGTACGGCGTGCGCGCCGATGGCTCGAGATTCAGCCACTACTACGTGCCTGAATCGGTGGGCATCGCCGCGGGCTTCTTGATCGCCGCGCTGCACCATGCCGGGCTGGCCACCTTGACGCACACGCCCAGCCCGATGAATTTCTTGAACCGGATTTGCGGCCGCCCGCCCTCCGAAAAGCCGGTGATCTTGTTGGTCGTTGGTTACCCCCAGGCCGGCTGCCAGGTGCCGGTGCATGGCGGTCTTAAAAAACCGCTGAGCCAGATTGCTGAGTGGCTGGCGCCGGGGCCAGGCGCAAAGGCAGATCGGGCCTGATTCGGATGGTCTAATGGCGCGTTAGCTGTCCCAGAGGAACCCGATGGGCCATCCCAAGCTTGCTGCCCATCGGGCCCTCGCGATCCAGCGTGTACGCGAGCGCCTGGTGCGGGACTCATTTCCCAGGCTTCAGATGGCGCACCTGACTTAAGGGCGGTGGTGGCGGCGACTTCGGGGGCGGGGGCGCCAGCGGCGCTTTCGACGCGCCGGCCACTGCGATTGACGAGGCGACCTCCTCAACATTGCAAGCGGCTGGCAAGTCGGTCGGCTCCGCGGCAGATGCTGAAGAGTTGGCCATCCCTCTGATTGCCATCGCCTTGGCCATCGGCGTCGCGCTGGCATCGCTCTACATTGTTTACATCGCTCCTGTCCTCTTCGCTGAAGTCCTGGTGGATGGTTCACTGTCTTACGTCCTGTTCCGCCACCTCCGTGGCCAGGATCCTCGGCATTGGCTGTCAAGCACCTTCCGACACACGGCCGCGCCCTTCGCCGTGACGGCCGTTTTCCTCTTTGCAGCAGGCGCTGCCATGGCGGTCTACGCCCTCGGGGCCAAGTCCGTCGGTCAGGTCATGGCGCACGCCAGTGCGCAACGGGCTGCGCGTTGATTCCTAACCAGTGGGTTGAGCAGACCAGTCGCGTCAGGTCAAGCGGTGCGCCGCAGCAGTGAGCTCAAGGCAAGCTTCAGCCTGCAGACCACACGCAGTGGCGCACTTCAATCGCTAGGCCGCATCAGGCCTCGCTGGTGTTCGAGTCACCACACACACATTGGTTTCTGCGGGTTCCGCGGCGCCTTGTCCTTTGACATGACATAAATGGAGAATACTTCTCCATTTTCGAGAAAGTCGATGTCATGGCCCATCGCGTCGCACTGGATGACATGGCCTTGTTTGTGGAGGTGGCGCGGGCGACCAGCTTCACCCGGGCCAGCGTCCAGCTGGCCATGCCCGGGGCCACGCTGTCGCGGCGCATCGCGTCCATGGAGCAGCGGCTGGGTGTGCTGTTGTTTGAGCGCAGCACCCGACGCGTGGCGCTGACCGAGGCGGCGCGCCGCTACCTTGAGCGCTGTGAGCGGGTGGTGGATGAAGCGCGCCTGGCCGAGGCCGCGTTGCGCGAAGTGGCAGATCGCCCGACCGGGCATCTGCGGGTGTCGATGCCGGTGGACCTTGGCCTGCACTGGGTGGGCCCTCTGTTGCCGGAGTTTGCGCGCCAGCACCCGGGCATCACGATGGACCTTGACCTGTCGTCGCAGGTGGCCGATCTGGCGCAGGACCGCCTTGATCTGGCCTTGCGGCTCGGGGTGCTCAAGCGCGAGGGCCTGGTGGCGCGGCGCATTGGCAGCGTTGCGCAGGCGGCGTTCGCCGCGCCCGGTTATCTGGATCGCCGTGGCCGACCCAAGCAACCCGCCGAGCTGGCGCAGCACGAGTGCTTGCGCCTGGGCAGCGCCGTGCGCCCCACGCGCTGGCGCTTTGTGCAGGACGGCACATCCCACGATGTGCAGGTGCAGGGCCGGTGGGGCTTGAACAACATTGGCCTGATGCGCCTGCTGGCCGAGCGCCAGATGGGCATCGCCTTGCTCGCGCCCGAACTGGCACAGCCCAGTGTGCTGGCCGGTCGATTGGAGCCCGTGCTGCGCGGCTTTGCCGCACCGGGCTTGCCCTTGCATGCGGTGATGACCTCGCGGCTGCAAACCGCCGCGGCCAAGGCGCTTGTTGATTTTCTGGCGGCCCGCCTGGCCTTGAATTGAACCCGGCGCCTCAAGGCGCGGGCGTCTTGTCAAGTGCCAGCGCAGCCGCGGGTCAATGGCGGGCGACGGCGCCTGTTCGGACACTCGCGGCCTGCACACATCAAGACCCACTGACTCGACCTGCTGATTCGATTAGATAAGGGATTTCAGAAATGTCCACCATGACCACAAGCAGTGACGCCGGCATTCCGCCATTGGTGAAGGCTTTCACATGGCTGCTGATCTGCGCGGGGCTGTTCTTCGCCTATGTCTTCACCTTCAATCCTGGGTTGAGCTTTCCGGGCGCGAAGATCACCGATTACTCGTCCCAGCTCGGCTTTGCCAGCACCGGCGTCAGGGTCTTGGGCAGCGTCGCGGCGCTGTTGATCTCGGTGATCTGCAACAAGCCGCAGTGGCTGCTCATCACCCTGATCTCTCGGCTGGTGATTGAGTTGGGCGACATTGCGGTGGGCATCGCCACCGGCGGCACCATGATGAACAACATCATGATTGGTGTCATTGCGATGCTCGAGTTCTGGGCCATTGCGCAGCTTGTGAAGGTGGGCAAGTAGCGCGCCATCGGCGTTCAGCGGCGCGCGGCGTGCCAGCGCCATCGGTTAGCCTTGCCACCTGTGCCTACCCCACCCAACGCGCGGGCCAAGCCCGCCACAGGAGCTTCCATGCCAGGTCGTTTGAGAGGAAAAGTTGCCATCATCACCGGTGCCGGCTCAGGCATTGGGCGCGCCTCGGCGCTGCTGTTTGCCGCTGAGGGCGCGCGCCTGGTCCTGGGCGACAAGACCGCGGCCGTCAACGACACCGCCAGCGCTGTGATCGCCGCTGGCGGCCAGGCTACAGCGCTGCAAATCGACGCCGGCCTGGAGACCGATGTGGCCCAACTCGTGGCCACCGCTTATGCAAGTTATGGCCAGTTGAATGTGGCCTTCGCCAACGCTGGCATCTCGGGCGGGCGAGCCGGCATTTTTGAGCTGACGCCTGAAGAGTGGACCGAAATCCTGCGCGTCAACTTGATCGGCCCTTGGTTGATGGTCAAGCACGCCGGCAAGGCCATGGCCGACGCCGGGCAGGGCGGCTCCATCATCTGCACCGCCTCGGTGGCGGGCATTCGCTCGGGCGCGGGTGGGCCGGCGTATTCGGCCTCCAAGGCCGGCGTCATCAACCTGGCCATGGTCTCGGCGCAGCAGCTGTGCGAGACCCAGGTGCGCGTCAACGCCATCTGCCCCGGGCTGACCGAAACCGGCATGACCAAGCCCACCTTCGATTACGCCAAAGACAAGGGCGTGACCCACAAACTGGGCAAGTTAAACCCCCTGCGCCGCGCCGCCCAGCCCGATGAGCTGGCCCAGGTGGCGCTGTTCTTGGCCAGTGACGATGCAAGTTATGTGAATGGGCAGGCCATTGCGGTGGATGGCGGCCTGTCGAGCTCACACCCGGTGACGCGGCAGATGACGGGGCAGACGGCGGTGTGAGGGTGTCGCGCTGACCCGCTGTGTGCACGCGCCATGAGCCTGCCCGGCCGCCCGAAAGGCGAATACCGCAGTGCGAAGCACGTAGGTTGCCTGATGAGCCTGCCCGGCCGCCCGAAAGGCGAATACCGAA
>JAYSSS010000080.1:0-32968 GCA_043720415.1 Ideonella sp.
GCGGGCCGGGCTGCAGGCCCCAGATGAGCAGGCCACCCAAGAGCACGGCAGCGGTCGGCGAGCCCGGGATGCCCAGGGCCAGCATCGGCAGCAGCGCGCTGGTGCCCGCGGCGTGGGCGGCGGTCTCGGGGGCAATGACGCCCTCGATCTCGCCTTTGCCGAAATTGGCGCCGTTTTTGGACATCTTCTTTGCCAGGCCATAACTCATGAACGACGCAGGCGTGGCGCCACCCGGGGTGATGCCCATCCAGATGCCGACGAGTGAGCTGCGCAGCGAGGTGACCCAGTACTTGGGCAGCTCTTTCCAGGTCTCCCACACCACCTTGGGGCTGATGTGAGCCGACTTGCCGGAGAACTTCAGGCCCTCTTCCATCGACAACAAAATCTCGCCGATGCCCAAGAGGCCGATCACCGCGATCAAGAAGTCAAAGCCGCGCATCAGCTCGGTTTGGCCGAAGGTCAAGCGCAGTTGGCCGGTGATGGTGTCCATGCCCACCGCCGCCAGGGCAAAGCCCAGCGCCATGGCGATCAGGATCTTGAAGGGCGAGCCCTTGCCCATGCCGACGAAGCTGCAGAAGGTGAGCAAGTAAACCGCAAAGAACTCAGGCGCGCCGAACTTCAAGGCGAATTTGGCGACCCATGGCGCCAGGAAGGTGATCATGATCACCGCCAAGAGGGCGCCAACGAAGGATGAGGTGAAGGCGGCTGTCAAAGCCTGGCCGGCCTTGCCTTTTTGCGCCATCGGATAACCATCAAAGGTGGTGGCCACCGACCAGGGCTCGCCGGGGATGTTGAACAGCACCGAGGTGATGGCGCCACCGAACAGCGCGCCCCAGTAAATGCACGACAGCATCACGATGGCCGAGGTGGGCGACATGGTGAAGGTCAGCGGCAGCAGGATGGCCACGCCGTTGGCGCCACCCAAACCCGGCAGCACGCCGATGATCACGCCCAGGATGATGCCCACGAACATCAAAGCCAGGTTCATCGGCGTCATGACGACAGCGAAACCTTGCATCAGGGAATTCAGCTCTTCCATTCTTCTAACTCCGGTGCGTGTGAGCCAAACTCAATAACCAAGAAACCGCAGAGGCTCAATCGAGCCCTTGAACAGCGGCACCTTGAACCAGACTTCAAACATCGCAAAGAACACGGCGTTCACGATCACGGCCACCAGTATGCTTTTGAGCGGTGAATACTTGCCAAGCACGATCATGAACAGCGCGATGTAGATCGCTGAGGCCACGTACAGCCCCAGGAACATGATGATGAAGACGTACAGCAAGGCCGGCAGCAACACTGAAAGCACCTGCTTGAGCTGCTGACGATCGACGAAGGCGCCTTCGTCGCGCGACTTGCCGCGCATCGCTTGAAAGAAGATGCCCACCGCCGAGATGCAGATGATCAGGCCGATGTAGAAGGGAAAGTAGCCGGCGCCCGGGCCATCGCTGGTCCAGCGCGCGCCCAGCCGCCAGGACTGGTAGGCCACGACGGCGCCAAAGAGCAGAAAGAGGATGGCGACAACGGCATCAACGGTGCAGTTTTTCGCCACCACGGGGCTATCGGACGCAGGGTCGGCGTGCGTTTCTGACATGGCTCGCTCCGGGTTTGCAAGGCGCCAAGCGTGGCGACGCTTGGGGGACATCAAGCAACGCATTGCGCGTCGCCACTGTGGCCGCGGCAGCGGGCTAACCCGCCGCCACAGGCGACTCAGGGCTTGGCCATGAAGCCGGCTTCGATCATCAACTGCTTGTGCAGGGTTTCAGCGCCTTCGAGCCACTTGCGGTACTCGGCGCCGCTCATGCTGGTGGTGTTGAAAGCGCCCTTTTCCATCTGCTCTTTCCAGTCGGGCGTGTCACGCACCTTCTTCAGCAGATCGACGTAGAACGCCAACTGATCGGGCGTCACGCCCGGGGCCATGAAGATGCCACGCAACATCACGTAATCGGTGGGGATACCGGCTTCCTGGCAGGTGTGGATGTCGTTCCAGGATTCGGTGGCTGTGACCTTGGCCTTGTAAGGCATGCGGGTGTCGTCGAACACGCACAGCGGGCGCAAGGAACCTGCGCGCCATTGCGCCACCGCCTCGATGGGGTTGTTGACGGTGGAATCGATGTGCTTGCCCACCAGTTGCACGGCAACCTCACCACCGCCCCGATAGGGCACGTAGATGAACTTGGTGCCTGTGGCCTTTTCGATGCCCACGGTGAGGATCTGGTCCTCTTGTTTGGAGCCCGTACCACCCATCTTGAACTTCAAGGGGCCGGCGGCCTTGACGGCGGCCAGGTAGTCCTTGGCGGTCTTGTGCGGCGATTCGGCGTTGACCCACAGCACGAACTGGTCCAGCGCCATCATCGACACCGGCGTCATGTCCTTCCAGTTGAAGGGCACGCCCGTGGCCATGGGCGTGGTGAACAGGTTGGACAGGGTGATGATGATCTTGTGCGGGTCGGCCTTGGCCTCTTTCACCGACAAAAAGCCTTCAGCGCCAGCGCCGCCAGACTTGTTGACGACGACCATCGATTCCTTCATCAGCTTGTGCTTGACGATGATGCCCTGGATCAAACGGGCCATTTGGTCAGCGCCACCGCCCGTGCCGGCGGGAACGACAAACTCGACCGGCTTGCTTGGCTCCCAGGCCAGTGCAGGACTCGATGCCACCGAGGCGGCCAAGCCCATGGCGCTGAGCACCAGGCGAACTGCTGTGCGGGAGGGGCGAACGGCTGGCTGGGGGATGGGCAACGACATCGTGTCTCCTGGTGCTTTAGTGAAGGCTGAAACCGGCCCGTTCATTGCTGAATCAGGCATGCCTTGAATGGCCGAGGATGGTCACGCCAATCGCGCTCGAATTCATTGACCGCAGTCAATTTCTCGAAATCCGGACCCCCGTGGTTTCGCCAGGATTGTGTGGTCGCGTGACCTGCCAGCGGCTGTGACAAACCCGTATCCCAGGTCGAGGTGGCCGCTATACGACAGGCGTCGTTACCTGCGGTGCTCCACGGCTATCATTCCTGCGAAATGACCGAGAGCATCCCCCCAAGCCCGATGCAGCATGCCGACGCTTCGCCCGCATCGCTGAGCACCACGATGAACGCAGCCATGGCGCAAGCGTTGCGGGCGCTGGTGGATCGGCAAGGGCTGCTCCTGTCGATCAAGGAATGCGCGTCGGGCAAGTACCTTGATCTCAACCCTGCATTCGCGACGCTCCTTGGTCATCCCGTTGACCACGCGAAGGGACGCTCAGACGGCGAGCTGTTGGACGCCACGCTGTCCAAGGTGCTTCGAGCCGCCGACCAGGCCGCGATCACACAAGGTGCTGCGTTGAGCAACGAGCACAGGTTCGAATGGCGCGGTACACGGTATGACTATCAAGTGCTGCGCGTGCCCACTGTGGTTCAAGGCCAGCCCGTGTTGTTGGCCCTGTGGCAAGACATGGCGCAGCAGCGCCAGCGCGATGCACAGTTGCGCACCGCTTTGGAGCAGCTCGAACGAGAGCAGCGCGCCCAGGATTCACTGCGGCGCGAGCTCGCCGATCAGGGCTTGCGCGATGGCGCCACAGGCCTGTACACGCGCCTGCACTTTGAAGATCAGCTGCGCCGCGAAGTGGACCTCTCCACACGCGAGCATCGCGAGTTTTCGCTGGTCTTCGTCGAACTCGATCCCTACGATGCCCGTGTCACCGCCGATCCGCGCGGTGCCGATCGAGTGCTCGAGGCCATGGGCCGGCTGCTGCGCGGCAACACCCGTGCGATGGACGCCTCTTGTCGGCTGGATGAGCGTCGTTTCGCCATCCTGCTCTCAGGGGTGGGGTTGGCCACAGCGCATGCGCGCATGGAGGGCCTGCGCCGCCAGTGCGCGACGCAGATCGTTGTTCTCGATGGTACGGATCTGGGATTCACCGTATCGATGGGCGTGGCCAGCTTTCCGCACACCGCGCAGACCAGCGAGGAAATCCACAGCGCCTGCGAGCGGTCGCTGGCCGAGGCGCGCCGCCGGGGTGGCAATGTGGTGGCCTTGGCCAGTATCCTCTTCGGCCCGACCTAACGGTCTCATACAGGCGACAGAAACTGGCCGTTCTGTCGCGGCCGCGTTCAGCCGCCCACTGCCGCGCCAGCTGAAATCAAGCCGTCCAGCCGCGCCAGAACATGTAGCCCGCCAGCCCGTAAAGCATGACCGCAAAGATGCGTTTCAGGTAGCGCAGATCAATGGCGTGGGCGACCCGCGCGCCCAGCGGCGCCGTGCTCATGCTGGCCAGGGCAATGATGGCCAGCATGGGCAGGACGACATAGCCCAATGCGCCTGGCACAGCGGCCGGCAGGTCCCGGCCGGCAAACACGTAGCCGACGGTATTGGCCAAGGCAATGGGAAAGCCCAGCGCAGCGCTGGTGCCCACGGCGCGCTGCAGCGGCACGTTGCACCAGGTCATAAACGGCACGGACATGAAGGCGCCACCGGCGCCCACCAGGCCCGAGAAGAATCCGAACCCGGCCCCGGCCGCGGTTTGCCCGGGCCAGGCCGGCATTTGCCGCGTGGGCTTGGGCCTGCGGTCCAACAACATTTGCGTCGCCGCAAAGCCGATGAACAAGCCGAAGAAAATGGCCAGCGCGGCACCCTTGACCAAAGCAAACACGCCGGCACCTGCCAGCAGTGAGCCAGCCACGATGCCAGGCGCCATGCGACGCACCAGGTCCCAGCGCACAGAGCCCCGCAGGTGATGGGCGCGCACGCTCGAGATCGAGGTGAAGATGATGCTGGCCATCGAGGTGGCGATGGCCATCTTCACCGCCAGATCGGTGGCCACGCCGCGCTGGGTCAGCAGCAAGGTGATGAAGGGCACCATCACCATGCCGCCACCCACGCCCAACAAACCCGCCAGGAAACCGGCGCCTGCGCCGAGTGCGAGCAGCTCTGCGATCAGCAGTGGATCCAGTCCCATCAATGGCCGCGCCCGTGGGAGCGCGCGGCCGACATCAAGGCCTGCACATGGGCGGCCGTGCCGCTGGCCAGGCCTTCCAGGCTGTAGCCACCCTCGAGCACCGAAACGACGCGTCCTTGCGCGGACTCAGCCGCCACGGCCAGCAGCTCCGCAGTGATCCAGGCGTAGTCGTCATCGGTGAACGACAGTCCGCCCAGTGGGTCCAGGTGGTGCGCATCGAAGCCGGCCGAAATGATCAAAAGCTCGGGTTGAAAGCGGCGCAGTGCGGGCAGCATCTCATCGCTCATGCGCTGCCTGAACTCAGCAGAATCACAGCCGCGCTGCAAGGGGATGTTGACGATGTTGCGCGCCACGCCCTGCTCCTGCCTCGCGCCAGTACCGGGGTAGAACGGCGCCTGATGGCATGAGCCATAAAACAGCCCAGGGTCGCGGTAAAACGAGTTCTGCGTGCCATTGCCATGGTGCACGTCGAAGTCCATGACCGCCACACGGGCGATGCCGTGTACGGCACGGGCATGAAGGGCCGCGATGGCGGCCTGGTTGAACACGCAAAAGCCCATGGCGTGATCGGCCTCGGCATGGTGGCCACAGGGCCGCGTGGCGCAGAACACATTGCTGGCCTGGCCAGCCACGACCTCGTCCACGCCGGCACAGGCCGCGCCCACGCAGCGCATCACCGCCTCCAAGGTGCCGGGCGACATCACCGTGTCACCGCCGTCGAGTGCTTGCAGGCCCTGGCTGGGGGCGAGTGATTCCACGCTGTCCACGTAGCCGGCGGTGTGCACGCGCAGCACCTGCTCATAGGTGCCCATGGGCGCTTCGCGCCACTGCGCGTGACTGAATTCAGGCTGACGCAAAGCCGCCAGCACGGCCACCAGGCGCTGCGGGGACTCGGGATGCCCAGCGCCCGGTTGGTGGTTCAGGCAGGCCTCGTGGCTGTAGATCAAGGTGGTCATGGCGGTGGCTCGTCGAAGGCGGCGAATGATATAGACGCCTGGGTCTTGATAATCGCCGCCCATGCCCATGCCCATGCCCCACCCAGCCCCATGACTGTGCCCGGCTCGGCTGCGACCCGCGGCCTGCACTTCGATGTGGTGGTCATAGGCGCTGGCGCCGCAGGCCTGCACTGCGCCGCGATGGCCGGGCAACGTGGATTGAAGGCCCTGCTGCTCGACCATGCCGACAAGGTCGCCGAGAAAATTCGCATCTCTGGCGGCGGGCGCTGCAACTTCACCAACCGCGAGGTCGGGCCGGCAAACTTTCTGTCCGACAACCCGCACTTTTGCCGCTCGGCGCTGGCGCGCTATCCCAGCGCTGAGTTCATCGCCTTGGTGCAACGCCATGGCATCGCTTTTCATGAAAAGCACCGCGGCCAACTCTTTTGCGATGGCTCCAGCCAGCAGATCATTGACCTGTTGTTGGCCGAATGCCAGTTCGGCGGGGTGACGCATTGGCAGCCCTGTGCGGTGAGCGCCATTCAGACACAGGGGCATGGATTTGTGTTGGACACGGCCCGCGGCCAAGTGCAAACCAGCGAGCTTGTGGTCGCCACCGGCGGGCTGTCCATCCCGAAGCTGGGCGCCAGTGATTTCGGCCATCGCCTGGCCAAGCAATTCGGCCACCAGATCGTGCCGCTGCGCCCAGCGCTCGTGCCGCTGACCTTCAGCAACGATCAATGGGCGCCCTTTGCCGCGTTGTCGGGCCTGGCGCTGGAAGTGGACATCCGCACCGGCCACGGCGCATCAGCCGGCCGGTTTCGCGAGGATTTGCTGTTCACCCATCGCGGGCTCAGCGGCCCGGCCGTGCTGCAGATCTCCAGCCACTGGCAGCCGGGGCAAGCCCTGCACATCAACCTGGCGGCTGGCCTGGAACTGGGCCCACGCTTGCAGGCGGCCAAATCGGGTTCACGCCGACTGCTGGGCAACGAGCTGGGACAACACTTGCCGCAGCGCCTGGCCGACACCTGGCTGGCACTGCACGGCCCGCGCGCCGACCTGGCCATGCCGCAGCACAAAGATCGCGACTTGCAGGCTCTGGCGCAAGGCCTGAGCGAATGGGTGGTGCAGCCCATGGGCAGCGAGGGCTGGCGCAAGGCCGAGGTCACCGCGGGCGGTGTGGACACCCGCGAGCTGGACTCGCGCAGCATGCAAAGCCGCCTCCAACCTGGCCTGTACTTCATCGGCGAAGTGGTCGATGTCACCGGCTGGCTGGGCGGCTACAACTTTCAGTGGGCCTGGGCCAGCGCAGCGGCCTGCGCCAAGGCCTTGTCAACGCCCTCGGCCAGCGCCCAATGAAGGTGTTCTCTGGTGCCACGTGGTCTTGTGGATTGCGCCTAACAAAAAACTAACGCTAGAATCGCGGTCTTTGCCAGTGACTGTGTGTCGATTTCACGGCCCTGACATTGCATGACCCCGTGTTGTGCGCCCTTCAGTCCCCAGTCAGTACGCCGTTGAAACACCGAGCACCATTTTTAGGATCCTTACCGTCAATGACCACGATTCGCGTTAAAGAAAACGAGCCCTTCGATGTCGCCCTGCGCCGCTTCAAGCGCACCATTGAAAAGCTTGGCCTGCTGACCGACTTGCGGGCCCGCGAGTTCTACGAGAAGCCCACCGCCGAGCGCAAGCGCAAGAAGGCGGCCGCGGTCAAGCGCCATTACAAGCGCGTTCGCAGCATGCAATTGCCGAAGAAGCTGTTCTAAGCACAGGCAACCCGCACGAACACCCAACGCCCGCGCGGTTCACCGCAGCGGGCGTTTTGCATTCCAGCCGGCGCCAGGAGCCCACGCCATGAGCTTGAAAGACCGCATCACCGATGACATGAAGGCCGCCATGCGAGCCCGCGATGCCGAGCGCCTGTCGGCCATTCGCATGCTGCTGGCCGCACTCAAGCAGCGTGAAGTGGATGAGCGCATCGTTCTCGATGACGCCCAGGTCGTGGCCATCGTCGACAAGCTGATCAAGCAGCGTAAAGACTCCATCACGGCCTTCCAGAGCGCCGGCCGCACCGATCTGGCGGACAAGGAAAGCGCCGAACTGCTGGTGCTGCAGGCCTACCTGCCGGCGCGACTGTCGAGTGACGAGATAACGCACGAAGTCAGCGCCATCGTCATCGAATTGGGGGCTTCAGGCCCGGGCGATATGGGCAAGGTGATGGCGGCAGTCAAGTCACGCCTGGCGGGCAAGGCCGACATGGGCCAGGTCTCGGCGGCGGTCAAGGCCGCACTTTCAAAGTGAAGCTCAGGCAGCCATGAACACCCAACTGCCCATCCGTGCCGTTTCGCCCGACGTCTGCGTGGCCGCGCAACTCACACCTGAGGCCATGGCCGAAGTCGCCGTCTTGGGCTTTCGCAGCGTGATCAACAACCGGCCCGATTTCGAGCACAGCCCGGATCAGCCGACCAACGCCGTGATCGAAGCGGCGGCGCTTGCCGCCGGCCTGCAGTACCGCTTTTTGCCCGTTGCTGGCGGCTATCAATCGCCTGAAGAGATCACCGAGTTCGCGCAGTTGCTGCGCGAGTTGCCTGCCCCTGTGCTGGCGTTTTGCCGCTCAGGCGCGCGCTCAGGCCGGCTCTTCATGGCCGCGGCCGCGCTGTAGGGCTGCACGGCGGATCACCGTGTCAAGCGCTCCATCAGGTGTTTCCCTGAGCTCCGCGCGAATAGCGCTGTGAGCGCCAACAAGGCCGATACATTGCAGCTCGGCGCGCGCCGCCCACGCACCCCAACCCTCATTGATCGTTCGCGGAGATTCCATGCCCGACCACCCCGTTGCAGAGGCCTCATGAACAGCCTACTTCAGCTTGCCCTGGGCATTGACCGGCTCAATGACCGCTTTGCCCTCGTCGCCAAGTGGGCGGTGTTTGCCTCTTGCGTGATCAGCGCAGCCAACGCCGTCGTGCGCTACGCCTTCAACTACAGCTCGAACGCCTACCTCGAGATCCAGTGGTACCTGTTCGCCGGCTGCGTCATGCTCGGCGCCGCACAGGTCCTGCGCGTCAATGAACACATTCGCGTGGACGTCATCTATGGCCGTTATTCGGGTCGCACTCAGGCGCTGATCGACCTGTTCGGCCTGGTCCTGTTCATGCTGCCCTCGATGGCGGTGATGATCTATTTCTCCTGGCCGCTGTTCGTCAAGATGTACGTCAGTGGCGAGGTCTCCAGCAACGCAGGCGGCCTGATCCGCTGGCCGGCGATGCTGATGTTGCCTTTGGGCTTTGCGCTGCTGTTCGCGCAGGGCGTCTCCGAAGCCATCAAGCGGGTGGCTTGGCTGGCGCACAAGTTCGACGCCGATTTCCACTACGAGAGGCCCCTGCAATGACCATGGACAACTTCGCCCCGCTGATGTTCGCGGGGCTCGTCATCGTCTTGATGATCGGCTTTCCAGTGGCGTTTTCGCTCACCGCGCTGGGCCTGGGCTGCGGCTTCTACGCCGTGTGGATGGGCTGGTTCCCGGCCGGGTTCATGGGCAATCTGCCGCTCAACGTATTTGGTATTTTGTCCAACGACTTGTTGTTGGCAATCCCCTTCTTCACGCTGATGGGCACCATCCTCGAACGCTGCGGTCTGGCCGAGGACATGCTCGATTCCATGGGCCAGCTGTTCGGCCCGGTGCGTGGTGGCCTGGGTTACTCGGTGATCATCGTCGGCTTTATCCTCGGCGCCATCACCGGCACCGTGGCCGGCCAGGTGATCGCCATGGCCATGATCTCGCTGCCGGTGATGATGCGCTGGGGCTACAACATGCGCTATGCCACGGGGGTGTTGGCGGCCTCGGGCACCATCACCCAGCTCGTGCCGCCATCGCTGGTGTTGATCGTGCTGGCCGATCAATTGGGCAAGCCGGTGGGCGACATGTACAAGGGCGCCTGGGGTCCGTCGATCCTGCAGGTGCTGTTGTTTGCGCTGTACACCTTCATGCTGGCGCGCATCAAGCCCGAGCATGTGCCTGGCGTGCCCAAGGAGGGGCGCACCCTGGAGGGCTGGCCATTGGTCTCGAAGTGCCTGCGCGGCATCATCCCCTCGGCCGTGTTGATCTTCACGGTGTTGGGCAGCATGGGCGGCTTGCCCGGCATGAACACCGCCATTGCCACGCCCACCGAAGCCGGCGCGATGGGCGCGATGGGGGCCTTCATCCTGGCGGCGATGCAAAAACGCCTGACCTTTGATCTGCTCAAACAGGCCTTGGTCAGCACCATGCGCCTGACCGCCATGGTGGTCTTCATCCTGATCGGATCACGCGTGTTCTCGCTGGTCTTTCAGGGGGTGGACGGCGGCATCTGGATCGAGCACCTGCTGGCCGGCCTGCCCGGTGGCCAACTGGGCTTCCTGATCGCCATCAACATCTTCATTTTCTTCCTGGCCTTCTTTCTCGATTTCTTCGAGATCGCCTTCATCATCATCCCCTTCCTGGTGCCGGTGGCGGCCAAGCTGGGCATCGACCTGGTCTGGTTTGGCGTGATGATCTGCGTCAACATGCAGACCAGCTTCATGCACCCGCCCTTCGGCTTTGCACTGTTCTATCTGCGTGGCATTGCCGACACGCTGTTCAAAAACGGTTCGATTCCGCGCAAGGTCGAGTCCAGTGACATCTACATGGGCGCCATCCCCTGGATCGTGATCCAGTTGATCCTGGTGGCCATCGTCATCTTCTTCCCGCAGACCGTCACCATCTTCCTGGACAAGGAAAAGGTGCTCGATCTGGACAAGGCCAGCGAGACGATTCAGCAGATGGGCGGCGGCCGCAGCCAGGCGCCTGAGTTGTTCCCGAGCTCGGCGCCGGGCGCCACTGCCGATACCGCCGCTTCAGCGGCCAGTGGCGCGGCCCCGCAGGCCGCCGAGGATCCGATGGAGGCGGTTAGGCGCGCGCTCGATCAAGACAAGACGAAGAAGTAGTGCAGGCTCGGCGCACCACGCCGAGCTGCGCCAGCAGTTCGGTGGGCGCAAATGAAAAGGGGCTGCGGCACATTGCCGCAGCCCCTTTTTTATTCACCCCACTGGGCTCTGCACTGCGCCGCCGTTGACGGCGGCGCTGCGATCAAAGCCTGGCGCTTTGCATGTAGTCGTCGAACGCCGCTTCACTGAAACGGAACCACAGGTTCACGTCGCGGCGGAAAGTGGCGTAGTCTTCATAGACCTTTTTCCAGGCCGGATTGCTGGCCGACAGTTCGCTGTACAGCGCCATCGATTCCTTGAAGGCCGCATCCATCAGGTCCTTGGGGAAGCGGAACAACTTGGTGCCGCCGGCCACAAGTTGCTTCAGCGCCGCAGTATTGCGACCGTCGTACTTGGCCTGCATCTCGCAGTGGGCATAGGCCGAGGCGCACTCGATGATGGTCTTGTACTCGGCGGGCAGCGAGTCATAGGCCTTGGTGTTGACGTGCAGCTCGAGCTGCGGGCCACCTTCCCAGAAACCAGGATAGGCGTAGTACTGGGCGACCTTGTTGAAACCCAGCTTCTGGTCGTCATAGGGGCCGACCCACTCGGCTGCGTCAATCGTGCCTTTTTCCAATGCGGCATAGATTTCGCCGCCCGGAATGTTTGCCGCCACACCACCCAGGCGCTCATAGACCTTGCCGCTGAAGCCGCCAGTGCGGAACTTCACGCCCTTGACGTCCGCAAGCGACTTGATCTCCTTGCGCCACCATCCGCCCATCTGGGCGCCGGTGTTGCCCATGACGAAGCTCATGATGTTGTAGGGGCGATAGAACTCGCGCATCAGCTTCAGGCCATTGCCCTCATACATCCAGGCGGTCATCTGGCGGCTGTTGAGGCCGAAAGGAATGGCGCAGGCCAGCGCAAAGGTGGGGTCCTTGCCGAAGAAGTAGTACGGCGCGGTGCTGGCCATCTCGACCGTGCCAGCCTGGATGGCATCCACCGTACCGAAGGCCGGTACGATTTCGCCAGCGGCGTGGGTGGAGATGACGAACTTGCCGCCCGACATCTCGAGGACCTTCTTGGCGAAGGTGTCGGACACGCCAAACAGCGTGTCCAGTGATTTTGGAAAGCTCGATGTCAAGCGCCAACGCAGATTGGTCTGGGCGTGAACAATGGCCGGCGCGGTGCCCGCGGCCAGGATACCGGCCAAGCCGGCGCCGTGTACAAATTTACGACGTTCCATGCAGTGCTCCTTCAGTGGGTGGCGATTGAGACCGGCGCATTCTAGGAGCCGGGTGCCGCCGATCATTGGGGTGAAACCCCGACGATCCAGCACCCTCGCCAGTCAGTACACCAAGTCGCGCCCAAGCGCGCGGCGGCTCAGGCGCCAGCCAGCTTCATGCGTTCGATGAGCATCGAGCCCACGGTCTTGCCACCCATGGTGTAGCTGTCTGCGCCGATGGCGACGATGGCCTTGAACATGTCGCGCAGGTTGCCGGCAATCGTCACCTCGGTCACCGGGTGCACGATGCGCCCGCCCTCCACCCAAAAGCCGGCCGCGCCACGCGAGTAGTCGCCAGTCACGTAGTTCACGCCCTGGCCCATCAGCTCGGTGACAAAGAGGCCGCGGTGCAGCTTGCGCAGCATCTGATCGAGGTGATCACCGGGCTGGGTGAGGCGACTGGTCATGGTCAGGTTGTGCGAGCCACCGGCATGGCCCGTGGTCTTGAGCCCCAGCTTGCGGGCCGAATAGCTGGACAGGAAATAACTCTGTACGACACCGGCCTGCGTGATATCGCGCCGCGTGCTGCGCACACCCTCGTCATCGAAGGGCGCACTGGCCTTGCCTTTCAGAATGAAGGGGTCTTCGACGATGTCCAGGTGGTCCGACAACACCTGCTGGCCGATGCTGTCGAGCAGAAATGTCGCCTTGCGATACAGGGCGCCGCCGCTGGTGGCCTGCACATAGGCGCCGAGCATGCCCGAGGCCAGGGTGTTCTCGAACAGCACCGGCACCTCGCAGGTCGGCACGCTGCGGCCCTTCAGCCGCGACAGCGCGCGCTCCGCGGCATAACGGCCCACCGCCTCGGGCGAGGCCAACTCCATGGCATCGCGCATCGAGCTGTACCAGGAATCGCGCTCCATGCCCGCGCCCTTGCCGGCAATCGGCGACACCGAGATCGAGTGCCGCGAGCTGGCATAGCCCCCACGAAAGCCACGGCTGTTGCCACCCCAGAAATGCGCCTGCTGGGCAGAGACCGCGCCGCCCTCGCTGTTGGTGATGCGCTTGTCGGTGGCCAGGGCGGCGTCTTCGCAGCGCCGCGCCAGATTGGCAGCGACCTCGGCATTCACTTCCCAGGGGTGGAACAGGTCCAGGTCGCGGGCCACCTCTTCACTGCTGGCCAGGTCCTCGCCATTGGGCAGGCCTGCGGCCGGGTCTTCAGCAGTGAAGCGTGCAATGTCGTAGGCCGCGCGCACGGTTTGCTCCAGCGCTTCTTGAGAGAAATCCGAGGTGTTGGCATTGCCACGGCGCTGGCCGAGGTAGACCGACACGCCCACCGATTTGTCGCGGTTGCGCTCGACGTTTTCGAGCTCGCCCTTGCGCACCGACACCGACAGGCCCGCGCCCTCTGACACTTCAGCCCCGGCATCGCTGGCCCCCAGGCGTTTGGCAATGGCCAGGGTGTCTTCGATGATGTTCTGAAACTGCTCGCGCGTGAAAGCAAAACCTTGAGAGATCGTGGAACCGGACATCAGGGGGCCATTCATCAGGGGCTGGGGGACAAGGACTGGAGGGATAGCACCAGGGCGGGATCAAGCGCTGGCATGCAGGCACTGCGACTCGCGCAAAGCAGGCCTGTGGCGCGCCTGCGCTGCCAGGTGCGTGGGCGACAATCATAGCCATGCGCAAACGGCCCGAAGACCCCGCCCTTCCACCCAGCGATCAGCCCTTGCCGGCTGAGGACAGCGGCTTTGAGGAGCCGCATCTGGAGCCCTCACGCCCCAGCAAGACCCAGCTCAAGACCCAGGCCCACGAATTGCAGCAACTGGGCGCCGAGCTGGCCGAGCTGCCTGAGACGCGCCTGCTCGAAACACCCATGCCCGACGCCCTGCGCGACGCCATTGGCCAGTACCGGCGCACCAAATCGCACGAAGGCCGGCGCCGGCAGTTGCAGTTTGTTGGCAAGCAAATGCGCTTTGCCGACCCCGAGCCGCTGCGCGAGGCGGTGGCCTCCTTCAAGCTGGGCTCGGCGCGCGACACGCTCAGGCTGCACCAGGCCGAACGCTGGCGCGACGATCTGATCAAGGACGACGATGCCCTGACGCGCTGGGCACAGGCCTTCCCGCAATCCGATCTGCAGCAGCTGCGCAGCCTGGTGCGCACCGCGCGCAAGGTGGCGGCCGAGCCCGTCGATCCGGGTCGGCCGCGCAATGTGCGCGTCTTTCGAGAGTTATTTCAATTCCTCAAACCCTGGCTGGAATAGGTCAAACCACCATGCCCTCTTCAAATGATTTCGAGCCCGTGCGCATCGGCCTGGTGTCCATCAGCGACCGCGCCTCGGCCGGCATCTACGCCGACCAGGGCATCCCGGCCTTGCAGGCCTGGCTGGGCCAGGCGCTGCGCAACCCCATCTCCTGGGAGACGCGGCTCATCCCCGATGAGCTGCCCGGCATCAGCGCCACGCTGCGCGAGCTGGTCGATACCGCCGCCTGCGATCTGGTGTTGACCACCGGCGGCACCGGGCCGGCGCCACGCGATGTCACGCCCGAGGCCACCTTGGCCGTGGCCGACAAGGAAATGCCCGGCTTTGGTGAGCAGATGCGGCAGATCAGCCTGCGCTTTGTGCCCACCGCCATCCTGTCGCGCCAGGTGGCCGTGATCCGCGGCAAGGCGCTGATCATCAACCTGCCGGGCCAGCCCAAATCGATTGCCGAGACGCTGCAAGGCCTGCCCGATGCACAGCCGCCGGTGCACGGCATCTTCGCCGCCGTGCCCTATTGCATCGATCTGATCGGCGGCCCCTACCTTGAATGTGACGCGTCCATCTGCAAGGCCTTCAGGCCCAAGAGCGCGTTGCGCAAGCCGGCCCCGGCTACTTGACCAAGCGGTTCAGCCCCTCGGCATCGAAGCGCTCGGTGGTCTGCGCATCCTGCGGCACGCAGTCTGAAGCCGGCAGCTCGCGCGAGCGCGCCGAGAGCTTCTCGATCGCCTGCCACAGCAGCGCGATTTGGTGCTCGTGGCCCGAGGCGTTGTCGATCAGGCTCTTCATCGCCTGCGACACCGGGTCGTCGCCGTGGGTCACGCCGTAGGCCGAAAAACCCATCTTTGCCGCGGCCGGAGTCAACGCCGGGCCGCCCCCGAATTGACTTTCCTCCTCGGCCGGCGAACGGTGCAAGGCTTCGGCCTGGGGGCCGGCTTGGGGCCCCGCATCGGCCGACTTCTGCACGATGCGCGCCGGGATGCCCACCGCCGTGGCGCCCGCCGGCACGGCCTGCAGCAAGACAGCGTTAGCGCCCACCCGCGCGCCATCGCCGACGCTGAACCCACCCAGCACCTGGGCCCCGGCACTGACGATGACGCCGCGGCCCAAGCTCGGGTGGCGCTTGACGCCCTTGCCGAGCGAGGTGCCGCCCAAGGTCACGCCCTGGTAGATGGTGCAGTCGTCGCCCACCTCGGCCGTCTCGCCGATCACCACGCCCATGCCGTGGTCGATGAACACGCGCCGGCCGATGGTGGCGCCGGGATGGATCTCGATGCCGCTTAAAAACCGCCCCAGGTGCGACAGGAAGCGCCCCAGCCATTTGAAGCCACCATGCCAGGCGGCGTGTGCCATGCGGTGCCAGATCAGCGCATGCAGGCCGGGATAACAGGTCAGCACCTCGAAGCTTGAGCGGGCGGCCGGATCGCGCTCCCGGATGCAGGCAATGTCTTCTCGCAGGCGGCTGAACATGGTGGTGAAAATTCGAGTGGGCTGGCAGTGTATGCGTGGCCTCAATGGCCCCATGCCAGGCCATGACATGGGCTCCTAGAATGCCCCATGCCGATCACCACAACAACAGCCACGCGACGACTGCTAACGCTGTTGATACCCATGGTCTTTGGCCTGGCCGCCAGCGCGCCGCGGGTGCACGCAGCCACAGCGCGGAGCGCAGCGACGGCAGCGTCGAGCCCGGTGGGCAATGGCGCGGCGAATGCGACACCCCGGGCCACGCAGCAGGCGCCACCGCCTGGCCCACCGACCACCACACCCAGCGCCGCACCCACGACCGCACCCACGACCGCACCCACGACCGCACCAACCGCGGACACGCCCGCCCCCACGCACTCCGCCCTGTCCCCCATCGGCGAGCGCATCTACGCCCAGATGCGCCCCCGCCTGCTGCAGGTTCGCACCCTGCTCAAGACCCAGGACAGCCAGTCCTCGGTGGGCTCGGGCTTCCTCGTCAGCGAGCAGGGCCATCTGATCACCAACTACCACGTGATCAGCGATTTCGCCCTGCAGCCCCAGCGCCACCGCCTGGTCTACGCCAGCATCGATGGCCAGCAAGGCGCCCTCGAGCTGCTGGCCTTTGATGCCGTGCACGACCTCGCCCTGCTCAAGCTGGTCGATCCCACACCACTGCAGGGCCGTGGTGCGGTGGCCTTTCGCGATGCCAAGGCGGTGGTACCGCGTGGATCACGTGTTTACTCGTTAGGCAATCCACTCGATGTCGGCTTTGCCGTCACCGAGGGCAGCTACAACGGCGTGGTCGAACGCAGCTTTCCACAGGTGCTGTTCTTTGGCGGCTCGCTCAGCGGCGGCATGAGCGGCGGGCCGGCGCTGGATGAGCAGGGCCGCTTGCTGGGGGTGAATGTGGCCACACGCCGCGATGGCGAGCAGGTGAGTTTTTTGGTGCCGGCCGCGGCGGCCGCGGCATTGCTCGAGCGTGGTCGCCACGCCAAGCCCATCGCCGAGGTGCCCGCCCACGCCGAGGTCGCGCGCCAGTTGCTGCTGCACCAGGCCCAGGTCACCACCGCTTTCATGGCCCAAGGTTGGCGCGCTGCCGGCCACCCGCGCTACAAGGTGCCCGTGCCCAAAGAGGTCTTCATGCGCTGCTGGGGCCATGGCACGCCGGCGGCCTCACGCGGGCTGCAGTTCGAGCGCTCGAATTGCCAGATGGACAGCCGCGTCTACGTCAACCGCAGCCTGCAAACCGGCCAGATCTCGGTGCGCCATGAAACCTATGACGGCAGCAAGATCGGCGCACTGCGTTTTGCCCAACGCCACTCGGCCAGCTTCAAGAATGAATCCATGGGCCAGGACAGCCGCGACCGCACGGCGCCGCAGTGCACCGAAAAGACGATTGAGCGCGCTGGCCTGCCACTGCGCGCCGTGAGCTGCCTGCGCGCCTACAAACGCCTGCCGGGCCTGTTTGATTTGAGCGTGTTGGTGGCCTCGCTCGATGGCCAAGATGTCGGCGTGCAGGGTCGGCTCGATGCCCAAGGCTTCAGTTTCGACAACACCCTGCTGCTGACACGCCACTACCTGGAGGGCTTTGGATGGACCGCGCCGAAAACCGTCTCGCCCTGATCGAGCTTTTGGGCGAGGACGGCCGCGTGCAGCGCACGGTGGATGTGCACGCCTGGCCGGTGAGCCTGGGCCGCGGTCTGGCCAACACCGTGGTGCTGGACGACGCCCATGTGGCCGCGCAGCAGGCATTGATCGACTGGGATGAGGCCAGCGCCACAGCCCTGCTGCAGGTATTGCCCGGCCTCAACCCTGTGCGTGCCGATGGCCAGGTGATTGCGGCGACTCGGCCGCTGCACAGCGGCGTGCAGCTGTCGCTTGGCCGCAGCCAGTTGCGCCTGCGCCTGCGCGATGAGGCCTTGCCGGCCGAGTGCCTGCTGGCTGGCCCAGCGACCGCCATCGCCGCAGCATCCGCAGACCTCGCCGCAGCGCCGGCCCACGCAGGCGCTGCATCGGCGTCAATAGCGCCCGCAGGCGTGCAGCACCACCGCGTGCACCTGCTGATGGCGCTGGCGCTCTTCGCCGTGGTCTTGCTCAGCCACTGGATCGGCCTGGACCCCGGCGCCAATTTCGAAGCCTGGGTGCCAGTGCTGCTGGGCCTGCCTTTCGCCCTGGTCGCCTGGGCCACGCTGTGGGCCCTGCTGTCCAAATTGTTCCAGCAGCGGTTTGATTTCCGTGGGCACCTGACGCTGGCCCTGCCCTGGCTGCTGGGCTGGGAGCTGATCGACATCGGCTGGACGCAGTTGGCCACCAGCCTGGGTGCGGCGTCGATGTGGCGCCTGTCCGGCCTCATCACCGCCGTGTTGGCCGCGGGCTGGTTGGTGCAGCACCTGCGCCTGGTCCTGCCCCGGCATGGCCGCGGCATCCAGGTGGCCATGGCCAGCGGCCTGCTGGTCTGGGCGGGCATGACCTGGACCAGCCATGAGCGCCGCTTCGACCAATGGCACAGCGCGCCCTATATGCCCAGCCTGCCCATGCCCGCCCTGCGCTGGCACACGGCAGCGCCGCCCGAGACCCTGGTCGAGGCCATGCGGCCCATGCAGGCGCGCCTGCAGCAGCGCGTGCAACAAGCCCAGCGCGATGAGCCGCAGGACGGCGACACCGCCGATTGAGCTAACGGGATTTAGACGCGGCCCGGGCGATGCCGCGCAGGATGTGCAGCTCGTCCCGGGTGAGCTGGGCGCGATTGAGCAACTGCTGCAGGCGCGGCATCAAGCGCTTCGGCGCCGCGGGGTCCAGAAACCCGATCTGCTCCAGCACCTGTTGCCAGTGTTCCAACGCGCCCATCACCTCGGGCAGGCTGGCGCGATCAGGTTCGGCCGTGCGCGGCTGCACGGCATAGCCGCCCAGTGCCTGGCGCCAGTCATAGGCCAGCAGTTGCACCGCTTGCGCGAGGTTGAGCGAGCCGTAATCGGGCGGCGTGGGGATGCACAGGCAGGCATGGCAGCGGTAGACATCCTCATTGGCCATGCCAAAGCGCTCGCTACCAAAGACCAAGGCCACGCTGTGGCCCTCGGTGGCCAGGGCCGGCAGGCGATCGCGCGGCGCAAAGGTGGGCGGGCCAAAGTCGCGCGGCGTCATCGCCGTGGCACAGGCATAGCTGATGCCCTCCAGGGCCAGGTGCAGCGAATCCACCACCTGTGCCCGCGCCAGGATGTCGGCCGCACCGCTGGCCATGGCCACGGCGTCCTCGTGGCACAGCACATCGGCAAAGCGCGGCTGCACCAGCACCAGGTCGGTGAAACCCATCACCTTCATGGCGCGCGCCGCCGCCCCGACATTGCCGGGGTGGCTGGTGTGCATGAGGACAAAGCGCGTTATGTCGGTCATGGTGCAGAGGCTTTGGGCCGCGTGGCCGGTTAAACTCGCGCCCCACTCGGGCACGCCATTGGCGCAGGCCTTGTCAACACAGCGCCTGTGCATTGTCCAGGCCCCGCTCTTTTTCACCGCCCACCAGATCTCGTGTGTCGCCTCCAGGCCGCACGCAGCAACCGCCCAGGACGCCCATGTCGCAGTCGCTTCATCCCATGCTCAACACCGCCATCAAGGCCGCGCGCGCGGCCGGGGCGATCATCAACCGGGGCTCGCAAGAACTGGATCTGCTCACCGTCACCCGCAAGGGCCCGAACGACTTTGTGAGCGAGGTGGACAAGGCCGCCGAGACCGTCATCATCGACATCTTGCTCGGCGCCTACCCCGGCCACGGCATCCTGGCCGAAGAGTCTGGTCGCGAACACGGCGCCAAGAGCAGCGAATTCACCTGGATCATCGATCCGCTCGACGGCACCACCAATTTCCTGCACGGCCTGCCGGTGTACTGCGTGTCCATCGCCCTGGCCTATCGCGACGTGGTGCAGCAGGCCGTGGTCTATGACCCCACACGCAACGACCTGTTCTTCGCCTCGCGCGGGCGCGGCGCCTTTCTCAACGACAAGCGGCTGCGTGTGGCCAAGCGCATCCGCCTGGCCGACGCCTTGATCGGCACCGGCTTCCCCTTCCGCCGGGGTGACAACTTGCAGCGCTACCTCAAGCTGCTGGAAACAGTGATGCAAGCCTGCGCCGGCGTGCGCCGCCCGGGTTCGGCTGCGTTGGATTTGTGTTATGTCGCGGCGGGCTGGTACGACGGTTTCTTCGAGACCGGCCTGAACGCCTGGGACGTGGCGGCGGGCTCGCTGATCCTCACCGAGGCGGGCGGCTTGATCGGCAACTTCACCGGCGATGCCGACTTCATGTACCAGCGCGAGGTGCTGGCCGCCAGCCCCAAGATCTACGGGCAGCTGGTGGCCCTGCTCGCGCCCTACACCCGGGTGATCCGGGCGGGCGCGGCGGCCGGTGAGCTTGCCGATGCCAACAGCCTGGCAGCGGCTGTGAACGCTGCCGGCCTGGCCGCGGCCGAGTGGTCCGGCAGCGACGAGCCCGGTGCAGCGGGCTCAGCGCCTGCAGCAAACCCAACCGAGGCGGCGTTGGTCAAACCCGAGCGCAAGGCCGTGCGCCTGCGCAAGCCGGCTGCGCCCAGCGGCCGCTGAGCCCTGGCCCGGCGGCAGGCCAGAGCTTCAGAGCGCGGCAATCGTCAACCGCGCCCCCAACAGGCTGACCTGGTCATCGGCCACCGCCAGCCCGGCGTCGCGCGCCCGCATCAGCAGGGCCTGCGGCTCGGCCACCGCCAGCGTGAACCCGGTGACGCCATCGGCGGCACCCGCCGCGGCCAATTCGAAATCAGCAAAGCCGTCGTTCAAGGCCACCCGCCAGACACCGTCGGTGGCCACGGGCTCGGGTCTGTCCAGCACCTCGGCCCAACGCCGCGCCAAGGCTTGAGGCTGGCGCGATTGCAGGCGAATGCCGCGCACGCGCTGCTGGCCCTGCACGCCGGGCTGCACACGCCAATCGGGCCCGCCCCAGCGCCAAGCGGCCGCCGGCCGCGGCTCATCCACAGAGACGATCGCGCCACCCACATCTTTTGGGTGCAGGTGCATGGCGCTGATGTCCGTATATTCGGTGCTCCAGACACTGCGCACCCCCAGCCGCGCCAGGCGCTCGCGCTCGCGCGCCAGGCTGTCGGTCTGCACGATGAACATGTAGCCGCCATCGCCCTGGCGTGACAAGAACCGCCCGCAGGCGGTGTCGGCCCGCGTCGGCGAGATCACCTCGATGAACTGGTCACCAAAGGCGAAGACCGCGTTGTCGATGCCGAATTCGGCCACCCCGGGGTCACGAAACGGCGGCTCGGCCTGCAGCACGGTGGCCAGCACCTTGCGACCCGCGTCCAGGTCGTGTGCAGCGAAGACAATTTGGCGTATGCGCATGATGTGACCACTATCGCTTGCGTTTGAATGGGTGGCCACCAGGCTTGGCAGCGCAGGTCTGGCAGCGCTCGCACTATCGCACCGCGGCGCGAAGGCCGACGGGTGCAAGGCGGCGAGGCAGTGGCTTGCGAAGCACGGTCGCGAGTGCGCGCGCGGGGTGGCTGGCCCAACAGACTTATTGGGCCAACAAACGCCGCGCCTCAGCGACGATGGCCTCGGGCGTGATGCCGAAGTGCCGGTACAGGGCCTCGGCCGGCCCTGAGGCACCAAAGCCGCGCATGCCGATGAAGCCGCCGCGCTCGCCCAACCAGCGGTCCCAGCCGAAGCGCTGGGCGGCCTCGCAGGCCACGCGCACCTGGCCGGCGGCGCCGAGCACGCTCTGCCGGTACTCGGCGGGCTGCGCCTCGAACAACTCCCAGCTCGGCATGGACACCACCGCCGTGGGCGTGCCGGCAGCTTGCAGCACCTGGCGCGCTTGCACGGCCAGCGCCACCTCCGAGCCGGTGGCCAGCAGCGTGACCTGCCGCGCGCCGCCTTCGGCCTCGGCCAGCACATAGGCGCCGTGGCGTGAGAGGTTGGCCGGCGTGTGCGTGCGCCGCACCTGCGGCAGCGTCTGGCGCGCGAAGACCAGCGTGGTCGGGCCGCTGCGGTGCTCGCAGGCGATCTCCCAGCACTCGGCGGCCTCCACCGCATCGGCCGGACGCAGCACTTGCATGTTAGGCATGGCGCGCAGCGAGGCCAGCACTTCCACCGGCTGGTGCGTCGGGCCATTGCGGCCGATGCCGATGGAGTCATGGCTGAAGACGAACTTCACCGGCAGCCCCATCAGCGCGGCCATGCGCATGGCCGGGCGCTCGTAGTCGGCGAAGGCCAAATAAGTCAATGCCAGCGGCACCACGCCGCCGTGGGCGGCCATGCCGTTGGCCATGGCGGCCATCACGTGCTCGCGCACGCCGCAGTGCACATAGGCACCGCGCCGGTCATCGGCGGTGAAGGCGCTGAGGCGGCGCTTGTGGTTGATGGGCGCTTCCAGATCGGCGCAGGCGACCATGCGCTCGGGCATCAGATCGACCAGCGCATCGTTGATCTCGGCCGAGATGAAGATGCCGCTGGGCAGCGGCTCGGCGCCCAGGGCGCGCTGCTTGTAGGCCATCAACACGTCGCGCCAGCCCTCGGGCAGCTCGCCGGCGAGCACGCGCTTGAATTCCGCGTGATCGGCTGGGGGCAGTGCGGCCACGCGTGCGGCCCAGGCCTCGCGCTCGGCACGGCTGCGGCGGCCGGCGGCGCGCCAGGCTGACAGCACCTGCGGCGGGACGTCAAACGGCGCGCTGGTCCAACCCAGGTCTTGGCGCGCCCGGGCGGCGTCTTCCGCGAAGAGCTTCGCACTGTGGCCGCCGCGCTGGCCCTGCAGCCGCGCAAGGCCCCGGGCGATGACGGTGCGGCAGGCCAGCAGCGAGGGGCGCGGGTCTGCTTTGGCGGCTTCGAGCGCGGCCGAGACCGCTTCGAGATCGTGGCCATCCACGGCCTGCACATGCCAGCCGGCGACACGAAAGCGCTCGGCCACGTCTTCGCTGATCGACAGTTGCGTGGCGCCATCGTCAGTGATGGCGTTGTCGTCCCACAGCAGCGTCAGCTTGGCCAGGCGCAGGTGGCCGGCGAGCGAAATCGTCTCCTGCCCGACGCCCTCTTGCAGGCAGCCGTCGCCGACGAAGGCATAGCTGCGGTGGTCCACGATGCCGCTGCCGAAGCGGGCGTTGAGATAGGCCTCGGCCACGGCCATGCCAAACGCATTGGCGATGCCCTGGCCCAGCGGGCCGGTGGTGAGCTCAATGCCGCTGCTCGGGTCGCGTTCCGGGTGGCCTTCGCAGCGCGAGCCAAAGTCGCGGAAGCTGCGGATCTGCTCGATGCCCATGCGCGCGTAGCCGGTCAGGTACAGCAGCGCATACAGCAGCATCGAGCCGTGGCCGTTGGACAGCACGACGCGGTCGCGGTCGGCCCAGGTGGGGTCGCTCGCGTCGAACTTGAGGTGCCGCGTGTACAGCGCGGTGGCGATCTCGGCCATGCCCAGCGGCACGCCCTGGTGGCCTTCGCCGGCACGCACGATGGCATCGATGGCCAGGAAGCGGATGGCGTTGGCCATCTCCGTCGAGGCCGGCGTGTTTCCCGCTTCAAGCGGCCGCCGCGGACCGGGCTCCCCCCGGCCGCCAGCGGCGCCACCCTGGGGGGGAAGCGCAGCAGGCGCTCCGGGGCGGGTCAACCTGCCCATGCTTTGACGCGCGCGCCCAGCGCCTCGCGGCTGATGCCATAACGGTCATGCAGCGTGGGCAGTGCGCCGGCATCCAGAAACGCATCCGGCAGGCCCGCGAGCTGAAAGCCTGCAGGCTGCACGCGGTGGCGCAGCAAGGCGCTGGCCACGGCCTCGCCCAGCCCGCCGATGACCGAGTGGTTCTCGGCCACGACCACCAAGCGCGCTTGGCTGCGCACGGCCTCGACGATGGTCGTTTCATCCAGCGGTTTGATCGTCGGGCAGTGCAGCACGGCCACGCCGACCTTGTCTTTCGCCAGGTCTTGTGCCACCTCCAGTGCGCGCATGGTGAGGATGCCGCTGGAGATGATCAGCACCTCGGCGCCATCGCGCAGCAGCTTGGCCTTGCCCAGCTCGAAGCAGTACTTCCCGACGCCGCCTTCGATCTCATCGAGCACCAGCGGCACCTGGCCGCGCAGCAAGCGCATGTAGACCGGCCCGGGGTGCGCGGCGATCTGCGGCACGGCTTGCTCGATGTCGAGCGCGTCGCAGGGGTCGACGATGGTCATGCCGGGGATGCCGCGCATCATCGCCACGTCCTCGGTCGCCTGGTGGCTGGGGCCGTAGCCGGTGGTCAGCCCGGGCAGCGCGCAGCAGATCTTGACGTTGAGCTTCTCCTCGGCAATCACCTGGTGGATGAAGTCGTAGGCGCGGCGCGTGGCGAACACCGCATAGGTGGTGGCAAACGGCACCAGGCCTTCTTTGGCCATGCCGCCGGCCGCGCCCATCAGCAGCTGCTCGGCCATGCCCATTTGGTAAAAGCGTTCCGGGTAGGCCTGCGCAAACAAATGCAGGTCGGTGTACTTGGCCAGGTCCGCGGTCAGGCCCACCACCTCGGGGTGATGGGCGGCGTAGTCGACCAGCGCCTTGCCAAACGGGGCGGCCCGCACGCGCTGCCCTTCCGCGGCGATCGAGGCGATCATGGCCGAGGTCGTCAGACGCGGCTTGGCTTGTTGGGTGGCGGCGGTCATGCCCTAGCTCCTTCATCTTGCGCGTTAGGCTGGGCCTGATCCAGGATGGCCAGCGCGTCTTGCCACTCGGGCGGGTCGACGCGGATGAAGTGGTTCTTCTCGCGCTGCTCAAGAAAGGGCACGCCCTTGCCCATCAGCGTGTCGCACAGGATGACGCGGGGCTGGGGCGCTGGCAGCGCACGCGCCGCATCGAAGGCGGCGACGACGGCCGCTAGATCGTTGCCGTCGATGCGCTGCACATGCCAGCCGAAGGCGGCCCATTTGTCGGCCAGTGGCTCGAAGGCCATGACCTTGCCTGAGGGGCCATCGGCCTGCTGGTTGTTGATGTCGACCAGGCAGATCAGGTTGCTCAAGCCATGGTGGGCGGCCGACATCGCGGCCTCCCAGGTCGAGCCTTCGTCGAGCTCGCCGTCGGACATCGAGTTGTAGACAAAGGCCGGGTTCTTCTTCTGCTTGAGCCCCAGCGCCATGCCCACGCCGATGATCAGGCCCTGGCCCAGCGAGCCGCCGGAGATCTCCATGCCCGGGGTGTAGGTGGCCATGCCCGACATGGGCAGGCGGCTGTCGTCGCTGCCGTAGGTGTCGAGCTCAGTTTCGGCAATCACGCCGGCCTCCACCAAGGCGGCGTAGTGCGCGATGGCGTAGTGGCCGTGCGACAGCAAAAAGCGGTCCCGGCCCTCCCATTGGGGCTCGTCGGGCCGCAGCTGCATGGCGTGGCCATAGGCCACGGCCAGCACATCGGCCCAGCCCAGGGCCTGGCCGATGTAGCCCTGGCCCTGGACCTCGCCCATGCGCAGGGCATAACGTCTGATGCGATGGGCGCGTTGGGCCAGTGTGGCCAGCGCCGGTGGCGAAAGGGTCATGGGTGTGGGTCTCTCGGAAAACAGGTGGCCCGCTCAGCGCAGGATGCTGGCCGGCACGTAGGACACGATTGCCAACACGATGATAGCCACCAGGTAGAACGGGCCCATGATCAGCACCTCGGCACGGCGGCGACCCACCACGCCACACCCGCGGTCGCGCCGATGTCGGCACTGGCAACTCAGTCGTCCAGGACGGCCGTTTGTCGCAAACCACTTGTCACCAGACCATTGGCCCCTGCACAGTGGCGGGTCAATACCTCGTCAACCGCAAGGAGCGCGCCATGTCGATCATCCTGAGACCCAGCCTGCCTCTGCTGGCCATACTGTTCATGGCCTGGCTGGCCATGGCACCCGCACGGGCCGAGGAGGCCACAAAGGGCCGTCTGGTCAATGTCGCCTGGCTGCATAAGCACCGCGCCGATGTGGTGTTGCTCGATGCCTCGGCCACGCCATCGCACATGGCCGGGCACATCGCCGGTGCCATCAGTGCTGATCTCTACCGCAGCAATGCGCTCGACACCTCCCTGGCCAACATGGAAAGGCGCATGCAGGCCCTGGGCATCAGCCCGGAGCAGAAGATTGTTATTTATGACCAGGGCGGCGACATGATGGCCACGCGCCTGTTCTTTGACCTCTACTACGTCGGCTTGCCCGCCAGCCAGCTTTTCATCCTGGATGGCGGGCTTGCCCAGTGGCGCGCGCAGGGCGGCGCAGTCACCTTGGAGCGCACGCCTGCCGTGGTGAAAAGCGCATTTCGCATCACCGCGCCGCGCGAGGACGTGCGCGTGCGTCTGCCGGCGTTTCTCGCCGCGTCAGGGGACCGCGCCCACCACGCCGTGATCGACGCGCTGGAGCCCGGCCACCACTACGGCGAGCAAAAGTTTTTCGATCGGGCCGGGCATGTGCCGCACGCCATCCTGATGCCGAGCGCAGACTTCTTCAACGCCGACAAGACCTTCAAGTCGCCCGATGAGATCAAGCGCCTGGTGGCCTATCACGGCATCAGGCCCGAGCAGGTGGTGCACAGCCACTGCGGCGGCGGTGTCGTCGCCAGCGTGCCATGGTTTGCGCTGCAATTCCTGGCCGGGCATGCCAAAGCCACGCTCTACCTGGAGTCGCAGCGGGAGTGGTTGCGCGACGACCGTGGCCTGCCTTTCTGGACCTACAGCGCTCCCCAGATCCAGCGCGAGGCGGCCTGGCTTGCCGGATGGAACGCCCCCATGCTGCGGGCCTTTGGCGCGGCACAGATCAATCTTGTCGATGTGCGTACGACTGACAAATACGCCATGGGCCATGTGCCCTTCGCGCTCAACCTGCCGGCCGAGACCTTTCGCGCGCACCTCAGCCAGCCCGCGGCCCTGGCCGCACTGCTCGGCCCGGCCGGCGTGAACCCGGCGCATGAGGTGCTCATCATGGCCGAGAGCGGGCTCACGCCGGGTGCCGCGCTGGCCTTCCTGGCCTTCGAGCACTTGGGGCACAAGAAAGTGTCTGTCCTCATGGATTCGGTGGACGAATGGGGCCTGCGTGGCTTCGAGCTGACCAAGGCCGCCACTGGCGTGGGCGCGCCGAAGTCGCCCACCGATGTCGTCGTGCCTGTGGCCAGGTACAGCGCCCAGCCGCGCACGGATGTGTTGATTGCCGATCCCAAGGCCACGCGGGGCGCCTATCCCAAGCTGTACATCGCCTCGGGCAAGTTGCCCGCCACCCGCGTGCCCGAGGGCAAGGTGCTGCACCTGCCCCACCACCACATGCTCAATGCCGATGGCACGCCCAAGGCGGCCAAAGAGCTGTGGAAGCTCATCAACGGCGCCGGTGTGCCGCGACATGCCGAACTGATCTTCTTTGCTGACGATCCGGCCGAGGCCGCCGTCAACTACTACCTGTTCAGGTTGATGGGCTGGCCCGACCTCAAGGTGTGGGCGATGTGAACGGGCGCCGCTCGTCTTCTGCGACCCGTCTCGCGCCGGATCGCACCGCCCGCAGACTGCACGATGAACCCATCTGCCCTGGCCCAACCGTGACCTAAGTTGCCGCCGCTGCGCGACGGCTCAGGCCATCAGGCCGATCCCGGCTTGTGCCGCCCTCACGGGACGCCCTGCAGCACTTGAATGCCGGTGATGGCACATGACCTGAGCGCAGGGACGATGGGCTCAGGGCGCCGAAATGCCGATGCTGGCATGCAGCCCAGGGCGGGCACCGGCAATCCTTCTGCTGCACCGACGGTGGCCGGTCTACCGTGTGCCTGCTCCGGACTGAGCAGGCTCGATTGTCCCAGGCCCAGATTCGCATTGCCTGTATGCAACTCTTCGCATGCGCGCAGCTGCAGCAGGCATTGGCGCAAAAGCGTCATGACGAAGCAGCGTTACAGCGCACTCACCAACTCGGGCACGGCCGCAAACAGATCGGCCTCCAGCCCATAGTCTGCAACACTGAAAATCGGCGCTTCCGGGTCCTTGTTGATGGCCACGATGACCTTGGAGTCCTTCATGCCCGCCAGGTGCTGGATCGCGCCGCTGATGCCACAGGCCATGTAGAGCTGCGGCGCGACGATCTTGCCGGTCTGACCGACCTGCCAATCGTTGGGCGCGTAGCCCGCATCGACGGCAGCGCGGCTCGCGCCGAGCGCCGCGCCCAGCTTGTCGGCCAGAGGCGAAAGCACGGCCATGAACTGTTCGCTTGATCCCAATCCTCGGCCACCCGCAACGATCACGGTGGCCGCCGTGAGCTCCGGTCTGTCGTTGCGGGCGATTTCGCTGCCGATGTGGGCTGACAGGTCCGACCCGGGCGTGGCAGCAAGGGTTTCGATGACGGCCGTGCCACCGCCAGCGGGTGCGGCATCGAATCCCGTCGTGCGCACCGTCAGGACCTTCACCGCGTCGAGGCTCTGTACCGTGGCGATCGCGTTTCCGGCATAGATCGGGCGTTCGAAGGTATCGCCGCTCTTGATCCGCGTGATGTCGGAGATCTGTGCGACGTCGAGCCTGGCCGCCACTCTGGGCGCGCAGTTCTTGCCGGCGGCGGTGGCCGGGAACAGGATGTGGCTGTAGTCCTTGGCCGAATTGGCAACTACGGCCAGAACCTGCGCCGCGATGTTCTCGGCCAAGCCGTGCGCAAACGCTTCGCCGTCGGCGTGCAGCACCTTCGCGACGCCATCGATCTGCGCCGCAGCCCGGGCGGCACCGGCCGCATTCGCACCTGCGATCAGCACATGTACTAGGCCACCGCACTGCAGGGCTGCGGTGACGGTGTTCAGCGTGGCCGCCTTGATGCCGTGGTGGTCATGTTCGGCCACGACCAGAATGCTGAGCAGCGTTTGCATGTCAGATCACCTTCGCGTCGTTCTTGAGTTTGAAGACCAGGGTGGCCACGTCGGCCACCTTGATGCCGGTGCTGCGCCGGGGTGGCTCGCTGACCTGGAGGATTCTGAAATGCGACTTGATGTCCACGCCGAGCTCATCCGGCGTGAACACGTCGAGCCGCTTCTTCTTGGCCTTCATGATGTTGGGCAAAGTCACATAGCGCGGCGCGTTCAGGCGCAGGTCGGTGGTGATGACGGCGGGCAACTTGAGCCTGATCGTTTCGCTGCCGCCATCCACCTCACGCGTCACGATGGCGTGGCCGTCGACGCACTCCACCTTCGACGCGAACGTGGCTTGCGGCAGATCGGCCAGCGCGGCCAGCATTTGACCGGTCTGGTTGCAGTCGTCATCGATCGCCTGCTTGCCCAGGACCAACAGGGCAGGCTGCTCCTTGTCGAACAGCGCCTTGAGCAATTTGGTCACCGCCAGCGGCTGCAGTTCCTCAGGCGTTTCGACCAGGATCGCCCGGTCGGCGCCAATGGCCAACGCGGTGCGCAAGGTCTCCTGGCACTGCAAGACGCCGCAGGAGACCACGATCACCTCGCTGGCCCAGCCCTTTTCGCGCAGACGAACCGCTTCTTCAACGGCGATTTCGTCAAACGGGTTCATGCTCATCTTGACGTTGGCGATGTCGACGCCGCTGCCATCTGACTTGACCCGAACCTTGACGTTGTAGTCAACGACGCGCTTGACGGCGACGAGTACCTTCATGGATTGCGCTCCTGTGGGGGTGTGGGTGGGGTTCAAACCAGGCTGAACGCTGGTATCACCACGGCGGCTGCAGCCGCAGCTGGCCCGCGCTTTGCTGACGACGTGGTCATCACCAGCGCCTGGCCATCGATCACCACGGTCTCGCCGACGCGGCACACCGTGTCCAGCGTGACGCGGCGGCGCGCCAACTCGATGGCCTGCACGCTTACGCAGGCATGCACGGTCTGGCCGATGCGTACTGGCGCACGGAAGTTGAGCTGCTGGCTGAGGTAGATCGTGCCCGGCCCCGGCAAGCGGTTGGCGACCGCCGCCGAGATCAGGCTGGCGGTCAGGAAGCCATGCGCAATGCGCCCGCCAAAGCGTGTGCTGGCGGCAAATTCCTCATTGATGTGCAAGGCGTTGTGGTCACCCGAGACGCCCGCGAACAGCACGATGTCGGCTTCGGTGATGGTCTTCGAAAACGTGGCCTGCATGCCCACCTTCAGGTCTTCGATGTCGTGGCCGTTCATGTCGTTCATGGCGCATTCCTTGGTGGGTGTTGACGTCAGAACTGCGCGTCGCTCAGGCCCAGCGTCGTGACGGCGCCATGCAGCACGGCGTCGCGCAGCGCGCCGGCTTGCGGCAGCACATGCAGCGCGTAGTGGTGGGCGGTGATGCGCTTGGCGCCGAGAAAGTCGGCATCGGCGTGGGTATCGGCCCGGGTATCGAGACGGGCATGCGCCAACTGGGTGGTCGCCGCGTCGGCCAGCCGGGCTGTCAACCAGCCGCCGATCACCGTGCCACACAGCTTGAGGTAGGGCACGGCGCCAGCGGCCGCCTCCCGCGGCGTGGCCGCGAGCAGCGCGTCGGTCGCCTCAAGCAGCGCATGCAGGCCGGCCGTCAATGCCGTGCCGATGGCACCGAGCGCGGCGTCGCCGTGCCCGCCAATCGAGGCCGCGTCGTCGGCCATCGTCGTGATCAGGCACTTCATCGCGGCGCCGCCGTCGCGCGCCAGCTTGCGGCCCGCCAGATCATTGGCCTGGATTCCGGTGGTGCCTTCGTAGATGGTCGTGATGCGCGCATCACGCAGGTGCTGAGAAGCGCCGGTTTCTTCGATGAAACCCATGCCGCCGTGGATCTGCACGCCGTTGGAGGTGATGGCCAACGAGTTTTCCGTGCACCAGCCCTTGACCACCGGGATCAGCAGGTCGACCAGCGTCTGCGCGCTGTGCCGCATCGCGTGGTCTTCATGGCCCTGGGCGCGGTCCATCAGACCGGCGGCGTAGTAGGCCAGCGCACGCATCGCCTCGATGCGCGCCTTCATGTCCATCAGCATGCGGCGCACATCGGGGTGGCCGATGATGGTCTTGCTGGGTGCGCCCTCGCGCCCCAGCGTCTTGCCCTGTACACGCTCGAGCGCAAAGCCGAGCGCTTGCTGGTAGGCGCGCTCGGAGATGGCCACGCCTTCCAGGCCGACATTGAGCCGGGCGTGGTTCATCATCGTGAACATGCAGGCCAGGCCTTGGTTCGGCTCACCCACCAGCCAGCCCAGGGCGCCGCCACCTTCGCCGAAGGACATCACCGCCGTGGCACTGCCGTGAATGCCCATCTTGTGTTCGATCGACGCACACACCAGATCGTTGCGCTCGCCCAGCGTGCCGTCATCCTTGACCAGGTACTTCGGGCACAGGAACAGCGAGATGCCTTTCACGCCCGGGGGGGCATCGGGCAGGCGCGCCAGGACCAGGTGCACGATGTTTTCGGCCAGGTCGTGCTCGCCCCAGGTGATGAAGATCTTGGTGCCGCTGACGCGGTAACGGTCGCCGTCCGGCACGGCCTTGCTCAGGATGGCCGCAAGGTCAGAGCCAGCCTGCGGCTCGGTGATGTTCATCGTACCGGTCCAGCGCCCTTGGACCATCGCCGGCAGGTAGCGCCGCTTGAGTTCGTCGCTGGCGTGGTGGGCGATGGCCTCGACCGCGCCGAGCGTGAGCATCTGGCACAACGAGAACGCCATGTTGGAGGACTTCCACATCTCCAGCACCGCGGTCGACAGCAGCGTAGGCATGCCCTGGCCGCCAAACTCGGTGCGCGCTGGCATGCCGTTCCAGCCGGTGTCGCAGAAGTCCTTGTAGGCGGTCTTGAAGCCGTCGGCGGTGGTCACCACGCCTTGGTCCCAGCGGCAGCCCTGCACGTCACCGGCCTTGTTGATCGGCGCCAGCACGTTGGAAGCGAACTTCGAGGCCTCGTCAAGGATCGCGTCCACCACCTCAGCCGTGACTTCTTCGTTGCCAGGCTGCGCCAACACTGCGTCCAGCCCACCGAGTTCTTTCATCGTGAACAGCATGTCGCGCAGCGGCGCGGCGTAGTGACTCATGGTCGGGTCTTCCTTGAATACGTGATGAAGCGGTAACGAAGTTCAGTGGGTCGATGAGGCAGCCGGCGACTTGTTGCCACCGAATTTGGCAAGCACCTCACCCACCAGCCCGCGCCGGAATGCCAGCACGCAGACCACGAAGATGACGCCCATGATCACCGTCACCCAGGGCCCGACCTTGTCGGCCAGTTCGTTCTCGAGCGCGACGATCGTGAAGGCGCCGACCACCGGGCCAAACAAAGTGCCCAGGCCGCCCAGCAGCGTCATCAGCACCACCTCGCCCGACATGTGCCAGTGCGCGTCGGTCAGCGAGGCCAGCTGGAACACCAGCGACTTCATGCCACCGGCCACGCCGGCCAGAAAGGCCGACAGCACAAAGGCCACCAGCTTGTACTGCGCCACGTCGTAGCCCAGTGAGATGGCGCGCGGCTCGTTCTCGCGGATCGCCTTCATCACCTGGCCGAAGGGGGAGTCGATGGTGCGGCGGATCAGCCAGAAGCCGGCGCAGAACACCGCGAACACGAAGAAGTACATCGCCAGGTTGTCGGTCAGATCGAACAAGCCGAACAGCTTGCCGCGCGGCACGCCCTGCAGGCCGTCCTCACCACCGGTGAACGGCAGTTGCACCGCGAAGAAGAACACCAGCTGCGCCAGCGCCAGCGTGATCATGGTCAGGTAGATGCCGGTGCGCCGGATCGACAGCGCGCCGAACAACAGGCCCAGCAGGGCCGCCACGCCGCCACCGGCCAGGATCGCCAGCTCGGGTGTCACGCCGTAGGCCTTGCTCAGCCAGGCGCAAACGTAGGCGGCACCGCCAAAAAACGCCGCGTGGCCGAACGACAGAAGTCCGGCAAAACCCAAGAGCAAGTTGAAGGCGCAGGCAAACAGCGCGAAGCACAGCACCTTCATCAAAAAGGTCGGGTAGACGACAAAGGGCGCCAGCAAGCCGATGCCGATCAGCAGCGTGTAGCCCAGGGCCTGGCGCGACGAAGCCGCGCTGGAGTGGACAGCGTTGTGGACAGGGGTGGTCATGGCTTGGCCTTCAGGCTTGCTTGCCGAACAGGCCGGCGGGACGCACGAGCAGCACGATGATCATGATCACGAAGATCACGACACCGGATGCTTCCGGGTAGATCACCTTGGTCAGGCCTTCGACGATGCCCAGGCCCAGGCCGGTGATGATGGAGCCCAGGATCGAGCCCATGCCGCCGATCACCACCACCGCGAAGACGACGATGATCAGGTTCGAGCCCATCAGCGGGTTCACCTGCACCACCGGCGC
>JAYSSS010000081.1:0-32844 GCA_043720415.1 Ideonella sp.
GATAGTGGGATTTCACTCTGACAACGGCTCGGAGTACATCAATGGCCGGGTGGCCAAGTT
This sequence comes from Ideonella sp., assembly GCA_043720415.1. GTDB lineage: Bacteria > Pseudomonadota > Gammaproteobacteria > Burkholderiales > Burkholderiaceae_C > Pseudaquabacterium. The sequence continues at coordinate 61 of JAYSSS010000081.1, forward strand.
GCTGCAGAAGTTGCTCGTCGAGCAGACCAAATCACGCTCGCGCCACAGCAACGACAACGCCCTGGCGGAGAGCAAGAATGCCAGTGTGGTGCGCAAGCACATGGGCTACAGCCACATCCCGCAAAAGTACGCCAGACCCATCAACACGTTTTACAAAAAGGTGTTCAATCCGTGGCTGAATTTGCATCGCCCCTGCCTGTTCGCCAGCAACACCGTCAACGCCAAAGGCAAGGTCACCAAGCGCTACCGGAACCAGGACGTAAAGACACCGCTGGAAGCCCTCCAACAGCTCCGCGACAAGGAGCTGGCTCGATTGAAGGACGGCATGACGCTGGTGGAGTTGCAAGCACTGGCCGATGCGCAAACTGATCTGGCCGCAGCACAAGAAATGCAGCACGCCAAGGCTGATCTGTTCCGGCTGTTCAACACACCGCAAGCGCGACTGCCGAAGGCCGCCTGAGGTCGATCAGGCACCCCCCATGCAAGCCCTGCAGTGCGCCGCAATCAAGGCGCCAGGACCGGCATGGGTCGGCGGGATCACGCATGAGTGCATGTGCGTGATCGGGGCGCCTCCGGCGGCCTGGCGGGGGCCTCATCAATGAAAATTCTGCAAAGAAAATTCTGCAAACCAAGGGCTCGATAGATTGTGCTCTTTGGCCAGATCAACTCGAGCACCGCACAGCATCACATCGCACCCGCTTCAGGCTCATACCTGAATTGGAAATTGCTCTTGGCACTTCCGTCGGGCCCATTGGCTGTGCCGCCATCGGAGCACAGTCGTCGGTGGTGCGCGCCACGCTATTGCGCACCTGAAGGGCCGCGACGGACCTTTAGGCCGCCGAGCACTGCGAACGGGTTGGGACGTGTCCCTTCGGTGGCGGCATCATTCGCATGAACCGACTCGCCCAACTCAGATTCGGCCTGATGCAAGGGCAGCAAGGGCTGCGGACATTGCCCATGGCGCGGCACCAGCGGCAACGCCAACAGCAGCTCGTCTTCGATCAACTCGCGCAGGTCCAGCCATCGGCGCAGGGCCAGGATGTCCTCTTCGGCATCCGCGTCGAGCAGTTCGGCCTCTTGTTCATCTCGCACAAAACGCAGTTGCTGATCGATGGCCAGGTCGAATTGGAAGCGCTGTAAGCAGCGCTGGCAGGTCAGCCAGGCCGAGGTTTGTGCACGCAGGTGCAGCCAGACCTGTGCGTCACCGGCGGGCAGCATGCGGCGCTTGCCGTCGGCATGCCATTGCACATCGCTGGGCACCATGTCTTGCGGCGGCGACTGGCACTGCGCCAGGCGGGGCAGCTCGGTGCCTGTGCAAGTGCCATTGAGCTCGCCGCCATCCGCCGCAAAGGCCGCCACGTCGAGTCGAATGGGGTCGTGTGCGCGGTGCTTCATGGCGGCAGTGTACGCAGCCGATGGGACAATCCGGCCATGCCTGCCACGCCCGCTTTGATCCTCGCGTCGACCTCGGTTTATCGGCGTGAGCTGCTGCAAAGACTGCGCATTCCGTTCAGCACCGTGAACCCACAGGTCGATGAGACGCCCGTCGCAGATGAGCAGCCGGCAGACCTCTCGATTCGGCTGGCCTTGGCCAAGGCTCGCGCTGTCGCTCAGGCCCACCCGGCCAGCATCGTCATCGGCTCGGACCAGGTGGCCGAACTTGATGGTCTTGCCATTGGCAAACCCGGCACGCACACGGCCGCAGTGGCGCAACTGCGCGCCATGCGTGGCCGCGCGGTGCGCTTTTATACCGCTGTGGCCGTGGTGCATGTGGACGGCGGCTTTGAGCAGGTGCAGATGGCGCCAGTCAGTGTGCGTTTCAGGTCACTTTCGGACGCCGAGATTGAGTGTTATATGCGCTTGGACCAACCCTATGATTGCGCCGGCAGCGCCAAGTGCGAATCCTTGGGTGTTGCGCTGCTGGAAGCCATCGACTCGGACGACCCGACGAGTTTGATCGGCTTGCCCTTGATCCGCACCTGCGCCATGTTGCGCGCGGCCGGTCTGAACCCATTGGCCGCCCAGCCGTGAGTGGCGCCGGATCTGGCAACCCACTTCGCCCACCTCACAGTTCGGGGGCGCAGCCGGGCGTGCATACCCCACCCACGCAAGTGCAGCGTGGCCGCCTGGTTCTGGTGCCCAACGGCCTGGACCTGGGCACTGGATGCGAGGTGGATTTGACTGAGGTGCTGCCCCTTTGCGTGCTGCAGCAGGCCTCAGGTTTAAGCCACTGGGTGGTCGAGAACGCCAAGTCTGCGCGCGCTTTTCTCAAGCGCGTGGACAAGCTTGTGCCACTGCAGAAGTCCATCCAGGCCCTGGATATTCGCGAGCTGCCACGGCCGCGCAAGGGTGCTGCCGGCCCCGCTGCGGGCAGCGCGGTGGAGGTGTCGACTGAACTTGAAGCCTTGCTGGCGCCGGCATTGATCGGCCATGACATTGGCCTGTTGTCAGAAGCCGGCTTACCTGCCGTGGCCGATCCTGGTGCAGCATTGGTTGGGGCTGCCCACCGCATGGGCATGCAGGTGCTGCCCCTGTCAGGCCCGAGCTCGCTGATGCTGGCCTTGGCCGCGAGTGGATTGAACGGCCAGAGCTTTGCGTTCGTGGGCTATCTGCCGGTCGAGCCCGCAGCCAGGGTTGCGCGGATTCGGGAGCTGGATGCGCTGTCGCGCCGGCATTCACAAACGCAGATCGCCATCGAAACACCCTATCGGAATGCCGCGCTTCTGAGCGCACTGGTCGAGCAGCTTCAGCCCAGCACCCGGTTAAGCGTGGCCAGTGGGCTGACCTTGCCCGCCGGGCAATGCCGCACCCAAACCGTGTCGGCCTGGCGCGCGCAATCGCAGCCGCCAATGAAGCCTGCCCAGGCCGGCGGCGCGCCAGCCCGGATGCCTCATCGCCGGCCAGACCTGGCCGCTGCGCCACTCACACTCGACGACCGCACTCCAGCGGTCTTTCTATGGCTGGGGCAATGAGCTCTCAGCGACTGCCGCCCAGCAAGGAGGCGACTTTTCGCTTGACCCGGCTGAGCGCGGATCGACCAGCCAGCGCTGGTACCGCGGGCAACTTTTGCTCCCAGGCAGCGCGCTCGGCCACGCTGACGCTGGGCTCATAGGGTTTGTCAAAAAACGGGTCGCCCTTGGGCATGCGTACGACTGGGTAGCGTGGCGCTTCAACGCGTTCCCGCACAGGCGGTTCTGCTGCTGCCATAGGCCGTGCGGCCTCGTCGTCATCACGTGTGCGCCTCTGCGGTCGACGGACTCGCTCATCGTCCAGCTCAATCGGCTCAATCTCGATCTTCTTCTTGATCAGCTTCTCGATGTCCAGCACCAGACGCACGTCCTCGCGATCCACCAAGGTCACGGCCAGGCCCGAGGCGCCCGCGCGGCCGGTGCGGCCAATGCGGTGCACGTAGTCCTCGGCGTTGTAGGGCACATCGAAATTGAACACCGCTGGCAGATCGGCAATGTCCAGGCCCCGCGCCGCCACATCGGTGGCCACCAGCAATTCGACTTCGCCGCGCTTGAAGGCATCCAAAGACTTCAGCCGCTCGTCCTGAGACTTGTCGCCATGAAGCGCCGCTGTCTTCAGGCCATCACGCTCGAAGGACCTGGCCAGCCGCGCCGCGCCAAGCTTGGAGTTGACGAAGATGAGGGCCTGCGTCAACTGCCGCGTGCGCAACAGCTGGCGCACGACTTGTCGCTTGTCGTCCTCGGACACGCTGTAGAAGCGCTGCTCCACATTGGTGGCGGTGGCGTTGGGCCGCGCCACCTCAACCAGGATGGGGTCTTGCAAATAGCTCTGTGCCAAGCGGCGAATCTCGGGCGAGAAGGTCGCTGAAAAAAGCAAGGTCTGGCGCTGCTTGGGCAGGTAAGAAAGGATGCGCTGCAGATCGGGCAAAAAGCCGATATCAAGCATGCGATCAGCCTCATCAAGCACGACATATTCCACCTGATTGAGCACGCAGTTTTTGGCCTCGATGTGATCCAGCAAGCGCCCAGGCGTGGCGATCAGCACTTCGACACCGCGCTTGAGCTCCAGCGTCTGTGGCTTCATATCGATGCCGCCAAAGACCACGGTGGCGCGCAAGTGGGTGTGCTTGGCGTAGGTCTTGACGTTGTTGGCCACCTGATCGGCCAGCTCGCGAGTCGGCGCAATCACCAGGGCGCGCACAGGATGCCGCGCGGGTGACATCGAGGCGTTCTCGTGGCGCAACATTTTTTGCAGTAGCGGCAAGGTGAACGCCGCGGTCTTGCCGGTGCCGGTTTGTGCGGCTCCCATCACATCCCGGCCTTCCAGGACGATGGGGATCGCCTTGGCCTGAATCGGCGTCATGGAGGTGTAGCCGGAGTCGGTGACGGCACGCAGCAACTTGGCGTCAAGCGCCAAAGTCTCGAACTTTTGCGGCGCGGGCGCGGCGGCCTCGGTTGGGGTGTCGGCGGTCAGTGTGGTGTCGGTCATGAACCTGGGATTATCCCCGAGCGCGGTCAGAACGCACGCCACCGCCTTGGCGACCCCCTCTGAAGGGGATGTCGGCGACTACAATTTTTGGTTTCGCCCATGGCCAAGTCCACCGCTCACGCTCGATTCGCCCCGCTGTGCCATCGCTGCCTGCGGCGTGCGGGCCAGCCACCCTGTCAATGAGGATCGCACTGCTCGGGCCCAACGGCCAATTGGGATGGGAGTTGCGGCGTTCGCTGGCCGTGCTGGGCGAGTTGGTCGTTCTGGACCGAAGCCAAGCAAGCATGGCCAGATGCGGTGACCTCACGCACATCGATGCCCTGATCCAGACCTTGCGCGAATTGCAAGCCGATGTGGTCGTCAATGCGGCCGCCTATACCGCTGTGGACAGAGCTGAAACGGATCAAGCCTTGGCTCAGCTCATCAATGCCGAGGCGCCGGGCGCGATCGCCTCGGAGGCGAATCGCCAAGGTGCCTGGCTGGTGCATTTTTCGACCGACTACGTCTTTGACGGCAGCGGTCATTCGGCCCGTGATGAGGACGCCGCCACCGGGCCGCTGAACATCTACGGCCAGAGCAAACTTGCCGGTGAGCAGGCGGTGCGGGCCAGCGGCTGCAGGCATCTGATCCTGCGCACGAGCTGGGTGCACTCGGCGCGCGGCGCAAACTTCGCCCGCACCATGCTGAGGCTGGCGACGCAGCGTGAAAACCTCAATGTCGTGAATGACCAGATCGGCGCGCCCACGCCCGCCGATCTGCTCGCCGATGTCACCGCCCACGCTCTGCGCAGCGCTGTCGCCGACCCTGGCCTGGCCGGTACCTACCACGCGTGCGCCACGGGCGAAGTGAGTTGGTGCGACTATGCCCGCCATGTGCTCGACTGGGGGCATCGCGTTGGCCTGCCACTGCGGGCAACGCGGGGCTCGGTGCACGGCATTCCCAGCAGCCAGTTTCTCAGCGCCGCGGCCCGGCCCTTGAATTCCAGGCTGAACACCGAAAAGCTGCGGCGGAATTTCGGCCTTGCCCTGCCACACTGGCAATTGGGCCTTGACCGCGTGTTGGACGAGGCTTTGCCGGATTTGATGTTCCAGCTGCCTAAGCTGCCAACCCCGCCAACATGAAATTCAGCCTCAGCCCCTTGCCTGGCGTCGTGCTGATGGAACCCGCTGTCCATGCCGATGACCGCGGCTGGTTCTCGGAGAGTCACAACCAGCGCCGTTTTGTCGACGGCCTGACAGCACTCGGCGAGCCTGCGGATTTTGATTTCGTGCAGGACAACGAATCGTCCTCGCGGCGCGGCGTGTTGCGCGGCCTCCACTACCAGTTGGCACCCCATGCGCAGGGCAAGCTGGTGCGGGTCAGCCAGGGTGCGGTGTTCGATGTCGCCATCGATTTGCGTCGCAGCTCGCCCCACTTTGGCCGCTGGTTTGGGGCGGAGTTGAGTGCGCTCAACCGCCACCAGATCTGGATACCGCCGGGCTTCGGTCACGGCTTCATTGCCCTGCAGGACGACACCCGCTTTCATTACAAGACCACCGCCTATTACGCCCGCGATCACGAGCGCGCCGTCGCCTGGAATGATCCACAAATCAACATCGTCTGGCCACCCCATGTGCAGCCGATGCTCGCCAGCAAAGATGCTGCGGCGCCGCTGCTGTGCGACGCCGAAGTGTTCACGTGATCGGCTGTGATCGCCCGAGGAAGGGCGACCAGCACACCAGGAGACTTGCTTGACCACGACCACTGCCTACTCACACACCCTGCAATCACTTCGCGCCCAACCGCGCACCTGGTTGATCACCGGCGTGGCCGGGTTCATCGGCAGCCACCTTCTGGAAACCCTGCTCGGCCAGGGCCAGTCCGTCGTCGGCCTCGACAACTTCGCCACTGGCCACCGCCACAACCTCGACGATGTGCGCTCGTTGGTTGGCGGCCCGGCGTGGTCGCGTTTTCGCATGATTGAGGGCGACATCCGCCAGCTTGCCGATTGCGCGCAGGCCTGCCGCAGCGTGGACATCGTGCTGCATCAGGCGGCCTTGGGTTCAGTGCCGCGCTCGCTGGCCGATCCCGCCACGACCAATGAGGTCAACATTGGCGGCTTTCTCAACATGTCCATCGCTGCGCGCGACGCCAAGGTGCAGCGCTTTGTCTACGCCGCCAGCAGCTCCACCTATGGCGACCACCCCGGTTTGCCCAAGGTGGAGGAGCAAATCGGCAACCCGCTCTCGCCCTATGCCGTCACCAAATACGTCAACGAGCTGTACGCCAGCGTCTTTGCACGCAGTTACGGCCTGGCCAGCATCGGTCTGCGCTACTTCAATGTCTTCGGCCCACGCCAGGACCCCGATGGCGCCTATGCCGCGGTGATTCCGCGCTGGGCGGCGTCGATGTTGGCCAACGAGGCCGTCTACATCAATGGCGATGGCCAAACCAGCCGCGATTTTTGCTTTGTCGCCAACGCCGTGCAGGCCAACATCCTGGCGGGAACGACCGATCAGGACAAGGCCATCAATCAGGTCTACAACGTCGCCGTGGGTGATCAAACCACGCTCAACGAGATGCACGCCATGCTGGCTGCGGAGCTGGTGCGATGCCGGCCCGCCCTCACCGTGGCCGCCCCGGTGTACCGCGACTTCCGCGCAGGTGATGTCCGCCATTCGCGCGCCGACATTGGCAAGGCCCGTGAAGGCCTTGGATTCGTGCCCAGCCACAACATCGCCGCAGGGATGGCGCTTGTGGCGCAGTGGTACGCGGCCCGGCACAGCGCTTGAGCAGGGCCTTGGCACCGCGCCGATGTAACGCTGAGTTAGAGGCTCATCCAAAAGGATGATTGGCGGTCCCGCTTGGGGCAAGTGACGCAAAGTCGTCGGCTAAACTCGCGCCCGCCATGGCAGCCAGCGCAGCGAAAAACCACAACCACCCGATCAACATTCGGCGCCCACGCAGTGCGCGTGAATCTGTAGCCGAGTTGCTGGCACCTTGGGAAGAATTCCGTCAGGTCATCCCCTTGGTGTCGCTGCGCAGCTTGCTGCACCGGCCGCATCCCGCAGTGCCGAAAGTGGCGGTGTTGATGTGCACCATGCAAGCGCAACACTTCTTGGCCCAACAGCTCAACTCGATCGCCACGCAGACCCATCCGAGTTGGGCCATCTGGGCCTCAGACGATGGCTCTGACGACCACACCCACGCGATCTTGGAGTACTACCAGTCGCATTGGGGCACAGATCGGATCTCTATCCATGACGGCCCGGCCGAAGGATCGACGGCGAATTTCCTGTCCCTGACATGTCGTGCCGACATCGACGCCGACTACTTCGCCTATGCCGACCAGGACGACGTCTGGGAGGCTGACAAACTCGAACGCGCCGTGGCCTGGCTGCAGACCGTGGCGGCCGATGTGCCTGCGCTGTACGGCTCACGCACTTTGCTGGTGGATGCACGCAACCAGCATTTGGGCTACTCACCACTGTTTGAGCACGCGCCCAGTTTCCGCAATGCACTGGTGCAAAGCATTGCGGGCGGCAACACCATGGTCTTCAATCGCGCAGCCCGGGATTTGCTGCGGCGCGCTGGCGAAGATGTCGAGGCCATCACCCACGATTGGTGGGCCTATATGCTGGTGTCCGGCTGCGGCGGCCACGTGCACTACGACCCGCATCCAACGGTTCGCTACCGCCAGCACGACAGCAATCAATTTGGCGCCAACATCGATCCCGTGGCCCAGATGCGCCGGGCAAAGTTGCTGCTGCAGGGCCGCTTCCGCGGCTGGATCAATGCCAATTTGGCTGCACTGGTGCGTGCGCGCCACCTCATGACCTGTGAAAACCAGCAGGTGCTTGATGAGTTTGTCGTGGCGCGCCAGCGTTGGCTGGGTGGGCGCCTGTGGGGCCTGTGGCGCAGCGGTGTCTACCGCCAAACGCTGATGGGCAACATCGGCATATCACTGGCCGCAATGATCAATCGGCTTTGAGTTTGGCGTGCACTGCCGCTGTGGTGGTGCTCTACCACCCGAACGCAGACCCGGGTGCATTGATTGAGCAGCTGCTGGGCCAATTGACCCGCACGCTGTCCTTGCTGATCCTTGCCGACAACACCTCCAACACGCATCCAGCCCTGCAGGCGCTGCGTGCGCAGCCGGGTTTGGTGCTGCTGGCCACGCGCAACAGGGGTGGCCTGGCCGGCGCCTACAACCAGGCCATAGCCCACCTCACGGCGCAGCACCCCGAAATCACTCACTTGGTGCTGCTGGACGAGGACAGCGATGCCGCGGGCCTGGGCGCCTTCCTGACCGACACCGATGTCATGGCGCTGCTGGCTGATGAGCACACCGCAGCCGTGGCACCGGCCTATGTGGACAGGGCAACCGGTCTGCGCGGCAAACACATTGAGCTGGGCCGCTTCCAACTGCGCTATTTGCCACGCCAGTTTGAGGGCTTGCGCCGTGTCGCGTTTGTCATCGGCTCCAGATCGGTGTGGCGCATGGCGGCACTGCAGCGCCTGGGCAACTTCAGTGAAGCACTGGCCGTGGACCATGTGGACACCGAGTATTGCCTGCGTGCACGTGCCGCTGCGCTGGCGATATACGTGCATGGCAGCCATGAGTTCTTGCATGCCATCGGCGCGCGCCGCCGCTACAGGTTTATGGGCCGAGACCTGCAGGCTGGCGGCCACTCGGCCGCACGCCGCTACCTGATCGGGCGCAACACGGCGTGCCTGGGTCGCAGCATGCTGTGGCGCGAGCCGGCATTTGCCTTGCTTTGCCTGGCGCGCCTGCTCTACGAGGCCTTGGGCATCATCAAGGTCGAAGAGCGACGCCTGCCCAAACTGGCCGCCCTGCTGCGAGGCGCATGGGTCGGGCTGCTGAATTGGCGGCTGCCATGAAAGGGGCTTCGGCGCCGGCCGAGGGCTCGCCAGCCTCGTTCACCCAGAACGCCAACGCTCCGGCGTGGGCGCCAATCGCCACCTCAAGCCAAGCCCGTGCCTTCGCCTTCCTGGCCGTGCTGGGTGCGTGGTCCTGTTTTCTGCCTTTGGGCATGAAGTACCTCAGCCTTTTGCTGTGCACCTTGCTCGCCGCGGGCTTGATCCTGCGCGCGCTGCAAACGGCCGGCAGCACCGAAACGACGGCGGCGCGCGACATGTCCTTGCGCGCGATGCTGTTGTGGCCGCCTTTTCTGCTGCCATTGCTGCTGTGGCTGATGCTCGTGCTGTCGGCCGCTTGGTCGCATGCGCCTGTTGCGGATGTGATGTCGCATCTGTGGCACTACGGGCGGGTGCTGTGCATGCCGCTCATCGCACTGGCCTGCCCACCGCAGGTGGCACGCCTTGCGCTGCGCCACTTCATCGTTGCCACGGCCGCGGTCGGCGCGCTCACCGTGCTTGAGCACTTCCATGCCCTGCCCGATAGCGCCTGGTTGCGCGATGCCCTGAGCAGCACCGTTGGCGCCTTGGGCAACCAACGCATCGCCACTTCACTGCTGGTGGCCCTGGGCGCTGCCTTGGCCTTGGCCGAGTGTGCGGATGGTCGCCAGAGCGCGTTGCGGCGCAGTGCCTGGCTTGTGGCCGCCGTGGTCGCAGCTGCGGGTCTGGTTTTGCAGGATCGACGCACAGGCATGGCCACCCTGCCCGTGCTGCTGATGGTGCTGGCCGTGGCGCGGCAGCCGCATTGGCTGCGCCGGACTGCGCTGATCGTGGCGGTGGCGGCACTGTTGGCGCTCACATGGCAAGCCTCCAGCGGCGTTCGAGCGCGCTTTGCCGAGGGCTGGACCGAGCTGCGCGCCTATCCACCCACAGGCGAAGTCGCCTCCAGTTGGGGCATGCGCTTGCGCATGGTGGACGTGAGCCTGGACATGGTGAAAGACAAGCCTCTCCTAGGCCACGGTGTCGGCAGTTGGCTGATGGAGTGGCAGACCCGCGCACGGGGCGGGCGCCTGCTGGAAGAACAGCTCACCCCGCACAACGAATACCTCTTGATCGCGGTGCAGCTGGGTGGGGCCGGGACGGCGTTGTGGTTGGCCCTGCTGGCAGCCCACTTGCAATGGGGCTGGCGATCCCGCCACCGCGGCGAAGCCCTGCTGCTGGTGTGGGTGGCGCTGGCCTGGTCGGCCCTGTTCAATGTGGTGATTCGCGATGCCAAGTTCGCCTTGCCCTTGCTGCTGCTGGGTGCCCTGGCCATGGCGGCCCACCGCAGCGACGAGGGGAAAACGCCTGAATGATCGATGTGGTCAGCGGGCAGCTTGCCACTGCGCCGCCAACCGGCGTCCAAACTGACGGCACGGCGCCTCGACGGCCCAATGCAGCAGTTGCGCTAAGAGCAAGGTGCCGGCCAGACAAAGCAAGGCAAACCCTGGCCCCGTCATCGAAGTTTTCCAAGCCTGCAGCACCACCGGCATGGCGTTGTGAAAGAGGTAGAGGCCGTAGCTCAAATTCCCCATGCGTGTGGCGAGCGCTATCAACGCCGGCGCAGGGTGCTTCACCCAACCAACCCAAGCCGCCACCATCAGCGCAAAGGCCAGCGCCGCGAGCATGCTCGTGTTACCGCGCAGCAAATCGATGCGGCCCAAGCCGATGTCCCCAAGTGCCGCAAACAGCACAGCCAGGCCCCACCAAGCAAGCAATCCCAGGCCCAACATGACCGCCCGCACAGCAGTTCCGGGCCGGTGCGTCGCGACTTTCCAGGCCATGGCGCCGAACAAAAACTCCACCAGCAATCCGGGCAAGTGGACGCCCAATATTGCCGCCATGTTGAAGGGCGCACTTGGCGACACCGGGCTCCACCAGGCCAGACCCAGGTGGACGACAAGCGCCATCGCTAACAAACTCGCCAGCAAGCCCGCCAGCATGGTCACGCCGTCGCGTCGCGCCTGCCCGGCCAAGGCCGCCAGCAGGGGCAGCGCAAGATAGAACTCCACCTCGGGCGGAAGGCTCCAAAACGCAGGGTTGAAGGTGAAAGCCACCTCGCGCGTCTCCCAGGTGTAGACAAAGAGCAGGTGCTTGAGCAGATGATCCACAGGCTGGCCCTGCAACACATGCAGTCCGGCATAGCAAGCCAAAGCCACGACATAGAGCGGGTACAGCCTGAAGAAGCGCCGCACCAGGTGGGCACGCGCGGCCAGCGGCTTGCCCCAGAGGTAGGGCGCAAAGACAAAGCCGCTGAGCACAAAGAATAGATCGACCCCGGTGTAGGCAAACCGCAGGATGGCAAAGTTCCAGCCCAACAAAGGCTGGTAGTGCGCCAGCACCACCAGCACGGCAGCCAGGCCGCGCAAGAGCTCAATTGACCAGTCGGTGTTGTCGGCTGGCACGGCAGCCAGGGTAGGCGTTTGAGGCATCAAGCCATTTTGCAATGTGTGGCCTCAGCGGCACGTATTTGGCAGGGTGCGCGGCCGGGTGTGCGGCCGGGTGTGCGGCACCTACGGCTTTGCCGGACCGCCCCAAGGCTCGGGCCAATTGCAGCCGCCAAAAGCGACTGCGGCGGACTGCTTCCAGTCCGCCGCACCGAGCGCGCGATGGTTCGCGCTGCACTCCCTGTTCTTGCCATGACGACAGCAGTCCACGACAGTGTGCGCCGCGCGGGCCCATTGCGCCTCCGCAATTGGGTACATGTATTTCGGTGAATATTCACCGCCTTTAGTCGAGGATTGGCAGTAGCTCGGTGCGCAGCACGCCTCGGCTGCGCTCGTAATCGGGCAGCACCGAGCGCACCACATCCCAGAAGGCGTCGCTGTGGTTCATCTCGCGCAGATGCGCCAGTTCATGCGTGACCACGTAGTCGATCACTGGCATGGCAAAGTGCACCAGGCGCCAGTTCAGGCGCACCGAGCCGTCGGCGCTGGCGCTGCCCCAGCGTGTGGCGGCGGAGCTCAACGACAGGCGGCGCACCCGCACACCCAGGGCCTGCGCAAAGTGTGCACATCGAGACTCGAAGATGCGCCGTGCCTGGCGTTGCAGCCAGCTTTGCACCGCCTCGCGGATTTGCTCTTGTGTGGCGCTGTGCGGCAGGCCGATGTGCAGCGTCATGCGCGGCACGCCCGGCAGGCCCTCGGCTTCGGTGTTGAGTACCGCGCCGCTGACACGGCCATCGAGCACCACGATCACGGTATCGCCCAGGAAGGGAATTGAGGTGCCATCGCGCCAATCGATGCGCGCCGCTTGCAGCCGATCGGCGCGCTCGCGCTGCTCATGCAACTTGCGCAATATCCAGCCAGATTTCTCGCGCAGCGCCAGCTCGACCTCGGTCATGCCAACCCATCGCGGAGCGCTGACGCTGAGGCCTTCGGTGCCCACGGTGAAGCCGATGCTGCGGCGCTTGCCGCGGCGAAACTCATAGCCCACGCGATGTTCGCCCAGCAGGATGTGGCGCTGGGCGCGCGGGTGATGAAAGCGCGGGGGTATGGCGTCGGCGATGGGCGCGGCCACCGTATCGGGCGCGGCCGTGGGCTGTGGCCTGGTCGAGGCGCTTGGCAGCGCAGCTGGCGGCCCCGCATTCGCCAGCGGCAGGCTCGGCGCGACATCGAACAGCGAGAGTTGCCTGTTGTCGGAGTTGCCGTTTGCTGCCGCCATGAAAAACCATTGTACGAAGCGCCTGACCCGGCCCCGCGCACGCGTCACCAGGCCATCAAGCCCTTGGCCCCGTGCCAAGCAATGCGGCGTCATGCCAAGCTCAATTGAACAGGTCGCGCCAATTCAGCGATAGGCCTCGGGATCAAGCCGGCGCATTTCGGCCTCGATCCAGGCTTCGACCTGGCGCATCAGCTCATCGGGCTCACGGCCCACCGACGCGATGGGCGCGGCAATCGAGATCTCGATCAGGCCCGGCCGCAACAGGAAGGATTTGCGCGGCCAGCAACGCGCCGAGGTCACCGCGATGGGCACGATGGGCGTGCCGGTGGTGATGGCCAGGCGACTGGCACCCGATTTGTAGCTGCCCTGAGCACCGCGCGGAGTGCGCGTTCCTTCCGGAAACATGATCACCCAGTTGCCCTGTGCCATGAGCGTTTTGCCCTGGGCGGCCACCTTGTTCCAGGCCTCGGTGCGTTTGCTGCGGTCGATGTGAATCATGTCCAGCCGGCCCATGGCCCAGCCAAAAAACGGGATATACAGCAGCTCGCGTTTGAACACATAGCACAGCGGGTGCGACATCAGCGCGGGGAAGGCAAAGGTCTCCCAGGTGGATTGGTGTTTTGGCGCCAGCAGCACGGCGGCGTGCTCATCGGCACGCGCCGGCAGATGCTGCATGCCCTGGATCGCATAGCGTATGCCGCAGATCCAGCGTGCGCCCCAAATCGCCACCTTCAGCCAGCCCGCGCACATCCAGTAAAGCGATTTGCCGCGAACCGCGATGGACACCAGCAGCACCGCCAGGGCCCAGGGGATCACGGTGAGGATCAACCACAGGACAAAAACCAGCGAGCGCAGTGCGCACCAGGCCCAGACCAGGGACGGCATGGCCGCGCTTCGCTGCGAACCTGTCTCGGTCGTCATCCGAGGTTGCCCAGGCTCAGCGAGCTGCCATGCTCGCGCCGCAGCAGATGCTCGGCAAAGGCACCCAGGTCAACATGCAATCGGGTGTCCGGCACCTGGGCGACGATGCACTGCAGTTCGGCCGGGCCACAGCCGGCCACTCGCCCACTTTGCACCAGGTGGGGCTCGCAGCCCGAGGCCTGGGCTGCCTGCAGGTCGCGCAAGGTGTCGGCCACCATGGGCACCAGCTTGAGCTCAAGCCCATAGCGCCTGCCGATTTCAGCCATCAGGCCAGGCAGCGGTTTGCGGCAATCACAGTGATCTTCAGGCGCGTGCGGGCAGAAAAACACCGCATCGATGCGCCCACCCACGGCCGCCAGTCGCTGCATCATGCGGGCGTGGACGGCGTTGACCGAGGCCATGTCGATCATGCCGCGGCCGATGCCGGATTGGTTGGTGGCCACCACCACGTGCCAGCCCGCATGGTTGAGCCGGGCCACGGCCTCCAGCGCGCCGGCAACCGGCTGCCACTCGTCGGGCGACTTGACATGGTCATCGCGGTAGGCGTTGAGAATGCCGTCGCGACCCAGGATCACCAGCTTGGGGGCATGTTGCATGTGGGCTCCTGCGGGACGAGGGTCTTGCCTTTAGCTGGCCAGGCGTGACAGGTCGGCCACGCGGTTCATCGCCGCGTGCAGCGCCGCCAGCAAGGCCAGCCGATTGGCACGCAGCGCCGCATCTTCGGCGTTGACCATCACTGCTTCGAAGAAGGCATCGACCGGCGCTTTCAAGGCGGCCAAGTGGCGCAGCGAGGCCGCATGGTCGCCCGCCTCGAAGTGGGCGTCGGCCAGCGGGCCCACCGTTTGCAGTGCAGCGTACAGCGCGGCCTCGGCGGGCTCGTGCAGCAGCTCGGGGCGCACGGCACTTGGCGTTGCGGTGGCTTCGGTGGTGTTTTCGGCGGTGCTTACAGCCTTGGTTACGGCGGTGCTGTCCGCTGGCTGTGACTTCTTCAAGATGTTGCCGACACGCTTGTTTGCGGCCGCCAGGGGCGCGGCCTCGGCCAAACCGGTGAAGGCGCGCACTGCCGCCAAACGCTTGGGGATGTCTGCCCAGCGCTGCGGGCGCAGCGCGATGACGGCATCGATCTCCTTGGCGCTGTAGTCCAGGTCGCGCAAATAACCCGTTAGTCGCTCGTACAAAAAGTGCGCCACCTCGGCCTGCATCTGGCCATGTTCCGGCGTGAAGGCCAGAAAGGCCATGCGCACCAGGCTGCCGATGTCCAAAGGCAGGTCACGCTCGATGAGCATGCGGATCACACCCAGGGCATGGCGGCGCAAGGCGAAGGGGTCTTTGTCGCCCGTGGGCACCTGGCCGATGCCGAACAGGCCCGCCAGGGTCTCCAGCTTGTCGGCCAGAGCCACCGCCAGGCCGGCAGGGTGGCGCGGCAGGGCATCGCCGGCAAAGCGCGGGCGGTAGTGGTCTTCGATGGCGCACGCTATCTGCTCACTGTGGCCATCATGGCGCGCGTAATAGCCGCCCATGGTGCCCTGCAGCTCAGGAAACTCGCCAACCATGTCGGTCAAGAGGTCGGCCTTGGCCAAGGTGGCCGCGGTGCCGACCTCGGCCGCCAGTGCAGCGCCGCCCAAGATCTGACCAATCTCCAGCGCCACCTGGCGCACGCGCTCCATGCGCTGGCCTTGGCTGCCCAATTTGTTGTGATAAACCACCTTGTGCAGGCCGGCCACACGCTCGGCCAAAGGCTTTTTTCGATCCTGATCGAAGAAAAATTTCGCGTCGGCCAAGCGCGGGCGCACGACGCGCTCGTTGCCGCCAATCACCTGCGATGGGTCCGCGGGGCTGATGTTGCTGACCACCAAAAACCGATGCGTGAGCCGCCCGTCGGCATCGAGCAGGGGGAAATACTTCTGATTGGCCTTCATCGTCAAGATCAGGCACTCGGGCGGCACCGCCAGGAACTCGGACTCGAACTGGCACAGCAGCACATTGGGCCGCTCGACCAGGGCCGTGACCTCATCGAGCAAGGCGTCGTCGTTGATCACTTGCAGGCCCAGCGCCGCCGCCTTGGCCGTCAACTGGCTGTGGATCTCGGCTCGGCGCGCAGTGAAGCTGGCAATCACGGCGCCGGTGTCGCGAAGTTGCTCGGCGTACGAGTCGGCGTCGCGCAGGACGACGGGGCTTTGCTGGGCCTCGAAGCGATGGCCGTGGGTGCTGCGCCCAGCGCTCAAGCCCAGCGCGCTGATGGCCACCACCTCCGCACCGTGCAGCGCCACCAAGCCGTGCGCTGGGCGCACGAACTGCACGCTGCTCCAGCCATCGGCCAATTGATAGCTCATCACCTTGGGAATCGGCAGTTTGGCCAAGGCCTCTTGCAGTGCCTGGCCCAGGCCCTGGGCCAGGCTGGCGCCTGGCAACTGCAGGTCCAGGTACAAGGTCTCGGCCTTGCCATCGAGCGCGCGTCTGAGCTGCGGCAGCACCGTTGCCTCCTGGCCCAGCGCAGCGAGCTTTTTCAGCAGCGCCGCTGTCGGCGCGCCCTGGGTGTCCAGCGCCACCGCCATAGGCATCAACTTCTGCTGCACGGTCGTGTCGCCGGCCTTGGCGGCAACCTGGGTGATGTGCACGGCCAGGCGGCGCGGCGAGGCGAAAGGGGTGACCTTGGCATCGGCCGGCGCCAGGCCCTGGGCCTTCAAGGACGCCGCCAGCACCGCGGCGAAGGCCTCGCCAAGCTTGCCCAGCACCTTGGGTGGCAGCTCTTCGACGAACACCTCGACCAAAAGGTTAGGCAAGGACTGGGCCGTGCTGATCGATTGAAAATTTGACTCGGCTGCGCTCATGTTCAGGCCGCCTTCTTCTTGGCGGCAAGCTTGGCCAGCGTTTCATCGGCCCAGGCCTTGGGCGCCATGGGAAATCCCAAGCGCGCCCGGCTGTCGAGATAGCTCTGCGCCACGCTGCGCGCCAGGTTGCGAATGCGGCCGATGTAGGCCGCCCGCTCGGTGACGCTGATGGCGCCGCGCGCATCGAGCAAATTGAAGTTGTGCGCGGCCTTGAGCACCTGCTCATAGGCCGGCAGGGCCAAGGCCGCCGTCATCAGGTGTTGGGCCTGGCGCTCATGCGCACCGAAGGCGGAAAACAGGAAGTCGACATCGCTGTGCTCGAAGTTGTAGGTGCTCTGCTCCACCTCGTTTTGGTGATAGACATCGCGGTACTTCAGGCCATCGGTCCAGGCCAGGTCGTAGACGTTGTCCACCCCCTGCAGGTACATCGCCAGGCGCTCCAGGCCGTAGGTGATCTCGCCAGTGATGGGCTTGCAGTCGATGCCGCCCACCTGCTGGAAGTAGGTGAACTGTGTGACCTCCATGCCGTTGAGCCACACCTCCCAGCCCAGGCCCCAGGCGCCCAGGGTGGGGTTCTCCCAATCGTCCTCGACGAAGCGGATGTCGTTGCGCTTCAGATCGAAGCCGACGGCCTCAAGCGAGCCCAGATAGAGCTCAAGAATATTGGCCGGCGCGGGCTTGAGCACCACCTGGTATTGGTAGTAGTGCTGCAGGCGGTTGGGGTTGTCGCCGTAGCGGCCATCCTTGGGGCGGCGGCTGGGTTGCACGTATGCCGCCTTCCAGGGCTCGGGCCCCAGGCTGCGCAAGAACGTGGCGGTATGGCTGGTGCCGGCGCCGACCTCCATGTCATAGGGTTGCAGCAGCGCGCACCCTTGGGCGGCCCAATAGTCTTGCAGGCGAAGAATGAGTTGCTGGAAGTTGAGCATTGCAGCCGTTGCAATCGGCGACGGTCGCCGTGGTGGGCTGCGGAGTTTAACGGCCGGGTCCGCAGCATCTGCTCATCGCGAGCACCATCACGGCGGCGCCGATTGGCGGCCCCGCCAGCCCAAGTACAGCAGGCCCATCCAGCTGAGGACGAGCAGTGGCCACAGGCCCAACGCGGACACCCAGATGGCATACGGCGTGCGCCCAGTGTGCCCCGTCACTTGGCCTGTCAGCACACCTTGCTCAAACACCGGCAGGCTGGCTTGCACCTGGCCACGGTGGTCGATGATGGCCGTGGCGCCGGTATTGGTGGCGCGCAACACCGGGCGCTGCAGCTCCAGCGCGCGCATCCTTGAGATGTTCAGGTGTTGCACAGGTGCGGCGAGCCTGCCAAACCAGCCGATGTTGCTGATGTTCACGAGCATCGTCGGCGCAGCGTCGTGGGTGCCGAAGCGCGTGGCCAGCTCCTCGCCAAACAGGTCTTCAAAGCAGATGTTGGGCAACAGGCGCTGGGCACCCAGCTGCAGGGCCCGCGCCGTCGGGTCGCCACGGCGAAACTCGCCCAGCGGGATGTTCATCAAATCGGTGAACCAGCGAAACATCGGTGGGATGAATTCGCCAAACGGCACCAGGTGGGCTTTGTCATAGCGGTAGGCCCAGGCGCCGGCGCCGAGGCCGACCACCGAGTTGCTGTAGCCCTGATCGGCGTCGCCCAGTGGCACGCCGATCAATGCCACAGGTAATCCCTTCACTGCGCCAGCGTTGTCAAAGTGGCGCTGCAGCGCGGGCCAATAGCCCGGTGTGTGTTGTCCCAGCTGGCTGGGCAGCAGGGGCACGGCCGTCTCCGGCGCCACCACCAGGTCGCCGCGCGCGGCGAACAAGGCCTGAGCCACCCAGCGCAGTGTGGCGGGCATGTGCTCGACCGCAAACTTCTCGTCTTGCGCCACGTTGGGTTGCAGCAGGCTGACCTGCAGGCTCCCGACGGGCTGGCTGAACGAGGCCGGGCCCAGCAGCCATCCCGCCAGGATGCACAGCGCCAGGGCGGCCGTGGCAATGACTGCGCGCACTGTGCGCACGGTGACTGCGGCAACCACCCATCCCGCCAACAGCGCCATCACGGCGCCTATGCCGTAAACACCGAGCCACGGCGCCAGCCAGGCCAGTGGGCCATCGACTTGACCATAGCCGCTGGCCGCCCAGGGAAAGCCGGTGAAAAGTAGGCCACGCGCCAGCTCCGCGGCCAACCAGGCCAGCGCAAACCAGAGCGCTGCGCGCAAGCCTTGATCACGGCCCGCCCTGGCGACGGCCGCCATGGCCAAGGCCAAGTACGCAGAAAGTGCCACCGACAACAGCAACACCGCCAGGGCCGCCACCCACGCCGGCAGGCCGCCATAGCGGTGCATGCTGATGAACAGCCACCACACCGCGCTGGCCAGCCAAGCGCTGCCGTAGGCGGCGCCTATCCAGGCGGCGCGGCGTGGAGCGGGGGCGCCCAGCACGCGCCAGGCCAGCCAGGCCATGCACAGCCACTGCAGGGCCCACAGCTCGGTGAAGACAAAGGTCAGCGATTGCACGGCGCCTGCGGCCAAGGCGGCCACCACATCGACCCACAGGGGGCCACGTGGCGCCGCGTTATCTGGGCGCAAGCGCTGTGCGGCGCCAGTCAAGCAGCCCGCTCGTCCGCGGCCACGCGCCGTGCCCGAAACCAGCGCACCGCGCCGCCCCGGGTGAGCATCACCTGAAAGCTCAGGCCGCCCGCGGCCACCGACTCGCCGCGCCGCGGTACGCGGCCGAGCTCATGCGCGATCAGGCCGCCAATGGTGTCGAACTCGTCGCTGGGCAGGCTCAGCGCAAAGGCCTGGTTGACGGCGCCGATGCTGCTGTCACCGGCCACGCGGTGCGAGCCATCGGCCAGCGTGTAGATGCCGTTTTCGATGTCGGCGTCGTCGAATTCGTCCTCGATCTCGCCGACGATTTCCTCCAACACGTCCTCGATGGTGATGAGGCCGGCGGTGTTGCCAAATTCATCAATGACGATGGCCAGGTGGTTGCGGTTGGAGCGGAAATCGCGCAGCAGCTCATTGAGGTTCTTCGATTCGGGCACGAACACCGCGGGCCGCAACAAAGTGCGTAAATTCAGCTCGGGCGCACGCTGCAGTTTGAGCAAATCCTTGGCCATGAGGATGCCGATGATGTTGTCGCGCTGGCGCTCGTAGACCGGAAAGCGCGAATGCGCCGTGGCAATCACCAGGGCCAGCAGTTCATCGTAGGGTGCCGCGATGTCGAGCAAATCCATGCGCGGTGCGGCCACCATCACATCGCCCGCGCTCATCTCGGCCATGCGGATCACGCCCTCGAGCATGACGCGCGACTCTGGCGCGATCAGCTCGCGGGCCTCGGCCTCGGCCAAAGACGCGATGAACTCCTCGCGTGAATCAGGCCCAGGCGACACAAACTCGACCAGCCGGCCAAACAGACTGCGGCGCTCACTGTGGGGCCGCTCCTCGGCAGTGAATCTGCCGCGTTGGGGTGGACGAGTCGCTGGGGGTTCTGACACAGCAGGTGTCGGTGGTGGCAACCGGGCGAGAATACCCGATTGACTTTCGGAGCCTTGCCATGTCCACCGGACTCATCCCCGCCACCATCCTCACCGGCTTTCTCGGCAGTGGCAAGACCACTTTGCTCAAGCGCGTGCTCACCGAATCACATGGCCAAAAAATTGCCGTCATCGAGAACGAGTTCGGCGAGGAGAACATCGACAACGAGATTTTGGTGGCCGACACCAATGAGCAGATCATTCAGATGAACAACGGCTGCGTGTGCTGCACGATCCGCGAGGATCTGCGCACGACGCTGTCAGAGCTGGCGGAAAAGCGCCGCAAGGGCGAGCTGGTGTTTGACCGTGTCGTGATTGAGACCACAGGGCTGGCCGATCCTGGGCCTGTGGCCCAGACATTCTTCATGGACGACGAGATCGCCGAGAGCTACTTGCTTGATTCAATCCTGACGCTGGTCGATGCCAAACACGCCCAGACCCAGCTCGACACGCGCCAGGAAGCGCAGCGTCAGGTGGGCTTCGCCGACCGGATTTTCATCAGCAAGTCGGACCTGGTGACCGAGGGCGAGGTGCAGGCTTTGATTCACCGCCTCAAGCATATGAACCCGCGTGCGCCGCAGCAGCGGGTGCACTTTGGCGAGGTGCCCATTGCCAGCGTGTTCGATCTGCGCGGCTTCAACCTCAACTCCAAGCTCGAGATCGATCCCGAATTCCTCAGCGCCGATGGGCACGACCATCACGGCCATGACCATGGGCACGATCACGGGCCGGCCCATGTGCATGACGAGCATTGTGAGCATCCACACCACCACGCCCATGATGACGACGTCAAATCCTGCGTGTTCCGCTCAGACAAGGCCTTCAACCCCGCCAAGCTCGAAGACTTCCTCGGCTCCATCGTTCAGGTCTACGGCCCCAAGCTGCTGCGCTACAAGGGCGTCCTCTTTATGAAGGGCAGCGACCGCAAGGTGATCTTTCAGGGCGTGCACCAGCTCATGGGAAGCGATCTGGGGCCGAAGTGGTTGCCCAACGAACGCAAGAACAGCAAGATGGTGTTCATCGGCATCGACCTGCCCAAGGACATCCTGATGCAGGGCCTTGAAGGCTGCCTCGTCTGACGCGCTGGCGTAACGGCCTTGTGTAACGCAATGCCCAAACTTGCCAGGCTGGCGCTGATGTTGGCGCCGGTGTTGGCGCCGGGGGTGCGTGGCTACAATCCGCGCGCCTGAATGGTGCTGCTGACTCATATCGTCCAAGGGCAGCCCCATGCGGATCTCAGATCCAGTGCCACTGCCAGGAGTCCCGAAGTGAGCAAGCCCTCGGCGAAAAGCCCTTCCAACGCCAAGCCCGTTACCGGCCGAAAGGTGGTGGCGCCAGCGCCGATGCCCAAAGCTGTCGCCAAGAAAGCTCCCCCAGTGACCACTGTGGCCAAGAAGTCTCCTCCCAAGCCTGCGGCGCCTGTTGCACCTGTGAAAAAGGCCGTTGTAGCGCCCGCCAAGACGGTGGTGTCGACGCACAAGCCGGTGCTGGCCTCCAACCTCAAAGCCGCTGCAACCAAGAAACCCGCTGCAGCGCCCGTCCCGAAGAAAGCAGAGCCTGTCCGCGCGCCGGTCGCCCCACCGCCAAGTGTCAAGGCGGCGCCCGCACCCCTTGCGAAAGCCGGCAAGACCAGCCCTGTGACCCAGGCGGCGCCTGCTGCACCGATCAACCGATTCTCCGAGCGCTTCTCACCACCGAAGCCTCCTGCACGTGGATACCCTGAGCCAATGGAAATGCTGAAGCCCGCCATCAAGGCGGACCCCAAACTCGTCAACGCCTGGAAATCCAAGTCGGCGAAGGACCTGACCGAGCCTGAGCTGCTGGCCATGCCGGAAGCTGAATACATGAACGACAAGCAGCACGAGTTCTTCCGGCTGCGGCTGCAGGGGCTCAAAGATGACTTGCTGTCCAATGCCGGCGAGACGACCGAACATCTGCGCGAAGACACCTCCATCGTGCCTGATCCGGCCGATCGCGCCACCATCGAAGAAGAACACGCCCTGGAGTTGCGTACCCGTGATCGCGAGCGCAAATTGCTGAAGAAGATCCAGCAGTCCTTGGGTCGCATTGATTCCAATGACTACGGCTTCTGCGATGAAACGGGCGAGCCCATTGGACTGGGCCGACTGCTGGCCAGGCCCACGGCAACCCTGTCGCTCGAAGCCCAACAACGGCGTGAGATGAAGCAGAAAATGTTCGGCGATTGACGACGAAGCGATCCACTGGCGCACGCTCCGGGATGCCCCTCCACCATGGCTGAACCCAAGGAAGGCGAAAGCTTCTTCCGCAAGGTTGTGAAGTTCGTGGCCAATCCTGCAACGGATTGGTCGAACATCAATTCGCAGCAGGAGGACAACCGTGAAGCCGAGCTGGAGAAATCCGAGCTCAAGGCCATGGTCGAGCGCAAGCGGCGCAACGACTTTGTGCGCAAGCGCGAATTTGATGTGCTGCGCCGTCTGCGCCGCGACGGACTCTCACCTGAGCAATTGGCCGCGCTGGGTGGCACCTCGCAGATCGACGACACCGATGTGCGCGTGTCTGAAACCAGCCTGCGCCAGGATGTTCGCGTCAAGGCCAAGATCGACGAGATCGAACAGCAAATGGTCGGCAACGACGGCTTGCGCAACAGCCAGGATCGTCGTCAAAGTGGCTACCACGCACTTCCAACGCAAGCCCAGGCGTTCCAGCCCAGCATGGAGCAGCGCAACGCGGGTGCCGGTGCTGGTGCGCCAAGACCTGCTCTCGAACGTGCCCAGGCCGCGCCGCCGCCGGGCGATGGCCGTCGCGAACTGCCAGCCGCCCTGCCCGTTTTAACGCAGACGGTGGTCAGCTCTGCAACAGCCAAGGGCGGTGCCGGTGCGTCCGCCGCCATTCCAGCAAAGCAGCCAGCAGCGAAACCTCAGGCCGCAGCTCAAGCACTGCGCCCGCCGATACAGCCCGATGCGATTGAGGTCAGCGAGGTGGTGCATGACCCTGAGCTGGACGAAGCCGTGATTGCCTTTGCCAACGCCGACTTCAGCCATTGCGAGCAGGCCTTGACGCAGTTGGTGGATCGAAACGGCGCGCGCTATCAGCACGGTGAAACCTGGCGCGTGTTATTTGACCTGTACCGGGCCATAGGGCAACAAATCAAGTTTGAGAGTCTGGCCCTGGACTACGCCAACCTGTTCGGCGCTTCAGCGCCGCAATGGTTCTCTATGCCTCGCCTGGTCGCCGATGCTGCCGCAGCAGCCTTTGAGGTGCAACCCTCGGTGCCGCGGCCTGCTGGTGAAATCGGTTGGATCTGCCCTGTGGCGCTCGATGTCGAAGCCGTTGCCCGACTGCGTTCGGTCACGCTGCAGCTGCCGCTGCCGTGGGTGCTGGATTGGGCTGCACTGAAGACCATCGAGATCGAGGCCGCATCGCAGCTGACCGCGGTGTTTCGCGAGTGGGCCAAGCAGGCCGTGGAGATGCGCTGGCTCAGCGGCGATCAACTGCTGCAGGCCCTGCTCGAAGCAGCCCCAACCGGCGTGCGCGATGCCGATCCGGCGTTTTGGATGGCTCGGCTGGAAGCCTTGCGCCTGGCCAATCGTCCCGATCAGTTTGACGAGGCGGCGATCGACTACTGCGTCACATACGAGGTCTCGCCGCCGTCCTGGGAGCGTGCGGAGTGCATCGCGCGCCTCAGTGGCGGCTCTTTGTCTTCGACCTCGCAGCCGGTGTCGATCATCAGCGAGGTGTCGACCGGGTTCATGGAATCGAGCATGTTGGATGACGTGCAGCAGGGCGTACAAGTGGCCACGGTGGAGTTGTCCGGTCAACTGGTGGGCGACATTGGTGCCACCTTGGCGCTGCTCGACCAGCGCCTGGGGATGGCGCCACTGGTGTCGGTGGCCTGTAGTCGCCTGATTCGGGTGGACTTCATTGCCGCCGGCGATTTGCTCAATTGGGTGCTTGCCAAGCGCGGCCAGGATCGCAGCGTCACCTTCACCGACTCGCATCGCCTGGTGGCACTCTTCTTTGGCGCCATGGGCATCAATGAGCATGCCCGCATACAGGTGCGACGCGACTGACTGCGTGTGCGAGCTGCGGGCGTGATTCACGCCTGCAATCAGAAAACCGCCGCCACGGCGCGGCCCTAACCAAGCGGTCAAATGGACGCATTCCACGGCACCACCATACTCAGCGTGCGGCGACAAACCGCGCAGGGCTGGCAGGTCGCGCTGGGCGGCGACGGCCAGGTGACCTTGGGCAACATCGTCGTCAAGGCCAGTGCACGCAAGGTGCGCAGATTGTTTCGCGATCAGGTCCTGGCCGGGTTCGCCGGTGCCACGGCCGACGCCTTCACCTTGTTCGAGCGTTTCGAAGCAAAGCTGGAAAAGCACCAGGGCCATCTGGTGCGCGCAGCCATCGAGCTGACCAAGGACTGGCGCACTGACCGTGTCTTGCGCCGGCTCGAAGCCATGCTGGCGGTGGCCGACCATGAGGCCTCGCTCATCATCACCGGCAATGGCGATGTGCTCGAGCCCGAGCACGGCATCATCGCCATCGGCTCGGGCGGCGCCTATGCGCAGTCGGCCGCCCGGGCCTTGCTGGCGCACACCACCTTGAGCGCACCCGAAATCGTCAAGCAGTCGCTGGTGATTGCTGGCGAGCTGTGCATCTACACCAACCAAAATCACACCATCGAGACGCTGGGTTAAGGGCCCGTTCGAAATGAGATGCTGGCGGCGCACCGGGTGTGTCCAGCCAATGCCAGGCCACACCCAGTCAGAGATCACCCCATGTCCATGACACCGCAGGAAATCGTCTCCGAACTGGACCGACACATCGTTGGGCAGAACCCGGCCAAGCGCGCTGTGGCCATCGCCCTGCGCAACCGCTGGCGCCGGCAGCAGGTGGATGAAAAACTGCGCGGCGAAATCACGCCCAAGAACATTCTGATGATCGGCCCGACAGGCGTCGGCAAGACCGAGATCGCACGCCGCCTGGCGCGGCTGGCCGATGCGCCCTTCATCAAGGTGGAAGCCACCAAATTCACCGAGGTGGGCTATGTCGGCAAGGATGTGGACACCATCATTCGCGACCTGGTGGACATCGCCGTCAAGCAAGCGCGCGAGGCGGCCATCAAGCGCCAGCGCGTGCGCGCCGAAGACGGCGCCGAAGAGCGCATCCTCGATGTACTGGTGCCGCCCCCACGCGACAACCGTGCCGAACTGGGCTTTGGCGCCGGCACCCATGCGCCTGCCGCTGACAACACCGCGCGCCAGGTGATGCGCAAGCGCCTGCGCGAAGGCCTGCTCGACGACAAGGAAATCGAGCTGGAACTGGCCGAGCAGCGCGCCAGCATGGAGATCGTGACGCCGCCTGGCATGGAAGAAATGGCCGAGCAGTTGAAGGGCATGTTTTCTCAGTTGGGCAACGCCAAGACCAAGGCGCGCAAGCTGCGCATTGCCGACGCCCGCAAGCTGCTGGTCGAGGAAGAGGCCGCCAAGCTCATCAACGAGGACGAGATCAAGGCGCAGGCCCTGAGCGACGCCGAGAACAACGGCATCGTCTTCATCGACGAGATTGACAAGGTGGCTTCACGTTCGGACCACGGCGGCGCCGAGGTCTCGCGCCAGGGCGTGCAGCGCGACCTGCTGCCCTTGGTCGAGGGCACCACGGTGACCACCAAGCACGGCATGGTGCGCACCGATCACATTCTGTTCATTGCCTCGGGCGCCTTTCACTTGGCCAAGCCCAGCGATCTGATCCCCGAGCTGCAAGGGCGCTTCCCGATCCGTGTCGAGCTGAGCCCCCTGTCCGTGGACGACTTCGAGGCCATCCTGTCGAGCACCCACGCCAGCTTGATCAAGCAGTACCAGGCCCTGCTGGCCACCGAGGGCGTCAGCCTGGAGCTCGCGCCACAAGGCATTCGCCGCCTCGCGCAGATCGCGTTTGATGTCAATGAGCGCACCGAGAACATCGGCGCGCGGCGCCTGGCCACGGTGATGGAGCGCCTGCTCGATGAGGTCAGCTTTGATGCGCCGAACCTGGCCGGCCAGACGATTCGGCTGGGTGTTGCCGAAGTGGATGCCAAGCTTGGTGAACTGTCGAAAAACGAAGACCTGACGCGCTACATCCTTTAGCCGTGGGCTTTATCCGCACCCTGGTGCTGTGGTGTTCTCGGCCTGCCCTTGGTGGCGCGGTCAGCTCGCCAGACGTTGCCACTCCAGCGCGAGCAAGCCATCGAAGATCAGGGACTCGACCAGCTCATGCTCGATGCCCAGCGAGGGGCCGACCTTCCAGCCCGCGCCACCGCTCATCAGGGTCAATGGCGGCTCGCCGCAGCGCTGCACCAGGTGACGGTGCATGCGCTCGATGGCGCCAGTGATGGCGTAGGTGCCGCCGCTGGTGAGTGCGTCACTGGTGTTGGTGGGAAAGTCAACAACATCGCCCGTGGGCACACGCAGCCCTGCCGTGCCGCCCTCGAGCGCACGCAGCATGATGCCGTGGCCCGGCAGGATCAGGCCGCCAAGGAATTGCCCTGAGGCGTCCTGGGCATCGACCGTGACGGCCGTGCCAATCATCACCACCAGGCAGGGCCTGTGGGTGCCGCGCGCGAGCACCACCTGACGCGCTGCCACCTGTGCGACGAAGCGATCCGCGCCCAATCTCCCGGGGTGGTCGTAACCATTGCGGATGCCGCCGGCCTGCGTGGAGCTAACAGCCCATCGGGGCGACAAATCCCACAGCTCAAGTTGCTCCTCGACACGGCGGCGTACAGCGTCTCCAGCCACGTTGCACCCCAGCATCGCGGCGGGCGCGGGCTGGCCTTTCCAGTCGCCCTCGGCCAGGTGGTCGATGTTCTCCAGGAACACCGCACCTTGCGCAAGCAAGGCGGCTCCGGGTTGCGGCGAGGCATAGCGGGCCCACTTCAGCCGGGTGTTGCCGATGTCAATGGCGAGAAAGCTCACGTCTTGGATGCTGTGGTGATGCGGGGGCCGCAAGGGTAGCAGGGCGACTGGGCGGTTATGCGCGCCGTCGGTCGACACGGGAATGCGTGGCGCCTACGCGGCGACAATGCCTCATGACGACGCCAACATTGATCCCGACCGAGCACTTCACGCACGCCCGGGCCGCACTCGAGCATGCGCAGGCCATCTACAGAAATGGCATCAACCATCTTCGCCAGAGCCTGCACGATTTCGTAGCCGATCAGTCGTCGCGTCAATCGCTTGATAGGTCGGCGCAGCGGGTGCGCGCCTTCTACCCGTTTGTGCGTGTACGCACCGACACCGTGGCGCGCGCCGATTCGCGCCTGGCCTACGGCTTTGTCGCAGGCCCCGGGTCGTATGAAACAACCCTGACGCGGCCTGACCTGTTCGAAAACTACTACCTCGATCAATTCGAGCTGCTGTTGCGCAACCATGGTGGCTCGCTGGAGGTGGGTACTTCGCGGCAACCCATCCCCATCCATTTTTCGTTCGCCCAGCATGATCATGTCGAGGGCACGATGTCGGCCGAGCGGCGCCTGCTGATGCGCGATGTGTTTGATCTGCCCGACCTCGCGGCCATGGACGACGGCATTGCCAATGGCACGCATGAAACCGGGCCGCGGGACGCGCAGCCACTGTCGCTGTTCACGGCGCCGCGTGTGGACTACTCGCTTCACCGCTTGCGCCACTACACCGGAACATCGCCCGAGCACTTTCAGAATTTCGTGTTGTTCACGAACTACCAGTTCTACATTGATGAGTTCGTGCGCATGGGCCACGACATGATGGCCAAGGCTCGGGGCGGTGGCGGCCTGCTGGACGATTCACCTGAGCATCTGCTGGATGGCGATGGTTACGTCGCCTTTGTCGAACCCGGCAACTTGGTCACGCGCCGGCCCGGCGCCGCGGCACTGCCTGAAGATGTGCTCGGTGCGCCTTTGCCGCGGCTGCCGCAAATGCCGGCTTACCACTTGGTGCGGCCAGACGGCAGCGGCATCAGCATGGTCAACATCGGCGTCGGGCCCGCCAATGCCAAGACCATCACCGACCACATCGCGGTGTTGCGGCCACATGTGTGGCTGATGCTCGGCCACTGTGCCGGTCTGCGCAACACCCAGCAGCTTGGCGACTACGTGCTGGCCCATGGCTATGTTCGTGAGGATCATGTGCTGGATGAGGAACTGCCGCTGTGGGTACCGATCCCGCCTTTGGCCGAGGTGCAGTTGGCGCTTGAGCAAGCGGTGGCCGACGTCACGCAGCTCAAAGGCTTCGAGCTGAAGAAGATCTTGCGCACCGGCACCGTGGCATCCACGGACAACCGCAATTGGGAGCTGCTGCCGCACCCGGGCCCGGAGCGGCGCTTCAGCCAAAGCCGAGCGGTGGCGCTGGACATGGAAAGCGCCACCATTGCCGCGAATGGCTTTCGCTTTCGGGTGCCTTATGGCACGCTTCTGTGCGTGAGTGACAAGCCGTTGCACGGCGAGATCAAACTTCCTGGCATGGCCAATCAGTTTTACCGCGAGCGGGTCGATCAGCATCTGCGCATTGGCATGCGCGCGATCGAGCTGCTCCGAACCCAACGCCTGGACCAATTGCACAGCCGCAAGCTGCGCAGCTTCGCCGAAGTGGCGTTTCAATAGCGCCGCAGAATCAACGGCCTGGTGGCCGGATTGGGGTGGGGCGCCACAACGGCGCCAAAGCCACGAGGCCCAGCATCGGCCCAAGCGCCAACCAGGGCAGAAGCTGAGGCAATGGCACGGTTTGCGCTTGCCGGATGAAGAGCTCGATGCTGACGATGGACACAGCGAAGCCTATGCTGTTGGTCAATGTCAAGACACTGCCGACGGCTTGGCGCGGGGCGTTCTGCGCGGTCAGGGCAGACAGTTGCGGTGAGTCGCCGGCCACCGTGATCCCCCACAACAAAAGCCACAACGCAAAGGCCCAATCTGGCGCGGCCATGGCCCAAGGAGCGAGCAGACAGCAGCAGCCACTGGCGGCGAGCTGGCTGCCCGCGACACGTGCGCCGCCAAATCGCCGGACCCACTGGCCGCCAACAATGCAGCCCAAAGCCCCGATGCCGAGGACGGTGAAGGCGGCCCATGACGCGGCGGCGCCAGTCAAGCGTGTGGCCAGGATCATGGGCACAAGGACCCACATGGTGTAGAGCTCCACCATGTGGCCGAAGTAGCCGAAGACCGAGGCCCTCACCTGGCCGTCCCGCCATAGGCTGCCCAGCGCACCTAACTGCAATCCGGCGGCGCGCGCTGTGGCATGCGGAGGCTCAGGTACGGCGGCGTAAAGCAACACGCCAGCCAACGCCGAGGTGACGGCCACCGCCACAAACACCTGGGTCCATGGCCAGTGTGTGTCGATGGCCCGCAATGCGTGTGGGCTGGCACTGCCCAATACGAGTGCACCCACCAACCAACCCAAGGCAGCACCCAAGCCGTGAGGAAACCACTGCGCCGCGATTTTCATACCCACGGGGTAAATGCCGGCCAGAAAGAAGCCTGTCGCAACCCGCCAGGCGAGCAATGCCGGCATCGATCCTGCACTCCAGGCTGCGCCCAATGTGCACGCCGCACTGGCCAGTGAGCAGGCCAGAAACAGGGCCCGTGCCGACATCCGGTCTGCCAGAGCCAAGAGCGCGAAAACCAGGGTGCCCATGATGAAACCCAGCTGCACGGCCGAGGTCAAGGTGGCCACGGCATCAGCGGGCCAGCCGAATGAGCGTTGAAGATCGAGCATCACCGCATTCACGGCGAACCACGGTGAGGTGCCCGCGCATTGGGCGATCACGATCACTGGGAGCACCCGTGCTGGGCTGGAAGGCAGTGGGCCTGTCACTGAGGTGCTGTCTCTAGCGATGCGGGACTGATCCTGTCGGCGGGTCATGGCCTCAGCATACGTTGCCTCTTGCGCCAACGGGCGCGACGGCATAGGCTGATCACTGCAATCACGGGTGCAGCGAGGCCTCGGCAATCGTGCTGAAGTGTTGTTGTGCGACAAGGAGAACCCACATGCCAAGCCCTAGTCTCGCCGGCGCCGTGCAGGTGTCCAACATTCGAACGCTCGCCCTTGTGGGGCCGGCAGCTGCCGGTAAATCCACTTTGGCTGAGGCCATGCTGTGCAAGTCCGGTGCGATTGGCAGCATGGGCAGCCTGGAGCGCGGTACGACGGTCAGCGACTTTGATCCACTGGAGCGCCGCGTGCAACATTCTCTGAATGCGACTGTGATGCACACGATGCACGATGGCACTCGCATTCACTTCATCGACACGCCCGGAGGAGGCGACTTTCTCGGCCAAAGCCTGCCGGCGCTTGAGGCCGTGGAGACCGCCGCCATTGTCATCAACGCCATGGTCGGCATCGAGCCCATGGCCGTGCGCATGATGAATTACGCTGCGGAACGGCAGATTGATCGTTTGATCGTCGTCAACAAGATTGACTCACCCGGCGTCGATCTGGCGGAGCTGCTGGCGCAGATACAAGCAAGCTTCGGAAAGGAGTGCTTGCCCGTGAACCTGCCCGACGCCAGAGGGTCGGTCGTGGTCGACTGCTTCTTCCAGCGGGAAGGGCACAGTGACTTTGGCTCTGTAGAGACCGCGCATCGGGCTTTGGTGGAGCAGGTGGTTGAGGTCGACGCTGATTTGGTGAGTCGCTACTTGAACGAGGGCGACGTTGACGCGAAGGAACTTCACGCACCGCTCGAGCAGGCACTTCGGGAAGGGCACTTGATTCCAGTGTGCTTTGTCTCGGCGCGCAGCGGCGCAGGGGTAGTCGAACTGCTCAACATCGTCACCCAGCTGCTTCCAAACCCGACGGAAGGCAACGCCCCCGACTTTTTCAATGGCGACGGCGCAGACGCCGTGATCGTGCACGCGCTGCCTGATCCTGCGGCGCATGTGTTGGCACACGTCTTCAAGATCACAGTGGATCCATACGTGGGGAAGATGGGCGTGC
Source organism: Ideonella sp. (assembly GCA_043720415.1). Lineage (GTDB taxonomy): Bacteria > Pseudomonadota > Gammaproteobacteria > Burkholderiales > Burkholderiaceae_C > Pseudaquabacterium. Next base: position 31,272 of record JAYSSS010000081.1, read on the forward strand.
TGCGTGTGCATCAGGGCACCATCACAAGGGACAGCCAGCTTTATGTGGGGGACGGACGCAAGCCCTTCAAAGTTGGTCACTTGTTCATGTTGCAGGGTAAGGAGCACATCGAAGTGCAATGCGCCGGACCTGGCGATATCTGCGCGATCGCCAAGGTGGACGAATTGCACTTCGACGCCGTGCTTCACGACGCTGCCGGGGACGATCACATTCACTTAAGGCCGCTGAATTTTCCAGTGCCCTTGCACGGACTGGCAGTCGCACCAAAGCGCCGAGGCGATGAACAGCGTATGTGGGAAATCATGAGCAAACTCATCGCCGAGGACCCCTGCTTGCGCATCGAGCATGTCGCTTCAACCAACGAGACGATCATCTATGGCCTGGGCGAGTTACATCTGCGAATGCTGTTGGACAGATTGCGCGAGGTGCACCGATTCGAAGTCGACACCAAGCTGCCGCGCATCGCTTATCGAGAGAGCATTACCGCGCCCGCCGAAGGTCATCATCGCCACAAAAAGCAAAGTGGTGGCGCCGGCCAGTTTGGTGAGGTTTTCCTGCGTGTCGAGCCGCTTCCACGTGGCGCCGGGTTCGAATTTCTTGACCAGGTCAAGGGCGGCACGATTCCTGGCCAATATCTGCCTGCTGTCGAAAAGGGGGTTCGTGAGGTGCTGACAAAAGGAGCGATCGCCGGCTTCCCAGTAGTGGACGTTCGGGTGATCGTCTACGACGGGAAGCACCACGCTGTTGACAGCAAAGACATTGCTTTTGCGACGGCCGGCCGCAAGGCCTTCCTACAGGCCCTTCGCAACGCTCGGCCTATCGTGTTGGAGCCGATTGCCAACGTCGAAGTCACAGCGCCAGACCACGCCATGGGCGATATCACGAGTGACCTGTCGGCCAAGCGCGGCGTTGTCAGTGGGACTCACAACGGCGCGGATGGGCTCATGGTGGTGCGGGGCCGCGCACCAATGGCTGAGCTATCGGGCTACCAGACGCGACTAAACGCTTTAACAAGCGGGCAGGGTCGGTATTTGATTTCACTGTCGCACTATGAAGTAGTACCGCCGGCAGTGCAGCAGGTGCTGACCAATAACTATTTGGCGCATGACGAAGAGTGAACTGAAATGAAAAACGCCCAGCGATCGCTGGGCGTTTTCAATAATAGCCTGACAATGTCCTACTTTCACACGGGAACCCGCACTATCATCGGCGCTGAGGCGTTTCACTATCCTGTTCGGGATGGGAAGGAGTGGGACCACCTCGCTATGGTCATCAGGCGTAACTTGTAACTGCTCGAGTGTTTTCGGGCAGTTGATTCATAGAGGGTCGAATCAGAATTGATTGCGCGACAAGGTCGGCATAACAATTGACGGGATCGTCAAAATTATAGGGTCAAGCCTCACGAGCAATTAGTACTGGTTAGCTTAACGCATTACTACGCTTCCACACCCAGCCTATCAACGTCCTGGTCTTGAACGACTCTTTAGGGGGCTCAAGGCCCCGGCAAGACTTATCTTGAGACGAGTTTCCCGCTTAGATGCTTTCAGCGGTTATCTCTTCCGCACTTAGCTAC
>JAYSSS010000082.1:0-32697 GCA_043720415.1 Ideonella sp.
ACCAGCCTGGTGCGGGCGCTGACCGGCGTCGACACCGACAGGCTGGAGGAGGAAAAGCGCCGCGGCCTGTCCATCGACATCGGCTTTGCCTATACCGAATGTGGCGCGTCCGAGCCGCTGGGCTTTGTCGATGTGCCGGGCCATGAGCGCTTTGTGCGCAACATGCTGGCCGGCGTGGCCAGCATCGATCTGGCCCTGCTGGTGATCGCCGCCGACGATGGGCCCATGCCGCAGACGCGCGAGCACCTGGCCATCCTTCAGATGCTGGGCGTGGCGCAGGCGGTGGTGGCCCTAACCAAGATCGACCGCGTCAGCACCGAGCGCGCGCAGCAGGCCGCAGTGGAGGTCGCCGACCTGCTGGCCCCTGGGCCCTATGCCGCAGCGCCGGTCTTCGCTCTGGACACGCTGGGCGGCCACGGCGTCAGCAGCCTGCGCGAGCACCTGGCCCTGCTGGCACGCGCGCTGCCGGCCCGCGCCCAAGGCGGGCACTTTCGCCTGGCAGTGGACCGCAGCTTCAGCCTGGCCGGCGCCGGGCGCATCGTCACCGGCGCGGTGCTGTCGGGCCGCGTCGCTGTGGGCGAGGAGTTGGTGCTGTCGCCGGCCGGCGCCCGCCTGCGGGTGCGCGCCATCCATGCCCAGGGCCGGCCGGCGCAGCAGGCCAGCGCCGGCCAGCGCTGCGCGCTCAACCTGGCCGGCGTGGCCTTGAAGCAGGCCGAGCCCGAGCGCGGCGATTGGCTGCTGGCCGCGGCGGCACATGCGCCGAGCACACGCATCGATGTGATGCTGAGCGTGCTGGCCAGCGAGTCGCGGCCGCTGATTGACGGCACGACGCTGCAGTTGCATGTGGGCGCGGCGGCGCTGCCGGTGCGGGTGGCGGTGCTGGGCGCGGCGCAGATTGCTGCCGGGCAGCAAGGCCTGGCGCAGTTGCAACTGGCCACGCCGGTGGCGGTGCTGCACCGCGACCGCTTCATGCTGCGTGATCTGGCCGCGCAGCGCAGCGTCGGCGGCGGCTGGGTGATCGACCCCTTCGCGCCGGCGCGCGGGCGCAGCAAGCCGGCACGTCTGGTGCAACTTGGCGCGCTGGCGCTGCCCGATGCCATGGCGGCCTTGCAGGCGCTGCTGCAGCGCGAGCCCACGGGCGTGGACGTGGCGCGATTTCTGCTCACCCGCAACATCACCACGGCCGAGGCGGCGCCCCTGCTGCAGCCGCTGCCACTGCGCTGGGTCGATGCGCAGCACCCGAGCCTGGCGCTGCTGCAAACGCACTGGGACGCCTGGGGCCAGCGCCTGCTGGCAACGCTGGCGCAATGGCACGCCGATCAGCCCGCCAGCCTGGGGCTGACCGCGGCCGCGCTGCATCAGGGCCTGCGGCAGCCGGGTGCAGGTACCGCCGTAGTTGCAGGTGCTGCACTGGTGCCAGGTGCGGCGGCGGGCCCAGGCGCGCATAGCCAGGCTGAGCCCAATCTGCCGGTGAAGCTGGCCGGCACCCCCAGCGCCACCGTGCTGCGCGCCCTGCTCGATGCGCTGGTGGCCGATGGCCACGCGGCCCGCGAGGGCCTGCGTTGGCGCCTGGCGGCGCATGTGCCGCGCCTGGCTCAGGCCGACAGCGCCTTGCTGGGCCGCGTGATCACGCTGCTGCAGCCCTGTGGCCTGCGCCCGCCCATCGTCGGCGAGCTGGCCACACAACTGGGCGTGCCACTGCCCGAGACCATGGATTTCTTGCACCGCGCCAGCGCGCTGGGGCAGCTGTCCTGCGTCGCACCGAATCGCTTTTACCTGCCCGCCACGGTGGCCGAGCTGGCCGCCCTGGCCGCCCAACTGGCCCAGGCCGGCGGCGGCCAGTTCGACGCCGCGGCCTACCGCGACGCCAGTGGCATTGGCCGCAACCTCACCGTGCAGGTGCTGGAGTTTTTAGACCGCGAAGGCGTCACACGCTTTGACGGCAGGGCGCGCCGGCTCGCGTGCTAAGGTGCTCGTACGGAAGGCATACGCATCCCGGTGGGGCGCCCGGTCTTCAAAACCGGAGAGATGCGCATCAAGCGTGTCTGGTGGGTTCGACTCCCGCTCCCTTCCGCCAAGCCACCGCCGCACTGGACCCTGGGTTTGCTTGTTATTTCAACCCGGCCATCCCGCTCCGACACCTCAGCCCCCACAGGAATTCACATGTCCACGTCCATCCCCGCCACCAGCCTGCAACTGCGTTCACACGTCAAATCCAGCGGCGTGCTGGAGCTGTCCCTGGCCAGTGTGGCCACGCCCAGCCCGGCCGCCGATGAGGTGCTGGTACGCATCGAGGCCTCACCCATCAACCCGTCCGACATCGGCCTGCTGTTCGGCGCGGCGGACATGGCGCAGGCCCGTCAAGGCTTGGCCGCCGGCAGCACCGTAACCACGGCGCCCATCCCCGAGCGCGCAATGAAGGCCATGGCCGGCCGCATGGACCAGTCCTTGCCCGTGGGCAACGAGGGCGCGGGCGTGGTGGTGGCGGCGGGCGCGTCGGCCGCGGCGCAGGCCTTGCTGGGCAAGACGGTGGCCGTACTGGGTGGAGCCATGTACGCGCACTACCGTTGCCTGAAGGTTGATCAATGCCTGTTGCTGCCTGCGGGCAGCACGCCGGCCGAGGGCGCCTCGTGCTTCGTCAACCCGCTCACCGCCCTGGGCATGGTCGAGACCATGCGGCGCGAGGGCCACAAGGCCCTGGTGCACACCGCTGCGGCCTCCAACCTGGGGCAGATGCTGCAAAAGATTTGCCTGGCCGATGGTGTGGCCCTGGTCAACATCGTGCGCAAGCCGGAGCAGGCGGCGCTGCTCAAAGCCATAGGCGCCGTGCATGTCTGCGATGTCAGCGCGCCGAGCTTTCTGGAGGATTTGACCCAGGCCCTGGTGGCCACGGGCGCCACCATCGCCTTCGATGCCACCGGCGGCGGCAAGCTCGCCGGCCAGATCCTGGGCTGCATGGAGGCGGCCTTGAACAAGACGGCCACCGAGTACAGCCGTTATGGATCGAGCACGCACAAGCAGATTTATCTCTACGGCATGCTCGACACCAGCGCCACCGAGTTCAACCGCAATTTCGGCATGGCCTGGGGCATGGGCGGCTGGCTGCTGTTTCCCTTCCTGCAAAAAGTGGGCCCGGCGGCCACACTCGCGCTCAAAGCGCGCGTGGCGGCGGAGCTCAAAACCACCTTTGCCAGCCACTACGCCAGGGAAATCTCGCTGGCGCAGGCCTTGCAGCCCGAGGTGATTGCCGGCTACTACCTGCGCTCCACGGGCGCCAAGGCGCTGATCAACCCCAGCCTGGATTGAAGCACCTAACCGCGTTGTACAGGAGACGGACCTAAGGCTGGGCCTGGGCTGCGGCCGGGCTCAGTTTGGATCGCCGCGGCGACCACCAAAGCCTCAATCCAGCCGGCGCGGCGCGAACAGCGTCTGGTCGGCGCTGGAGGGATCGAGGGCCGCGCCGGAGATGAATTCCAGCGTCATCACGCCGGCCAGCTCAACGATGGTGCCGGGGCCTATGGGCAGGCCGTCACCCATGGGCAAACTGCTGCGGTCCACCCGCGTCTCCTGGGTGGACAGCGCACGCAGCGTGTAGCCTTCGGGCCGCCGTCGCAGCTCAAAATGCCAGCGGCTGATCTGGCGCGTGGCCTCGGGGTCGGGCAGGGCCAGCACGATGTCGTTGGCGCTCATGCCTTCGATCATCTCCAGCCGGCCGAAGGAGATGATGTCCTGCGCCGGCAGCGGGATCAGCTGCCCGGTCTCGCGCACCCGCACCGCCACCGGGAAGCGCTGGGCATCGCGCCACTCCAGGCCCATCAGCTCCACGCCCCGGCCTATGCCTTTGAGCTCCACCACACCGATGGGGCGGCACAGCAAGCGGTGCGCCATGTCCAGCTCCTTGAACATGTCGCGCGTCAGGCGGATCTGGCCGGCTTCGGCCGAGCTGGCAATGCGCGCGCACAGGTTCACGGCGTCGCCGGTGACATTGCTGCCATCGCTGAGCACACGTCCCCAATGGATGCCAATGTGCACCGTGAGCTGGTGGTCGCGGGTGCGGTGCTCGTTGGCCTCGGAGATGCGGTGCAGCAGGGCCATCATGGCCTCGGCCGCGGCACTGGCCGAGCTGAACACGGTGAAGGCGCCGTCGCCGGCGGTATCCACCAGGCGGCCACCGTGCAAGGCCAAGGTCTGCTCCAGCAGATCCAGGTGCAACTGCTGCATCTTGCGGCCGGATTCGTCGCCAAAGCGGGCGAAGTAGCTGGTCGAGCCGGAGATGTCGGTGAAGGCCAGCGCCGCGCTGATCTCGAAGCGGCGCGTCAGCTCCTGCGACAGCAGGTTTTGCAGACGGATGATCTCCGTCATTGACAGGGCGGTGGGGTCGATGTCCATGGGCATGGTGGGGGCCGCGGCGTCGCGACGGATTGCGATGGTAAGGCCCTTCAAACCCGGCATTCGCCCAGGAACTGCCTCGTCTATAGTTTGCCGACACTGCCGGGCAGCGCAAGCGAGCTGTGCCGGGCGCAGGAATTCACTGGCAAGGGCGCGACCGATTCCATGGCACCGATAGAGACCCCGGGCAATCTGTTCGTTATCGCCGCGCCCAGCGGTGCCGGCAAGTCCAGCCTGGTCAAGGCCCTGTTTGAGCTCGATTCGCACCTCACGGTGTCGGTCTCGCACACCACGCGCCAGCCGCGCGGGCAGGAGCAAGATGGCCGCGAATATTGGTTCATTGACGAGCCGGCCTTTCGCCAGATGATCGCTGCCGATGAGTTTTTTGAATGGGCCCAGGTGCACGATCACCTGTATGGCACCTCGCGCCGCGCCATTGAGGCGCGCCTGGCCAATGGCGACGATGTCGTGCTGGAGATCGATTGGCAGGGCGCGCTGCAGATCAAGGGTCTGTTCGCGCATGCCGTGTTGATCTTCATCCTGCCGCCCAGCTGGGTCGAGCTGCGCCAGCGCCTGACGCGGCGTGGCGAGGATCCCCCACTGGTGATCGACAGACGCATGGACAACGCCCGCGTCGAGGTGGCACAGGCCCGGCACTTCGACTTCGTTATAATCAACAGCTTGTTCGAAACGGCGCTTTTCGATCTGAAGACCGTCGTTCACTCCCAACGCCTGAAGTACGCGGCTCAAATGCGCAACAAGTCGCAGGTGTTCGCTGCCCTGGGTTTGGCCTGACCATCCCACCGTTTGACACTCACAAGGTAAGCCCATGGCCCGCATCACCGTTGAAGACTGCCTGGAAAAGATCCCCAACCGCTTCCAGTTGGTGCTCGCTGCCACCTACCGCGCCCGCATGCTCAGCCAAGGCCATGCGCCCAAGGTCGAAAGCAAAAACAAGCCCGGCGTGACCGCCCTGCGCGAGATCGCCGCCGGCGAAGTGGGCATCGAGATGCTGCGCCGCGTGCCCATCTGAGTTCGCAAGTCACTACAGCATCAGGCGCCTGCGGGCGCCTTTTTCATGGGCGGGTCATTCATGCACTCGGGCCACACAGCAATCCACGCTAAATTCGGCGCATGGGCATTCGATCTTTCGCTGCTGAACTGCTGCTGCCGGCATCCATGCAGCAGCGCATTCGCGCCACACCCGCAAGCACCGGCCCCCGGCCTGAGACGACTTCATTCGCGGCGCTCGAAGAACGCCTGGGCTACCTCGGCAAGGCCGATGGCAAGCTGATTCGCGAGGCCTACAAGTTTGCCGATGAGGCCCACCTGGGGCAGTTTCGCGCCAGCGGTGAGCCCTACATCACGCACCCCTTGGCGGTGGCCGGCATGGTGGCCGATTGGCGGCTGGATGCGCAGGCGGTGATGGCCGCGCTGATGCACGATGCGATGGAGGATTGCGGCATCACAAAGATCGAGCTGATCGAGCGCTTTGGCGCCCCCACAGCCGAGCTGGTGGACGGCCTGACCAAGCTCGACAAGCTGCAGTTTTCCACGCGCGAAGAAGGCCAGGCCGAATCCTTCCGCAAGATGCTGCTGGCCATGGCGCGCGATGTGCGCGTGATCCTCATCAAGCTGGCCGACCGGCTGCACAACATGCGCACCATGGCGGCCATGGCGCCCAACAAGCGCCAACGCATCGCGCGCGAAACGCAAGACATTTACGCCCCGATAGCCCATCGCCTGGGCCTGAACCTGATCTACCGTGAACTGCAAGAGCTGGCCTTTGCCTACATGCATCCCTGGCGCCACGCCGCGGTGGAAAAGGCCGTGCGGCGCTCGCGTGGCCACCGCCGCGACATCGTCGAGCGCGTGCGCAACGAGCTGGAAAAGGCCTTCGCCACGGCGCGCATCAAGGTGGCGGTGAGCGGCCGCGAGAAAACGGTGTACTCGATCTACCGCAAGATGCGCCACAAACACACCGGCTTCGCCCAGGTGAACGATGTCTTCGGCTTTCGTGTCGTCGTGCCTACGCTGCCCGAGTGCTATTTGGCCTTGGGTGCCTTGCACCAGCTGTACAAACCGGTGCCGGGCCGCTTCAAGGATTTCATCGCCATCCCCAAGCCCAACGGCTACCAGTCGCTGCACACCACCTTGGTCAGCCCGCTCGGCTCAGCGGTGGAGTTTCAGATCCGCACCGAGGGCATGCACATGGTGGCCGAGAGCGGCATCGCCGCACATTGGCTGTACAAGCAGGACAAGAAGTCTGGCAAGGATGGCGGCAAGTCGGACAAGCAGCCCATGGGGGCGATGTGGCTGCAGTCGCTGCTCAACATCCAGGACGAGACCCGCGATGCGGCCGAGTTCCTGGAGCACATCAAGATCGATCTGGTGCCCGAGGCGGTGTATGTGTTCACGCCCATGAGCAAGATCATGGCCCTGCCGCGCGGGGCCACCACCGTGGATTTCGCCTACGCCATTCACTCCGACGTGGGCGACCATTGCGTGGCCGCCAATGTCAACGGCGAGCCTGTGGCCCTGCGCACCGAGCTCAAGAGTGGCGATGTCGTCGAGATCGTCACTGCGCCGGGCGCCAAGCCCAATCCGGGTTGGTTGAACTTTGTGCGCACCGGCAGTGCGCGCTCCAAGATCCGGCACTACCTCAAGACCATGGAGCTCGATGAATCGCGCAACCTGGGTGAGAAGCTGCTGGCGCAGGCCCTGCGCAGCGAAGGTTTGCACCTGCCCAGCAGCGACCCCGGCGACAGCGCCGCCGTGGCCATCTGGCAGCAACTGACGCGCTGGAGCGGCAACCGCACGCGTGGCGAATTGCTCAATGACATTGGCCTGGGTCGCAAGATCGCCACCATCGTGGCCAAGCGCATGGCGCAGTTTCTCGTCGAGCGCGGCGCCAAGCCCGATGCCCTGACCTTGACCCTGGGCCGCTACGCCGCCGACGACGACGCCGGCCCCGGCCATGGCCACGTGGTGATCGATGGCAGCGAAGGTGCCTCAGTGCAATTGGCGCCCTGCTGCCGGCCGATTCCGGGCGATGACATCGTGGGCTATCTGGGCCGTGGCGAGGGCCTGCTGATCCACACCGGCGATTGCCACAACGGCAAGCGCCTGGCCGAGCGCGACCCGGAGCGCTGGATCGCCGTGGAGTGGGCCGAACAGGTGACACGGACCTTCGAGACCACGGTGAACATCGAGGTGCGCAACGACAAGGGCGCTCTGGCCCAGGTGGCGCAGGCCATCAGCGCGGCCGAGGCCGACATCGTGCACATCGACATGGACAATGAGCGCAACACCGATGTCGCCGAATTGCGGCTGCTGGTGGCGCTGCGTGATCGCCAGCACCTGGCCGATGTGTTGCGCATGCTCAGGCGCTCGCCACCGGTGTTGCGTGCCGCGCGCGTGAAGCCGTGAACATCGCCCAAGAACACTTTGTGCTGCGCCCATCCCAGTCCCTGCCTCTGTCCCACCCCACATGACTGAACTGTTCAAGCTCGGCAAATACCTGGTCCGACGACAAATCGGCAAAGGCTCGATGGGCGTGGTCTATGAGGCCTTCGATCCCATGATCGAACGCAGCGTGGCCATCAAGGTCATACGCGAAGATGAGTTCGCGCCCAGCGAACGTGCCGAGCTCCTGACCCGCCTGAAGCGCGAAGCCCAGGCCGCGGGGCGGCTCAACCACCCGGCCATCGTCGCCATCCATGATTACGGTGAGCAGGAGGCCGAGGGCGGCGGCGTGGCCTTCATTGCCATGGAGCTGATCAAAGGCCAGGAGCTCAAGGCGCTGTTCGACGCCGGCAAGCGCTTCAGCACCGAAGACATCGAACGCATCCTGTGTGATCTCTTGGGCGCGCTGGCGCATGCCCACCAGCGCGGCGTGACGCACCGCGACATCAAGCCCGCCAATGTCATCTTGCTGCCCGATGGCGCCGTCAAGGTGGCTGATTTCGGCGTGGCCCGCATCGACAGCTCGGAGCTGACGCAGACCGGCATGGTGCTGGGTACGCCGATGTACATGGCGCCCGAGCAACTGCTGGGGCTGGAGGTCGATGGCCGCGCCGATCTCTTCGCCTGTGGCGTGTTGCTGTACCAGTTCTTGACCGGCGACAAGCCGTTTCTGGGTTCGGTGGCCACGGTCATCCAGAAGGTGCTGAACGAGGCCGCGCCGCCGCCCACGCGCGCCAACCCGGCCCTGGTGTCGGCGTGGGACAGCGTGCTCGACAAGGCCTTGGCGAAGAAGGTCGAGGCCCGCTTTCAAAGCGCCGAGGAGTTCGCCGATGCGATTCGCGCGGCCGCGAGTTCGCAGCGTACCGAGCCTCCCGTGGCCGCGCTCGCTTCGGCCGATGAAGCCACCTTGATCCTGCCACGGGCCGGGGTGGCGGCGGACGCTTCAGATGAAGCGCAGACACTGGTGCAAACGCGGCCGCCGCTACAGCCAAGTGCGCCCCCGGTGCCTGCAGCGCAGCAGCCGTCGCAGCTGTCGCCGACACAGCGAGCCCAGCCGCTGCCGCCACCCTCTCAAGACCCGCTGCCACAGCCCACGCAGCCGAGCGCGGCACCGGCAACGGCCACCGCCCCCTCTGGCCATCGCGGCTGGGTGGCCGGCGCTGTGATCAGCGCCGCAGCGGGCCTGGCGGCGGGCGGCTATTTGTGGCTGCGACCACCGCCGCCCGGCCCTTCAGCGTCGACCGACCTTGCGGTCGCGGCACTGGCGACCGCGGCGTCTGCTGCCGCCACACCCGCGACGCCCGCGACGCCAGCGCCGCCATCGGCCGCAGCCAGCGCCAGTCCCGTTGCGCTGCGGCCCATGGTGGCGGCGTCGACAGCAACTTTGACGGCACCAACGACCTCGCCAAGGACACTGCCCACGCCACCGCCAACGGCACAGAAAACCGCGCCCGCGGCAGCGTCCATACCTGCCCCATCGGCGCCCTTGGCGGCACCACCGTCGCCACCGGCAGTGGGAAAGACGCTCATCGCCGCGGCGCCACCCGCCAAGGCCAGCGCGGTCAACAGCGTCGTTCCCGCCCCGCTCGGCAAATCGGCATCACTGCCCGCCAAGGCGGCCTCCGCGGCGGGCCCAGCCGCCGCGCCACGACCCGACGCCACCACGCGGGAAGCGGCGGCCTCCGCAGCTGCGCCTACAGCCCAGGCCACGGAGTGGCAACAGCGCCGACAACTGAGCGCGGGCCGCCCCCCGGCGACATTGGCCGAGGCCTTGATCCAGCTGCTCGATGTGCGCGGCGCCGAGCAACGCCAACCCATCCTTGATCTTGACAACGTGCTCAAACAGGAGCGCCCCTATGTCGCCTTCGCCATGGGCGTGCGTGACGACGGCAGCTTGCTGCACTCCTGGCGAACCGCGGCGTCCACCGGACAGGCACAGACGGCCGCGCTGGATCGCTGCCGAGGGCTCAACGCGCGCTCGTGCCGGCTGGTGCAGATCGACGGCCGCTTCGACAAGCTGGCCTTGAACGAAGTGGCCGCCGCATTGGGCCAGCGCAGCGTCAGCGACACACGCCGTGTGTTCACGTATGAGATCACGCAGACGACATCGATACGCCTGGCCACCTTGAAATCGCAGACCGCGCCGGGGTCGACGGCGGCTGCGACGCCAGCGGCCAGAACCGACAGCGCTGCGGCAAGCGCAGCCGCGCCGCCCGGTCGCGCCACGGCTGACGCCCGCCCCGCCGCCGCCTGGCCCGCTGCACAGGCGGCGCTGCAGCGCGGGCGCGGCCAGAACGCCTTGCCTGTGGCCATGGCCGCGCTGTTGAGCATCGATTCCGATGACGACAAGCAGGTGTTGGTGCGCTTTGAAAAGCTGGTGCAGCGCCTGCAATGGAAGAGTGCGATGGCCATAGGCGAGCAAGGCGGTCTGCTGCACTTTGGCTACGCCGCCGGCGAGGGCAATGATCGCTTCGCCGCCGATGGCGCGCTGGCGAACTGCGCGCGTTCACGCTCAAGCAACTGCGCGGTGGTGATGAGCAACGGCAAGTTCAACGACGACGCCTTCATCGCCGTGGCCGCGCAACTGGGGTCGCGGCCGCAAGCTGCGGTGCGCGAGTTCTTGCTGCGCAACATGCGGCGCAGTCTCGAATCGGGCCGCTGAAGCGCAGTCTTCATCCAGTTGCTCGGCCCAGGCCACGTCAGGGCCTGGTCAGGGCCTGGTCAGGGCCTCGTCAGGGTCTCATCAAGGCCGGCGCCGGGTAGCGCACCGCCAGCACCTCGATCAGCTCGGCACCGCCAGGGGTGTGCAGCCTGATCTCATCGCCCACATGCGCCTTGAGCAGGGCGCGTGCAATCGGTGATATCCAACTCACCTCACCGGCCAGGTTGTCGGCCTCATCAACGCCCATGATGCGGATGCTGCGCTGCTCATCGCGGGCGTTCACATAGGTCACGGTGGCGCCGAAAAATACCTGATCGCTGCCATGGTGCAGGCTAGGGTCTGCGATCTCGGCGATGTCCAGACGCTTGGTCAGGAAGCGGATGCGCCGGTCGATCTCGCGCAGCCGCTTTTTGCCGTAGTGGTAGTCGCCGTTCTCGGACCGGTCACCATTGCTCGCCGCCCAATGCACGGTCTCCACCATCTTCGGCCGCTCGGTGTCGATCAGCGCCAGCAGCTCATCGCGCAGCCGCTGGTAGCCCTGCGGGGTGATGTAGTTCTTGCTGCCGGCGGGCAGCGGTGGCGCGGCGGGTGCGTCATCGTCATCGTCGCTGTCCGTATCGCTCTCGCGGGTGAAGGCCTTGCTCATGGGCGCATTGTCATGGTCGGCGCATCGGGTCGACATATCTGGGCACCTGCCCGGCCGGCCTGTCATGGTGGTGTGGGGTGCTGGCCGTAGACTCAAGCATCACCGTCCCACCCGCCCGCTGGCCACGCGCTGGCACAGGCGCCGCCTGCAGGAAGCCGCATGACCGATCTCTCCGCCGAATACAAAGCCCTGGCCGACTACCGCCCCAAACACAAGGTGCGCTTCGTCACCGCCGCCAGCCTGTTTGACGGCCACGACGCTGCCATCAACATCATGCGCCGCATCCTGCAGGGCATGGGCGCCGAGGTCATCCACCTCGGGCACAACCGCTCGGTGGACGAGGTCGTCACCGCCGCACTGCAAGAAGATGTGCAGGGCATCGCCGTCAGCAGCTACCAGGGCGGCCACACCGAATACTTTGGCTACATGGTCGAGCTGCTCAAGGCCCGCGGCGGCGCCCACATCCAGGTCTTTGGCGGCGGCGGCGGCGTCATCGTACCGGCCGAAATCGCCGGCCTGGCCGAACAGGGCGTGCGCATCTTCAGCCCCGAAGACGGCCAGCGCATGGGCCTGGCCGGCATGATCGGCGAGATGGTGATGCGCTGTGATCGCGACCTGAGCGAGCATGCGCCGACCTCGCTCGCCGCCATCCAGGGCCATGGCGCCGCGGCCTGGCGCGCTTTGGCGCAGTTGATCACCGCACTGGAGAACGCCTCGCGCCTGCCCGATGCTTCAAACGCGCGCTCAGATAACACGCTATTGGCGCAACTCCATGCGGCCGCCAAGACCGCCAAGACCCGCGTCATCGGCATCACCGGCACCGGTGGCGCCGGCAAGTCCAGCCTCACCGACGAGCTCATCCGCCGCATCCGCCTGGATCAGGACGATGCACTGAAGATCGCCGTCATCAGCATCGACCCGTCGCGCCGCAAGAGTGGCGGCGCACTGCTGGGTGACCGCATCCGCATGAATGCCATCGCCCCGTGGCAGGGCCCGCAGGGCGTCTTCATGCGCAGCCTGGCCACGCGCGACACGGGGTCGGAGATTTCCGCAGCATTGCCCGATGTGCTGGCGGCCACCAAGGCTGCGGGCTTTGATCTGGTCATCGTCGAGACCTCGGGCATCGGCCAGGGCGACGCCGCCATCGTGCCCCTGGTCGATGTGCCGATGTATGTGATGACGCCTGAGTTTGGCGCGGCCAGTCAGCTGGAAAAAATCGACATGCTCGATTTCGCTGAAGTCGTGGCCATCAACAAGTTTGATCGCAAGGGCGCACTGGATGCGCTGCGCGACGTCGCCAAGCAGGTGCAGCGCAACCGCAATGCCTTCACCGTGATGCCCGACCAGATGCCGGTGTTTGGCACCATGGCCAGCCGCTTCAATGACGACGGCGTGACGGCTCTTTATCAAGCGATCAAGCCGCGCCTGATCGCGCTGGGTGTGCCGCTGCCAGGTGAGCGCCTGCCCATCGCCGCCACCCGCCACAGCACGCACCAGACGCCCATCGTGCCGGCGGCACGCACGCGCTATCTGGCCGAGATCAACGACACCGTGCGTGGCTACAAGGCGCGCGCCCGCTCGCAGGCCCGGCTGGCGCGCGAGGTGCAGCAACTGCGCGCCACGGCGCGCATGCTGCACGAGAACGACGCCACCAAGACGAATGCCAAGAGCGCCGTGCTGGCCCTGGCCGATGAGCGCGAATCAAGGCTGGGCGCCGATGCGCGCAAATTGCTGGCCATGTGGCCCGAGATGCAAAAGGCCTATGCCGGCGACGAGTATGTGGTGAAGATCCGCGACAAGGAAATCCGCACCGGCCTCATCCACACCACGCTCAGCGGCAGCAAGATTCGCAAGGTCTCGCTGCCGCAGTACGAGGACCACGGCGAGCTGCTGAAGTGGCTGCTGCTGGACAACGTGCCCGGCAGCTTCCCCTACGCCGCGGGCACCTTCGCCTTCAAGCGCGAGAACGAAGACCCGACGCGCATGTTCGCTGGCGAAGGCGATGCGTTCAGAACCAACCGCCGCTTCAAGCTGGTGAGCGAGGGCATGCCGGCCAAGCGCTTGAGCACGGCCTTTGATTCGGTCACGCTGTATGGCAATGACCCCGCCCTGCGCCCCGATATCTACGGCAAGGTCGGCAATTCGGGTGTGTCGATCGCCACGCTCGATGACCTGAAGGTGCTGTACTCGGGCTTCGATCTGTGCGCGCCCAACACCAGTGTGAGCATGACCATCAACGGGCCGGCACCGACCATCCTGGCGATGTTCATGAACGCCGCCATCGATCAGCAGCTCGACAAGTTCCTTGCCGACAACGGCCGCGCGCCCACCGACACCGAGACCGCAAAACTTCGCGAATGGGCGCAGGCCAATGTGCGCGGCACGGTGCAGGCCGATATCCTCAAAGAAGACCAGGGCCAGAACACCTGCATCTTCTCCACCGAGTTCAGCCTGAAGGTGATGGGCGACATCGCCCAGTACTTTGTGCAGCACAACGTGCGCAATTTCTATTCAGTGTCGATTTCGGGTTATCACATCGCCGAGGCCGGCGCGAATCCGATCAGCCAATTGGCCTTCACGCTGAGCAATGGCTTCACCTTCGTCGAGGCCTATCTGGCCCGCGGCATGCACATCGATGATTTCGCGCCGAACTTGAGCTTTTTCTTCAGCAACGGCATGGACCCCGAATACACCGTGCTCGGCCGCGTCGCGCGGCGCATCTGGGCGGTGGCCATGCGCGACAAATACGGCGCCAACGAACGCAGCCAAAAACTGAAATACCACGTGCAGACCTCTGGCCGCTCACTTCACGCGCAAGAGATCCAGTTCAATGACATCCGCACCACGCTGCAGGCCTTGATCGCCGTGTACGACAACTGCAACAGCCTGCACACCAATGCCTTCGATGAGGCCATCACCACGCCCACCATGGACTCGGTGCGCCGCGCCATGGCCATCCAGCTCATCATCAACCGCGAGTGGGGTTTGGCCAAGAACGAGAACCCCAACCAGGGCGCCTTCGTCATTGACGAGCTCACCGAGCTGGTCGAAGAAGCGGTGCTCGAAGAGTTCGAAAAGATCGCCGACCGGGGTGGTGTGCTGGGCGCGATGGAGACCGGCTATCAGCGCGGCAAGATCCAGGAAGAATCGATGCACTACGAGATGCAAAAGCACACCGGCGAGTACCCGATCATCGGTGTCAACACCTTCCGCAGCCCCAGCGCTGATGAGGCGCCCAAGACCATCGAGCTGGCGCGATCCACCGACGAAGAAAAGCAATCGCAGCTCGCTCGGCTGGCCGATTTTCAAGCGCGCCACAGCGCCGAATCGCCGGCCATGTTGAAACGCTTGCAGCAGGCCGTGATCGCCAATGCCAACGTCTTCGAGGTGCTGATGCAGGCCGTGCGCTGCTGCTCGCTGGGGCAGATCACCAACGCATTGTTCGAGGTGGGCGGGCAGTACCGGCGCAGCATGTAGGCGGGCGTCTGCGTCACTTTGGCACAGCGCGACAGGCGCGTTATCGCTTATCGGTGAGAACCCGGTAAACAGCCACCTATCACCAAACTCGTGCGCAGGACTGGAATACTGCCCGCATACCGTGCGAAAAGTACGGGGTGCCCACAGCAGGAGACCGTCATGCGAGTGATACCCATTGCGTCAAGCATTGAATCGTCCACCGGTTGCGATGAAGATTCCGGTGAAGTGCGCCCCGTCGTGCTGCCGCTGGCGCGCCGCGAGTTCCTCAAAGGCTCTGGTGTGCTGATGGGCACCCTGGCCGCAGGCAGTGCGCTGCTCGCGCTGGCGCCCTCGCCGGTATGGGCCCTCGAGCTCAAGGTGCTGAGCAAGGAAGAGGGCACGGCCCTGATGAAAATGGGCCGCACGCTCTACCCGCACGCCAAGCTGCCCGACGCGGTCTACGCGCTGTTGGCCAAGGATCTGGACGGCACGGCCGCCGACGCGGCCACCGCCAAGATGCTCAAGGAAGGCGTGGCGGGCCTGGACAAAGCCACCGGTGGCCCGGGCTCATTCGCCAAGGCCAACGATGCCAAGCGCCTGGCCGCCGTCAAGGCCATTGAAGGCAGCGCCTTCTTTGGCGCGGTGCGCGGCAAATGCATCACCTCGCTGTACGACAACGACATGGCCTACGCGGTGTTCGGCTACCCCGGCGCCTCATGGGACAAAGGGGGCTACATCACCCGCGGTTTCCAGGATTTGAAGTGGTTGCCAGCCCCCGACCTGAAGGCCAGCCCCAAGCCCTATATGGGCTGAGCTGTGATCCGTTGAGCACTGTACAAATAACGAGGAATCAACATGGCCAAATTTGAACAGAGCGACGACTCCGTGGTCGTCATCATCGGCTCAGGCGCAGGCGGCGGCACGCTGGCCAACGAGCTGTGCCAAAAGGGCATCAAGGTCGTCGTGCTCGAAGCCGGCGGCCACCAGTCGCCTGCCAGCTTCCTCAACGACGAATGGAAGTCCTTCATCCAGCTGGCCTGGCTGGATGCACGCACCACCTCGGGCAATTGGCGCGTGGCCAAGGATTTCGCTGGCCTGCCGGCCTGGATTTGCAAGACCGTGGGCGGCACCACCACCCACTGGGCCGGCGCCTCGCTGCGCCTGGAAGACCATGAATTCAAAGCCAAAACCACCTACGGCGGCCTGGCCGGCACCAGCCTGGCCGATTGGCCGCTGACGCTCAAAGAGCTGGAACCCTGGTACGACAAGGCTGAGGACAAGATGGGTGTCACCCGCACGCACGGCATCCCCGGCCTGCCCGGCAACAACAACTACAAGGTGATGCACGCTGGCGCCAAGAAGCTGGGCTACAAGGATGTGCACACCGGCAACATGGCCATCAACAGCCAGCCACGCCACGACCGCGGCCGTTGCATGCAGATGGGCTTTTGCTTTCAGGGCTGCAAGAGCGGCGCCAAATGGAGCACGCTGTACACCGAGCTGCCGGCGGCCGAGAAAACCGGCAACCTGGATCTGCGTCCGCAATCGCATGTCACCCGCATCGAGCACAACGAGGCCGGCAAGGCCACCGGCGTGGTGTATTTCGACAAGGACGGCAAGGAGCAGCGGCAGAAGGCGCGCATGGTCTGCGTGGCCGGCAATTCGATCGAGACGCCGCGCTTGTTGTTGCTCTCGGCCTCGACCAAATTCCCCGATGGTCTGGCCAATTCATCCGGCCAGGTCGGGCGCAACTACATGCGCCACATGACGGGCTCGGTCTACGCTGCCTTCAAGCAACCGGTGCACATGTACCGCGGCACCACCATGGCCGGCATCATCCGCGACGAATCGGGCAACAACACCAAGCGCGGCTTTGTCGGCGGCTACGAGATGGAGACGCTGGCCCTGGGCGTGCCCTTCATGGCCGCTTTCTTGAACCCCGGCGGCTGGGGCAGCGATTTCGCCTGGTGGATGGACCACTACGCCAACATCGCCGGCATGTGGCTGGTCGGCGAGGACATGCCGCGCGCGACCAACCGCGTCACGCTCAACAGCAATGTCAAAGACAAGTGGGGCAACGCCGTGCCCAATGTGCACTTCGATGATCACGACAACGACATCGCGATGCGCAACCACGCCTTCGCCCAGGGCGAGAAGGTGTACCAGGCGGCCGGGGCGATCAAGACCTTCCGCACGCCGCCCTACCCTTCAACCCACAACCTGGGCACCTGCCGCATGGGAAGCGCGGCCAAAGACAGCGTGTGCAACAGCTTCGGCCAGACGCACGATGTCTCGAACCTGTTCATCTCGGACGGCAGCCAGTTCACCACCGGCGGCGCCGAGAACCCGACGCTGACCATCGTCACGCTGGCCATACGCCAGGCCGACCACATCGCCAAGTTGATGACCCAGCGCGCGGTATAGGCTAACCCATAAACAGAGCCTGCAACTCGGCTATGCTGAGGGTTCGCTGCCCTAACCCAACTATCAAGGAGACGATGAATGTGCGAGTTCTTTGTCAAGGCCGACCCGATTGCCTATGAGCAGCGCACCCGCACCATGCGCATCCACGGCGTGCTCACCAGCCTGCGGCTGGAGAACATGGTGTGGGACATCCTGGCCGAAATGGCCGATGCCGAGGGCTGCACCACCAACCATTTGATCGTCACCTTCCACGACGAAATCATGGCCCACCGGGGTGAGGTGCCCAACTTCGCTTCGTTCTTGCGGGTGAGTTGCATGCGCTATCTGCGCCGGGCGCTCACGGCGGCGGAGCGCAACCGACCTGATGCCGCACCGGCCAATGTTGTGAAGATGCCGGCAGCACGCCAGACCCACGCAGCCTAACTCTTCTATCGCATGGCCAAAGTCGTCCACACCATGGTCCGAGTGCTCGAGCTGGAGCGCTCGCTGCGCTTCTATGCCGAGGCGCTCGATCTGCACGAGGCGCATCGCCTGGATTTCCCGGATTTCGCCCTGGTCTATCTGCGCAATGCAGAAAACGACATGGAAGTCGAACTCACCCTGAACAAGGGCCGCGCCGAGCCCTATACCCACGGCACCGGCTACGGCCATATCGGTGTTGTGGTACCAGACGCCGCCGCCACCCATGCGGCGCTGACTGCGCGCGGAATCGACTGCGCGCCGGTGAAGGAGTTCAAACGCGGCGACGAGCTGCTGGCGCGCTTTTTCTTCATTCAAGACCCAGACGGCTACAAGATTGAAATGCTGGAGCGGCACGGCCACTACCAGTGACACGCGCACCCCGGCAGCCGCCGGGGTGTTCACCTTTGCTGAGGAGCAATCCATGATCAAGACCGCATTCAAACTCGCGTTGTTCACCGCCTCGATGGCGGTGGCCTGCGCCTCGATGGCGCAAAGCAACATCCAGAAACTGCAGCAGATGAAGGTCGCCACCACCGACCTGAACATCCCGCTGGTGCCGCAGACCGGCGCCAATGCCGATGCCATCAAGGCCAACTTGAAGAACATCAAGTTGCCGCCGGGCTTCAAGATCAGCCTGTATGCCGTGGTGCCCGATGCGCGCCATATGGCCGTCGCACCCAGCACCAACATGCTGTTTGTCGGCACGCGCAAGACCAGCGTCTGGGCAGTCACCAACCGCAATAGCGGCGAGATGGCCACCGAGGTCAAATCCTTCGCGCCGAGCCTGAAGTTCACCAACCCGAACGGCGTGTGCTGGACCAAAGACGGCTTCCTCATCGTCGCCGAGCACAACCGCATCCTGAACTTCCCCGCCGCCGAGTTCTTCTATGAAGGCCCGGACGTGGCCGTCATCACAGTGGTCGATCAGGGTGGCCTGATCCCGGTCGAGGAAGAGTCCTTCAACCACGGCGCCCGCGTCTGCAAGATCGGGCCGGACGGCATGCTGTATGTCTCGCTGGGCCAGCCCTTCAATGTGCAGCCGCGCGACAAGATCGACCTGTACAACAAGGTCGGCATCGGCGGCATGGTGCGCATGAATGCATTCGACGGCAGCAAGCGCGAGGTCTACGCCACCGGCATTCGCAACTCGGTCGGCCATGACTTCAACCCCAAGGACGGCACGCTGTGGTTCACCGACAACCAGACCGATGGCATGGGTGACGACATCCCGCTGGGTGAGATCAACCGCATCACGCAAAAGGGCCAGTTCTTCGGCTACCCGTGGAAGCAGGGCAAGACCCGCATGACCGACCACGGCTACGACAAAGATCCGCTGCCGGCCAACATCACCGATCCGCAGGTTTACACCACGGCGCACGCGGCTGATCTGGGCATGAGCTTCTACGCTGGCAAGATGTTCCCCGCGAAATACCAGGGCGGCTTCTTCTCGGCGCAGCACGGCTCATGGAACCGCACCGTGCCCACCGGCGCCCAAGTGCTGTACACCAGCCTGAAGGCCGACGGCACCGCCGACAAGACCGAGGTCTTTGCCTCGGGCTGGCTCGATGCCAATGGCCTGTACCGCGGCCGCCCGGTGGACATCGCGGTGATGAAGGATGGCTCGATCCTGATCAGCGACGACTTCGCTGGCGCGATCTACCGCGTGACCTACAGCGCACCGTAAGTGAAGGCCGCGTCGATGAAGATTGCATTCATTCGCGCGGCCTGGGTCAGGGGCTCGACGGCGGTGCCGCCAGCCCTGTTGACCCCCCTGTTGGCCGCCACTTTGGCCTTCACGGGTGGTCATGCCATGGCCAATGACGCCATCGCAGGCAAGGCCAAGGCCCAGGCCTGCACGGTGTGCCACGGGCCCCTGGGCGTGTCCTCCATGCCCGATACGCCCCACCTCGCGGGCCAGCCTGCGATTTACCTCAAAGCGCAGTTGCGCGCCTACCGCAGCGGTGTGCGCAAGCACGAGGTCATGGCCGTGATGGCCAAGCCCTTGAGCGATGACGACATCAACCTGTTGGCCGCCTGGTACGCCTCCATCAGCATCGAGGCCAAGGCAGCACCCTGAGCGTGGCAGCATCGGGCCCCCAAGATTCATCGGAGCCCTTTGATGCCCACCCCCATCGACACCTGGCACGCCGTCGTGCGCAGCCGCGACATGGCCGCGCTGGCCACCCTGCTGCACGACGACGTCGTCTTTCACTCGCCCGTGGTACACACGCCGCAGCGTGGCAAGGCCATCACCACGCTCTACCTCACCGGTGCCATGCATGTGCTCAACACGCCAGCGTTTCACTACGTGCGCGAAATCATTGGCGAGCGCGATGCCGTGCTGGAGTTCAGCACCGAAATCGATGGCCTCAGCGTCAACGGCGTTGACTTGATCCGCTGGGACGACGCCGGCCGCATCACCGACTTCAAGGTCATGGTGCGCCCGCTCAAGGCCATCAACCTGCTGCACCAGAAGATGGGTGCGATGCTGCAGCGGCTGGCGCCGGCCGCAAAAACCTAAGTCACAAAGACTGCAGCCAGGCCAGGTAGGTGTTGCCGCGCCGCTCAGCCAGCGCGTCCAGCAGCAGCATGATCGACGCCTGCGCCGCCAGGCCGATGCCCGCGCCACGGCCCCAGCTGCGCCGGCGCGAGCCCAGCGCCAACAGGACGCCGAGGGCGATCAAGCCGATCTCCACCCAGCGATAGACCACAAAGTTGCGCATCACCACCTGCATGCGAGGCACCTCGGTCGTGCGCAGCGAGGTCTTGTCCTGCTGCAACGCTGCCACCACCCTGGCCTGATCCTGCGGGCTGCGAATGAAGATCGTGGTGCCCACCACCAATTGAATCGCCGCCACCAGCACCAAGGCCAGAGCCGCGCCCTTGGCGGCCGGCGAGCCGGATTTGCGCCAACACACAAACGCGATTTCCAGCGCCACCAGACCAATGCAGATGAACAACAGGCTCTCGGCACGCTCGGCGCCAAAGTAAGCGGAGACGGGACCGATCACGACCGACTCCCGAGCATGGGGGGGCGCGATGCCCAACAGTTGAATCCAGTGGCTTGAGCCTGCATGACAGGCAGGCCTGCAGGCCTGCAAAAGCAAAACAATGGCGGCATTGTCAGGCCAACTTCAGGCCCAGTCTGCCTACAGGCCAAGCCTGAAGTCGAACTTTTACAAACCCGTGTGCCATAGCGGCCCGCGGATACTCGCGCCACAGCCCCCTTCGGAGATGCCTCATGAAATTACACAGCCGGCGCTGCGCACTGCAGCACACCCTCGCCTACCTGCCGCTGAGCGCCACCTTTGGGGTGTCCAGCGGGGTGTCCACTGCCTGGGCCCAGGCCACGGGCTATCCCGGCCGCGGCGTGAGCCTGATCGCCCCCTACCCGCCCGGTGGCGGCGTGGACACCGTGGCCCGCCTCATCGGCGAGCGCCTGGCCACACGTCTGGGCCAGGTGGTGACCATCGACAACCGCCCCGGTGCGGGCGCCACCATTGGCGCCACCGCCCTGGCCCGCGCCGCGGCCGATGGCCTCACCCTGATGCTGGGCAGCATCGTCGATTACGCCATCGCCCCGCATGTGCACAAATCGTTGGCCTTCGAGATGGCGCGCGATTTCGTGCCGGTGCTTGAAGTCGGCTTTGGCACCGTCGGCCTGATCGTCAATGCCGACCTGCCGGCGCGCAATGTCAGGGAGCTGATCGCCCTGGCCAAGGCCAAGCCCGGTGAGCTGAGCTATGCCTCATCGGGCGTGGGCGGTTTGCAGCATTTGAATGCCGAGATGTTCAAGCAAATGACCGGCACCGACATCGCCCATGTGCCCTACAAGGGCACGGCGCAGTTGCTGCCCGACCTGATCTCAGGCCGCATCCCGTTGGCCATCGACAGCATCCCGGCGCACCTGCCGCATCTCAAAAGCGGCAAGACCCGCGCCCTGGCTGTGGCCAGCCGCACAAGATCACCCATCCTGCCCGATGTGCCCACCATGGCCGAAGCCGGTTTGGCCGGCTATGAGACGGCCACCAACTACACGCTGTTTGCACCGATCAAGACGCCACCGGAGATCGTCGCCCAGCTCAACCGCGAGACCAATGCCGTGCTGCAAATGCCCGAGGTGGTGGACAAGCTGATGTCGCTGGGCATCGTCATCACCGGCGGCAGCACCGAGGCCGCCCGCGCCCGTGTGGCCACGGAGACCGAGAAGTGGTCGCAAGTGATCCGCAAGGGCAACCTAACGCTGAATTGATCGGACGGCAAGGTCCCGCGCAGCGCCGGCCTTTAATACATCTGCCAGGCAATGGCCTCATAGCTGTAGCCGCCGCCATCGCGCGGGCGCAGGCGGCCAATGCCCGGGAAGGGCAAGTGCACCGCGCCGATGAGGATGTTTTCCTTGGCCGCCATCTCAAACAATTCCATGCGCTTGGCGCGCGCCGCGTCCTGGCTGAAATCAAACATCACGGTGATCTCGGGCTTGGGGAACTGCACCGGCGCCACATGCATGGCGTCACCCAGCAGCAGCAAGCGTGCACCGCCCGAGCTCACCATGTAGCAGCTGTGTCCCGGTGTGTGGCCAGCGGCCGGCACCGAGCGAATACCGGGCGTCAGTTCGGCGCCCAGCTCAAACGGCTGCAAGCGATCACCATAGGCCGCCAGGGCGCGCTTGGCTGGGATGAAGCGGCCCTTTTGGTTCTCGGGCGCTGCGGCCTCGACGGACGGGTTGGTCCAGTAATCGACATCGGCCTTGGCGATGCGCAGCACGGCGTTCGGGAACAGTTTCACGCCCTCGGGCGTGACCGCGCCATGCAGGTGATCGCCGTGCATGTGGGTGACATAGACCTCGTCCACCTGCGCTGGTGAGATGCCCATTTGCGCCAACGCCGCGGGCATGCGCCCGGCGTTGGGCCCCAGCATCTTGGCGCCACCGCAATCGATCATCACCAGCTTCGAGCCGGTGTTGACGAGAAAGCAATTCACCGCCGTGCGCATCGGCCCTGAGCCCAAGCCGGAGAGCTCCAGCTGGCGCTTCAACA
This sequence comes from Ideonella sp., assembly GCA_043720415.1. Taxonomy (GTDB): domain Bacteria; phylum Pseudomonadota; class Gammaproteobacteria; order Burkholderiales; family Burkholderiaceae_C; genus Pseudaquabacterium. Next base: position 22,541 of record JAYSSS010000082.1, read on the forward strand.
CCGCCGGATCGCCGGTCAGTATGGTTTGCGGCAAATCGATGAAGCCATCGAGCAGCGTGGTCACCTCAAAGTCACCCAGTTTCATGCGGTGTGCGCTCAAGGCCGTGCCACCGCCCAGGGGCGCCGCGGCAAAGGCCGCTGGCAGGGCTGCGGCGGCGGCCAAGGCGCTGGTGCCTTGCGCAAATTGACGACGTGAAAGTGGGCTCATGGTGTCTCCGTAGATGGGCGGGGCGGGTCGCGCCTGCGGCGCTGGCGGAATCGCAGCGCAGTGTAGTGTTGGCCGAGCTGTGCATGCCCTTCAACCCAGCCCTTCAACCCAGCCCTTCAACCCAGCCCATCAACTCAGCGCAGCGGCCAAGCCAGCGGCCAAACCCTGCGGCCACAATCGCCGCCAGCGCGCCATCGCCAACACCGCACACTGCTAACTTTTAGTCGAAACGCCCATGGACACCAAGACCTCCCCTCTGGCCCTGCTCAATGACCCCAGTCTGCTCAAGACCCATGCCTTGATCGGTGGTGAATGGATCAGCGGCAATTTGCGCTTTGATGTCTGCGACCCGGCCAATGGCGACAAGCTCGCCGATGTCGCCAACCTCGGCCCGGCCGAATGCCATGCCGCCATCGTCGCCGCAGACAAGGCCGCACCGCTGTGGCGCGCCAAGACCGCCAAGGAGCGCGGCGCGGTGATGATGAAGTGGTTCCATCTGCTGCACCAGCACGCCGACGATCTGGCGCGCATCATGACGGCCGAGCAGGGCAAGCCCCTGGCCGAGGCGCGCGGCGAAGTCGGCTATGGCGCCAGCTTCATCGAGTGGTTCGCCGAGGAAGCCCGCCGCGTCTACGGCGAGACCATCCCCACCACCGACAACAACAAGCGCTACTTGGTCATCAAGCAGCCCATAGGCGTGTGCGCGGCCATCACGCCCTGGAACTTTCCCATCGCCATGATCACCCGCAAGGTGGCCCCGGCCCTGGCCGCGGGCTGTCCGGTGATCATCAAGCCGGCCGAGCAGACGCCGCTCTCGGCCCTGGCCCTGGCCGAGCTGGCACAGCGCGCCGGCATGCCCGCCGGGGTGCTGAACATCATCACCGCCGATGCCGAACAATCGGTGGAGATCGGCAAGGTGCTGTGCTCCTCCGATGTGGTGCGCCATTTGTCCTTCACCGGCAGCACCGAGGTCGGCCGCATCCTGGCGCGGCAGTGCGCCCCGACCATCAAGAAAATATCACTTGAACTGGGTGGCAATGCGCCCTTCATCGTCTTTGACGATGCCGACATCGATTCGGCCGTTGAGGGCGCCATGGTCAGCAAGTACCGCAACGCCGGCCAGACCTGCGTCTGCGCCAACCGGCTGTACGTGCAGGATGCGATTTATGACGACTTCATCACCAAGCTCGCCGCCAAGGCCGCGCAGATCAAGGTGGGCAATGGCTTCGAGGCCGGTGTCTCCCAGGGCCCCTTGATCGACGACCAGGCCATGGCCAAGGTCGAGGCCCATGTGGCCGATGCCCTGGCCAAGGGCGCGCGCGTGGTCACCGGCGGTGGCCGCGCCGGCGATCAACCTGGCAATCGCTACTTCACGCCCACGGTGCTGGCGGATGTGACGCCCGACATGCTGTGCTCGAAGGAGGAGACTTTCGGCCCGGTGGCGCCCGTGTTCCGCTTCAGCAACGAGGCCGAGGTCATCACCTTGGCCAACGCCACCGAGTTCGGCCTGGCCAGCTACTTCTACAGCCGCGACATCGGCCGCATCTTCCGCGTGGCCGAGGCGCTGGATTACGGCATGGTGGGCATCAACACTGGCCTTATTTCCACCGCCGAAGTGCCCTTCGGTGGCGTCAAGCAATCCGGCCTGGGCCGCGAGGGTGCGCGCCAGGGCATCGAAGATTACGTCGAGCTGAAGTACCTGTGCCTGGGCGACATCCTGAAGTAGCTTGAGCACGCCGCCCGACATCTCGCTGGTCGATCCGCTGCAGATCGACACCGCCGCCTGGAACGCCCTGCTGGCCACCCAGGCCCAGCCCACGCCCTTCATGCGGCTGGAGTATCTGCAGGCCCTGCAGCGCTCACGCAGCGCCGTGCCGGCCACGGGCTGGACGCCGCGCTTTCTGATCTGTGAGCGCGCTGGCGAGTTGATCGGCGCGGTGCCGGCCTACCTCAAGACCCACTCCTACGGTGAATACGTTTTCGACTGGGCCTGGGCCGAGGCCTATGAGCGTCATGGCCTGGCCTACTACCCCAAGCTGTTGGTGGCCGTGCCCTTCACGCCGGTGCCGGGCAGCCGGCTGTTGGCCACCGACGATGAGACGCGCATATGGCTGCTCAAAGCCTTGCTCAGCGTGGCCAGGCAGGAGCAGGCGTCGTCGCTGCATGTGCTGTTCCCGCACGCTGCTGATGTCGGAGCGACTGTTGAGTTAGGCCTGTCGCAGCGCCGCGGCGTGCAGTTTCATTGGCAGCGCGATGCGGCCCTCGCCGAACCCAGTTTCAGCGCCTTTCTGGCCACCCTGCAGCGCGACAAGCGCAAGAAAATTCAGCAAGAGCGGCGCCGCGTGTTGGAGGCCGGCGTGCACTTCACGGTGCACGAGGGCGCGGCCATCACCGATGCGCTGTGGGACTTTTTCTACGCCTGTTACCGCAACACCTATGCCGAGCACCACTCCACGCCCTACCTGACGCGGGCGTTCTTCGGCGAGATGGCGGCGCACATGGCCGAGCACTGGGTGATGTTCGTGGCGCGGCGTGGTGCGGTCGATGCGCACAGCGATGAGGCGCCGCCCATCGCCGTCTCCCTGGTGGCCATGGATCGCGCCACCGGCGTGGCCTGGGGGCGTTACTGGGGCTGCAGCGAGCACATCCCCTGTCTGCACTTCGAGGCCTGCTACTACCAGCCGCTGCAGTGGTGCATCGAGCAGGGTTTTGTGCGCTTCGAGGGCGGCGCCCAGGGCGAGCACAAGATGGCGCGTGGCTTGCTGCCTGTGGCCACCTCATCGGCGCATTGGCTGGCGCATCCGCAGTTTGCGCAGGCGGTGAATGATTTCGTGCAGCGCGAGGGGCAGGCGAATGCGGGCTACATCGATGAATTGAGTGAGCGCAGTCCGTTTAAGTAACGGGTTATTTACTGATGTTTACCGGTTGATCGCTTGACCGTTGCCGACTAAAAAACCACTCGTCATGGATGGGTGGGAGCACCTGGACGGCCTGCCGTGTTCTGCTGCGTGTCCCCCGCCGCCGGCCAAAACCCGCCGACGGCTCCTCCTTTACCTCCGCAGAACACGGCAGGCCGTCCAGGCGCTCCATCAGCAGCGTGGCGTTCGGGCTTTTGCATTTCGACCAAGGTGCGCTGCCCGCTCCGGGCCGAGGGCACCGGGCGACCGGCTGCCGTAGGTAAAGAAGGAGCCGTCGGCTGTTTTTGGCCGGCGGCGGGTGACACGCAGGCAGCCGGTCACCCGGTGCCCTCGGCCTCTCGCCGAAGCGAAACCGGTTTTCAAACGGCAACGATCCCAAACAAGCCATCAATCATCATTCGCCGCAGCCCCCGCCCCCCGCGGTGTCAACCCGGCCCGCCCCAGCGCCGCAGCATCTCCTGCTTGCCGCAAAGCACGGCGCAACAGCACGTCGGCCTCCTTGCCCTGATCGGGGTAGCGCGCCACCCCCGTGCGCACCGCCACGGCCACATCCTGGCCGGTCACGCTGAAGGGCCGCTGCAGTGATTGCGCCAGCTTGGATGCCACGCGTTCGCCGTCATCGGCCTCGTCGATCCAGGCCAGCAGCACGCAAAAGCTGTCGCCGCCCAGCGAGGCCACCACATCGCTGGCGCGCAGGCCAGAACGCAAGCGCACCGCCACTTTGCGCCTGAGCACATTGGCGGCCTCGGCGCCCAGGCGCGCCTCGGTGGCGGCCAAGCCCTCCACCGCAATCGCCACCAGCGCCATCACCGCCGGCTCGCGCTCGCGCAGGGCCAGCAAATGCGTCATGTGCTCCATCAGCTGCGCATGGTTGGGCAGGCCGGTGGACAGATCAATGGAATAGGCCCGGCGCGCCGCCAGCTCCAGCCGCTTGCGCTCAATCGCCAGGCGCAGCACGCGGCCGAGTGAGAGCGCATCGCAGGGCGGCAGCACGTCCTGCACACCCAGATGCAGCAAGCGGGTGGCCACAGCGGCATCGGGCTCGGGCGAGAGCACCACCACGGCCGATTGCAGCACCGCCATGGGCAGTGCCGGCCAGGCCAGCAGCAGCGCAGGCGCCGCGGCCGCCAGCACCACCGCATCGTGGCGCTGCGCGGCCAATTGCGCGGCGGCTACAGCCAGCGTGGTGCAGTGCTCGACCACGAATGGGCCAAAGGCCGAGCCCCACAAATCGGGGGCTTCAGCGGCCACGTACAAAATTTGATAGGGCTCGGACATCGGCGTGGGATAGGGCTCAGGCAAATGCTGGGGCATCGTCTCGGGATCAAGCGTTGACACAGCGGCCATCAGCCACCCATCATCGGTGCTTGTTCAGCCCCGCGATCCCGGGGAATGCCCGGGTTTTCACTGGCGCCCTCTCATCCTTTTGGTGGATGCGCCGGGCCGATCAAATCGCCAACATCCGCGCACAAGCCCGCCGAAGCCTCGGCACGACTACATCCAATTGGGAGCACCACCATGCCCGTCTTCAATGGCACCACTGGCAATGACACGCTGACCGGCGGCGCCGGCGACGACACCCTCAACGGCCTGGCCGGCAACGACACGCTTGATGGCGGCGACGGCAACGATTCAGTCAGTGGCGGCACCGGCAACGATTTCTTGATTGGCGGCCTGGGCAACGACAGCCTGTATGGCAATGAAGGTGCGGATACCCTGCGCGGTGGCGCCGGCAACGATTTTCTGGATGGCGGCGTGATCACTGACCGCAGCGCCTACACCGATGGCAACCAGCTGAACTACGGCGACGTCGTCGGCTCCGGCGTGAACGTCAACCTGTCCGGCATCACCGGCGACGGCAGCGTTGGCTTTGGCACTGTGCAGGACGGCACTGGCGGCATCGACACCGTGGCCAACTTCTTCTTCATCAGCACCAGCGAGCAAAACGACACCATCGTCGGCAGCGCAGCCCTGATCTTCGAGCAGTTCAACGGCCGTGGCGGCAACGACACGATCGATGGTGGCGCCACCGACGCCACGTTCTTTCAGGGCAACACGAATCGCGCGGTGTACGACAGCGCACCGTCGGCCGTGACCATCGATCTGCGCGCCGGCAGCGCCAGCGGCGGCTATGGCAACGACACCCTGGTCAATTTCACCCAGGCGCGGGGCAGCTCCTTCGATGATCTGCTGTATGGCTCCGACGACGCGGTGCGCGCCGAAGGGCTGGACGGTGGCGCCGGCAACGACACACTGGACGGCCGCGGCGGCTTCGACATCGTGCGCTTCGATGTCGCCAACACGGCCGCCGTGGTGGTTGATCTGCAAGCCGGCACTGCAGTGGGCACCAGCACCGGCACCGACACCCTGATCAATATGGAAGGCGCCAACGGTACCGGCTTCAACGACAGGCTGACCGGCAGCACGGTGGCCAACCGGCTGGAGGGCCGCGACGGCAACGACACGCTGGTCGGCACCGCCGGCCATGACACGCTGGATGGCGGCAACGGCTTCGATACCGTGTCGTACGAGAGCCTGAGCGTCGCCGTCAACGCCAGCCTGGCCACCAACATCGCCAACAAATCCAACGGCACCGACACGCTGCTCAACCTTGAGCACCTCACCGGCTCGGCCTTCGACGACACGCTCACCGGCAGCACCGGCAATAACCTGCTCGATGGCGGGGCCGGCATCGATTCGATCTTCGGTGGCGCGGGCTCCGATACCCTCATCGGCGGTGCCGGCAACGACACCCTCGATGGCGGTGTGACGACGGATCGCTATGCCTACACCGACGCCAACACCGTCCGTTACTTCGCCTCCACCAGCGCCGTGAACATCAACCTGAGCGGCCTGACCGGGGATGGCAGCACCGGCTTCGGCACGGCCCAAGATGGCATGGGCGGCACCGACACACTGCGCAACTTGACCGCCATTCGCGGTTCAGCCTTCGGCGACACGATCATCGGCAGCAGCACGCTCGCGGTCGAGTTGTTCGAAGGCCGCGCCGGCGACGACACCATCGATGGCGGCGCCTTGATAGACCGCTTCAATGAACGCGACTTCAACCGCGTCGAGTACGCCAACGCGTCGGCCGCCGTCACCGTCAACTTGGCCACTGGCACCGCCACCGGCGGCGATGGCAACGACACCTTGCTCAACATCACCCAGGCCTACGGCTCGGCCTTTGCCGACACCTTGCTGGGCAGTGATCGCAGCGACTACACCGAGGCCTTCTCCGGCCTGGCCGGGAACGACAGCATCAATGGCCGCGGGGGCATTGACATTGCGCGTTATGACGCCGCACCCGCCGCTGTCACGGTGCGCCTGGATTTGGGCACCGCCAGCGATGGCTATGGCAGCACCGACACCTTGGCCAACATCGAAGGCGCCATTGGCTCGGCGTTCAACGATCAGCTCACCGGCAGCAATGCCGAATTCGAGCGCTTTTATGGCCTGGCCGGCAACGACACCATCAACGGCGGCGGCGGCATTGATCGCATCGAATACGTGTTGTCGCCGGCCGGCATCAATGTCACCTTGGGTGGCGCCAGCAACGGCACGGCCAGCGATGGCCATGGCGGCACCGACACGCTCATCGGCATCGAGCAGGTGCGTGGTTCACCGTTTGCGGACGTGCTCAACGGCAGCAACATCGCTTCGCTCGAGTACTTTGAAGGCAGCGCCGGCAACGACACCCTCAACGGCAACGGCGGCGCCGACCAGGCCGATTACTACTACGCGCGCTCGACGGGCGCCGTCGTCGATCTGGCCCTGGGCAGCGCCAGCAACGACGGCTTTGGCAATGTCGATACGCTGCTCAACATCGAGCACCTGCGCGGCTCGGCGCTGTACGGCGACAGCCTGCGCGGCGATGCCGGCAACAACAGCCTGGACGGCGCTGGCGGCAACGATTCACTGTTTGGCGCCGATGGCAACGACACCCTGATCGCCGGCACCGGCGTCGACACCGTCGATGGCGGCACCGGCAACGACGATCTGGTGCTGCTGGGCGCCCGCGCGGCCTACACCGTGAGCCAGCCCAATGCCACCGACATCCGCCTGGTCAATGCGGCCACCGGTGAGGACGTGACGCTGCGCAACATCGAGACCATCGTCTTCAGCGATGTGCAACTAACCATGGGCGCCTTGATCGCGCCCAACACCGCCACGCCCTTTGCCGATTCGATCAACGGCAGCAATGGTGCCGACTTGATCGACGGCCTGGCCGGCAACGATTTGATCTTTGGCCTTGGTGGCAATGACAGCCTGACCGGCAACGACGGTGACGACACCCTCGATGCCGGTGCCGGGGTCGATACGGTGGACGGCGGCAACGGCTTCGACACCCTGCTGATGGCCGCTGCATTCAGCACTTATGTCATCACCCAGCCCAGCGCCGACGTGCTGCGCCTGGTCAATGTGGCGCGCGGCGAAGACGTGAGCCTAGCCAACATCGAACGCATGCAGTTTTCAGACGGGTTGCGCAGCACCGGCTCATTGATTTCGGTCGGCGGCGCGGCCACACCGTTTGCGGATGTGCTCAACGGCAACGCCTTCAATGACACCATCGATGGCCTGGCCGGACATGACCTGATCAACGGCGGCGCAGGCGATGACACGCTCATCGGCGGTGCAGGCAACGACACGCTCAACGGCGACGCGGGCCAAGACACCGCCAGCTACCAGGGCAGCGGCTCGACCGGCGGCGTGACGGCCTCCCTGGCCACCGGCCTGGTTAACGGCGGCGCAGGCAACGACACGCTCAGCGGCATCGAGAACCTGATCGGCTCGGACATCTCCGATGCGCTGACCGGTGACGCCAATGCCAATCGCCTGGAGGGCGGCGCAGGTGACGACACACTGCTCGGTGGCGCGGGCGATGACTCGCTGACCGGCGGCGCCGGCAACGATCTGCTGATCGGCGGCAGCGGGAAAACGGACACGCTGGTTGGCGGCGCCGGCAACGACACCCTCAGCGGTGGCAGCGCCAGCGAAACACTCGGCGCCGATGACTTTGACCTCGCTGACTATTCGTCCTCGACCAGTGGCGTCAGTGCTGATCTGAAATCCGGCAGCGCCAGCGACGGCATGGGTGGCACAGACACATTGATCACCATCACCGCGCTGATTGGCTCCGCCTTTGCCGACACCTTGCTGGGCAGTGATCGCAGCGACCACATAGAAGGCTTCGTGGGGTTTGGCGGCAACGACAGGATCGATGGCCGCGGCGGTTTCGACATCGCCGTTTACATCGATTCAACCGGGCCCGTCAACGTCAATCTGGCCGACGGTATGGCCAGCGGCGCTGGCATCGGCACGGACACCTTGGCCAACATCGAAGGGGTCCATGGCGGCAACTTCAATGACACCCTGATCGGCGATGGCGTGGACAACCTGCTGTACGGCGACGGCGGCGACGACAGCCTCGTCGGCGCGGGCGGCAACGACACATTGCGCGGCGAAGGCGGCAACGACAGCCTGGACGGTGGCAGTGGTGTCGACACGGTGGATTTCAGTGAGTCCAATGCCCACATGAACGTCAACCTGGCCACCGACGTGGCCACCGGCGAGGGCACGGACCGCCTGACTGGCATCGAGAATGTTCTCAGCGGCTTTGGCAATGACACCCTCGTTGGAGATGCCAGCGACAACCTATTGTCCGGCGCAGCCGGCAACGACAGCCTGAGTGGTGGCGACGGCAACGACAGCTTGCTGGGTGGCACCGGCAACGACGTGCTGGACGGCGGCGCCGGCAACGATTGGGCCCTGTACACCGGCGCCACGGCGGCCGTCACGGTCAATCTGAGCACCGGCGCGAGCAGCGGTGCCCACGGCAGTGACAGTTTCGTCAGCATCGAGAACATCGGCGGATCGGACTACAACGACTCGCTTACCGGCAGTAACGGCGACAACCGGCTTGAGGGCGGCGCCGGTAACGACATCCTCATCGCTGCTGACGGCAACGACACCGTGAACGGCGGGTTAGGAAACGACAGCATGCGTGGCGGCGCGGGCAACGATGTGCTGTTAGGCAACGAAGGCGCAGACCAGCTTCGCGGCGAAGCCGGCAACGACACCCTGGATGGCGGCCTGACCCTGGACCGCGCTGCCTATACCGATGGCAATACCCTGACCTATTCCGACGCCTCTGCGGCCATCAACCTGAACCTGTCAGGCATCAGCGGCGATGGCAGCGTGGGCAGCGGTACTGCGCAAGACGGCTTTGGCGGCACGGACACGGTGCGCAACGTCTTCAACTTCGTCGCCACCAACTACAACGACACCCTCACCGGCAGCGCGGCATACCAGTTCGAGCAATTCGAAGGCAGCGGTGGCAACGACACCATCGATGGCGGCGCCATCACCGATCCGATCTTCGGCCGCGATGGCAACCGCAGCGCCTACACCAACGCGCCACTGGCGGTGATCGTCGATCTGGCCGCCGGCACCGCCCATGGCGGCGATGGCAACGACACGCTGATCAACATCAGCCAGGTGCGTGGCTCGGCCTTCAACGACACGCTGCTGGGCAGCGATGCCACCAGCTACAGCGAGGCCTTTGAAGGCCGCGCGGGCAACGACACCATCGACGGCCGCGGTGGCCAGGATGTCGCACGCTTCGACAACGCGTCCGCCGGCGTGGTGGCCAACCTGGTCACCGGCCTGGCCAGCGACGGCTATGGCACCACCGACACGCTGGTCAACATCGAGCGACTGCGCGGTTCGGCCTTTGACGATTGGTTGATCGGCGGCCTGGCCGCCAACGGCACCACCGCCATCGGCGACCCTTTGACCGATGGGCTGGAGGCCTTTGAAGGCGGCGCAGGCAACGACACCATCGACGGCGGTCAGGGCCTGGACCGGGCCGAGTACAACAACACCGCCACGACGGGCGTGGTGGTCACCCTCGGTGGCACCACGGGCAACGGCACGGCCCAGGACGGCACCGGCGGCACCGACACCCTGATCAGCATCGAGGTGCTGCGCGGCACAAAATACGACGACGTCTTCACCGGCAGCGACAGCGC
>JAYSSS010000083.1:0-32686 GCA_043720415.1 Ideonella sp.
GATGCGGCAGGTGTTCTCGAAGGTGTACATGTTCAAGAAGGCCTCGGGGATGTTGCGGCCCACGGTGAGCAGGCCATGGTTGCGCAGCATCAGGTAGCGCGCTTTGCCCAGGCTGGCTTGCAGGCGTGGCTTCTCGTCAGGGTTGAGGGCGATGCCTTCGTAGTCGTGATAGGCCAATGAGTTGAGCACCAGGGTGGATTGCTGGCTCAGTGGCAGCACGCCCGCCTTTTGCGCACTGACGGCCACGCCCGCGCGGCTGTGGGTGTGCAGCACGCAGCCGGCGTCTTCGCGCACGGCATGGATGCAGCTGTGGATGGTGAACCCGGCCGGGTTGATGGGGAACTGGGAGTCGCGCAGCTTGTTGCCCTCCATGTCGATCAAGACCAGGCTGGACGCCGTGATCTCATCGAACATCAGGCCGTAGGGATTGATCAGAAAGTGGTGCTCGGGGCCAGGGATGCGCGCCGAGATGTGGGTGAAGATCAGGTCACTCCAGCCATAGGCGGCGACCAGGCGATAGGCGGCGGCCAGGTTGACGCGCAACTGCCATTCTTCGGCGGTGACGACTTCCTTGAGCGATGGGATTTTCATGAGGGGTCCTGGTTGGCTTGGGGTGGATGGGCGGCGGATTCAACGGGGGCAAGCCGGCGTGAACCCAGCGGCCTGGAGATTGGACAGCATGGGTCTCATCGACGGCTCACTGGCCAGCCGCCTTGGCGTAGAGCTTTTGCATGCCCCCCAGCCAACGGTCGTAATTCTGGCCTTTGGCGCGAAAGTAATCCAGCACCTGGGGGTGGGGCAGCACCAGGAAGGACTCCTCGCGCATGACCAGGACGACATCGGCGGCCACCTGTTCGGGTGAAAGCATGCCATCGACCTCGGCCGAGCCGGCGCCGCCAGCGGTCATGGCCGTGCGCACGCCTTGCGGGCACAGGCAGGACACGCGCACACCGCGGCGCCCGTAGGCCATGCGCAGCCACTCGGCAAAGGCCACCGACGCGTGTTTGGTGACGGCATAGGGTGCGCTCTCCACAATGCTCAGCAGGCCGGCCGCCGAGGCGGTGACGACAAAGTAGCCCTCACCGCGCGCCGCCATCTCAGGCACCACTGCGCGCGCCGCCCAGATGTGCGCCATGCCGTGGATCTGCCACATCTTGTCCCACAGCGCGTCGTCGATCTCGAAGCCACCCGAGCCGCCGCCGATGCCGGCGTTGGACATGTAGATGTCGACCTGGCCATAACGCGCACGTGTGGCGGCCACCAAGGCCTGGATGTCGGCCTCGACGCTGACATCGCAGCGCAGCGCCAGGGCACGCTCGCCGCCGCTGGCATTGATGGCCTGGGCCACGCTCTGGGCCTGCGCCAGGTGGATGTCGGCGACAACGATGCCGCGCGCGCCCTCGGTCGCGAAGCGCTGCGCCAGGCCGGCACCGATGCCGCTGGCACCGCCGGTGATGATGGCCACTTTGCCGTTGATGTCCATGTGAGCTCTCCTGCTGTGCTGGGGGTATGCGGATGGGCGTTCAAGGGGCGCGCTTTTCCACAAATGCGGCCACAGAGCCCTTGTGGTCATCGGTCGCCAAGGTCCGGATCATGTGGATGGCCGCTGCGGCCAATTCAGCCGCACCAGCCGCCCAGAGGCGCGCCGGCCTCCACCACAAAGCTGCACACGGTGGCGCAAAGCCGCCGATGTTGAGCGTCTGCATGCGCCTGGCGCCTTCGATCTGCGTCTGCCCTGCACGGCCGCTGACCTGCCGCGCGGCGTCCCACAGCATGCGCGCGCCGGTGGCGCCCACGGGGTGGCCGGCGAGGCCAGCACCAGGGCGGCCGCGCCATCGGTGATCTGGCCGCAATCCTGCCGGCGCGTGCCGGGCTCGATCAGCGGATTGGCCTCGTCGTCGTCGGTGAAGGCCAGGGCATCGAAGGCCCACTTGCGCGTCTGCGCCAGCGGGTTGCGTTTGGCGTTGGCGTAGTTGATTTCGGCGATGCGGTTCAAGTGACTGCGCTGCAGGCCATAACGCCGTTCGTACTCCTGCGCCATCAGGCCGAAGGCGGCGGGCCACATGAAGCGGCAATCGATGTCCTCGCGGCCCTGCCAGGCGGCGGCATTTTGGTTGGCTGAGGATTCATCGCCGGGCAGGTTCTTGAGCTTTTCGGCGCCAATAGCCGGCTCGATGCGCGCATCGGCCATCGCAACCAGTGCGGCCTCGCGGATCATGTCGGAGATATCTTGGCCGTTGCGCGACCAGACCTTGGAGAAATCGGTCTGGTGGCCGCCCAGGATGTAGGTGGGCACTGCGCTCACTGGGGTAGCTTCATGCTTCGCATTCAGGGATTCGCCCTTGGGGCGGCCCGGCCGGCTCATCAGGCAAGCTCCGTGCTGCGCACTGCGGTATTCGCCCTTGGGGCGGCCCGGCGGGCTCATGCGCCGCTCCAGTGGCTGATGCGCGCCGCCGCGATCCAGCAGCCATGAAAGCCGGTGGGGATGCGCCGCGGGATCAGCACCTGGGCCACCGGGCCCAGGCCCAGATCGCGGGCGTCGAAGATGTCCAGGGTTTGCGTTTGCGTGGCCTCATTCCACTGGAAGGCGATGACATAACCATGGTCTTCAGCCGACACGCTGGCGTCGGTGGGCGCATCGGCCGCGGCGAACCAGGGCTCGGAATACCAGCTGTGCCGGGCGTCGTCCGACCAGGCCGAGAGCATGGCGCCGCTGTCGAGGTCGTACTTGCGAATGCCCGGCCACTGCAAGACCACATCGTCGCGTTGATCGGCCAGGTAGCCATAGCGCGTGCGCCGGCCGGTGAGCGCGGCATTGAAGGTCGGGAACTCGACGTTGCGCTGCGCATCGAGCACGCCCTCTTCGGTCTGGCCGGTGACCAGGTTCATGCGCCAGCGCCACAGCCGGGCGTGCATCACCAGCTCGGCCACATCGCGGGCGGTGCGCGGCGCATCGATGCTGCCATCAGCGCGCACCACCGGCATGTAGCGGCAGCCCACCATGGTGATCCAGTCGCCGTCTTCCCAGGCATTGACCACGTGGTACAGGAAGCAGGGCGTGAAGTCGAACCAGCGCAATTCATCGCTGCGCCCGAAGCGAGGAATGACACCCAAACGCATGGGCAGATCAGGATGGAAATCAATCTTGTGGCGGCCGATCTTCATGGCCTGCGGGTCGTGGAAGAGCGGCAGGTCGTGCAGGATGGAATAGCGCTCGGTGATGGCCATGTCGTGCGGCAGGCGCGCACCCGGCAGAGCGATGGGCACACGGTGCAAGAGCTGGCCATCGGCGCCGATGACGCCGTAGTGCATATAGGGCGCCTCATGGCCGTAGTCGAAGTACATCAGCTCGCCGCTGATCTCATCGGCCTTGGCGTGCGCCGAGATGCCGCCGCCCGAGCCGGCGATGGCGGCGTTCAGGCCCGTGGTCTGCAGGCTGATCGGATCAAATTCCCAGGCCTGGCCGGACATGTACCAAAGCGCCAGGGCCTTGCCGCCATGGCCCACCAGATCGGTGTTGCCGCTGTCCTTCAAGCGCCGGTCCTCGCGGCCCTTGAGCGTCTCGCGGATGCCGTAGAACTGCGCGCTGCCGGCAGCGTCTTCCTCGGCCCAGGCGGCGGTGCGAATCCAGCGGTTGCGGTAGCTCAGCGTGCCCGATCTGAACTGCGCCGCATGCACCATGCCGTCGCCATCGAAGGGGTGGTAGCGGCCATTGGGCTCAAAGCGCGGGTTGGGGCCGGCGCGCATGTAGACGCCGTTCAGGTTGGCCGGGATGGCGCCCTTGATGAGGGGCAGATCACTGAGTTCAAGCTCATCGAACACCGGGGCAAAGGCGCCCGCCAGATGCGGGCCATGGTCCAGACCAAAGGGTTGCAGGTCCTGGGCGCGGGTGGGGGCGTTCATGGCGATGTCACCTGGGTTGCATGGTTAGGCGTCTCACCCGCCAGTACCGGCTGCACACGGGCCGTGCGGGCCCGCAACTCTAGCCGGGAATGTGGCTGCGGCCGGTGTGCGGTTTCGAGCGGGGCACACGCCGCCATGGACAAGTGATGGCCGCCGGATCACCCTGCGGCAAACAACGATCGCAGAGGCCCGCCCTACACTGGCCCGCATGCCACACACACCGAAGCGCAGCTCAGCACGAGCCCAGGGTGCGACAGCAAGGCGCCTGGCGCTGCTGCTGGGCGGGTGGATGCTGCTGGGGCTGCCCGCCGCGGCCAGCGGCCCTGGCAAGGGCGCCCCGCAGGCGACGGCCGAGCTGGCACTGCAGCGCATCGAGCAGCTCATCGGCGCGGCCCCTTGCACCGGCGACAAGCAGTGCCGTGTGGCCCCGCTGGGCGCACGTTCCTGTGGCGGGCCCGAGGGCTTTCGGGCTTGGTCGGTGGCGCACACACGCGAGGCGGAATTGCAGAAGTGGCTGGACGCGCACGCCAAGCGCCGCCTGCAGTGGCAGCAAGAGCAGGGCGTGGCCTCCACCTGCGAGCTGCTGAGCATGCCCAGCGCCCACTGCGAGCGCCGCCCTCCCGGCACCGGCCGCTGTGTGTTGGCACCCGCAGGCGCGGGGCTTCGCTGAGCCTGCGCTCGGCCTCAGCCTGCGCCAGCGCCGAGCCACCACATCACCCGCAGTGCCCAAACAAATGGGCCCCGCAGGGCCCATTTTCTTGCTGCCAATGCCGCGCGACGCCAAGGGCGCCGGCCGGCCGGACAAGCATCACATCGCTTCTTGCAACAGCTTGTCGCGGATGACGGGTGCGAAGCTGCCATTGACCACGTTGTTGATGAAGACCTGGGTCGTGCCCAGCGGTGCGGCGCCGGCCACGGCGCGGTATTCCACCAGGCCCAGGTAACGGGCACCGGCTGGCACGCTCCAGCTCACGCCAATCGAGGCCACACCACCGGTGACCACGCGCGACGGGCCAAAGGCCGTCATCGTGCCCGGGTGGGTGGCGCCCACCAGCCAGATCGACACGCGGTAGCCGGCCGAGCCATTGATGGGCGCAAAGCCATCGACGCACACACTGTGGCCAGTGGCCGTGGGGTTGTTCAACGACACCAGCTCTTCGGACTCACCGCCGCCGCTGCCGCCCACCGTGGTGGCACCGCGCAGCACCACCAGGTCAAGGTCGCTGGCCGAGCCGCCCTCGGTGTCGGTGTTGAACAGCTGTGCGCGCAACACCTTGGTGCCTGCCGGCACCGTGACGGCAAAGCACTGGCGTTCGTTGGTGGCGACGCGACCAGTGGCGGTCAGCGCGGGCACCAGGCCGGTGGGCGTGGTGATCAGATTGCCGTCATAGCCAAAGCCCACCGTGAACACCTTGGTGCCGACGTTGCGCGTGTCGCTGGTCGAAGACAAGCCGACAAACATCGACGGCTTGGCCGACAGCGGGCTGCGCACCGCAGGCAGGCCTGCACCCGACCACACGACTTCACCGAAGGACCAGGTCTCAATAGCCGCCGTGGAGCGACGCAGTGTGACGGTGAAGCTTGCCGAGCCACCGGCCGGAATCGTCAACTGCGCCGGCGCCACCGTCACCAGGAAGCCGGGCAGGCTGGCCGTGGCGTCATAGGTCACCGGGGTGGCGCCCTTGTTGGTGAGCGTGCGGGTGAGCGTGCCCACGCCCACCACATTGGCGTGGGTCATGGAGGCGATGTTCAACTGCCGGCCGTTGATGGCCCGGTTGTAGTAGTTGATGTGATCGCCAATGGTCTGGTCATAGACCACCTTGGTGTCCAAGGCCGTGTTGGGGTTGAGGTGACCCGCACCAAAGCCCCAGCGGTTGGCATCCACCGTGTTGTTGGCCAGCTTCACGGTTTGCAAGGCACTGGTCATCAAGGCGGACTTGATGGCATAGGGTGACCAGGTCGGGTTGGCTTGCCTCAGCAGCGCCGCCGAGCCCGCCACATGGGGCGCCGACATCGAGGTGCCCGAGATCATGTTGGCGCCCGGCCCGGGGATGAGCGTGCCGGCAATGATGTCCAGACGCTGGGCCGCGGTGATGTCGGTGTTGGTGTAGGCCGCGATGATGTCGGTGCCCGGGCCGGTGATTTCCGGCTTGAGCAGGTTGGCATCGGTCTGGTTGGGGCCACGCGACGAGGAATCAGACATCACGGGGGCCACCGCGCCAGGCACGATGACGGAACCCGCAATCGCCGCCGTACCACCCGCCCTGCGGGCTTCGGTGGTGACGTTGGTGAAATGGGCCACCGCCAAATGCACCACGGGCAAGACACCCACGATCAGCGGCGTGGTGTTGGACGAAGCCCCCACGGCACCTTCGGCCGGGCGGTTCTGGATGATGACGCCCACCGCACCCGCGGCCTTGGCGTTGGCCACCTTGTTGACCAACACATTGCCACCGCGGTCGCAGACCACGATCTTGCCGGTCACTTTGGCTGGATCGAGCAGCGCGGCCACGCCATCGGCGGCACCAAAGCACAGGGCCTGATTGCTGCCGGCACCGGCTGCGGCACCAAAACCCGCGTCGCGCGACCACACCAGCGGTGAGGTGGCAACACCCTGGGTCTGGAACGAGGCGCCTGAGGCCGTGGCGCCGCTGCCCAGTGAGACCTGGGCTTCGGTGACGCGGTCATGGGTGGAATTGCCCACCGTCATGGTCCAGGGGCCCACATGCGCCACCGTGGTGGCATTGCCCGGGAAAACATTGCTGTTGCCGGCCGAGGTGGAGACAAACACACCGGCAAACGAGGCGTTGGCAAAGGCCGTGCTCACGGCATCGTTGAACGAGGTGCGACTGCCACCGACTGAGAAGTTGATGACGTCCACGCCATCGAGCACAGCGCGCTCGGCGGCGGCGACGCTGTCGCCGTTGAAGCAGGAGCCCTGGGCGGGCACGTCGGCGGCACTGGCCGGCACATAGCACACCTTGTAGGCCGCGACACGGGCGCGCGGTGCAATGCCGGAAATCACAAACGGCGAGCCCGCCACCGTGACCGGTGTGTTCTCGTTGCCGCCCGCAGTGCTGAGCGTGTGGGTGCCGTGGCCATCGGCGTCGCGCGCCGAATCCAGGTAGTCGCGCGACCACAGGCGCGTACCGCCCGTTGCGATGACCGACTTCAGGATGGCGTTGAAGTAGCGCGCGCCGATCAGCTTGTTGTTGCAATGCGCGGCCGTGATGGCCAGGCCGGGCTGGCACAGGCCATTCCAGCGCCCGGCGGGCAGGGGGTCATAGACCACGGTGCCCGGCAGGTGCGAGGCCACGGGGCGGCCGAGCAGATCGACCTTGTCGGAGAACGAAGGGTTCTCCGGCCAGACGCCGCCGTCGAGGTGGCCAATGATGACGCCTTCGCCCTTGATCAAGCGGCCATTGGCATCGGTCTTGGTCCAGACGCCATTGGGTGCGGCATTGATGCCCAGAAAGCCCGGCGTGCGGCTGGTGTCCATGGGCATGGGGGTGTCGACCGTAACCGACTTCACCCCGGCGGTGCTGACCAGTTTGGCCAGCTCGGCGTCGGTGAGCATGGCGGCAAAACCGTTGAGCAAGGTGCTGTAGCGGTAGGTGACGTTGGCCGGCGCGACGATGGCGGAAATCACGGCACTTTGCTTGCCGTCCAGATAGGCGGTGTAGGCCTGCACGTCACTTGAGTTGACGTTCAGGCGTGTGCCCGTGGCTGCGCGCGTGGCGGCATAACCCGCGGTGCCACCGTTGTAGGTGGCCACGGGGGCGTCTTGCAGTTGCACGATATAGGGCTTGCGTGCCGCGCTTTGTGCGCCGGCTGCCAGGCTCAGGACCGCCAGGGTTGCCCCCAGCACGAGTTGATAGCTCCTCATGTCATTGTCCTTTCGATGATCGGTTCAGACGGCCCGGCGGCGACGCGCCACCAGCAGGCCCAGGCCCAGCAGTGCCAGCGACACAGTGCCGGACTCGGGGACGCGCAGATTGTCCAGCCCAAATTGCGGCGGCACGGCCAAGGCCGCAAAGTCGCAGCCCCCTTGGGCGTCATAGACGCAGGCGGTGAAGGTGACCGAGGACACCCAATTGAACTGGGCGCTGGCCGTGAAGGAGGTGAAGTTGTAGTTGCCTTGGGCGTCGGACGCTGAGAAATCAAAGTCCTCAGCGATCAGGCCATTGCCGGTGTTGCCTTCGATGTGCAGCCGGCCGGCGACCACGCCCGCCCCCAGGCCGCCCAGCGGCGCCACAAAGCTGGCGTCAAAACCCATCAGGTTGAAATTCGCGCCGCCTTGGCTCATGGTCAGGCCATCGCCGTTGAGCGCAAACAGGAACTGGCCGCTGCTGTTGGCCGGTGCGTTGCCAAAGACAAATGCGTCTGCGCTGTCGATGCCGGAAAAGCCCGCCCCGGTGGACGCGAAGTCATGACCACCGCTGCTGAAGCTTGGCAAACCCAAGGCCGGTGCGGCATCCTCAAAGTCAATCACCGTGGCTTGTGCGGACATGGCCGAGGCCAGCGCGAGCGCGGCCGCAGCCACGCCATGTTTCAAGTGCGAACGCTTCATTTTTGGCTTCCTTGTTTGTGACAGATGGATCCGGTCGGCCACGCTTTTGGGCACCGCCGGCTACACGACTTCGCGAGTCGGGCGCATGGCCAACTCTCGTTCACGGACTGTTACGCTGATCGGCGAAGCGTGCGCGCCGCCTCCCCATGTTCAAGGGGCGCTGATTACCCTGAGGCGGGCCATGGCCACCGTGAATTCGCGCTCGATCTCGTCCACCACCCGCGCCACCGGCTGCACCGCCTTGATCACACCCAGGCCCTGGCCTGCGGCCCAGACCTCCATCCACTTCTTGGCTGCAATGCTGGTGTTGCTGTTGTAGTTGCGCTCGGGCGCGGCGGGCAGCTGGTCGGGGTCCAGGCCATTGGCGCGCAGTGAAGGCCGCAGCCAACTCGCCGGCGTGCCCGTGAGACCGGCACTGACGATCAGGTCTTCCATGGTGCTATCGACCAGCATCTGCTTGTAGGCCGGCGCGGCCTGGCTCTCGGTGGTGGCGATGAAGCGCGTGCCCATGTAGACGTAATCGGCGCCGCAGGCCAGGGCGCCGGCCAGGCCCCAGCCATCGCTGATGCCGCCGCCGACGACGATGGGGCCACTGAAGAACTGGCGCACGGCGCTGACGAAGGCAAAGGGGTTGATCTGCCCGGTGTGGCCGCCGGCGCCGGCGCACACACAGGCCAGACCGTCGGCGCCGGCCTCGACCGCCTTGCGCGCCAGGGCCAGGGTGGTGACATCGGCAAACACCTGGCCGCCATAGCCCTGCACCACCTCGATGGCCGGCTTGGGGCTGCCCAGGGCGGTGACGACGATGGGCGGCCGATAGCGCGCCAGCAGCGCCAGGTCCTCAGGCAGGCGCTGGTTGGAGCGGTGGGTGACAAGGTTGGCGCACCAGGGGCCGATGCTGTGCGCCGGCTGCTCGCCGCGTGCCTGCTGCAGGCCCTCGGTGATGCGCTGCATCCACTGATCAAGCACCTCGATCGGCCGGGCGTTGGGCGTGGGAAAGGCGCCGACGATGCCGGCCTTGCAGGCGGCGATCACCAGCTCCGGGCCGGAGATCAAGAACATGGGTGCGGCAAACAGGGGCAGGCGCAAGGGTAGGCGCTGCGGTTGGTGCAGCGGCTGGTGCAGCGGCTGGTGCAGCGGCGGGTGCAGCGGCCCACGTTGCGGCCCCGCCTGGGCGCCACCGGCAGCTGGGACTGAATCGGCGCTGGACAGGCTCATTCGCTGGCCTTGAAGCCGGAGATGCGCACGGCCTCGGCCCAGCGTTTGGACTCCGCGCGGGTGAAGCGCAGCATCTCCTCGGGCGTGGTGGGTAGGGGCTCGAAATCGACGGCACGCCATTTGTCGCGGATCTCGGCGCTGTTCAGCGCCTTCACGAATTCGGTGTTCAAGCGGGCGATGGCGGCATCCGGCGTGGCCGCGGGCGCCACAAGGCCGGCCCAGATGTAGATCTCCATCTCGCCATAGCCCAGCTCGGTGAAGCTGGGCACGCCGGGCATCAGCGCCGAGCGCTTGGGGCTGGTCACGGCCAGCACCTTGACCTTGCCCGATTCGACATGGGGCTTGACCGCCAGCAGTGGCAAGAACGCCGCATGCACCTGGCCACCCACCAGGTTTTGCACCGCCGGTGGCGTGCCGTTGAAGGGCACATGCACCATGTTCAGGCCGGCGCGCTGGTTGAGGATGACGCCAGCAAAGTGCGACGAGTTGCCGGCGGTGAATGAGGCGAAGGACACCTTGTCGCCTAAGGGCTTTGCCCAGGCGACGAATTCGGCCAGAGTGTTGGCCGGCACATTGGTGGCATTGACCGCCATCACCATCGAGGCGCCGAGGAAATTGCTCACCGGGCGGAAGCTTTTTTCAGCGTCATAGGGCAGCTTGCTGAAGGTGTGCGGGTTGATGGTGAGCAGGCTGGTGTTGGCCAGCAGCAGGGTGTGGCCATCGGCCGGCGACTGCAGCAGGGCCTGGGCCGAGACGATGCCGGCGCCGCCGGGTTTGTTGTCCACGATCAGCGCCTGGCCGGTGTTGCGCTGAAAGACCTCGGCCACCTGGCGCAGCGAGGCATCCAGCGTGTTGCCAGCGGCAAAAGGCAAGATCACGCGCACCGGCTTGTCGGGGAAGGTTTGCGCCGCGGCCGGGGCGCTGATCAGGGCGCAGGCCAAGCCAAAACCGGCCACCGTGGCCTGCAGGGTAAGGGCGGCCATTTCGGCCAGGCACCAACGTCGTTCGTTCATGGGTTCACTCTGTTTTCAGGGTTGTCAGCGGACACTGCTTCAGCCAAGGCGTTGAGCTCGGCGGCCAGCTCGGCCGGCCGCTCCCAGGGCAGCATGTGGCCCACGCCGTCAATGATGCTGAGCGTGGCGCCGGGGATGAGGCTGGCCATCTCGGTGGATCGGTCCAGCGGCACGACGGCATCCAGCGCAGCGCCGATGACGCGTGCGTGCAGGTGCAGCCCGGCCAGCAAGGGCCTGAGGTCGGTGCGAGCAGCGGTGGCGCGCTGCTGGCGTATGGCCTGCTCGGGGCCGACGGCCAGCATGTCGGCCGTCATGCGCGCCATCAAATCGGCGTCGGCCTTGGCTGTGGCCGTGCTGGCCAGACTCACCATGCCCGCAGCAAAGCGCGGGAAATCCTTGCCCATCAGCAAGACGGCGCGTTCGCGCAGAGCCAGGCCTTCTTCGGTGTCGGCACGGGCCGATGTGCACAGCAGGGCCAGGCCCTGCACGGCGCGGGCCGGCTGCCCCTGCATTTGCAAGGCCAGCATCTGCAAGGCCAGCATCTGCAAGGCCACATAGCCGCCCATCGAAAAACCACAGATCAGCAGCGGCCGCTGCGCTGGCACATCAGCCACTTGGGCCCAGGCGTCGCGCGCCATGTCGTCGAGGCTGCTTTGCGATAAGGTGTCAGCGACGCGCACTTCGATGGCCGGATCCAGCCACTCGCGGGCACCCTCAAACACCCGCGCCGTGCACACCATGCCGGGGATCAACAGCAGCAGCGCTTGGCGTGAGGCAATGCGTGAATCAATAGGCGCAGCCGTGCCCGGCATGGCGTGCTCGGCCTTCATTTCCAGCGCTGCAGCACGGCCTGGCTGACGAAGCTGGCGTGAAAGCCATTGGGCACGCGCCGCGGCAGCGGCACGCGCGCGATGGGGCCGCGGCCAAATTCGGTGCCGCTGGCATCGAAGACCTGCACCTCGCTGCGCTGGGCCAGCGGGTTCCAGGCGATGGTCACCAGGTAGCCATCGTCCTCGGCCGTGGCGCCATCGCGTGGGGCAAAACCGGGCTCGTTGTAAAAGGCCTGCGGGCCCTCGCTCCAGGCGGCGTAGCCACCGGTCTGGTGGTTGAATTTGGCCAGGCCGCAAAAGCGCACCTCCTCGCGGCCGCCGTAGGGGAAGACGATGTGGTACGAGTACTGGCTCTTGCGCCCCTGCCAGGCGCTGTTGATCACCGGGAATTCGGCGTTGATGACATCGTCAATCACGCGCTCGGTGGTCTGGCCGGTCGTCAAATTGAAGCGCCACTCGTACAGCCAAAAATCGCGCTGGCGAAAGTGGATGGTGCGCTCCAGGCGATGGGCATCGAGCCGGCCGTCATCAGCGAAGTAATTGCGATAGGGCGTGCCCACCATCACCACCTCGTCACCGTGGACAGCGTCGGTCTCTTCCCAGGCATTGACCACATGCAGCATGTAGCAGGGCTTGGCGGTGAACCAGCGGATCTCGCTGGCCTGGCCATAGCGTGGGATGACCGCAAAGCGCGTGGGCATGTCGGTGTGGAACTTCAGCTTGTAGCGGCCCAGGGCGCGGGCTTCTTCGTCCTGCAGCAGCGGGAAATCATGCAGCACGGTGTAGTGCTCGGTCACCGCCATGTCGTGCGGCAGGCGCGGGCCGGGCAGGGGCACGTCGATCTGATGTTTGGGCCGGCCGTCGGGGCCGATCACGCCATAGCGCATGTAGGGTGGCTTGGCATCGTAGTCAAACCACAGCAGCTCGCCGGTGCGCTCATCGGGGCGTGAATGGGCGGAGATGCGGTCAATCGCACCGCCGTAATCGGCCCGGCCCAGGGGTGCCAGGGTGTAGGGATCGACCGCATAGGGCATGCCCGAGCGGTACCACATGCAGATCAAGCGCCCGGCGTGGAACTTGACGTCGGTGTTGGCGGTGTTCTTCATTGGCGCCTCGGGCCGGTCCTTGCGCGGCGGCTCCTTCAGGCCGGTCCACTGCGTCTGGCCCATGGCCTGCTCTTCGGCCAGGTGCTCGGTGGCGATCCAGCGGTTGCGATAGCTGACGCGGCCGCGATCAAAGTGCAGGGCGTGAAGCATGCCGTCGCCATCAAAGGCGTGGTAGCGCCAGGTCGGCTGGAAGAACGGGTTAGGGCCGTTGCGCACATAAATACCGTTCAGATCGGCCGGCAGCTCGCCGATGACGGGCAAATCGTCAATCACCAACTCGTCCTGTATGGGCGCGTTGTTGCCGGCCAGGGCGGGGACATCGTGGGTGGGCAGGTCGTTGGGCTTCATGGCGGGCTCCTGTGGGCAAGCATAGGCGCGGCGCGCGGCGCAGAGCTCAGGGATTTCGATATTGCAGCGGCACATCCAGTTGGCCGCGCAGGCCGATCAGCACCAGGCGGTTGGCGCCCGCAAAGGTGGTGGGCGTGAGGCTGATGCGCTGGCCGACCTGTTGCAGCAGCTGGCCCTGGCCGGCGGCATCGGTGACGAAGCCTTTGGCGCGCAGCACGCCGCTGCGTGGGTCGGTCAGCAGGGCGGCCAGCGCGCTGGTGTCGGTGCGCTCTGGCAGTGCCAGCACTTGGCTGGTGAACAGGGTGCTGGCCAATGGCGGCGGCGGTGCCAGGCGGGCCGGGGCGAGCGCTTGGCCGGCGGTGGATTGGCTGGGTCGCTGGCTCGGGCTCGGGGGTGTAGGCGGATCGCCGTGATCGGCCACGGTGGACGGGTCGTCGCTTGCCCACCCGCCATCGCGCCAATCCAGCACCAGCTCGGGTGGCAGCGCATGGGCTGCGGCCACCAGGGTGCGCGAGCGCGGCGCTTGCGCTGACAACCACTGGCGCAGCGGCTCGATGCGCGCCGCCTCCACCAGATCGGTCTTGTTCAGCAGCAGCAGATCGGCGGCCTGCAGTTGCGCCAGCACGGTGTCGGCCACATAGCGATCGCCGGCCAGGCGCTCGATGTCGGCGGCGTCAGCCAGCACCACGGTGGCCTGCACCTCGATGCCTGGCGCCAGGCGGGCGCTGCGCGCCACGGCCGCGGGCAGGGCCACGCCGCTCAACTCGATCAACACCACATCGGGCCGGGGCACACCTTGGCCAATGGTGATGAGCGCGCCGACCAGGTCGGAGCCAAAACTGCAGCAGACGCAGCCGCCGGCCAGGCTCAACACATTGCCAGCGGCCGCGCCACTGCCATCACCATCACCATCACCATCGCCGTCGTCCGCACGCGACTCGATCAAATCGGCATCGATGTTGATGTCGCCAAAGTCGTTCACCAGCACCGCGATGCGCCGGCCCTGCGCCTGGCGCAACAGGTGGTTGATGAGCGTGGTTTTGCCGGCGCCGAGGTAGCCGCCAATGATCACGGTGGGCAATGGCCTGCGTTCGGGCACGGCTTGGCCTGCAGTTGGGGCTGCGGTTGGGGCCGCGGTTGGGGCCGCGGTTGGGGCTGAAGTGGCCACGCTGGGCAAGGATTGGTCGCGTCGTTAGCGCGCTAACAAACTCGCCACCTCAAGCCGCCTGAAACACCCGCCCGCCCTGCACCGTGCCCCAGATGCGCACATCCTTCAGCGCCTGCGGGGCGACGCCCGTGGGGTCGTCATCGAGCACGCAAAAGTCAGCGCGCTTGCCGCATTCGATGGAGCCGATCTGCTCGTCCAGGTGCAGGGTGATGGCTGCGCCCAGGGTGATGGCGCGCAGGGCGTCGGCCACGCCGATGCGCTCGTGTTCGCCCAGCACACGGCCCGATGCGGTGAGCCGATTCACGGCGCACCAGGCGGTGAACAGCGGCGCCAGCGGCGTGATGGGCGCATCGCTGTGGATGGCAAAGCGCACACCTGCATCCATGGCCGTGCGGCAGGCGTTCATGCGCTCGGCGCGCTCGGGCCCGACGGTGGTGGCGTGGTGCTGATCGCCCCAGTAGAAGTGGTGGTTGGCGAAGAGGTTGACGCACAGGCCCAGCGCCGCCATCTTGCGAAACTGCGCGGCGTCGGCCAGTTGGCAGTGCTGCAGCGTGAAGCGATGGTCACTGGCCGGGTGCGCGCGCAGCGCCTGCTCAAAGGCATCGAGCATGGCCGCGGTGGCCTCGTCGCCGTTGGTGTGGGTGTGGACTTGCACGCCGGCGCGCAGGGCATGCGTATAGGCCTCGCGCATGGCCTCGGGCGCGGTGTACCAAAGGCCGTTGGGCGCGCCGTTGTAATAGCCCGGCCAGCGCAGCCGCGCCGAAAAGCCCTGGATGGAGCCATCGGCCACCACCTTGATGCGGCCCAGGTGCAGGCGCTCGCTGCTGCGGGCTCGCAGCACCAGGGCACGCGCCACGGCATCGGCGGGTTTCATGCCGATCATGCGCAGCAGGGGCACGATGCGCACCGGGTAGTCGGCCTCGGCGGTCAGGCGCAGCAGGGTGTCGACCTCAGCGTCGCCCAGGCTGGCCGCCAGATCGGTGGCGGTGGTCACGCCGGCGCGCACGCACAGCTTGGCGAAGTCGCGAATGCCGCGCTCGTCGCCACCCAGGAAGGATCGGGACAGGCCCACGTGCTCCAGCGCAGGGGTCATGGCCTCGGGGCCTTTGAGCTCGCCTGTGGGCAGGCCGTCGGCGCCCAGGGGGATGGCCGGGTGATCGATGCCTGTGCGCTCATAGCCGGCCAGGCCCAGGGCCAGCGTGTTGACGTTGAGGATGTGGCCGCTGGCGTGCATCAGGCCGACAGCGCGGCTGCGGCTGACGCGGTCCAGATCGGCGCGGTTGCAGCGTCTGGCGCCAAAGTAGATCGGATCGAAACCCCAGCCGACGATGGGGGCCTTGCTACTGGGGTCGGCGGCGGCCACGGCAGACAGCGCCGCCACCACCGCATCCAGTGACTTCAGCCCCGGCCAGACGCGGCCCTCAGGGTCGCGGGCGTCGAAAAACCCGCAGTACGCATAACGCCAAAAGGTGCCGGCCATCAGGTGGCTGTGGCCTTCGACCAGGCCCGGCATCAGCACCTTGTCCTTGAACCTGTCGTCCACCGTGTGCTCGCCCCAGCCGCCTAACTCTTCGGCCGAGCCGACACCGAGAATGCGGCCCTCGCGCACGGCCACATGGGTGGCCTCAGGGCGCGCCGGGTTCATGGTGAGGATGCGACGGGCGGCGTACAGCGTGGTGGTCATGGCGCAGATGGCCTGGCAGGCCAAGTGATGGCAGAATCGCCTATACACATTCCAGGTGTATAGACCATGAACACCCGCACCAACATCGTGCTCGATGACGAGCTCGTCAACCAGGCCATGGCCCGCGCCGGCGTCACCACCAAGAAGGCCGCGGTGGAGGCCGCTTTGCGCGCCTATGTGCGCAAGCCCGATTACACCGGCCTGTTGGCACTGGCCGGCAGCGGCGTGATCGCCGATGACTACGATCCGGATGAGCACTTCTTCAACCGGCCCTTCGCGCCAATGAGGGTGTCGGAGCCCGCGCCGCGCTGGGAAGTGGAGCGGGTGGCCCTGGCATCGGCGGCGGGGCCCTTGATCCACAAACCCGCCGCCAAACCCACCGCCAAACCCGCCAACAAATCCGCCGCCAAACCAGCCCGTAAGCCCGCGGCCATTGCCCGCAGCAAGACCCGATGATCGTCGACACCTCGGCGGTCATCGAGCTGCTGCGCAACACGCGCTCAAGCGCGCATTTGCACCTGGCGCGCGCACTGCAAGAGGAGCAGCCGCTGGCCATCCCGGCGGTGGTGCTGCAAGAGGTGCTGCAAGGCGCGCGCAGCCCGCACGACTTTGCCTTGCTGCACCAGCAGATGGACCTGCTGCCCCTGTTCGAGCCCGATGACCCCGCCGAGCTGCACCGCCGTGCCGCGTTGATCTACGCCCAATGCCGCTGGCGCGGCCTGACCCCGCGCAGCCCCATCGATTGCATCGTCGCGGCCTGCGCGCTCGAGGCCGACCTGCCACTGCTGGCGCGGGACCGCGATTTCGCGGCCATTGCCAGTGTCGAGCCGAGGCTGAAGCTGTTGCCTTGACGGGGCCCACCTTGCGCAGCCTCGCCACTCACCTGGGTGCAGGCGCGACGCCCGACCTGGGTGCAGGCGCGACGCCCGAAGCCGCGGCCCGTTGGCGCCAGCTCAAACCCAGTTTTCAGTCAACAAGCCCGGCACGCGCTTGAACTCTTTCAGGTTGTTGGTGACCAGCACCAGACCCTCGCCGCGGGCATGTGCGGCGATGTGAAGATCGTTCACGCCAATAGGCCGGCCGATCTGTTCGAGGGCGGCGCGGATGCTGCCGTGGTGTTGGGCCGCCTTGTCGCCATAAGGCAGTACCGCAAGCCGGCTGCAAAAATCCTCCACCACGGCCAGATTGCGCGAAGGGTCACTGGACTTGGCGACCCCAAACATCAACTCGGCCAAGGTGACCGCTGAAATGGCCATGCGGCCTTGATGTTCATTGAAGACATCGAGCGCACGCGGTGGACGGCGCTTGATGACATAGATGACGATGTTGGTGTCAAGCAAGTGGGTGACCAAGGAAGTTCACCTGCTTCAATCGAAGGCTTCACGATCATCTTGGCTCTGCGACGCGCGCTCGCTCATGAAGTCGCCCGTGGCGCGCAGCCCATCGGGGCCGGGCTTGAAAAAGCTGTCCCAGGCCCGGTCGGCAGGGCTGATCACCCGATCGTGGCCGACCACGCGAACCTCGACCTTTTTGACGCCGGCAGGAAAGCGCGCGTCCGCAGGCAGACGCACCGCCTGGCTGCGGTTGTTGACGAAAACGGTGCTGTGGCTCATGGCGCGGGCCCCTTGGGATATGGCAGAACTATATCCAAGCAAGCCCAGGGCGCCAAGTCGGGGGCTTTCAGACGACCCCGTGCTCGCCTTCAGGGCTAGGCAATTCACGCAAACGGTTCACCACCGCTCAGCGTGAACCGGCCCGCCGCTCAAGCGGCAATCGCCTCGCGCAGCTTGCCCACGATCTCTTCGATGTGGGACTTCTCGCCCACCAGCGGTGGCGCCACGATCAGGGTGTCGCCGGTGCTCTTGAGGTTCAGGCCGCTGTCGAACAAGCGCTTTTGCAGCTCATGGCCACGCGCGCCGGGGGCACCGACGGCTGCCACTTCGATGCCGGCCATCATGCCTATGGAGCGGATGTCGACCACGCCCGGCGCATCGGCCAGGGAGTGCATGGCGCGGGCGAAATAGGGGCTCATGTCGGCAGCGCGCTCGAAGAGTTTTTCGTCGCGGATGATGTTCATCATCGCCAGGCCGGCGGCGCAGGCGGCCGGGTGTGCCGAGTAGGTGTAGCCGTGGAAGAACTCGATGCCTTGCTTGGGGCCGGCCTCGGTGATGGTGTCGTAGATGCCCTGGCGTGCGGCCACGGCGCCCATGGGTTGCGCGCCGTTGGTGATGGCCTTGGCCATGGTCATCAAATCGGGTGTGACGCCAAAGGCCTGGGCGCCGAAGGGCGCGCCCATGCGGCCCCAGCCAGTGATGACCTCGTCGAACACCAAAAGGATGCCGTTCTCGTCGCAAATCTTGCGCAGGCGGTCCAGGTAGCCCTTGGGCGGGGGCAGGCAGCCGAAGGAGCCGGCCGTGGGCTCGACAAACACCGCGGCGATGTTCTCGCCGCCCAGCAGGTTGCAAAAGCGCTGCAAGTCATCGGCGAGCTCGGCGCCATGCTCGGGCTGGCCCTGCACGAACTTGTTCTCGGGCAGCACGGTGTGGCGCATGTGGTGCACGCCGGCCAGGCCGGTGCCAAAGGCGCGGCGGTTGTTGACCATGCCGGCCAGCGCCACGCCGCCCATGTTGACGCCGTGGTAGGCGCGGTCGCGCGAGATGAAGATCTGACGCTGTGCCTGGCCGCGCACGCGGTGGTACATCAGCGCCATCTTCATGGCGGTGTCTATGGATTCAGAGCCCGAATTGACAAAGAAGATGCGGTTCAAATCACCCGGCGTGTGCTGGGCCACGCGCTCGGCCAGCTCAAAGGACTTGGTCTGCCCGCGCAGGAAGGGCGCGGTGAAATCCAGGGTCAGCAGCTGCTGGTAAACGGCCTCGGCGATCTCGCGCCGGCCATGGCCAGCGGCCACGCAAAACAGGCCCGATGAGGCATCGATGATCTGCCGGCCTTCGACCGTGTAGAAGTACATGCCCTCAGCGCGGGCCACCATCTTGGGTGCTTGCTTGAACTCCTTGTTGGGCGAGAAAGGCATCCAGTGGGACTGCATGTTCGTGGTGTCGCTCGCGGCTTGACTGGCGGCGATCTGCGGTTCGGCGTGGCCCATGGCGTAACTCCTGGTGTGGCAAATTGGCGAAGCCACGAGCGTAGAGCCAATGCGAGCGGCCCGCTAGGGCCAACCTGCCCTCTTGATTGGAGCCAGTTGCCGCTGTCCGATCTGCGCCAAGGGGCCAGACTTAGACTGTCGCCCGATCCCATGCCCCGCACCCCCCACATCCAATGGGCGCGCCTGTTCGCCCTGCCTGAGCATGCCGCGCTGTCGCTGCAAGCCCGCCTGCGCCGCGCCATCGTGCAGGCTGTGCTCGATGGCCGGCTCAGCGCCGGTGCGGCCCTGCCCTCCTCGCGTGAGCTGGCGCGGCTGCTGGGCCTGGGCCGCAACACGGTGACGGCGGCCTACGAACAACTCATCGACGAGCAGTACCTGGAGTCGCGGCCCCGCAGCGGCGTCTTTGTCAGCGCTGGCGCGCGCCCGGCCTTTGCCGCCGAGCCGCCCGCTGAAGCACTGCCCGCTTCGCGCGAACGCAGCGGCCGCGCGCCCGACTGGCCGGCGCGGCTGCGCCGCTCCCTGGCCGATCAACCCATGCTCACCAAACCCGAGCAATGGCGCCGCTACCCCTACCCTTTTGTCTATGGCCAGTTCGACCCGGAGCTCTTCCCCACCGACGACTTTCGCGAGTGCTGCACGCGCAGTCTGGCCCGCGCCCAGGTGCCGCACTGGACGCCGGATTTCGACACCGACGATGTCGCCGAGCTGATCGAGCAGATTCGCCTGCGCCTCTTGCCCAAGCGCGGCGTGTTCGCCCTGGCCGATGAAATTTTGGTGACCGTAGGCGCCCAGCACTCCTACCACCTGCTGGCCGAGGCGCTGTTTGATGGCGACAGCCGCGTCGGCTTTGAGGAGCCCGGCCACCCGCACGCGCGCACCACCTTCTCATTGCGCCAGCCGCGCATCGTGCCCCTGGCAGTGGACAGCGATGGCTTGGTGGTGGAGGGCATGCCCGCGCTGGATTACCTCTTCGTCACGCCCTCGCATCAAAGCCCGACCACGGCCACCTTGAGCCTGGCGCGGCGGCAGTGGCTGCTCAAGCGCGCCGAGTTGCACGATGTGGTCATCATCGAAGACGACTACGAAGCCGAGAACCTCTACGCCGGCGCGCCCATGCCGGCCTTGAAAAGCCTGGACAAGACCGGCCGGGTGATCTACATCGGCTCGCTCTCCAAAAGCCTGTCGCCGGCCCTGCGCCTGGGCTACATCGTGGCGCCGCGCGCCTTGATCGCCGAGCTGCGTTTGCTGCGCCACGCCATGCTGCGCCACCCCAGCGCGTTCTTGCAGCAGGCCTATGCGCTGTTTCTCTCGCTGGGCCACCATGAGTCGCATGCGCGGCGGGTGAACCACGCCATGCAGGAGCGCCTGGCCGCACTCGCTGCAGCGCTGCGGCAGCACCTGCCCGATGTGCAGTTTCAGGTGCCGCAGGGCGGCGCGTCGGTGTGGTGCCAGGCGCCGGCTTGGGTGGATGCCACCGAGCTCGCCTTGATTGCGCGCCAACATGGGGTGCTCATCGAGGCCGGCGATGTGTTCTATGCGCAGTCACCCTACCCCTGCCCGAACTTTCGTCTGCGCCTGTCATCCATCGCCGCGACGCAGATTCCGGCCGGCGTGCAGGCCCTGGCGCTGGCCATGGATGAGTTGGCCGCGGCGCGGGGCGAGCGGCGCGACGGGTGCGTTGAGCGCATCGGGCTTGCGCCGAAAGCAACAATCTAAGGACGCGTCCAAAGTCCATTTGGACGCGCGCCGTCGCCTAGGGCAAACCCCGTATACCTGGCTCCATGGCCATCGATTCGCTGGCCCTTCCGGTGCAGCGCACGACAAGGCACATTGCGTGGCTTCGCGTTTTTCGTGATTCACCTGGAGTAGACAAGCCATGACCCTGTCCCGCCGCCCCCTCATTCAATGCGTCGCCGCTTTGGCAATGGCCGTCACCGGCAGCGCCTTTGCTCAAGCCAAGAAGGAAGTCACCTTCGCCCACCAGGACATGCTCATCCCGCTGCGCACGGTGATGGAATCGGGTGAGCTGGAAAAGGCCACCGGCTACAAGATCAACTGGCGCATGTTTGGCGGCGGTGGCGATGTCATCAAGGCCATGGCCTCGGGCGATGTGCACATCGGCGAGGCCGGCTCCAGCCCCATCGCCGCGGCGGCCAGCCAGGGCCAGGACATCAAGCTGATCTGGATCCTGGACGACATCGGCGACGCCGAGGCGCTGATCGCACGCAATGGCTCGGGCATCAACAGCGTGAAAGATCTCAAGGGCAAGAAGGTCGCAACACCTTTTGTCTCGACCGCGCACTACCAGCTGATGGTGGCGATGAAGCTCGAAGGCGTGGATGCCAAGGGCGTGAACGTCATGAACATGCGCCCGCCCGAGATCGCTGCGGCCTGGGAGCGCGGCGACATCGATGCCACCTTCATCTGGGACCCGGTGCTCTCCAAGATCAAGGGCAATGGCAAGTCCATCGCCACCTCGGGCAGCATCGGCAAAAAGGGTTTCCCCACCTTCGATGGCCTGGTGGTCAACGCCAAGTGGGCGGCCGAGCATGAAGGCTTCGTCGTGGCCCTGGTCAAGGCCCTGATCAAGGCCGACGACGAGTACCGCAAGAACGCCGCCAAGTGGACGGTGGATTCACCCCAGGTCAAGGCCGTGGCCAAGTGGACCAAGGCCGATGCCAAGGATGTGCCGCCGTCCATGGCGCTGTACAAGTTCCCCACCGCGACCGAGCAAATCGGCCCGAATTGGCTGGGTGGCGCTGCTGCCAAGGCGCTGACCGACACCGCCGCCTTCTTGAAGGAGCAGGGCCGCATCCAGGAGGTCAAGCCCGATTACAAGGCCTTCATCTCCGACGCCTATATCAAGAAAGCAGTGGCCAAATAAGCTTGGAAAGTGCGTCTTGAAAGTAGCGCATGAAGGACGCGGCCAGCTCGGCCGCTGAAAGTTGATGGTTTCGGGCGGCGCATGATGCGCCGCTCGCGCTTTCACCGGGAACTCTTTTGCCCACACTCGATATCCGCGAGCTGACCGTGCACTACGCCATACAGGGCGGCACGCTGCATGCCCTGGCGCCGGTGAATCTGCAGATGCGCGATGGTGATTTTCTCGTGGCCCTGGGCGCCTCGGGCTGCGGCAAGACGACGCTGCTGAACTGCATCGCCGGTTTTTTGCCGCCCTCGGGCGGCGAGATTTTGCTCAATGGCCAACCGGTGGCGGGCCCGGGCGCGGACCGCGGTGTGGTCTTTCAAAAGCATGCCCTGATGCCCTGGCTGAATGTGCGTGACAACGTGGCACTCGGCCTGCGCATGCGCGGCGTGGCTGCGGCCGAGCGTGGCCGCATCGCCGAAGAAAAGCTCGCCCTGGTGGGGCTGGAGGGCTTTGCAGATCGCGCGGTTTACGAGCTGTCCGGCGGCATGCAGCAGCGCGTGGGCATTGCCCGCACCCTGGCCAATGACCCGGCGGTGTTGCTGATGGACGAGCCCATGGGCGCGCTCGATGCCTTCACCCGTGAGCAGGTGCAAGAGATCTTGCTGCACGCCTGGCGCAAGACCCACAAGATGGTCTTCTTCATCACCCATTCGGTCGAAGAGGCGCTGTTCCTGGCCACGCGCCTGGTCGTCATGAGCCCCAGCCCGGGGCGCATCAGCCACGAATACACCGACCTGCCTTTTTCGCGCCAGTTCCTGCGCGATGGCGATGCGCGCAAGGTGAAATCCGACCCCGAGTTCATCCGCCTGCGCGAGGAGGTGCTGGCGCATGTGCACCACCGGCCGGCGCCGGGCGCGGGGGCCGCATCCAACAGCACAGCCAGCGCAACATCCAGCACACCACCCAGCACACCATCCAGCGCCAGCAGCGGGGCCGCCCATGGCTGAGACAGGCAAGCCCAGCGCCATCAAGACCAGCCGCTTCAAGGTGCCTGGCGAGGGCTCGAGCGTGCTCATCAGCGTGGTCACGGTGGGGGCGCTCTTGCTGCTGTGGTTTGCCGTCACCGCCGCCGGCCTGATCAAGCCTTTGTTCCTGCCCAGCCCGACGGCGGTGTTCCAGCAGTTCATGGAATACCTCACCGGCGCGGCCAACGACAAGCCGCTGTGGGATCACTTCACCGCCAGCATGTTTCGCGTCTTCTCGGCCTTTGCGCTGGCGGTGGTCACCGCCGTGCCTGTGGGCATCGCCATGGGCATGTCGCGCGTGGCCCGCGGCGTGTTCGATCCGGTGATCGAGTTCTATCGGCCCCTGCCACCGCTGAGCTATCTGCCGCTCATCATCATCTGGTTCGGCATTGATGAGTTGCCCAAGGTGCTGCTGATCTACCTCAGCTGCTTTGCCCCGCTGGCCCTGGCCGCGCGCTCGGGCATGAGGAGCGCCTCACAGGAGCAGATGCACGCGGCCTACTCGATGGGGGCGAGCTATGCCCAGGTCATCCGCCATGTGGTGCTGCCCTCGGTGCTGCCTGAAATTTTGGTCGGCATGCGCATCGCCATCGGCTTTGGCTGGACCACCCTGGTCGCCGCCGAAATGGTGGCGGCCAATGTCGGCCTGGGGCAGATGGTGCTCAATGCATCGAACTTCCTGCGCACCGACATCGTCGTCATGGGCATCATCGTCATTGGTGTGGTGGCTTATCTGTTCGATCTGCTGATGCGCCGCATCGAGCAGCGCCTGGTGCCATGGAAGGGCCGGATGTAGTTGAGCCAGGGACGCCTGCGGGGCGCGCCCCAGCCCTCAAGGCTTCATCGGCCCGATGTAGCGCTTGGCGATCACCAGGGCATCGACATAGGCCACCATGTCGGCCACGGCTGGGGCGGTGCCGCCATGGAAGAAGTTCATCCACAGCTCTTCGATGTGGATGTCGGGCAGGTCACGCAGCCGCAGCGTGTTGCGCTCCAGCACCTGGCGGCCATCCACCCAGGCGCGCAGCACGCCGTCCTTCTTGCCCGGTGTGTTGAGCTTGATGTGTTGCTCGATGCAGTACCACCGGTCGGTCTCGAGCAGGCCGCCCACGCCGCCCTGCATCCATGGCGCGACCTCACCGTGTATCGGGTCGCCCTCGGCGTGGTAGACATAGTTGCCGACCATGACGCGCCCGGCAGCAGGGTGGCCTTTGGCCACCGGCTGAGCAAAGCTACCCCGCGCCGACCAGCCCTTGCCGCCATGCCAAGGCCGCCCGCCCCAGGCCGCCTGGCCATAGGTGGCGGCGAACCCTGGCAACTTGCCGCCATCTGAGGCGCTCGTCCAGCCCGCTGCCAGCCGCAGGTAATAACGGAAATACAGCTCGTCCGGCTCGCGTCCATGCTGCGGCTTGAATCTGTAGCGCAGGTCCAGGCCCAGGTTCTCGCCGCGCGGGATGATCACGCGCAGCGCCTTGCCGTTCAGCGGCACGAACTGTTGGGCGTCATCGCGCGCCACCATGCTGGCCCGCACCAATTGCTCCACCTTCCAGGCGCCGCTCAGGCGCGACGCCTCAAAGCCATCGGCAAACAGCACATCCGGGTGCTTGGCAATGCCTTGATCGGCGCTGAATCCCAAGGCCAGGCCGTCCTCGCGCGCCCCACCGACACTGCCCAGGGGCGCGGCAAGTCGGAAGACGGCCACGCTGCTGCGGCCCCAGGTCTGTATCGGCGTGCGCACCAGGATCAGCTCGGCGCTGCGGATGGCGCTGGCCTTGCCACGCCGCAGCTTGTCCAGATCGAAGCGCAGCACGCCCTTGGCCTGCTCGCTCAGGTGCAGGGTGGGGCGATGGCCTATGCCCTTGTAGGTGGAGCAATCCAGCGCGGCATCGGCCGCCGGCGCCAGGTATTCGGTGGCACCGTCGGCATACACCAATGACAGCGCTGGCCGCAGGCTGGCGTCGGCATCCTCGCGCGCATGAAACTCCAACCCGCCACCCTGGGCCAGCAGCAGCAGGCCATCGTTGGGCACCTGGCCCGAGGCCCAGGCCTTGACCAGGGCCGAGACCTCCCAGCGCAGCACCCGGCGGCTGTCGTTTTGCTCGTTGACGACGGTGGCATAGGCCGACTTGCCGTTGCGCTGCTGTCGGGCATCCAGCCATTCGGCCACACCGCCGGGCCAGGCCAGCAGCAGACCGACATCAAAGTAGCTGCAGGAGATGCCGTCTTCGCGATCGGAAAACTGCAGCGGCGCGGCCAGTGCGGGCCCGGCTGCGATGGCGCAGAACGCGCCCATGGCCATCAGCCAGCGACGATATCGGTGCATATCGAGACACGGGCATTGCTGCCCGCTGGTTCACCGATGGCAACCAGGTCGCCTGGTTTCGGCAAGATCAGCGCCAGCCCGACACCCAAGAGTTGAACGAGCATGAATTGCACCATGCCAACGAGCAGCGCACGCGCTCATTCATGGCGCGCATCCTGGGCAATCATGTCGGCCGCCTTCTCCGCCAGCATCACCGCGGCGGCATGGGTGTTGCCCGACACCAGGGTGGGCATCACCGAGCAATCCACCACCCGCAGTCCCTTGACGCCATGCACCCGCAGCCGGGCATCGACCACGGCCAAGGCATCACTGCCCATGCGGCAGGTGCCAACGGGGTGAAAGATGGTGGCGCCGTGCTGGCGGCAAAACGCCAGCAGCTCGGCATCGGCTGCTGCGCTGTTGCCGCCTGCGCCGTGGTCGCCACGCCCGACCTGCGCGCCGGGCATCACCTCGCGCTTGACCAGGGCCTGCATCGCCGGCGCGGCGGCGATGCGCCGGGCCGCCCGCACGGCGGCCACCGCCGTGCGCTGGTCCAGCTCGGTGGCCAGGTAGTTGGGCTGTATCT
This sequence comes from Ideonella sp., assembly GCA_043720415.1. GTDB lineage: Bacteria > Pseudomonadota > Gammaproteobacteria > Burkholderiales > Burkholderiaceae_C > Pseudaquabacterium. The sequence continues at coordinate 25,729 of JAYSSS010000083.1, forward strand.
CAGGCGGCGCAAAGGCATCGGCCGAGCGGATGCGGATGTGCCCACGCGAGCTGGGGCGCAACTGGCACACCGACAGCGTGAAACCCGAGTGCGGGTGCGGCTTGCCGCCGGCCATGTCGGCCGACAGTGTGGCGACGTGAAATTGAATGTCGGGGCGTTGAGGGGTGGCGCTGGTATCGGCGCCGGCATCGGTAGCGACACCGGCACCCGCATCAGCGCCCGCATCGGCGCCCCCCTCAGGCAGCGCACGCATGAAGCAGCCGCCCTGGTTAATGCCCACCGCCAGCGGCCCGCCGCGCTTGCGCAGCCACTGCGCGGCCATGCCGATGCGGCCCCACCAACTGCGCAGTTGATCATTGGTGGTGATCGGTCGGCTGCACTCATAGCTTAGGCGCATCTGCAGGTGATCCTGCAGGTTCTCGCCCACACCGGGCAAATCGTGCACCGGGACGATGCCATGGCGTTGCAGCACAGCGGCCGGGCCTATGCCCGAGAGCTGCAACAACTGCGGCGACTGCACCGCCCCAGCGCACAGCAGCACCTCAGCGGCACAGCTCACGCTGTGCACCACGCCGCGCTGAATGAAGCGCACACCGGCGGCGCGCCGGCCCTCGAACAGCAGATTCGTCACCTGCGCCTCGGTGACGACCTGCAGATTGGGCCGCCGTCCGGCCGGCGCCAGATAGGCGCGGGCGCTGCTGCAGCGCCAGCCGCGGGTGGTGTTGAGCTGGTAGTAGCCGGCGCCCGCCTGTTGGGCGCCATTGAAGTCATCGTTGCGCGCCACGCCGGTCTGGCCGGCCGCGCTGATGAAGGCCTCGATCAGCGGATGCGGCTCGCCGATGTCGGCCACCTTCAGCGGGCCATCGCCACCGTGAAACTCGCTGGCGCCGCGCTGGTTGCCTTCGGCCCGCTTGAAGTAGGGCAGCAGCTCGTCATAGGACCAGCCAGGGTTGCCCAAGGCCGCCCAGTGCTCGTAATCCTCACGCTGGCCGCGGATGTAGATCAGGCCGTTGATGGAGCTCGAGCCACCCAGGGTCTTGCCGCGCGGCCAGTAGAGGCGCCGGCCATTCATGCCTGGCTCGGGCTCGGTGTGAAAGCGCCAGTTGTATTTGTCGCTCCACATCGTCTTGCCATAGCCAATGGGCAGGTGGATCCACAGCGAGCGATCGGCCGGGCCGGCCTCGAGCAGCAGCACGCGCGTGCTTGGGTTCTCGCTCAGTCGCGCGGCGAGCACGCAGCCGGCCGAGCCGGCACCGACGACGATGTAGTCATAGTCGGCCATCAGGCGACACCTAACCGGTGCGCCATGCCGACAAGGTGGTGGTGTGCAACGATGCGGCCCATGCGGGCCATCGTACCGTTGGATGCTTTGGCAAGAGGCGGCTGCGGGCCTAAGGTTTACACCGATTCCGGCAACCCTTGCGCAGGCCGGCGACGGGCCGGTGGCGCGGCTGTGGCGGGCGGGAGGCCAGCCGCCACACGCCGCCCAGCGCTCATGAGAAAACGCCGGGCCGCTCCCAAGTTTTCTCATCCCCCGCGGGGGGCCTGACGCGAAGCGGCAGGTTTGGGGGCGCTCTCAGTTCGACTGCTTGATCAGCCGCCCAGAAGCCGACTGAATCGGCCGCGCATTCATCGGGTACAGGCGCGAGAAGACAGCGATCTGCTCGTTCGACACCGTCACCGGCTGCTGCATCACCATCCACAGCACGCCCTCGCTGCAGGGCGGCGTGGTGAGCGAGCCCATATAGGTGTAGTAGCGCCTGTCCTTGGGCAGCAGCGCATTCATGTCCAGCGTGGTGCGCGCGGCCACGACATCGCCCTTTTCCAGCGGCAGGTTGTTCCACACGGTCTGCACCAGCGGGTGCACGCTGCCGCGATCGAGCAGCACCGCCACCACCGCCAGGCGGCCTTGCGGGTCCTTGTGCACGAGGTGGGCCACCATGTCGAACTGGCGGCCATTGATGCGCTCCTCCGAGGGCCGATGGAAGTGGAACTGCACCAGCTCATAGCGCCGGCCCAGCACTTCGATGGAGTTGCCGCCGGCCAGGTTGACCTGCACCGTGTGGCCGTTGTCCTCCACATTGAAGCCGGTGGCGCGGTAATCAAATTGCACCGGGTCCAGATCCACAGTCACGCCGCCGCGGATGTCGATGGGGCTCTGCCGGGTGCCGCTGCTGCACTTGGCAAATTCGGGCTTGAGCTGGCCCCAGGTCTCGGGGCCGCCCTCGCCGACATAGGCCCAATGGGGCGCGTGTGCTGCGCCAGCATGGCCACCTGTGTGGCCGCTGCCATGCCCGCCACCGGCCAGTGCCGCCGCCTTCTCGGCGCGCAGTGCAGCCAGGATGTTGGCCATGCGCTCATTGCCACGCGCGCCCTCGGTGCCATGCCCGGCCTCGGCCTTGGAGGTGACCTTCAGGACATGCGGCGCCTTGTCATGCGGCGCCGCACCCAACTTGCTGGCGAGCTTTTCGCGCAACACCTCCATCGGATCGGTCTTGGCAGCGGTCTTGGGCGTGGCCGCGGGCAACGCAGCGGCTGCCGGTGGCGCCTTGGCATGCGCCTCGGCAGGCTTGGGCGGCTTCACCGAAGGCTTGGTCACCAGGGGCTCAGCGGGCGCGGCAGCGGCCACTGGGGTGTCGGCAGCGGGAGCGGTAGCCGAGGCCGCCACCGGCGCGGCTTTGGCCTTGTCCGGTGCGATCCCTGCTTTGGCCTTGTCGGCAGCGGCTGGGGCCGGCGCGGCGGGCGCATCGGCCGCCAGGCTGGGCCCCGGCCAGGCAGCGGCGCCCAACAGCAGCAAGGCCGCGGCCCAGGTGTTCAAGCGGCGGGTGTAAGGGTATTGCGGGTGTGGTCGCATGGTGGGCGAGGTGTGCTGGTTGGGCAGATCGAGGGGCCGGCGCCCGCCCCATGCGAACACCTCTACCACCACGCTATCGGCCGCGTGCAGCGGCACTTGAATCGCATCGCACCTTCGGTGCACCCAAGCGTCAGCCCTCGTCTTGCCGCCGCACCCAGGTCCAAATCACCAACCCGATCAACATCAGGCCCAGTGCGCTCAGTGCCAAGGCCAGCGCCGAATGCATCACCAGCGGCACCAAGACCCCGGCGACAAGGCCATTGCCCACGCTGCTGATGCAGTACTGCAGCGACGAGGCCATGCCGCGCCGATCCGGCACGACATCGAGCACCATCAAGGTGATCACCGGCGCCTGCAGTGCCCAGCCCAGTGAGAACACCGCCACCGGCAGCAGGGCCCAAGCGGGGTCTGGCGCGAAGCTGGCATTGAGCAGCACATTGGCCAGCCCGGCCAGTGCCATCACCGTAAAACCATGGCGCACCTGGCGCTTGGGCGGCATGCGCCCGGCCAGGCGGCCGGAGATGGCCGCACCCACCATCATGCCGGCGATGGACAGCATGAAGAACCAGAAGAAATGCTGCGGCGGCAGGTGCAAGTGCTCGCCCAGCCACTCGGGTGCGGCCAGCACATACAAGAAGCTGCCGTTGAAGGGAATCGAGCTGGCCAGCACCAGGGCGATGAAGCGCCGGTGGCCGAGCAACTGGCGGTAGCCGCGCAACAGCGAGGTCAGCTCAAAGGGCTGGCGCTGGCTGCTGTGCAGGGTCTCGGGCAAAAAGCGCGCACTGAGCATCAGCAACAACACGCCAATGGCCACCAGCAGCCAGAAGATGGAATGCCAGCCAAAGTGCACGAACAGCAGCCCGCCCATCAGCGGCGCCAGCGCCGGCGCCAGGCCAAAGAACAGCGTCACCGTGGCCATCACGCGCTGCGCTTCGTCGGGCGGATAGATGTCGCGCACCATGGCGCGTGCCACCACCGAGCCAGCACCCGTGGTCATGCCTTGCAGCACGCGCCAGGCCACCAAGGTGCTGATCGAATCGCTGAGCGCGCAGCCCACCGAGGCCGCGGTGTACAGCGCCAGCCCCGCCAGCACCACCGGGCGGCGGCCCAGGCTGTCCGATATGGCGCCGTGAAACAGGTTCATGGCGGCGAAGCCGAAGAGGTAGGCCGACAGGGTCTGCTGCATCTGCGCCGGGGTGGCCTGCAGCTCCAGCGCCATGCCGGCAAAGGCCGGCAAATAGGTGTCGATGGCGAAGGGGCCCAGCGTGCCCAGACCGGCCAGCAGGGCGGCCAGGGTCCAGCGCGGGTAACGCCACAGCGTGGCGGCTTGGGGATGCATGCAGGCCTGGTCTGGAAAGAAAAGTGTGAAGCGAGCCGATAGGCCGGATTCTGTGCGCCGCCCCCGGCTTGCGCCGGGCGCGGTGTGACCGCCATTCGTCTGGGCCGGGGGTCGCCCACCCGGCTCGGTGCCACCTACCCGCCGGCTCCGCGGGACCACCTCAATGCCGGCCTATTCGGTGTTGCTGCGCGTAGAGATTGCCCGTTTCACCCAAGGCGGGTTGCGGGCTAAGCCCGCGACCCGCCTTGGGTGACTGCTCGGTCCCGGGCTTGCGCCCGGGCCGACCGGCTTGCGCCGGCCGGCCGCCGGCTTGCGCCGGCGCCTCGCAGAACACCCTTGACAGGCCCCCGCCTTGACTCGTCTCTGTTGCTCTGATCCTCACCTTACGGTGGACAGCCGTTAGCTGCTACGCTGCCCTGTGCAGTCCGGACCTTCCTCCAGGGCCACCTTTCGATGCTTGCCCCAGCGGCGGTCTGGCCCACTTCACCGTGCGATTATCGTGGGCCTTTTCAATCCACCACCGCACCTTCCGTTCAGGAGTTATTTCGCATGAGAGCCGACAACATCCTCGCCACCATAGGCAACACGCCGCACATCCGCATGCAGCGCCTGTTTGGGGCGGCTGCGGTGTGGATCAAATCCGAGCGCAGCAACCCGGGTGGGTCGATCAAGGACCGCATCGCCTTGTCCATGGTCGAGGCCGCCGAGGCCAGCGGCGAGCTCAAACCCGGCGGCACCATCATCGAGCCGACCTCGGGCAACACCGGCATCGGCCTGGCCATGGTGGCCGCGGTGAAGGGCTACAAGATCATCCTGGTGATGCCCGACAGCATGAGCGTGGAGCGCCGCCGCCTGATGCTGGCCTACGGCGCCAGCTTTGATCTGACGCCGCGCGAAAAGGGCATGAAGGGCTGCATCGCCCGCGCCCAGGAGCTGCTGGCGCAGACACCCAATTCATGGATGCCGCAGCAGTTTGACAACCCGGCCAACATTGCCGCACATGTGCGCGGCACGGCGCAAGAGATCCTGAGAGATTTCCCCGAGGGCCTGGACGCCCTCATCACCGGCGTGGGCACGGGCGGCCACCTGACGGGTTGCGCCACGGTGTTGAAGCAGGCCTGGCCGGCGCTGAAGGTGTTTGCCGTCGAGCCCACGGCCTCACCCGTGATCAGCGGCGGCGCGCCCAGCCCGCACCCGATTCAAGGTATAGGCGCGGGCTTCATCCCCAGCAACCTGCACACCGCCTTGCTTGACGGCGTGATCCAGGTCGAGGCCGAAGCGTCGCGCGAGATGGCCCGGCGCTGCGCCCGCGAAGAAGGCATCCTGGTGGGCATCTCCAGCGGCGCCACGCTGGCCGCCATTGCGCAAAAGCTGCCCGAGCTGGCCGCGGGCAGCCGGGTGCTGGGCTTCAATTACGACACCGGCGAGCGCTACCTGTCGATTGAAGGCTTCTTGCCGGCCTGAACACCGCGGGATCGTCGTAAAAGGCCGGGTCTTCATTGGCCGGCCACCAGCCCGGCACGCCCAGCACGGGCAGCGGCAGAAAGGGCTTGGTGGCCCAATCGTCGGGTGACATGTCCAGCACGGTTTGCTGCAGTGCATCGACCACCAGCCCATCGACCACCAGCACATGGGCGCACAAGCCCTTGCGCGGCGCGCTGGCCAGGCCTTCCAGCAAGGCGTGGCCGAACAGCTGCAGCCGGGCCTGTGACCACAGGGCGCGCTGGCTGATGAACAAGCGCTGCCAGTCACGGCGGCGCAGCGCGTCGATCAATGCCACGGGGCCGGTCAGCAGGGCGCCGCTCTCATCAAACAAGGTCAGTGCATCGCGCACCGCACCACGCGGCCCGGTCTTTCCCCAACGCGCAATCTGCGCGGCCTGCAACTGGTTCAAGCGCCACTTGATGGCCGGCTGCTGACGCCACATCAAGGCATTGAAGAAGTCGTGCAGGTTGTTGCGTGTGGGCACCTGGCCGGTGCGGGCGATGAAGGCTTCGTAGGCCTCTTCAGGCGGCAGGGCGGCGGCCGGCACGAAGCGCGGCAGGGCCTGGGCCTGGCTTGCAGGCGGCGGGCCGGCACTGCGCCCGATCGGTGGCGCCGTGCAGGCCTGGGCCACCTCGGCACCCGCCTGCCATGCGCCTGCGGCCGCCTCACCGCTGGGGCGCAGTGGCGCCAACCAGGGCCGCTGCCAATCGATCAGCGGCACCGGACCAGCGGCCACGCTCTCAAGGAAATGTGGCTTTGCCACTTTCCTTGATCCCCGCGGGGGGCGGCCGGCCCCGGCCGGCCTTGGGGCGCTCAGAACGGGTCGGGCCCGATGAAGAACACCGTCTCGGGCTTGTCCAGCGGGTGCAGCTGAAAGTGATCCGGGTGCTTCTTGAACAGCCGGCTGGGCGAGGCGCTGCGGCCCTTGAGGATGCCAGCGCGGCGCAGCGCCTCACTTGCGCTGTTCAGCGCCACACCGCCCTCGTGCAGCGAAGGCAAGGCCGCAAGAATGGCGGCGACCTCCTTGGGCCAAATCCCCTCGCCAGGGGCCTCGGAATCGCCTTCTTGGGCCTTGGATTCGAAGGCTTGAATTTCCAACTCAATACCGTGATCGCTGAGCGAATAGTCATCGTCGGCGGTGAAGGTCTCGGCAATGGGCGGCGCCAGTTTGGCCGACCGGCGCCGCTTGGCCTTGGGCGCCGCACTGCGCGTGGCGGCCGCGGCACGCGACGCAGTGGCTACAGCGCGCGGCGCGGCGGCCACAGCGCGCGGGGCGGCGG
>JAYSSS010000084.1:0-32517 GCA_043720415.1 Ideonella sp.
CTGAGATGGTCAGCCAGTCGAGTGCCATCACCCAGTACCGCCTTGGTTCGTGCCATCACTGCCTCCTCGGTCGAGAAGGTGAAATTATAACGCGGCAGATGTTAAACTACGAGTATTGGGTCAGGTCCACCGGAATGGGTGTGCCGTCGCCTGCAATAGCCAGGGCCTCGCTGCGGCCATTGGCCAGCCCGGCCGTCGGCGTGCCGCCCTGGGCTGGCGCGATCAGTCTGTCCACCGGCATGCCCACCATCTGCTCAGGCCGGTAGCCGAGCAGCTCGGAGGCCGCCGGGTTGGTGGATTGCACGACGCCGTTCGGCGAGAAGAACAAGATGCCCTCGACCGAATGCTCGAAGACCACGCGCAGTTGCTGTTCGGCGTCTTCCCGGGCCTTGCGTTCCTCGCGCTTGAGCGCGGCCAGGGTGCGCGTCAGCGCGCGCAGCGGCAACAGCCGCAGCGACAGGTAGATCGCGCCTCCGAGCAGCATGGACAGTGCCGCCACCAACAAGGTTTGCCACAGCATGGGCCGCAGTGAGCGCCGGACAAGCACCTCACCCACCGGCCCAGCGTGCGACAGCAGGGCATTGGAGAGCTCAAGTACGGGTGCCGCCACGTCCTGTCCGCTGGTGGCCAGGACCACGCCTTGGGTGTCGCGGATCAGCCGCTGTTCGGGCAACTCGCTGGGCGCGAGTTCGGCCTCGATCAGGCCGGCCACCTGGTTGCGCCAGCTGTCCACATCCTGGCCTATGACCTGGGTGATGAAGGCCGCATGCAGGCGCGCCGCGATCACGGCTTCGCGCTGCTGCGCCTGGATGGACAGTGCGTAGTAGCCGGCTGGGCCGGCAATGGCCACGACCAAGGCGATGACACCGGCAATCCAACCCATGGTCGCGGCCAGGCGCGACTCATCTCGCCAGGCCGAATGGGTCGCGTCTTGCTCGTGGCGCGTGGCGGGGTTCATGGCAGCGACCCCTCGTCGCGCCCCAGCTGCCGATGCAGCGGCGTAAACGGCATGTTCACCTGCCGATCACACGCACACTGGCATCGACGTGGGCGCCGGCGATGTAGCCGATGGCATGGCGGTTGGCCGCCACCAAACGGCGCATCTCGACATCGGCCCCGGCCACCTTGGGCGGTAAGCCTTTGCCGGTGAAGATGTTCTGCGACCAGATCGCGCGCAGATTGGCAGGCGTCTTGCCCAGCACGGTGGTGGTGAAGGCCAGGTGCGCTGCAGTGTCCTCGGGTTGGGTCAGGGCAAAGACCGGTGAGCCATCGGGCCAGCCCTTGATGGCGCCGGTGTAGACGCGTTTGACAAAGGCCAGATCGATGGCGTTGAGGTTTTCCTTGTGGACGATGATGACGATGTCGTCACCGTGCGCCGGCCAGGCGGCGAACGCCGCGCTCAGCAGGCACAGGCGCCGCACACTGCCGCTCGCGCCCAATGGGCGCAGTTGGCCGCCATCGCTCAGCGCGGGTGCCTGTGGGCCAGCGTGTGGGTGTACGGGTACTGGCCGCATTTAGAACACCTTGTCGTAGCTCAGGCTGAGCATGCGGGCGTGGCCGTGCATGGAAGTGAAGCCAGGCTCGGATTTGTCGCGCCAGCGGTCCAGCTGCAGCTTCACGGCACTGCTGCTGTCGAGATCACGCCGCAGCACCATGGATGTCGTGCTGTGGCCCTCGGACGCGCCCACACCGGGGTTGGTGCGCTGCTGGTAGTTGTTGAACGACAGCATCGACAGCCAGGCGCCGGCGCGGTAGCCCACGGCATACAACTGGCTGCGGTCGGTGCCGTAGTCGGCGCGCCGGTTGATGTAGAGGAACTCGGTGCGGGCCGTCCAGGGGCCGCGCTCGGCGGACAGGCCGGCGCCATAAATGGTCTGGCGCTTGGGGTCCGAAAATTCAGTCGCACCTTCACTCACGGGCTTGTTTCGGGTGGTCGATTGCATGACCAGGGTGCGGGCCTCAAAGCCATCCACGGCCATCTTCATCTCGGCGCCGACGATGCCGCCCCAATGACTTTCGGTGTGCGAGGACTTGCCCTTGTACAGCCGCCAGTAGCGCGCATCCTTCACGGTCTCGCCGCCAGCGAAAGCGTTGACGGTGGACAGCCACGGGCCCCACTGTTGGCGCCAGGTCAGGCTGGCGCCATTGAAGTTGACGATCTCCCAGCCGTACAACTGCGGGGGCAAGTGCACCCAGGGGTAGGCCTGGCCAACGTCTTGCACCTCCGAGTAGGCGAACAGCGGCAGTCGCTTGCGCCCCAGTTGCAAGGTGAAGTCGCTGCCCAACTCGGCCGTGGCATAAAGCCATTCAATGTTGACCCGGCCATGCACCGCGCCGCGCGAGACCACCTGGCCGGTGACCGAGTAGCGGCCGTCGGCGCTGGCGACGCTGCCCTGCAGCCCGACCTTGCTGTCCGGCCCCAGCCGGATGCCGCCGCTCTCGACCACGCCGGCACGGGCGTAGTCGGTGATGAAACAGGGGCAGTGGTAGCCACTGTCGATGTCGGGGTCGCGGCTGCCGCTGAAGATTTTGCTGGCGGCCAGGGTCAGGAAACCCGAGCCGGTGAATTGCAGTCCAGGGCCAGTCTGGGCGGCGGCCGGCGCCGCCAGCGCCCAACACAGCGCGGCCCAGGGCAGGCGGCGACTCACATTGAAATTCGGCTTGGGCGTCATTGGCGTTGGGTGCTTGTATTCACCGGGCGGGTGAACACGGGTCACATCAACATCGACCCCGACGCCGCGAACTTGACCCTTCAGGTCGAAGTTGGCCAGACCTTTGGGCAAAACCAGGCAAGGCCCTCGCCTGGCCTGGCCTGGCCTTGGGCCTCAACGCTTGGGCGTGGTCAAGCGCGGCCCGCTGGGGCGCGCCACATCGCCGCGGTCATCGCGCCTCACCTCACGCCGGCCATGGGGCTGGCCGTGGGGCGCGGGCTGGGTGGCGTGGCCCGCGCCCACACGGTCGTGGCGCGGCGCGGCCGGGCGGTGGCCAGCCGGGGCGGGTTCGCGGTGGGCGTCATTGCGACCGCCGCCGTTGCGACTGCCACCACTGCGGTCACCCGTGCCCGGGCCACCGCCTGGGCGACTGCCCGGCCGCCCGCCACCACCGCCACCCGCATTGCGCCGCGTGCCACCCACGCCGATGGTCATGCTGCCCAGCACGATGGGCTCGGCCTTCTCATGCGAGGGCGGCTCGAAGCCCGGCACCACCTCGCGCGGGATGGCGCGCTTGATCAGGCGCTCGATGTCGCGCAGGAAGATGTCCTCGTCCACACAGGCCAGTGAAATGGCCTCGGCCCCAAAGCTGCCGGTCGAACCCACACACAGGCACCCGCTGGAGGCCCCGCAGCAGAGGGCACCCATCGGCAGGCAGCACTCTGGGCGATTGAGGCGCGGCGCACGGCTTGAGACCGTGCGGGCTCACCACCTCGGGAGCCCATCGTGCAAGCCATCGGCCGGCAGCCCCAGCGGGCGCCCGATGGCGCCCCGGTCCACTACGAGCGCCACCGCCCGGAACAGACCACGCTGTACCGCCTGGTGCAGCAGCACGCGGCGACCTTCTTCGCCCAGGCCGAAGACGCTGCCGGCGCCGACCTGCCGCAATTCGTCAAAGCTGAGCCCGGACACAAACAGTCCAGTGGACTGTTTGTGCCTGGCGAAGAGCCTGGCCACTGGCCAGGCGCGGCCTGCAAGGTCGAGTTCGACGCCTTCCTCGAATGCGGCATCCTGGCCCACGGCTTCCTGAGATTGCGCTGCGGCGACTGCGGCCACGACAAGCTGGTCGCCTTCTCTTGCAAGCGCCGAGGCCTTTGCCCGTCGTGCGGGGCCCGCCGCATGGCGCAGACGGCGGCGCACCTGGTCGACCACGTCATCCCTCATGTGCCGGTGCGCCAGTGGGTGCTTTCTCTGCCGATCCCGCTGCGCTTGCTGCTGGCCGCGCAACCCAAGCTGGTGACACCCGTGCTGCAGGTGGTGCACCGCGTGATCACGCGCCACCTGCTCGGGCAGGCCGGTCTCAAGGCCGACGAGGCGCACAGCGGCGCGGTCACTCTGATCCAACGATTTGGGTCCGCGGCCAATCTCAACATTCACATGCACTGCCTGGTGCTGGACGGCGTGTACCGGCGCGGCATAGACGGCGAGCCGGAATTCGTCGAGGTACCGGCGCCAACCGACGAGGCGCTGCAGGCGGTGTTGCACAAAATCATCACCCGCATGATGAAGCTGCTCACCCGTCGGGGGGTGTTGGTCGAGGAGGAGAGTTCGACTTAGATGGCGGACAACGACGGCGATTCCGACGAAGCCCGCTCGCTCAGGCCGCTGCAGGCGGCAGCCTGGCCTTGCAGGCACCGCGCCGTCATCGAGGCCACGCCCCAGGGCATCGCACCTTTCTGCCTGACGGTGAACCGCCATGCTGCGGGCTATTTACCAGGCGTTTTTGGCGCCCACCAATACGCCCTGTTGTCGAAGCCTTCGATACTGCCAAGCATGTTGCTTGGCTAAATGCAGCGGCTGGCCACGACACCAAGCGGCATTACTTGACCTTGACAACCACCTTGCCTTTCGCGCGGCCGGCTTCCACATAGGCCAGCGCCTCATCGGTGGCGTCAAACGGGAACACTTTGTCGATGACGGGCTGGATCTCGCCGGCTTCCACAAGGCGCGCGATCTCCCGGAGTTGATCGCCGTGCGCCCGCATGAAGAGGAAAGAGTAGGCAACGCCGCGGCGCTGCGCCCTGCGTCTAATGCCGGCACTGAGCAGGCGCATGACCCACTTCACGATGCCCGGCGCCGCACTGCCTTGGGCGAATTCAGGGTCCGGCGGGCCGGAGATGGAAATGAGCTTCCCGCCGGGTTTGAGCACCCGAAGAGACTTCTCCAGCGTCTTGGCGTCCTGGCTGTTCAGCACCACATCCTGGTCGCGCAACACGTGCTCGAAATCCTCCGTCTTGTAGTCGATCACGAGGTCGGCACCCAGGCGCCTTACCAGGCTGGCATTGGCCGCGCTCGCCGTCGTGGCGACCGTGGCCCCCAAGTGCCTGGCCAGCTGGATGGCAAAGGTGCCCACACCGCCAGAACCGGCCTGAATGAAGACCTTTTGCCCGGGCTGCAGCCGAGCCTTTACTTTGAGGGCTTGCCATGCCGTCAAGCCGACCAAGGGAAGAGATGCGGCCTTCTCCATCGTCAGGCCCTTGGGCTTGAGCGCCAGTGAGGCTTCCCGAACTGGCACGAATTCAGCGAAGGTACCGATACGGAAATCGTCCACCCGCGCATAGACCTCATCACCCGGTTTGAACTGCCGCACCCGCGGCCCGACCTTGACCACTACCCCGGCCATGTCATGCCCCAGGATGAGCGGCAGGCGGTAAGGCAGGAGGAGCTTGAACTCGCCCTGCCGGATCTTGCAATCCAGCAGGTTCACGCCTGCGGCATGCACCTCGACCAGCACCTCGTCTTCGCGCAGTTCAGGCACGGGCACTTCTTCCCGATGCAACGGGTTCTTCTTGCCATAGCGGTTCAGGACAAAGGCTTTCATGGGGGCTTCCTTGGGTTGCACACAGCGGCTCGACAGGGCGGGCGCTTGCCCGTACAGTCCCGTAATTATGACGACCATCATATTTTGAAGATCAAGCTGCCATGAACACCTCACCCGGCCGCAAGCAGATCAGCCATGAACGCATCGTCGCCACCGCCGCGCGGGCCATTCGCCGCGGTGGCTTTCAAGGGGTGGGCGTGGCCGACATCATGAAAGAGGCCGGGCTGACGCACGGCGGCTTCTACGCCCACTTCAGTTCGCGCAACGCCCTGCTGGCCGAAGCCCTGGAACGTGCCGGGCAGGACAGTGCGGCCCGCGTCAACGCAGTCACCACCGCCAGGCAGGCGCGCGGTGCCAGCGCCTTGCGCGCGCTGGTGGAAGGCTACCTTTCAGCGCAGCACCTGGCCGATGTGGAAACCGGTTGCCCGGTGGCTTGCCTGGCCGCAGAAATGCCGCGTCAGGCGCCCGAGGTGCAAGCGGCGATGGCGCAACGCGTGCGTGGCCTCGTGGCTGCGGTGCGGCGCACGTTGCCGAAAGGCGCGCCGGCCGACAGCGCCGCAGCCATCGCCAGCCAGTTGGTAGGCGCGCTGCAACTGGCCCGCGCCCTGGGCAACCACACCGAGGGCCTGGCGCTGCTGAAGGCGTCGCGGCGAGCCCTGCTGGCGCAATATGACCTCGGCGCGCTGACATGACCGCGCCGCTGCCACCCGCCACATCGTCACGCACGCAGCAGCTGCTGCACGGCGCGCTGTTGCCCACGCTGCTGCGCCTGGCGGCGCCGAATGTCGTCGGCCTGTTTGCGATGACGGTCGTCATCGGCTATGACGGCTACATCCTCGGCCAACTGGGCGCCGATGCCCTGGCCGGCATTGCGCTGGTCTTTCCGTTGTCGATGTTGATGATGCAGATGTCGGGCGGCGGCATTGGCGGCGCCGTTACCGCCGCGGTGGCGCGGGCGTTGGGCGCGGGCCGCGAAGAAGAGGCCGGCCGTCTGGCGCAGCAGGCGCTGTTCATCGCTGCGGTGCTGGCTGCGGCGTTCACCGTTGCGATGCTCGGCTTTGGCCGCCATGTATTCACGGCCATGGGCGGGCGCGGCGCGGCGCTGCTGGCGGCGCAGGCCTATGCCACTGTGCTGTTCAGCGGCGCCATCGTCATCTGGTTCACCAATGTGCTGGGCGCCGTGGTGCGCGGCACGGGCAATATGGTGCTGCCGGCGCTGATGCTGGTGTTGACGGCTTTGATCCACCTCGTGCTGTGCCCCACGCTGGTGTTCGGCTGGGGCCCCTTCCCTGCGCTGGGCGTGGCCGGTGCTGCCCTGAGCATGTTGGTGGCTAACGGTGCCGCTGCGCTGGCGCTGGCCGCGCACCTGCTGCGCCGTGATGCCACCGCGCCCCTGAACCGATCGCCCTGGCGGCTGCATCCGGCGCTGGTGCGCGACATCCTGCGCGTGGGCCTGCCGGCTTCCATGAGCCCGGTGATCAGCAATGCCTCCATCGCCCTGGCCACGGCCTTCGTTGGAAGTTTTGGCACCGCTGCATTGGCAGGTTATGGGGTGGCGGCACGGCTTGAATACATCCTCGTGCCCATCGCCTTCGGTTTTGGCACGGCGCTCACCGCCATGGTTGCCACCAACATGGGCGCGGGTAACCCGGCGCGGGCACTGCGCGCCACCTGGGTGGGGGCGGGTGTGGTGGCTGCCATCACCGGCGGCATTGGCCTGGCCACGGCCATCGCCCCGGCGCTGTGGATGAACCTGTTCACGCAAGATGTGGCGGTGCGCGAATTCGGCGCCGCCTACCTGCACATCGTCGGCGCCTTCTATGGCCTGTATGGCCTCGGGCTGGCGTTGTTCTTTGCCTCGCAAGGCGCCGGGCGCATGTTCTGGCCGCTGGCCGGCAGCCTGGCCCGGCTGGTCATCGTGGCGCTCGGCGGCTGGGCTTGCGTGCACTGGCTGCACACCAGCGCGAGCGGCTTGTTCGTGGTGGTGGCGGTCAGCCTGGCCGCTTATGGCTTGATCATCGCTGCGGCCATCAAGCTGGGGAGTTGGACGCGGTAGGCGCCAGTCGAAGCCACTGCGGCGCAAGGCGCGAGCCGCAAGACGCGAGGGCTAGGGCCAATACTGTTCACTTACGAACCGTTCGGGCTGAGGTATCGAAGCCCCCAGCCCTTCGATACCTCAGGGCGAACGGTGCTATGTGAACAGTATTTGGGCTAGGGCGCCGAAGCCGCCGCCCTCACGGCGTGCGCAGGCTGCGCCAGCAGCGCTCGCCACTGAGCCTCGATGTGCTCGCCCGGCCGAGCGCCCCGTGCCAGCAGTTGCTGGCGGTAGTTCTCGAACACACGCAGCGCATCGCCACGCTGGCCGGCGCGTTCGTGCGCCTGCATCAGCCGCCGCACCAGCGCTTCAGCCAGCGGCTCGATGCGCAGCGCCGTCTCCAGCAGTTCGCGTTCGGCCGGCCCTGCCTGAAGACGTTCCAGCACCGTGGCAGCGGCCAGTGCCGAACGCACGGTGTCGTTGCGGCAGCGTTGGCGCGGCGCTCCAGCCACGGCGCGGGCGGCAGCCCGGACAACAGCTCACCGCGCGAGAATTTGATGACGCGCTCGACCAGCGCCAAACATTCGGCTACAGCGGTATGGCCGGCGTCATGCCCGTTTGAGCGCATGGCCAGGGACTCGATGTGCTCGATGAGCCTGCGCCGCTGCTGCACGTCGGAGCTCGGGAGGATAGGTTTTTCAAACCCCCTTTTCCTTGCCAACGGCACCCCCAGCTGCACCCCGAACACGGTAGAACACGGCACCCGACGCTCTTGAATCGGTCCTTGGAGTTGGCTGAGATCTGTTGAGCGTTGACAGCGCCGCCGAACATCGTCTTTCTCGGGTGTCGTTTGCGGGTTATCCCTTGCGGAAGTTGTCAGCAGGCCGCTTCCAACGGTGCCGCAAACCCTCGGACGCAGCCGACTCCAGCGACCCTGGGCGTTGGGTCGCCTGAACGGTCATGGTTGTGCAGCGTCAGGCCGCTTGCAGCGCATGGCCACGCGCTGGCGAGCCCTAGGCGCAGTGCGGCTGCGCGCCACTGGAGAAGCTGCGCACCACTTGCGCCAGCAGCACGTCGATGCCGCCTCGAAGGTCGCTCACACCCAGCGCCAGCCAGACCGCGTCAACGCGCATCACCGGGTGAACTCGCGCAGCCAGCTGGCCAACGCGTGGCTGTGTGCCAGTGGCCAATGCAGCTCGACGCGGCCAGCGCCCGTGCCAAGGTCCAAGCGAACGCTCGGCGCCGCCTCAGGCGCTCGCGGCGCGGCGGGGGCCAGCCGTGCAGCCACAAAGCCGTTGGCGCGTGCGGGCGGCACCGCCCCGACGCCGTCGAGCCGCGCTCGCCAGCGCCCGGTGTGCGCGCACCAACTCTGCAGCGACAGCAGCGACACCCCATTGGCATCGGCCCACACCTTGGCCTTGTGCCCAGACGCCCGGTACGCCGCCACCTGCTCCAAACACCGCTCCAATCGCTCTCGATCCATGATCACCTCGCCCGTCTCGCCATCGCCTTGGCAGCAAGGTTTTCAGCTTCAGACTCGGATGGATAGATGGGTTTGCGGAACGCTTACGCGAGGCCACCTGCAACATCGACTTGAGTGGCGGGCAGATCAGCGGCAACGGCAATGGCAACAACATCCCGGCGCTGTCGCAGTCGGGCTTCTTTGCCTGCATGCACCTGGGCCGCACGGATCGCGCCTACACGCTGAAGCTGCGCAATGTCAGCGTCATCAACAACTACAACCTGAACAATGTTCCCGGCGCCGCGCCACGCAACACGCCCGGCAACTCCGGCCTGACACTGGCCGGCAACGCCTCGTCCAGCTTCGATCTGGGCGCCGCCGCCAGCCCGGGCGGCAGTTGCAAGCTCAGCACCGGTGATGGCGGCAACTACCGCGTGGTCACTGGCACGCTGAGGTTGGCGCAGTGAGCTTGGGCGCACGGCGTGGTGAGCTTGGCACAGTGAACACCTGGTCGCGGCCGCAGCCGTGTGCAGGGCATACAGGGTGGCCTGAAGTGGGCTATAGCACCAGCAAGCCCGACAGCTGGAAGGCCGCAGGCCCCTCCCAAGGGTCAACCCCCGCTATCGAATGCCCTGATCCTGCGCGGCACGCCTTTCAGCAAAAATTGCGCTGAGCCCGGGAGCCCCAAGGATGGACAAGATCTGGTTGACGCAATACCCCGCCGGTGTGCCGGCGCAGGTGGGCTGCGACCAGTACCCCCACCTGGTGGCGCTGATCGACGACAGCCTGCGCAAACACCGCGCTCTGGCGGCCTACAAGTTCATGGGCCGCAGCATCGGCTTTCAGGAGCTCGATGAGGCCTCGCGCGCCCTGGCCGCGTGGTTGCAATCCAAGGGCCTGGCGCGCGGTGACCGGGTGGCCATCATGATGCCCAACGTGCCGCAGTACCCGGTGGCGGTGGCCGCCATCCTGCGCGCCGGGCTGGTGGTGGTCAATGTCAACCCGCTGTACACGCCGCGCGAGCTGGAGCACCAGCTCAAGGACAGCGGCGCCAAGGCCATCATCGTCATGGAAAACTTCGCCAGCGTGCTGCAGCAGGTGCTGCCTGCCGTGCCCAGCCAGCTGATGGTGCTGGCGGCCATGGGCGACATGCTGGGCTGGTTCAAGGGCCGGCTGGTGAACCATGTGGTGCGCCGCGTGAAAAAGCTGGTGCCGGCGTTTGCCCTGCCCGGCGCCGTGCGCTTTAACGATGCCTTAGCCCAGGGGCGTGGCAAAACCTACACCCCGCCCAAGCTGGGCCCGGATGACATCGCCGTGCTGCAGTACACCGGCGGCACCACCGGCGTGAGCAAGGGCGCGGTGCTGCTGCACCGCAACCTGGTGGCCAACATCCTGCAGGCCGAGGCCTGGTACCAGCCGGCACTGAAAAAGGTGCCGGCCGGCGAGCAGATCGTCACCGTCTGCGCCCTGCCGCTGTACCACATCTTCGGTTTCAACTCGAACATGATGCTGGGCCTGAAGATGGGCGGCTGCAACCTGCTCATCGCCAACCCGCGCGACATCGCCGGCCTGCTCAAAGACCTGGCGGCCCAGCCCTTTCACAGCCTGCCGGCGGTGAACACGCTGTTCACCGGCATCCTGCACCACGCCGATTTCGACAGCGTCGACTGGAGCCACCTGAAGATTGCCATCGGTGGCGGCATGGCCGTCACCTCGGGCACCGCGCGGCTGTGGCTGGAGAAAACCGGCTGCGCCATTTGCGAGGGCTATGGCCTGAGCGAAACCAGCCCCTCGGTCACCTGCAACCCGGTGGACACCACCACCTACAGCGGCACCATCGGCCTGCCCCTGCCCAACACCGAGCTGGCCTTGCTGGACGACGTGGGCCGCGAGGTGCCGACCGGCCAGCCCGGCGAGATCGCCATCCGCGGCCCGCAGGTCATGGCCGGTTACTGGCAGCGGCCCGACGAGACGGCCCAGGTGATGACAGCCGAGGGCTTTTTCCGCACCGGCGACATCGGCACCATGGATGAGCGCGGCCACTTCCGCATCGTCGATCGCAAGAAAGACATGATCCTGGTGTCGGGCTTCAACGTCTACCCCAACGAGATCGAGGAGGTGTTGTCGCAGTTGAGCGGCGTGCTCGAGTGCGCCGCGGTTGGCATCCCGGATGAGAAGACCGGCGAGGCGGTGAAGGTGGTGATCGTCAAGCAGGACGCCGCGCTCACCGAGGCCCAGGTGCGCAGCCACTGCGAGGCCAATCTCACCGGCTACAAGCGGCCCAAGCGGGTGGAGTTCCGCAGCGAGCTGCCCAAATCGGCGGTGGGCAAGATCCTGCGGCGCGAGCTGCGCGAGGCGACAAATTAGGTCTTGGCCTGGCCAGCACAGTGCCACAGCGCGAGCCTGCGAACCTGCGAACCTGCAGACCTGCAATGGCGCACGGCGGGGCCTGGTGTGGCAAGCGCAACGGCCTCAGCGTCTGCCGGCCGGATCACTCCAGCACCTCGTTCGCACCCGCCAGCAGGGCCCGCGGCACCTGGATGCCCATCGCCCTGGCGGCCTTGAGGTTGACGACGAAATCGAGCTTGGTGGCCTGCTCGAAGGGCATGTCGGCGGGCTTGGCGCCGCGCAGGATCTTGTCGACCTGGGCCGCCGCGCTGCGAAAGATGCTCGGGAAGTCGGACTGGTACGACGCCAGCCCGCCGCCTTCGAGGTAATCACGGCCGCCCCACACCGAGGGCAGCCTGGCCCGCGTGCACAGCTCGCCCAGCCGGGCGCGGTGAACAAAGAAGGTGGCATCGGCCAGCACCACCAGGCCACCGATGCGCTCACGCGCCAGCGTGGCGAACGCCGCCTCGAAGTCGTCCGGGCCGCGCGCCTCCACCGCCTGGATCGTCACGCCCAGTGCCTGCTCATAGCCGGGCAGGAACTTCTCGATGCCGCTGCGGCTGGCCGTGGCTGGATTCATCAACACCGCGAAACGGCGCTGGGCGGGAGCCAGATCCTTCAGCAGTTGCAGGCGCTTGGCCAGCATTTCGATGCCGAAACTGCTCACGCCGGTGACATTGCCGCCGGGCCGGGACATCGTGGCCGCCAGGCCCATCTGCACCGGATCATCGACCGCCACGGCCACCACCGGCAAGGTGGTGGTGGCGGCCTTGGCCAGCAGCGCCGGGCGCGGCCCGGCGGTGACGAGCAGGTCGAGCTTGAACGCCAGCAACTCGGCCAGCATGGCCGGCAGTCGATTCGGATCACCCTCGCCCCAGCGGTAGTCGATGCCGAGGTTCTGGCCCTCGACCCAGCCGAGCTCGCGCAGCGTCTGGCGCAGCGGATCGAGCATGTTGCGTTGGGAGCTCGCACCGGCCGAGCCGCCACTGAGGAAGCCGATGCGCGCCTTGGCCGGTGGCGCCTGCGACCAGGCGGCCAAGGGCAGGCCACTGGCGCCGGCCAGGGTGCGGATCAGCATGTCTCGGCGCAGCATCGGGGTCTCCCATCGCCAAAGTTGAGTCACCAGTATCGGCAGCTGGGGCCTGGAACGCAATGCAGTGACGGCCAGGCGCCCACTGTCTGTGGCAGGCCGCTCGAAAGCGTGGTTAGGCATCCGTGCTGGTCCGCTTCGGTTCGGGCTGAGCTTTGGACGGGCGCAGGACAGGGCCGGCCCGAGGGCGTATCGGCCTGAGCACGTAGTGCACACTGCGGCCGATGCCGATTGCGCGAATCCACGTCGACACCGCCCTGCGTGCCGACACCGAGCTGAACCTGCCCGCCAACGCCGCGCGCCATGTGCAGGTGCTGCGCCTGCAGCCCGGTGCGCAGCTCACATTGTTCGATGGCATGGGCGGCGAGTGGGCCGCCGAAGTGCTGCAGATCGGCCGCCGTGAGGTCAGCGCCCGCGTGCTGGCGCGGCGCGACATGGAGCGCGAGCTGCGCTGCGCCGTGACACTGGCCCTGGGCATGCCGGCCAATGAGCGCATGGACACGCTGGTTGAGAAGGCCACCGAGCTGGGCGTGGCGGCGATAAGGCCACTGGTGTGCGAGCGCTCGGTGCTGCGCCTGGCCGGCGAGCGTGCCCAGCGCAAGACCGCGCACTGGCAGGCGGTGGCCGTGGCCGCATGCGAGCAAAGTGGGCGCAACCGCGTGCCCGGTGTTGCGCCGGCCCTGTCCTTGCCTGAATGGCTGGCGGCGCAACCAGCGCTGGCGCCGCACACAGCGCTGCCGGTGGCGCCGTCGGTGGCGCCGTTGCTTGGGCCGTCGGTGGGGCTGTCGCTGGCGCCGCCACCCACCGCGCGCTTGCTGCTCAGCCTCGACCCACTGGCCGTGCCGATATTGCGTTATCCAAACCTGGCCGCCGCCCGCCACGTCACCGTGCTCAGCGGCCCCGAAGGCGGCCTGACCGCCGCCGAGCAGGCCCTGGCCATGGCGCAGGGCTTCACCCCGGTCTCACTCGGCCCGCGCGTGCTGCGCGCCGACACCGCCCCCTTGGCCGTCCTGGCCTGCATCGCTGCCCTGGAAGCCCTTGCATGAACTATCCGCTCGCCCTGCTGACCCTGTGCCAGGGCCTGTTGATGATCAACAACGTGACCTTCATCGCCGTCAACGGCCTGGTCGGCCTGGCCCTGGCGCCGGCGGGTTGGATGGCCACCCTGCCCATAACAGGTTATGTGGCCGGCGGCGCCATCGCCACCGGCCTGGTGGCCCGCCATCAGCGCGCCTATGGCCGCCAGCGCACCTTTCAGATCGGCGCGGTGGTGGCCATCATCAGCGCCGGGGTGTGTGCCTACGCCGCGCTGTCGCGCAACTTCTGGCTGCTGTGTGCGGCCACGGTGGTGGCGGGTTATTACAACGCCAATGGCTCGCTCTACCGCTTTGCCTCGGTCGAGCTCGTCAAGCCCGATTTCAAGGAGCGCGCCATCTCCTGGGTGCTGGCCGGCGGCATCCTGGGCGCGGTGGTCGGGCCCAACCTGGCCAACTGGACGCGCGACTCCATGGCCCAGCCCTTTGCCGGCGCCTATGTGGCGCTGATGGTGGTGGGCGCGCTCGGCTTTGCCGTGATGTCGCGCATCCACTTCCCGCCGCTGCCGGGACAGGGCGGCACGCCCGTGGCCGCCGGCCGGCCGCTGCGTGAGATCGTGCGCCAGCCGGTGTTCATCATCGCCATGGCGGCCTGCGCCATCGGCTATGGCGTGATGAACCTGCTGATGGCCGCCACACCGATTGCCATGGCGCAGTGCCAGCACCCCTTTGGCGCCACCGCCCTGGTGCTGGAGTGGCATGTGCTGGGCATGTTTGTGCCCAGCTTTTTCACCGGCAAGCTGATCAAGCGCTTTGGCGTGCTGCCGATCATGACGGTGGGCCTGGTGCTCAATATCGCCTGCGTGGCCTTTGCCCTGAGCGGCAACGATGTCATGCATTTCCTGGGCGCGCTGATGGTGCTGGGCGTGGGCTGGAACTTCCTCTTCATCGGTGGCACCACCCTGGCCACACAGGCCTGGCGTCCCGAAGAAAAAACCCAGGGCCAGGCGGCGATCGACTTTTGCGTCTACACCACCATGACGCTCACCTCCTTCAGCTCGGGCGCCCTTGTCACCACTGGCGGCTGGCAGGCCATGAACCTGGGCACGCTGGCACCGCTGCTGCTGCTGGGCGCGGCGCTGGTGTGGCTGGCGCGCTTGCGCCTGGGCGCGCGGGCGAGTTGACAATCGGCCCTTGGGTCGCGCACATCAAGGAGACGCACATGGGTTTTTTGGATTCGGTTTTGGGCTCCGTCATGGGCGCCGTTCAAGGGCAAGGGCAGGGCAGCGGCGGCAGCGATTTGCTCAGTGCCGTGGTCGGCATGCTGGGCAACGATGCCCCGGGCGGTGGTCTGGCGGGCATCGTGCAGCAGTTTCAGCGCGGCGGGCTGGGCGATGTCGTGCAATCGTGGATTTCCTCCGGGCAGAACCTGCCGGTGTCGGCCGATCAGCTGAGCAGCGTGCTCGGCAACGACGCCCTGGGCGCGCTGGCGCAAAAGCTCGGCATCGATCCCGGCGCCATGGCCGGGCAGCTCTCGCAGGTGCTGCCGCAGGTGGTGGACCAGCTCACGCCCGGCGGCCAGATGCCGCAGGGCGGCCTGGGCAATGTGGCCGATCTGCTGGGGCAATTGCTTAGGCGCTGATCGTTCTCGTTTTGGCGCTCGGGCTTTTTGCAGCTCGGGCACAGCACCCCTTGACCGTTGAGCAAAGCGCTAACGCATGACCACAACGACCACCCCCCCATCCAGCATCCACTGGGAATCCGCCGGCACCAGCCGCATTCCCTTCGATGCCTACACCAGCCCCGAGCTGCACACCCGCGAGCTGCAGCGCTTCTTCTACCGCCAGCACTGGTGCTATGTCGGCCTGGAGGCCGAGATCCCGAACATGGGCGATTTCAAGCGCACCGTGGTCGGCGAGCGCTCGGTGCTGATGGTGCGCGGCGCGCAGGGCGCGGTGCATGTGGTGGAGAACGTATGCGCCCACCGTGGCATGGCCTTTTGCCGCGAGCGCCATGGTCACCGCAGCAGCTTCATCTGCCCCTACCACCAGTGGAGCTACAAGCTCGACGGCAGCCTGCAGGGCGTGCCCTTTCGCCGTGGTGTGAAGCAAGACGGCCAGGTGCATGGCGGCATGCCGGCCGATTTCGACCTGGCCGCCAACGGGCTGACCAGGCTCAAGGTGGCCACCCGCGGCGGCGTGGTCTTCGCCTCCTTCGACCACGAGGTCGAGCCCTTCGAAGACTTTCTCGGCCCGGAAATCCTGAAGTGGTTTGATCGCTTGTTCGATGGCCGCAAGTTGAAGATCCTGGGCTACAACCGCCAGCGCATCCCCGGCAACTGGAAGCTGATGCAGGAGAACATCAAGGACCCTTACCACCCCGGCCTGCTGCACACCTGGTTCGTTACTTTTGGGCTCTGGCGCGCCGACAACAAGTCGCAGTTGAAGATGGACCGCCACCACCGCCACGCCGCCATGATCTCCACCAGCGGCGCCTCGGGCCAGGCCGCGCAGGTGACCCAGGTGTCGAGCTTCAAGGCCAATATGCAACTGCAGGACGCGCGCTTTCTCGACATCGTGCCCGAGGCCTGGTGGGGTGCCAACGATGTTGGTGCGGGCGTGGGTGGCGCGCCCACCGCGGTGATGACCACGCTGTTCCCCAGCGTGGTGCTGCAGCAGCAGGTCAACAGCGTCTCCACCCGCCACATCCAGCCCGATGGCCATGGCGCCTTCAACTTTGAGTGGACGCACTTTGGCTTCGAGGACGACGACGCCGCCATGACCCAGCGCCGCCTGCGCCAGGCCAACCTCTTCGGCCCGGCCGGTTTTGTCTCGGCCGACGACGGCGAGGTGATCGAGTTTTCGCAATCGGCATTCGAGAGCAAGCCCGGCCACCGCACCCTGGCCGAGCTGGGCGGGCGCGAGGTCGGCGACACCGAGCACATGGTCACCGAAACGCTGATCCGCGGCATGTACCGCTATTGGCGTGAGGTGATGGAGGCCGAGCAATGAGCGGAGGACCTAATGTACAAAGCGGCGGGGCAAGCGGTGCTGCGACCAACACCCCACCGGGCGCTGCAGTGATCTCGCCTGCGGGCACTGTGGACATGGACTTTGCAGAATATCTGGCGCTGCAACAGTTGCACGCAAAATACGCGTCCTGCGTGGACGCCGCCGACTGGGACAGCTGGTGCGAGCTCTTCACCGACGAGTGCAGCTACCGCCTCATCCCGCGCGAAAACTTCGACCGCGGCTTCCCGCTGGCCACGCTGTCGTTCGAGAGCAAGGGCATGCTCAAGGACCGTGCCTACGCCATCCGCGAGACGCTCTTCCACGACCCCTACTACCAGCGCCATGTCATCGGCGCGCCGCGGCTGTTGCAGATCGCGTCCGACGGCCGCATCCACTGCGAATCCAACTACGCCGTGTTCCGCACCAAGCTGTCGCAACTGAGCACGGTGTTCAACGTCGGCCGCTACCTCGATGAGGTGGTGCGCACGCCCACGGGGTTGAAGTTCGCCTCGCGCCAGTGCATCTACGACAGCGAGATGATTCCGAACTCGATCATTTATCCGATCTGAGTGGGGGCGAAGGGCCCCCACTTGGGCCACAGCGTCGGTTGCGGCGCATCGGTCCGCAAGATCGGTCCGCAAATCGAACCCAGGCATCGACGGGACCTGCCGGCACAGCGCACGACACCCCTTTCATGGCACCGCCGACCGAGCTTGATCCGGGCGAGCGCACTGCGCCGTACTGCGCTTTGGGGGCTGCCTGCGCGGCACTTCGGTCGATGTCGCGTCCTTGTACGACCCTTCCTAAACCCCTTCGATGCGCGGATCCCCCTCGCGCACGAGGGCCGCAAAGTGCTTGCGATCGAGCGTCACCAGCGCCTCGGCGCCACTCTTGCGCGCTGCCACGAGGTGCAGATAGTCATACACCGCGCCGCCACGCACCCCGCGCGCCTGCGCTTGCGCCAGCGCCGCCATCACGTCGCGCTCGGCCAGCGTCACCGTCTTCACATACGGCAGCACGCTGTCGCGCAGCAGGCGATGCGCCAGGTCGGCACCGACGCGCAAGCCTTGGGCGCCACCGGTGAGCGTGGAAAACACCTCCGCCAGCGCATGCACGTACAGGGCGTGCCCGCCTTGCAGCAGCAGCGCGCTGCAGGATTCGTGATGCGGCTCGGCCTCGTGCATCGAGGCCAGTACCACTGAGCTGTCGAGTAGGCGCATGGCGCAGGCCGTCAGCCGCGCCGGGCGCGCGTGGCCTGCGTCTGGCGCTCGGCGCGAATCGCAGCGGCGGCGTCCAGCGGCTGGGCTGTGCCGGCCAGCACCCAACGGCCGGCCTTGCGCACCACGGCGGCCTCGGCCGGCGCCTCAAGCGTCAGCTCGATGCGCTCGGCCACCACTTCGACGTTGAACCGCGCGCCCGGCGCCAAGCCCAGCCGTCGGCGCACCTCGCTGGGCAAGACAACGCGGCCCGTGCTGTCCAGCGTGGTGGTGGCGGTGGTGGTGGGCGTGGTGCTGGAAGTCATGGTTGAACTCTTGGGGAGAAAAGTGGGACGGGTGCTGGGAGAAATTTTGCCATGCCGCTGGCCATATCCCTGGACCGCGCTACTTTGGTGCGGCGGTGGTCCCTGCATTGCGGTGGCACGCCGTCACCCGGCATGTGCTGCAGTGGCGCCCGTCGCCCTCGCCGCCCGCAGGCAGATCGCCTCAATCGCCGCTTCGTCCAGCGCCTCGCCCTCGCGTTGCCAGCGTTGCAGATCGTCGCTTGTGTAGCCGGCCGCCGCGAGCAAGGCATGCCGGCGTTCGTTGAGCTGCTGCATCGACGGGTACCACTGAATCTGCAAGCGCCGCAGGTGGGCGTTGGCCGCTGCGCCCACGCGGGCCGCGTCGGCATGGCAGCCCAGCTCAGTCAGCACCAGGGCCAAGGGGCCGCAGGCCAACAGCAGGCCGTGGCGCCGCCAGCGCGGCATGGCCTCCAGCAGGGTCTGCCGGGCTTGGGCCTTGCGGCCGCTGCACACCTGGGCCAGCATGAGATAGCGCAACAGCACGGCCATGGCGCCAAAGATGGCCCCGCCTTCGCGCGCGACCACAGCTTGCGCCAGCGCGATGCACTCATCAAAGCGCTCGGTCAGAAAGAGGCACCGGCACAGTTCGCATTCGCTCTCAGTCAAGAGACGTCGTTCGCCCTTGGCATGGGCTTCCTCTGCGGCGGGCGTGGATCGGTTCACCCAAGTTTGCAGGCGCGCGCCGTGCACTGCCATCACAAGTACGAGGGCGGCTGTTCAACCGGGCGACGGGCACTCACCTGGGTGCTGGGCTAGGGGCAGCTCCGCATTTCGAGTCGCCTCTTTTTCCAGTCTCAGCGCAGCAAGGGCACGACCCCTTCAAGCTCCGATGGGTTCAGCCCGTAGACACGGCAAGCGGCCGCGAATTGAGCCTGGTCACGCGCACGCACCCGACTCCAATCGATGTCGTCGGGCTGCAGTCCCGTGTCGCGCCATCCAGCGCCATTGAGCATCTCGGCCAGTGCCCAGGCGGGCCGCAAGCAGTGGTCTTGAATACCCGCTTGGGAGCATTCGAACCAAAGCGCGGGCTTGAGGCACACCGTGAAGTGCTCGACCGCGTAGCGCGGCTCCCCCACCTGAACGAAGACCTCCGGCAAGTGCGGCACCTGGGTGGTCCAGCCCGCGCGGCGCAAGGCTTCGATGCCCACGACCACGGCGCTGGGCATGGCCAGGCGCAGTGCAGCGTCCCAGTCGGGCTGGGGCTGCACCAGGGTGTTGGCAAAGACGTCGCTGTGGCCGCCCAGGGCTTGGACCAGGCCGCGCTTCTTCCACAGGTACAGGTACTGAGACGCAGCCTTGGAGGTCCACTGGAAACGCACGGTCAGGTCCCTGCCGCTGAACAAGGCCGGCAGCGACATCAGGCGCTGAATGGACGAGATTTGCGTGGCCAAGTCGACTACCGCCGCAGGCGTTTCACCGGTGCCGCAGCCTGAGCCTGATGCGCCCTCACCAGGGTCTGCATGCTGTTGATGCCGCCATCGAGTGCCAGCATCGATGCTTGCACCATGGCCTCGACCTGCACGGTGGGTAGCGCCCAGGTTGATGGCAACCAGCGCTTGAGATCGCGCTGGATCGAAGCGATCTGGCCTGGCAGTTCGGCGCGGCGGGCGGTGGCCTGTGCCAGCCAGTTCTGCGGCGTCTGGCTGGGGTAGGTGGCGAGCCGAACTTCCAGGTCTGTTGGGCTGCACGTCAGGGTGTCGGCGGCATGGACTTGGCTGGTCAGCCAGTGCAGGTCGAACACGTCGCGGGCCTTCAAGTAGGGCCGGGCCGCCAACGCAAACACCTTGTCCACGTAAATCTCGTGCGGCGTGGCTGCAGGCACGAAGGCCTGCGCTCCGGCGGCCGGGCCCGACAGCAGCCGAACCGGCCGCACTTCGACGGTCATGGGCAGCATTGCACTGGCCGGCGCCCGCCACAGCTCTACCCTGACGCGCACCGATCCGATGATCGACGCACTGCCGATGGCCACATCAAAGGCATGCGGGTTGCGTCCGTCCTTGGCTGGGCTGACGGTCAGATTCGCATCCTTGGGGATCCAGGGGCTGCGCCCCAAGCGGGCCTGGATGGATGCGCCAATGGCGCGCAGATCGAGGGTGGACTTCACCAGGAAGTCCAGGTCTTCGCTGAAGCGCGGGGAGCCATGCGCCAAGTGCAAGCTGGTGCCGCCCCGAAAGATCAGGTCGCCCGGCTCCCATCGGCGTGAAGCCAGCAGCGCTTCGAGCACAGACACGTGCAGCGCCTGCCTCAGATCGAAGGCCTCGGTGGCAGACAAGGTTCTTTTTGCCATTTTCAGTTATCTAAAGAACTTTAGATAAGTATAGATCGGCCGAAGCGCGGCGGCGCTGGCCGACCCGCGCGATCCACCGCATACCTGATTCAAAGCCCGCCAGCCCTGCCGGAACCTGTGCGGATCGTGCTTTGGCGCTGGCGTGGCGCCCGCTCATCCCGGTGGCCATCAGGATCGGTCAAGACCACGCGCTGGCCGCCGCCGGGCTCGTCGATGGCCTCGACGGCGGACGCGCCGGGCAATTGGCTCAAGGTTTGCAAATCCGCTGCGGTGGCCGCCTTGAAGGCCAGCGACAGGAATCTCGGCTCGCCGAGCTCGACCACATGCACGTGGTGGTCCACCCCCGTGCCACGCAGGTACAGCGCCGTGGGCGTTCGGGCACTGCGCTGCAAACCGAAATCGCTGAAGAACTGTTCGGCACGATCCAGGTCCGGGACGCGGACGCGGACGCGGACGCGGACGTAGGCGATGTCGGTGATTTTGACGACGGGCATGGCGCGCTCCTGCAGGCGGGTGTTGATCGATGTCGAATGGGGCGAACGATGGCGCATCGGCTTCATGCGGCTGAACTTGGGTCCGCCAGTGCGCCCACCCGCGGTTCGTGCCGGCCAGCGTGAGGCGGGCCTCTAAACTGCAGTCGATGCCGCGGCACATGCCCGCCCGTCCTGGATTGAGCGCCGGGGCCTCAGGCGCCGGCCGCGACAGCGAAGATCGTATTCACCTTTTTTGGAGCAAAACCCATGGCCAACTATGTCGATGGATTCGTCGTGCCCGTCCCCAAGGCCCAACTGGCGGCCTACAAAAAGATGGCGCGCAAGGCCGGCAAGGTCTGGATCGAGCACGGCGCGCTGAGCGTGCGCGAGAACGTCGCCGACGATGTCAAGCCCGGCAAGCGCACCTCCTTCCCGCAGGCCGTCAAGCTCAAGGACGACGAGGTCGTGGTCTTCTCCTGGATCGAGTACCGCTCGCGCGCGCAGCGCGACAAGGTCAACGCCAAGGTCATGGCCGATCCGCGCCTGGCCTCGATGATGAGCGGCAAGGACATGCCCTTCGATGGCAAGCGCATGTTCTGGGGCGGCTTCAAGGGCCTGGTGGCGCTGTGAGCGCCCCAAGGCCGGCCAAAGCCGGCCGTCAATCGCCGGAGGCGATTGCCCTTCGTGCCGTCCTAGTCCGCGCAGGCGGACTAGGAGCCGCGGCACTCAGTCCCCCGCGGGGATCAAGGAAAGTGGCAAAGCCACATTTCCTTGAGAGGCCTGTCGCATGCCGCGCCTGCTGATCCTCAACCCCAACACCAGCGCCCACGTCACCGACTTGCTGGCGCGCCACGCCCGCGCGCTGGCACCCGCCGGGGGCGTGCTGCACGCCGTGACCGCGCCCTTTGGTGAGGCCTACATCGCCAGTGAGGCGGCGGCCGCCGTGGCCGAGCGCGCCGTGCCCGTGGCCTGGCACAGCCACGTGGCCGCGCATGGCCAGCCCGACGCCGTGCTCGTGGCCTGTTTTGGTGACCCGGGCGTGGCCGCACTGCGCGCGCTGACCGGCGTGCCCGTGCTCGGCCTGGCCGAAGTGGCCATGCGCCAGGCCCATGCCAATGGGCGTTATGCCATCGTCACCGGCGGCGCCGCCTGGGCACCGATGCTGCAGCGCCTGGCCACGGCGCTGGGCCTGGCCGACCGCCTGGCCGGCGTGGTGACGGTCGAGCGCAGCGGCGCCGAGCTGCTGGCCGACCCGCTGGCCGGGCAGGCCCTGCTGCTGGGCGCCTGCCATGAGGCGCTGGCACTGGGCGGCGTGGCCAGCATCGTCATCGGCGGCGCGGCCCTGGCCGATCTGGCCGCACCCCTGGCCAGCCAGGTGGACGTGCCCTTGATCGACAACGTGCGCTGCGGTTTGCAGGCGGCCTGGGCGGCCGCGGCGCGGGCGGGGTGAGGCGTCGGGCGCCGGGCGTCGGGCCGCCGGATCAAGTCGGCTGTGCGAGCCCGGCTGTGCAGCCCCTAAAGGCCAAGTTGTCGTGCGGCATCGCTGGCCATCCCCGCATTCACTCCCAACAGAAGGAAGTCCCTTGACAGAAATTCATGAAGGCGGATGCCTGTGTGGCAGGGTGAGATACCGCACTTTGGGTCAACCTGCGCGCACCTTGATCTGCCACTGCAGCTTCTGCCAAAAAATGACAGGCAGCACGTCCTATGCGGAGTCGCTGTTCGCCATCGACGCGGTGCAGTTCGAGGGTGGGGCGATGAGCCAGTACGACCACACATCGGACAGCAGCGGCAAGCGCGTCCATGTTCACTTCTGCCCCAGTTGTGGCACCACCGTCTCACTGAGCTTCGAGCGCTGGCCCGACTTCAGAGCCCTGTCCCGCGGCACCTTTGACGAACCCGACTGGGTCTCGATCAATGCGCAGATCTGGACCCGGTCGGCACAGACTGGCGTGGCGCTCCCCTCCAACACGGACTGCTTCGCCAAAGCCCGCCACACCATGAACGGCGAGCCAGAGGTCCCCGAACGATTCGAGACACCCGTCATGGTGCGAAAAAGCAGTGCCTAACCTGTCTTTCGAGCGGCCGCGCAGCACGCCCCACGGACAGCCCACCCGTCGCCGCCGCGCTGCTCAGCGCCTTGCTGCACGCCGCCTGAAACGCCGCTGTCAAGGCCAATGCCCTGCCCACCCAGGCGATGACGGCGCAGATTGCTGCCGATGGATGCGGCGGTGTTTCGCGTGTGGGCGCAACTGATGCACCGCAGGTCGGCGGCGCTGTATGAGGACGCCATGGTTGCCGCCACCGCCAAGTTGCACGGCCTGACGGTGGTGACGCGAAATCTCGGACTTCAAGGCCTTCGCCGTGCCGCTGCAGAACCCATTCAAGAAGTGGCCGCGCTCACCCGCCAGATCGCATTGCCGACATCGTCGGCCACCAGCAGGGCGCCATCAGCGGCCAGGGTCACACCCACCGGCCGGCCGTAGGACACCGATTCGTCGGGGGCCAGAAAGCCGCTCAGGATGTCGCGCGGCGGCCCGGCAGGACGGCCGTTTTCAAAGGGCACAAAGATCACCTTGTAGCCACTCAGCGTGCTGCGGTTCCACGAGCCATGCTGGCCGATGACCATGCCCGCGCCAAAGCCCGGCAGGGTGCCCGCGGGCAGCCAGCACAGGCCCAGCGAGGCGGTGTGCCCGCCCAGCGCGTAATCGGGCGTGCGGGCGCGGGCCACAGCGGCGGCGTCCTGCGGCACGCGATCGTCCACCGTGGCGCCCCAGTAGCAGTAGGGCCAGCCGTAAAAGCCGTCCTCGTGCACGGCGGTCAGGTAATCCGGCGGTGTCTCGTCGCCCAGGCCATCGCGCTCGTTGACCACCGTCCACAGGCGCTGGGTGTGCGGCTCCCAGGCCATGCCCACGGCGTTGCGCAGGCCGCTGGCGAAGATGCGGCTGGTGTCGCTGTGCAGATCGATCTCGTAGATGCAGGCACGGCCTTGCTCGATGGCCATGCCGCCCTCGGCGATGTTGCTCATCGAGCCGACGCCGGCATAGAGCTTGCGGCCATCGGCGCTGGCCAGCAGGCTGCGCGTCCAGTGACCGCCGGGCTTGAAGCGGGTGACGCGCCGGCCCGGGCCGTCCAGGCGCATGGCGCCCTTGCGGTAGTCAAAGGCCATCACGCCATCGGTGTTGCCCACGTAAAAGGTCTCGCCCAGCAAGGCCATGCCAAAGGGCTGGCGCTGGCCTTGCAGAAACGTCTCGCGCACTTCGGCCACGCCATCGCCATCGGCGTCGCGCAGCAGGGTGATGCGGTTGGCGCTGTCGCCCAGGGCCGCGGCGCGCTTCATGGTGGCCTGCATGGCGTAGCTGAAGAGGTTGCGCACCGGGCCGGCCACCTGGTTGGCCTCGGCCACGGTGATGTCGCCATTGGGCAGCAGCTGCATCCAGCGCGGGTGCTTCAAGCCGCTGGCAAAGGCGTTGACGCGCAGGCCGGGCGCGGCGGTGGGCATTTGCCCGGGCGCCCAGCCCTGGGCGCTGGGCATCTTCAAAGTGGGCAGGCCGCCTTGCGGCTTGGCCGCCGGGATGGCCGGCGTGGCGCCCATGGCTGGCACGGGCTCGCCGTCCTGCAGCCGCCGCCAGGCCCGCGCAGCGCCACCGACCAGCGCCACCGCATGCGCAAAGACATCTGAAAACGCCATCACCACACTCCTCATGTTTTCTTGCATTGTCATGGGCGGCGGTTCGTCGCCAGAGCCCGCCGCCCATCCCCCGCCAACCCCGGTCTAACCCGCACCCAGCCCTTGGCATGCGCCTTGCATAATTCCCGGTCCACCACCCTGGAGAGACCATGTCCGTGATTCGATTCCCCAAGCGCGCCGCTGCACTGGCCTTGGCCGCCACCGCCGCCCTGTTGTCACCACTGTCGGCCAGCGCACAAGAAAAAGTGCTGCGCATCGCCATGACGGCGGCCGACATTCCGCGCACCCTGGGGCAGCCGGACCAAGGCTTTGAGGGCAACCGCTTCACCGGCATCCCGCTGTATGACGCGCTCACCCATTGGGATTTGTCCAAGAGCGATGCGGCCAGCGTGCTCATCCCCGGCGTGGCTTTGAGCTGGGCGGTGGACGCCAAGGAAAAGACCAAGTGGGTCTTCAAGCTGCGCCCCGGCGTGAAGTTTCACGATGGCTCGGCCTTCACCGCCGACGCCGTGGTCTGGAATGTGCGCAAGGTGCTCGACAAGGACGCCGTGCACTTCGATGCCAGCCAGGTGGGCGTGACCGCCTCGCGCATGCCCACGCTGCGCAGTGCGCGCAAGATCGACGACCTGACGGTGGAGCTGACGACCAGCGAGCCCGATGCCTTTTTGCCGCTGAACCTGACCAACCTGTTCATGGCCTCGCCGGCGCATTGGCAGAAGAAGTTTGAAGCCGCTGCGGGCGCCACGCCGGCCGACAAATCCAAGGCCGCGTGGACGGCCTTCGCCGCCGATGCCTCGGGCTCGGGGCCCTTCAAGATGTCGCGCTTTGTGGCCCGTGAGCGGCTGGAGCTGGCACCGAACAAGGCCTACTGGGACCCGAAACGCACGCCCAAGATCGACAAGGTGGTGCTGCTGCCCATGCCCGAGGCCAATGCGCGCACCGCCGCGCTGATGTCCGGCCAGGTCGATTGGATCGAGGCGCCCTCGCCTGACGCCGCCGCCGCCATTCAGGGCCGTGGCCACAAGATCTACTTCAACCAGCAGCCCCACGTCTGGCCCTGGCAGTTGTCCTTCGCCGAGGGTTCGCCCTGGCTGGACAAGCGCGTGCGCCAGGCGGCTAACCTGTGTGTCGATCGGACGGGCCTGCTCAAACTTCTGGGCGGCATGATGGGCGTGCCCAAGGGCACCGTGCCCCCGGGCCACCCGTGGTGGGGCAACCCCAAGTTCGACATCAAGTTTGATCCGGATGCGGCCAAGAAGCTGATGGCCGAGGCTGGCCACAGCCCGGCCAAGCCTTTGCGCGTGAAGGTACAGATCAGCGCCAGCGGCTCGGGCCAGATGCAGCCCCTGCCGATGAACGAATTCGTGCAGCAAAGCCTGAAGCAATGCGGCTTTGATGTGCAGTTCGATGTGATCGAGTGGAACACCCTGTTCACCAACTGGCGCAAGGGTGCGAAGGACCCGTCGGCCAATGGCGCCAACGCCATCAACGTCAGCTACGCGGCGATGGACCCGTTCTTTGCCATGGTGCGCTTCACCAGCACCAAGACCTTCCCGCCGGTGTCCAACAACTGGGGCCACTTCGGCAACGACGAATTCGACAAGCTGATCGCCGATGCGCGCACCAGCTTCGACGACAAGGCACGCGACGCCGCCCTGGCCAAGCTGCATGCACGCATCGTCGAGGAAGCGCCCTTTGTCTGGATCGCCCACGACGTCGGCCCGCGCGCCATTGCCGCCAAGGTCAAGGGCGTGGTGCAGCCACGAAGCTGGTTCATCGATCTGGCGCCGGTCACCGTCGATTGATGTCGCGCACCGCATGGGCGGGGCGCACCCGGCGCCCTGCCCGCAGGCCCCCCGCGCAGGGCCCACGTCGGCTGACTGACGTGGGCCGATAAACACCGACCGACCGACGCGCGCCCACTCCCCATGCTGGCCTACCTGCTGCGCCGCATCGGCTACACCCTGCCCATCATGGCCGGGGTGGCGCTGGTGTGTTTCGCCCTGGTGCACCTGGCGCCGGGCGACCCGCTGGTCTCCATCCTGCCGCCGGACGCCTCGGCCGAGCTGGCCGCGCAACTGAAAACCCTGTACGGTTTTGATCGGCCCTACCCCGAGCAATTTGCCGGCTGGGTGTGGCGCGCGCTGCAGGGCGATCTGGGCACCAGCATCGCCAGCGGCCGGTCGGTGGCGCCCGAGGTGCTCACCGCCGTGGGCCACACGCTGCGCCTGGCGGTGCTGGCCACGCTGATCGGCTTTGTGCTGGGCAGCCTGTTCGGCTTTGTCGGCGGCTACTTTCAGCGCGCCTGGCCAGACCGCTTGGCCTCGATCCTGGCGGTGCTGGGGGTGAGCGTGCCGCACTACTGGCTGGGCATGGTGATGGTCATCATCTTCTCGGCCCTGCTGGGCTGGCTGCCGGCCACCGGCGGCGGGCCCGATGGCGGCAACTGGGCCTGGGACTGGAACCACTTCCAGTACATGCTGCTGCCGGCCATCACCATGAGCGTCATCCCCATGGGCATCATTGCGCGCACGGTGCGCGCCCTGGTGGCCGAGATCCTGGCGCAGGAGTTCATCGTCGGCCTGCGCGCCAAGGGCCTGACCGATGTCGGCGTCTTCCTGCACGTGGTGAAGAACGCCGCGCCCACCGCGCTGGCGGTGATGGGTCTGCAACTGGGCTACTTGCTCGGCGGCTCGATCCTCATCGAGACGGTGTTCGCCTGGCCGGGCACGGGCTTCTTGCTCAACAGCGCCATCTTCCAGCGCGACCTGCCGCTGCTGCAAGGCACCATCCTGGTGCTGGCGATGTTCTTTGTGGTGCTCAACCTGCTGGTTGATGTGCTGCAGACCCTGCTCGATCCGCGCATCGCGCGCACCTGATTACCGCCACTCGATGATGAGCAGCACCGCCGCGTCCGCCACGCCACTGCCCCAGGCCCAGCGCTCGCCCGGCTACTGGCGCAGCGTGCTCAGCCGGCTGCTGGGCGACCGCGTGGCCATGGGCGCGGCGGTGGTGGTGACCGGACTGCTGCTGCTGGCGGTGTTGGGCCCCTGGCTGGCGCCGGCCGACCCCTATGCGGCCTCGATGCTCAAGCGCCTGGCGCCCATCGGCAGCGCCGGCAACCTGCTGGGCAGCGATGAGCTCGGCCGCGACATGCTGTCGCGCCTGATCGTCGGCGCGCGCCTGAGCCTGTTCATGGGCCTCACCCCCGTGCTGTTCGCCTTCGTCATCGGCTCGGCCATCGGCATCCTGGCGGGCTACGCCGGCGGCGCGGTCAACACCGTGATCATGCGCACCATCGATGTCTTCTACGCCTTCCCCTCGGTGCTGCTGGCCATCGCGCTGTCGGGCACGCTGGGCGCGGGCATCGTCAACTCACTCATTTCACTGACCATCGTCTTCGTGCCGCAGATCGCCCGCGTGGCCGAGGCCGTCACCGCCCAGGCGCGGGGGCGCGATTACGTCGAGGCCGCGCGCGCCTCGGGCGCTGGCGCCTTCACCATCGTGCGCGTGCATGTGCTAGGCAATGTGCTGGGGCCGATCTTTGTGTATGCCACCAGCCTGATCGCCGTCTCGCTCATCCTGGCCTCGGGCCTGAGTTTTCTCGGCCTGGGTGTCAAGCCGCCCGAGCCCGAGTGGGGCCTGATGCTCAACACCCTGCGCACCGCCATCTATGTGCAGCCGGCGGTGGCGGCCCTGCCCGGATTGATGATTTTCATCACCTCCATCGCCTTCAACCTGCTCTCCGATGGCTTGCGCTCGGCCATGGACAACAAGGGCTGAGATGCACTCGGCGATGCCTAACCCATCCAACCAGGCGACAGTAGCAGGCCCCGCCGCGACCGCCGCCGTGGGCCCTGCGGATCAGCCCGCAGGCCAGCGCGATGGCTTGCCCGCCGCACCGCCACCGCTGCTGCGCATCCGCGGCCTGACCCGCCATTTCGCGCTGAAGAAAGCCCTGTTCGGCCTGGGCGGCGGCACGGTGCGCGCGGTGGACGATGTCGATTTCGATGTCATGGCCGGCGAGACCCTGGGCGTGGTGGGCGAATCGGGTTGCGGCAAGAGCACGACCGCAAGATTGCTGATGCAGCTGATCGCCCCCAGCGCCGGCGAAGTGATCTTCGATGGCCGGGTGGTGGGCGGCCCCGAGCTGCCGCTGAAGGACTACCGGCGCCAGGTGCAGATGGTGTTTCAGGACAGCTACGCCTCGCTCAACCCGCGCTTGACGATCGAGGACAGCATCGCCTTCGGCCCCATGGTGCATGGCGTGGGCCGGCATGAGGCGCTGCAGCGCAGCCACGACCTGCTGCACCGCGTGGGCCTGGCGCCGGCGCGCTTTGCCGGCCGCTACCCGCATGAGTTATCAGGCGGCCAGCGCCAGCGCATCAACATCGCGCGGGCGCTCGCGTTGGAGCCGCGCATTCTTATTCTGGATGAGGCGGTGTCGGCACTCGACAAGTCGATCGAGGCGCAGGTGCTGAATTTGCTGCTCGATCTGAAGGAGGAGTTCGGTCTTACCTATCTTTTCATCAGCCACGATCTTGAGGTCGTGCGATTCATGGCGACGCGTGTGCTGGTGATGTACCTTGGCAAGGTCGCGGAACTAGGGCCGACTGAAGCGCTCTACACCGGCAGCCGGCATCCCTATACGAGCGCGCTGCTGAGCTCGTTGCTGTCGATGGATCCGGATCGGCGCACTGAACGCGCACCGCTTGCGGGGGATCCGCCCAATCCCATCGATCCGCCATCGGGCTGTCGTTTCCACACACGCTGCACTTTTGCAGAACCGGTTTGTTCAAGGTCCGAGCCCCCACTGCTGGTCGGCGCCAACGGGCATGCCGTGGCCTGTCATATGGTCGACGCGGCGGGTTCACACACCAAGGCCGCGGTGCTGACATGAGCGCCGACGATCGCATTCTCCAGATCGAGAATCTGCGCGTGACATTCACCGGTGGCGCAAAGCCGGTGCGGGCGGTCGATGGCGTTGACCTTGACCTGCGGCGCGGTGAGGTCGTGGCATTGTTGGGGGAGTCCGGGTCGGGCAAGAGCGTTACGCTGCGCTCGATCTTGAGGCTGCACAACGAAAACAAGACGCGGATCGAGGGGCGAATTGCCGCGGCCGGCATCGACGTGATGACCTTGGCGGGCGCCGCGTTGGCGGATTTTCGTGGCAAGCACGTCTCGATGATTTTTCAGGAGCCGATGCTCGCGCTTGATCCGGTGTATTCCGTTGGTCAGCAGATCATCGAGGCGATTCTCAAGCATGAAGATATTTCGCGGGATGCGGCGCGCAAGCGAGCCCTGGAGCTGTTCGAACGCGTGCGCATACCGAGTCCGGAGAAGAGGCTCGACGCCTATCCTCACGAAATGTCGGGAGGCATGCGTCAACGCGCAATGATCGCGCTCGCCCTGTCATGCAATCCAAAGATCCTGTTGGCCGATGAGCCGACCACCGCGCTCGATGCGACCGTGCAGGTGCAGATCCTTTTGCTGTTGCGCGAACTGCAGCGTGAGCTTGGCTTGTCGATGATCTTCGTGACGCACGACATTGGCGTCGGCGTCGAAGTGGCTGATCGTATCGCCGTCATGTACGCCGGTCGCATCGTCGAGATCGGTGGCGTGCGCGACGTGATTCGCTCACCGCGGCATCCGTACACGATGGGTTTGCTGTCGACGCGGGCGCACGGCGGGCGGCTCACCGGCACGCGACTGCCCGCCATCTCGGGTAGCCCGCCTGACCTGGCGAATCTGCCTCCGGGTTGCGCGTTTGCACCGCGTTGCGCGCTGGCGACCGGCGAGTGTCGTGCCGCGGCACCGCCCGTTGTCCATGTCATACCCGGACACGCGATTCGTTGTTTTCGTGTGGACGCGACCGCGAAGTTGTCGGTCTGAGTGGTTCTTCTGGCAGGGCGCGTAGTGGCGTACGCGTTCGGTGTCGTTGGCGTAACGTCGCTGGCGTAGGCTCAAGTAAGCTCTCATAGGCATTTGCGCGGAGGAAACAGCGTGCCGGTGATTCTCGCGATCAATCCCAACACAACGACGGCCATCACCGATTTGGTGGCTGGACATTTGCGCAGCGCTGGCGGCCCGGATATCGAGTGGAAGGCCGTCACCGGACGATTTGGTGCGCGTTACATCTCCGCGGAAGCGAGCTACGCGATTGCGGGCCATGCGGCCATCGACGCCTATGCGGAGCACGCGCAAGGCATTGACGCGGTGCTGCTTGCCTGTTTCGGTGATCCGGGGTTGTTCGCCTTGCGGGAAATCACGAGCGTCCCGGTGATCGGGCTCGCGGAAGCATCGATGACCGAGGCGGCGAGCGAGGTGCCGCGCTTTTCGATTGTTACCGGTGGGCGGCGGTGGGCACCCATGCTGTATCGCCTCGCTGAGGCGCTCGGCTTTTCGGAGTCGCTGGTGAATGTGCGTACCCTCTCCTTGACCGGTGCGGAGATTGCCGCGAACCCCGATGCTGCGATCGAGCACCTGGCCACCGAATGCCGCAAAGCGCAGCGCGTCGACGGGGCGGGGGTGGTGATCCTCGGCGGCGCTGCCCTGGCCGGACTGGCAGAACGCGTTCAGCCACTCGTTGAGGTTCGGCTTATTGACAACGTTATCGCCGGTGCCCGTCAGGCCGAGGCGCTCGCTCGTGGTGCACCGGCACACTATGAACACCTTCCGCTTGGTGCGGTCACGCCTTCCATAGGTGTCAGCCCTGCGCTCGCACGTTTCATGCGGGACTAACACACGAACGGATCCGCATGTGTACCATTGCGCGGTGGTGATTTCATCAACTAGAAGGAGGTAAGCCATGCGCAGGCGTTTCGTGTCCCGATTCCTTTGTCTATCCCTTGTCGCACTGCTCGCACAGCCGATCACTTCGGTGTTGGCAGATGATGATGACGAGGTGTCCATCGTTGCAAGCTCGCTCAAATGTGTTCGATACGACGGGGCGCCCGACGACTTGCTGACTGCCGGGCTCGGTAAGACCGGCTTGGCAAGCCCGACCGCACCAGCGTACGTTGATGCGAACAACCCGACGACCTCGGAACTGCGGCGCAACGCGATCCACAACAACTATCGCGCGCTGACCGACATGACCACGAACGGCGGCTATGGCGTGCTGTTCGGACCGAACGTCGATCTCGATGGAAAGAGTACGCTCGGTGAAGGCAAGATCGCCGGTGTGGAATGCATCGCGTTCGCCAACAACGGGCGCAATCGTCGCGACGTGACGATGATGGTGCAGATCCCGGCGAGCTTCGATCCGAAGAACGCCTGCATCGTCGCCGGCCCATCTTCCGGATCGCGCGGCGTTTATGGTGCGATCGGTACGACGGGCGAGTGGGGCCTCAAGCGCGGTTGCGCAGTGGCCTATACCGACAAGGGCACCGGCAGCGGTGTCCACGATCTGCAGGCGAACACGATCAACCTGATCGATGGGCGCCGGGCGAGTGCGAATCAGATCGGTGCCCCCTCGAATTTCACCGCACCGATCACGAATGCCGAGCGCGAGGCATTCAACACGAAATTTCCGAACCGATTCGCCGTCAAGCATGCGCACTCCGGGCGCAATCCCGAGAAGGATTGGGGCGATGACGTGCTCGACTCCATCCGCTTCGCCTTCTTCGTGCTGAACGGACAATTCGCCACGCCCCGCCGTACCGGGGACGACGATCGGCGCACCTTCAGCAAAAAGAACACGATCGTCATCGCCTCCAGCGTGTCGAACGGCGGTGGCGCATCGCTCGCCGCGGCCGAGCGGGATGAAGACGGCTTGATTGACGGCGTTGTGGTCTCAGAGCCGCAAGTGCAGCCGCGACGCACCGACAAGCTCACCATCATGCGTGGGTCGACCATCATCAAGAATCACGGCAAGGGGCTGTACGACTACATCACCCTCGCGAATCTTTATCAGCCGTGCGCGGCGCTGGCTGCGTCGAATGTCGGAGCGCC
>JAYSSS010000085.1:0-93841 GCA_043720415.1 Ideonella sp.
CGCCAGCGCGAGTTTCGCGCCGACGCCGGTGCAGCGCAGCTGATGGGGCGCCGTCAGCCGATGATGAACGCGCTGGCGCGGCTCGGCGGTCTGGAGCCGGCCGAGCTGCCGAAGACGGTGGAGGCGATGGGCATCAGCGCGAAAGCCGGCGGCGTGATGTCGCTGCTGGCGACGCACCCGCCGATCGAGGAACGGATCCGCGCGCTGCAGCAGGCGCAGTAGGCGCCGGCCGGGCCGACCCCCGGTGCGGGCCGACCCGGCGCGGGCCGTGCAGGCCCTGTTTCAGGCCCTGACTCAGGACACCGGTCCCGCGCCCGACCAGAGCACGGCGTGGTTGTCGAACTGATCGCCGGCCGCCAGCGCCGCGATTGGCAACCCTGCGTCGGCGCGGCAGAGCGTCGCGCGACCCAGGATCCACGCCTGCTGCGCGCGGGGGTCGACCGCCAGCGCGCAGGCCGCGTCGAGCATCACCGGCGGCGCGACCCCGCCCTGCGCGGTCGGCCGCTGCACCTGATGCTCGCGCGGGCAGCTCAGCAGCCAGCCGTCCTGCAGCGGTGCGACATCGGCGCCGTAGCCCGAGGCCGATCGGACCGCCGGCACGGTCTGCAGCGTGCCCATTGCGTCGTCGAAAAGCGCGAACAGCGGCGCCGCGGCGCGCTCGGCGGGACTCTCGTGTTCGGCCTGCAGCGCCACGCCGACCCGACCGTCCGGATGCCGCGCCAGATGCCGGATGCTCAGACGCGGATCGGCCAGCCGCCACTGACCGTCGACCGCGCCGGTGCTCAGGTCCAGGCGCACGAGAGAAGGGTCCATCCGGTCCAGCGACCGCTTGCTGCGGCCGGTCTCGGGCAGGGTGGGAATGCCGCCATTGGCGACCAGCAGCCGGCGGCCCGGCAGCCACTCCAGATCGTGCGGGTCGAGCCCGTGCGTCGGCCAGATGGCGGTCTCGGCGAGCGATCTCGGATCGCGCTCGACGAGTCGGCCCGCGCCGCTGGCGAGTTCGATCTCCGCCGTGTAGATCGCGCCGCCGTCCGGTGCTGCGAGCACGTGGCCGTTGAAGCGGCGGTCGGCGTCGGCCCAGGCCCAGACCGGCGCGGTCGCAGCGCCTGGCTGCCAGCGCAGCAGCCAGTCGCCGGGCCGACGCGCGACCGCCAACACGCCGCCTGCGGGCAGGCAGGCGAGGCCGTGCGGACGTGTCGGCACTTCGATGGCGTCGAGCACCCGGGCCGCCGCGCCGTCGGTCTGCACCAGCCCGACGTGGTGCCGGTTGCGGGCATCGGCCCAGGCGGCCACCAGGACCACCGTCGACCCCGGCACCGCGCGCGCCAGTCCGCCAAAGGCGAGCGCGACACCGCCGGCCAGCAACTGCCGGCGCCGCGGGCCGGCAGTCACGGGCTCGGCCACTCTCTTCATCCCTCTCGGGGGGCGGACGACGTATGTCGTCGGCCTGGGGGCGCTCCTAGGCATGCCCCATGTCTGGCCCTCGCCCGACCCCATCGTGCAGGACTTGAAGACCTACC
Source organism: Ideonella sp. (assembly GCA_043720415.1). Classification (GTDB taxonomy): domain Bacteria; phylum Pseudomonadota; class Gammaproteobacteria; order Burkholderiales; family Burkholderiaceae_C; genus Pseudaquabacterium. The sequence continues at coordinate 1,521 of JAYSSS010000085.1, forward strand.
GCATCGCCAACGAGCAGCCGCACATCCAGCGGCTCACGCACTTGGGGGTGGAAGCCCAGCGCCGCGGCCAGGGCCTGGCCTTCGCCTACGAGGTGTCGCACCTCATCTTTGGTGGCACGCGTGATTGGCATCTGGGTGAACACCTGGCGCTGGCCGCGCAGCGTGCGGGCCTGGATCTGGCGGCCATGGACGCGGTGCTGAACGCCGCCGACACCACCCACCCCGCCGAAGTGCAGGCCAACCATGAAGCACTGAACGCCGCCGGCCACTGGGGCGTGCCGACATTCGCTTTCGAGGGCGAGCCTTTTTTCGGTGAGGACCGCATCGACACGCTGCGCTGGCGGCTGGGGCAGCGCGGGCTGGGCAGGGCCTGAGATGGCCGGCAAGCCGCCCGGCCCTCTGGGCCACAACCACTCGCCGGTCATCGATGCCGGCACGATGTGCCTGGCCGAATCGCCTGCGCCGGCCACCCAGGGCGGCCGCGGGCGGGCTCAGGTTCGTGATGAGCTGACGCCCATCGCGACCTACATCGCCGGCGAGATGAACCGCAATGCCGCCAGCGCCGATGTGGCCCAGATGCTGGCGCTGAACAGCTATTCGGCCGAGGCCTGCATCCTTGATTTCAGCCAGCTGGCCCTATGGAAACGGGTGCTCGGCCTGGGGATCACGCCAAAGCAGTGCATTGACATGCAGCTGACATCGCACAGCGCCGCGCTGCTCAATTGGGCGGCCAAGGTGCACCAGGGCGGCGACTGGGATCACAAACCAAAGATTGCCTCGCGCTTCAACCCGCGCGGCATGGGCGGCCCGCAGCATTGGCACCTCTATGGCGACACGCTGTATTACTACCAGGTCTGGTCCAACATCCACTACGGCTATGTGGGGCGTGCGGCCGGTTTCTCCGAAGCGCAATTGCTCGACGGCGCGGGGCTGGAGCAAATCGGCTCGACCCTCATGCGCGGCAAGATCCCGCAACGCTCAGGGCAGATGAGCGGTCTGCGCGCCTGGGACGACAAGGACGATCGCGCGGCCATCCTGATGGGCATTCGATTGCATCAGATCGACCCCAAGCGCGTGTCGGCCAGCGCCGTGTTGAAGCAGGTGCTGGCCTCGCCCGACGTGCTGACCAAACCCTTTGCCCAATGACACCCAGCGACGCAGCAAACGCACTGGCTTGCAAGGCCGCGGCTTGCCGGGCGGGCGCAGGGTGAGGTCTGCGGTGTGTCTGGCAGCAGCAGCAGCCCTGCTGGCCTGCAGCCCGCCCGAGGACCCGTCCGTGCACGTGCAACTGTCGTTTGCCGCGCCCAGTGCGGCAGCAAAGACAAGCGCACTCACCGAGGTGACGGTGGTCGTCGGCTCAGACAAGTTCAGCTGGCCGCGCATCGAGGCCGGCCAGACGCAGGCGGTGCGCCTGCGGCCTGGCCCGCAGGACCCTCGCCAGCTCAGCCTGCTGTACCGCCTGGGCGAGCAGCGCCTGGCCTGGACCAGCCCCGATTTGCCTGCGGGGCAAGGCGTTAGGTTTGTCATCGCCATTGATGCGAGCGGCAGGGTTGAACACCGCCACTGCGCACTGCCCTGTTCGCTGTGATGCGGGCGTGTGCGCCAGAGGCTCACCCTCTCAGGCCAGCGCCCGGCCGATCAGGATCTTCTGCACCTCTGAGGTGCCCTCGTAGATCTGGCACACCCGTACATCGCGGTAGATGCGCTCCAGCGGGAAGTCCTTGACATAGCCATAGCCGCCCAGCACCTGAATGGCCGCCGAGCACACGCGCTCGGCCATTTCGCTGGCGTTGAGTTTGGCCATGGCGGCCTCTTTCAGGCAGGGCCTGCCGGCGTCCTTCAAACACGCTGCGTGCCAGTTCATCTGCCGCGCCACTTCGATCTGCGTGGCCATGTCGGCCAGCTTGAACTGCACCGCCTGGTGGTTGAAGATGGCCGTGCCGAAGGCCGTGCGCTGCTTGCTGTAGGCCAGCGCCACCTCAAAGGCCGCGCGCGCCATGCCCAGGGCCTGTGAGGCGATGCCGATGCGCCCGCCCTCCAGGCCAGAGAGCGCAATCTTCAGGCCCATGCCCTCCTCGCCCAGCAGATTGGCCGCCGGCACGCGGCAGTTGTCAAAGCTGATCAGCGCGGTGTCGCTGGCGTGCTGGCCCATCTTGTCTTCCAGGCGCGCCACGGCATAACCTGGCGATGCAGTGGACACCAAAAAGGCGCTGATGCCGCGCTTGCCGGCGGCCTTGTCTGTGACTGCCATGACGATGGCGACATCGGCGTTCTTGCCGCTGGTGACGAACTGCTTGCTGCCGTTGAGCAGGTAGTGCTCGCCCTCGCCATCCACCGCGCGCACGGCAATGGTGCGCAGGCCATCGGCCTGTGAGCCGGCATGCGGCTCGGTCAGGCAAAAGGCGCCGAGCATGTCGCCGCGGGCCAGCGGCTTGAGAAAGCGCTGCTTCTGATCCTCGTCGCCAAAGGCCATGAGGATGGAGCACACCGGGCAGTTGGTGACACTGAGGATGGTGCTGGTGGCGCCATCGCCTGCGGCCACCTCCTCCAGGATCAGCGCCAAGGACAGGTAGTCCAGCCCCGCGCCGTCGTAGGCGGTGGGCACGGCCACGCCGTAGCAGCCGAGCGCGGCCAGGCCGCGCAGCGCGGCCTTGGGGAACTCATGGCTCTTGTCCCACTGCGCGGCGTGGGGGGTGACTTCGGCGCGCACAAAGCTGCGCACGGCGTCCTGGATGGCGAGGTGGTCTTCGGTGAGCAGCATGATGGGTCAGGTCATTTGGGTGTTGTCTGTGCGGCCGGCGCGCCGGGCCAACGGATGCGAATGGCATCGCGCTCGGCGACTTTATCGGGCGCGGCGCGGTCCTCGGCCCAGGTGCGGGCGGCGAGCGTCAGGCCATCGGCGCTGAAGGCCAGGCGCGCACGCGCTTCGTCGGACAGGCGCTGGCCCGCCAGCCACGCGGCGCGGCCGGCGGCGGGCAATTGGGTGGCTTGGGCGGCGACGGCCAGCACGGCGGCTTCATGGTGCAGCTGGAGGTCGGCGTGGCGGGCCAGGTAGCTTTCAGTGAAGGGCTGCGCGACGTGTAGTGTGAGGGCACCGAAGGTGTTGCGCCAGCTCAGCGGCAGGGGTGTGATTTGCGATCCCAGCGCGGGCTGCTCGGACTGCTGGCGGACTTCATGCTCACGCTGCCGGATGGCCGCCGGCAGGCCGGCACGCAAGGCACCTTGGCTGCGCTGCCAGGCCGCATCCATCGCTGCCCGCGTGCGCTGCGGATGCCAGCCAATGCCGTGGCACATCAGCCAATTCGAAAGGCTGCTGGCGCGCCACCCCGACGCCCCCTGCACTTCGCCGACCGGTGCTGAGGCTGGGCGCGGGCATGCGGCCTCCATCTCATCAAGTACGCCGCGTTGATAGGCCGACTCGACCGCGATCCAGCGCCGCACCGCCTCGGCCTGGTCGGGCAGGACCAGCATCTGCGGCGCCAGCAAGGCGGCCAGCCGCGCATCGCGCAGGGCCAGCGCGTTGAAGCTTTGCAGCGTCAGGCGCTCGGCTGCGGCTCGCTTGTCGTGCGCACCCGCCATCGTTGCCGATGCCGTGGTCCAAGCCGGTGCCCTTGCCGAAGCGGCTGCACCCGCCACAGCCGACTGCGCCCGCGCCTGCGCGCTCGCCAACTGGGCGGCCCACTCCGCCCGCCCTGCCGCAGCCGGATCCTGCCCAAGCGGCGCCGACAAACCCAGCAGCGTGAAAAAGGCATTGCGCTCGTCGCTCACTTTGGGCGTTGGCAATGCCAGCTCGGGCGGGCGCGGCACGGGCTCGATGTCGCTCCAGTTCGACAACACCCAGGCGGTGGCGATCAGCAGCGCCGCCGCCAGCAGTGCAGCCAGACCCCAAGCCGCCCATCGCGCCAGGCGAGCCAAAAGCATCCAGCCCCCGGCCGGCCTATCCGTCAACGTCAGCATGTCGTTTCATCTCCCCGATGTCTTCTTCATACGCGGTGCACAGCAGCACCTTGGGCCCACTGGCCGTTCGCATCAGGTGATAGGCCGTGTGGAACTGTTGCAGCAGTGAGCCGTCACTGCGCAGCAAGCGCCAGCGCAGGCGGCAGAGGCTGTGGTGGGCGCCCATTGCGAGGTGCTCGGTGATCTCGAAATCGGCGCGGCCATAGTCGTTGCTGCGGTACAGATCGCACAGTGCACGGTGGTTGGCGCGCATGGGCGCGTCGTCGGCCCACCAGGTGATGTGGCCGCAGCCCTCACGGTCGTCGGCAATGCCGCTGGCGCTGTGCCACAGGTCGGCCACCGCGTCGCCATCGAGGCGGTTGAAGGCGTCGCGGTAGGCGGTGAAAAAGGTCTGCGCTTCGCTCAGGCTCATCGCTACTCCAGGCGCCGTGCAGCGGCAGACGGTTGCCACTCGGGCCGGCGCGCGAGGCGCGATTGTGCAGCGCAGGCCACAGGCGCAGCGGCGGCTGCGAACCACAATCGCCGCCACGGAGAACGCCCATGACACCCCTGATCTGCCGCTTGGTTTGCGCCCTCGCAATGACCCTCACCATGGCCATTGCCGCCCCCGTGGCCAGCGCCAAAGTGCTGCGCCTGGAAGTGACATCGACCACCGCCTACGGCCGCTTCGCACCCGGCGAGTTCGTGCGCATCGAGGGCACCGCGCACGGTGAGATCGACCCCAGCGAAAAAATCCCCGGCCTGCAAGGTGCCGCGCGCAGCGCCAGCGGCGGTGTGGCCTTACACCGTGGCCATGGTGCAGTGGGAGCTGGGCCAGGGCATAGGCCTGCCCAGCTTCACCGATGAGACCGGTGCCAAGCGCTTTGTTGAAGGCGTGGGTCTGGCGGCGATCCGCGACTTTGCCGCCTTCTTGCGCCACGACAGCAGCGCCGGCAACCCCCTGGCAGGACGCGTCGATCGGGTGTTGGGTGTGGGTTACTCGCAAACTGCGCGGCTGCTGAAATCGCTGCTGGTGGAGGGCTTCAACCGGGTGGATGCGCGGCGCCTCTTCGATGGCCTGCATCTGCACGCCAGCGCCTCGGGCCTGGCCGATGTGCTGGCCACGGGCAAGGGGCCGGCCTCAAGCACCTTTTTCACACCGCGCTTCACCCACCCAGAGCACCGCGGCGTGACGGAAGAGCCGCTCAGTTACGGCGATATTGTCCGCCGCGCCACGCAGCGCAATGGTGGCGTCGGCGCAGTGGGTGAGCGCCGCGCCGGTGCGCCGCTGATGCTGGTGACCAATGTCACCACCAATTACTACAACATCCGCGCTTCGCTGTCGCGCACGGGTGCCACCGGCCTGGCCGACGCGCCCCTGCCCGACAAGATGCGCATCTACGACATCGCCGGCGTGGCGCCGCCGCCCAGCCGCCTGATGCCGCTGCAGCCGCTGCCGCACGAGCCCACGCTGTTGCAGGCGCCGCTGCACCTGCCCGGCGCCATCGTGCAGGTGCCGCTGCGCGACGCCGATGGCAATTCCATGGGCGGAGTGCGCCTGCCCGAGCTGGCCGTGCCGCTGGGCACGCACGCCGTACAAAACCCACCGCTGGCCGACCGCGCCTGCAATCTGGAGGCCGGCTACATCGCCTTTGCCAGCACCCAGGCGGCGCGCCCAGCGAGTGATGCGCGGCCTTCGGTCGCAGAACGCTATGCCTCAAAGGACGCGTACCTGCAGCGCATCGAGCGCGCCGCCCGGCGCCTGGTGGCCGAGCGCTTCATGCTGCAGCAAGATGTGGCGCCCATCGTCCGCGCGGCGGGGCAGGCGTACTGAGTGGTCATCGGCATGGCCCTCGTCCAGCCGAAGCTGGCTACCGGCGGATGCCTCGGCCGGGTCAGCGCCACCGGCCGGGTTCAGTGCCCGGCTATGACCTGCACCGCAAACTGCTCAAAGTCGGCCAAGGGCTCGCCCGTCAGTGCGAACACGATGTTCCAGTCGATGGCTTCATAGTTGTGCACGGCGATGTTTCTAAAACCCACGGCGCGGCGCAGCCGATCTGCCAGTTCACTGTCGATGCGTCCCGCGGCTGCGAGCCGGACAAACGTCTCGCCCATCGTCGTCGGCACGGGCTGCCCCGAGTCAGACAACAGGTGCGCCGCAATGTCCACGCACACCTGAATCGCGCGGCTCAGGTTGAGCACCAACACATCTTGCAGGTCCTCATCGGTGGCGAGCATCGCGGCCGTGGCGGGCTTGCGCTCGCGCAGCCGTTGAAGACAGTGCCGCAAGGCTTCCAGCTTGCGCTGCGTCACTTCCCGATCCACGCGCGCCTCCGCTCATCGACGATGCGCTGTGCGTAGGGCAGAAAGTCAGCGGCATCTACGAGGTGGCGGCTGAGCAAACGGCCATGGGCCTGCGCATCGCCCAGCAGGCGCACGCCGTGGGCCAGGATCTGGCCCAGCAAGGGCTCGCCGACGGTGCGCAGATCGATCAGATCGACCGCGCGACCCGTGGCCAGCGCCAGGTCGCCCACCAGGGCCAACTTCGCCTCAGCAGTCAGCGGGCACTGAGCCTGGACGGCCACGTCGACATCGCTGTCAGCACGCTCAATGCCGCGCGCGAACGAGCCGAAAACGAAGGCCAACTGCACTTCGGCATGGCGTGCGAGCGTGTCCCGCAGGGCATCGACGACGAGGGGGTTGACCATCGCATGATGGTATCTGCTGACCTGGTCGCAGGGAACTTGGCCTGCACTTGGCCTGCACCCGGCCTGCACGCGGCCTGGGCTGCCTGGCCCAGGCTATCCGACCTGCGCCTTGACGATCTCAATGAAGCGCCGCGCGGCCGGCGACAGGTAGGCGCCGAGGCCGCCGCCGAGATGGCCCAGCGCTCAGGCGCCAGACCGGCCACCTCGCGCGCCAGATCGTCGCGGGCCAGGCGCAGCTTGCCGGCGTGGACCAGCAGCGCGGCGCCGACGGTCGTCAGCTCAACGCCTTTGGGCGTGCGCTTGACGAGCCTGACGAGCTGGGCGATTGAGCAGTTGATCAATTGAGCCAGGCGCCCTCGATGGGCGCTCAGTTCGAGGCTGAGGAAATCGATTCGCCTTTGAACGCCTTGCGTCAAGCGCCCGGCGAACACGGTCAGATCGTGACATCCGCCACACCCTTGGCCGTGGAGCGGTCCATCACCCCGGGTTCGGGGATGTCAGCGCGCGTCGCCAGCCATCAGCATGCGGCGCACAAGGCGCAATCCTGCGCTGTTCAGTAAAGGGATCCCGCGAAATGAAACTCGGTCTGCGTCTTTCCGGCCTGTTGGCCGCCCTCCTCTTGAGCGCCACGGCACAAGCCGTCACCGTGCACACCACGGATTTCATCGCCGACGGCTTGCGCACCGGGTTCAACGGGTTTGAGGGCATTCCCAACGACGGCACCTATTTCACGGGTGGCAGCGGCCCCTATGCCGAGGGTGGAATCACGGTCGAACAAGTCAACGGCGATTCGGGCAACGGCATCTGGGTGACCTTTCGGCCGCCAGGCGGCGAAGGCCAGTTCGGCTGGTATCCCGATGGCGGCGACCACGGCTACACCAAGATCACGCTCACCGGTGGCGGTGATTTCTCCAGCGTCGGCATGTTGATCGGCTCCGGCTATGGCAATGTGCCGCAATTGGCCTACGAGCTGTTCGACAACGGCAACCTGGTGGCATCTGGCAGCTCCAGCAGCAGCATCGGATTCGCCTACCTCGGCTTCAGCGGCGGCGGCTTCGATGCCATCTTGTTGTCCGACGGCTTCGGCGTGTTCAGCGTGACCGACGGTCACCTCAATGCGCTCACCGTTGACGCCATCGAGATCACCGGCGGCCGTATACCCGAACCTGCCACCTTGGCACTGATGGTGTTGGCCCTGGGTGCCGCTGGCGCCGCGCGGCGCCGCGCTGCCTGAAAGGACAAGCCCGCCGGGTGGCGGGCTTGATCTGGCACCTCTATCTGGCGCCCTGTACTGGCGCCCCGTACTGGCGCCCTGCGATGGCGCCTTGAACTGGCCTCAATTCGCCGCGAAGCAATAAAACAAGCCTGCGCCACCCGTGCTCTTGAGCGCCTCTTGCCCACAGGCGCGGGTGTTGTGCGATGAGTTCCAGGACAGCGCCCAGGGGTCGGTGGTCGGGCCGGCGCGGTCGTGGTGGCCGGTCATGGCCGCACCCTCGCCGTTCTTCGTCCAGTTGCCGCAGGTGCTGTCGGCACCCGGTGCAAAGGCGCTGCCGTCCACGCGTGAGCCGGTGAGGATGTCATGCTCATTGGGCGTGTCGCCGCGGCCTTTGATGACGCGGCCGCGCTCGTCCAGCGCGCTGGCCTTGGTGATGTTGTTGGCGCCGTGCAGTTGATCCACATCGCGGGCGATTGGCTCGCCCTTGGCGTTGGCCCAGGGGCCTGTGCCGATGCGGCTGCGGGCATGCACCGCCGGCTGGTTGCTGGCCGGGTTGGTGGTGCTGCTGACCGCCGTGGTGCTGAGGTAGGCGCGCCAGGTGCGCCCGCCGGCGCCAGCCGCTGTGGCCAGCTTCTGGCAGTGGGTATCGGCCCCGGCCAGGCCACCGAGGTTGGCGCCATCGCCAACACCGACGCTGGTGATGAAGAAGCCCATGGGGCCGCCCGGGGGCGCGCTGGCGCAGGCGGCCAGCAGGGTGGCGGCAAGCGCAGTGGCGGCCAGGGTGAGGTGTCGGCGTTGGGGCATGGCTGTCTCCAGGGTGGGTGGTTGCAGCGTACGCGCCGGCCCGCCCTGTGCGTCCTCGGGGTCTTCCCCAGGGCCCGTGGCAACACCCGGTGCGGGCCTGCGGCGGGTGGGGAAAGGCGCTCGGCGCCTCAGAGCATCTCCACCGCCATCGCCGTTGCCTCGCCGCCGCCGATGCACAGCGCGGCCACGCCGCGCTTCAAACCGCGCTGGCGCAGGGCGCCGAGCAGGGTGACGACGATGCGCGCGCCGCTGGCGCCAATGGGGTGGCCCAGGGCGCAGGCGCCGCCGTGCACATTGACGATCTCGTGCGGCAGCTTGAACTCGTCCATGGCGGCCATGGTCACGGCCGCAAAGGCCTCGTTCACCTCCCACAGGTTCACGCTCTTGGCGTCCCAGCCGGCCTTCTTCAGCACCTTGGCAATGGCCCCGGCCGGCGCGGTGGCGAACCACTGCGGCTCTTGCGCATGCACGGCGTGGCCGACGATGCGGGCGATGGGGCTAACACCCATTTGGCGCGCCGTGGATTCGCGCATCAGCACCAGCGCGGCGGCGCCATCGGAGATGCTCGAGGCATTGGCCGCGGTGATGGTGCCGTCTTTCTTGAACGCCGGTTTCAGGCCGGGGATCTTGTCGAGCTTGGCCTTGAAGGGCTGCTCGTCGTACTTCACGAGCGTGTCGCCGCCTTTGCCTGTGATTGACACCGGCGCCATTTCCCAATCAAAGCTGCCGTCCTCGTTGGCCGCCTTGGCGCGGCTGGTCGAGGCGATGGCAAAGGCGTCCTGCGCCTCGCGCGTGAAGCGGTACTTGTCCACGCACTGTTCGGCGAACACGCCCATGGCCTTGCCGGCGCCATTGGGCAGGCGCTCGTAGGCGTCTTCCAGGCCATCGATGGCCATGTGATCAAACATCTGCGCCGCGCCGTAACGCAGCCCTTTGCGCGCAAACATCAAGTGCGGCGCATTGGTCATGCTCTCCATGCCGCCGGCCACCACCGCGGTGGCGCTGCCCGCGGCCAGCATGTCGTGGGCAAACATCATGGCGCGCATGCCGCTGCCGCACATCTTGCTCAGCGTCACGGCGCCTGTGGCATCGGGCAGGCCGGCGCGGCGCATGGCCTGGCGCGCCGGCGCCTGGCCCTGGCCGGCCATCAGGCAGTTGCCCATCAACACCTCATCGATGGCGTCGCCGGGCAGGCCGGCGCGGGCCACGGCGGCCTTGATGGCCACCGCGCCCAGCTCCCAGGCGGCGAGGCTGGAAAAGTCGCCCAGCATGCCGGCGATGGGCGTGCGGGCGGCGGCGACGATGACGATGGGGTCGGTGGGGGCCATGGTGGTGTCCTGCAGGGGGTGGGGGTGGCAATGAACGGGATCAGTGATTTTGCCGCGCGCGAACGGTGTCGAAGCAGCGCCTGCGCTTGGCCTGCGCTTGGTCTGCAAGGCCCTGTGCAGGTGCCGAGGCCATCGCCCCTCGCTCGGCCCATTCAAGCTTTGTCGCGCTTGCGCCGATACCCCGACAGGCACCTTGAGTGCCGGGCGGCGGGCCGCAGGCAGACATCTGCACTTCGGGCCGCCACGACTCACCACTTCAGGGCCTACTTCCATGGCAAGGCGAACCACCTTCGCGCTGATGCGCTACTTCTCGATCGCCAGCCTGCTGTCGATCATTGCGGCTTCGCTTGGCTTGAGCCTGCTCTACCGCAAGATCGCACTGGACGATGTCGTGCGCCTGGGCGAATCGGGCAACACCGAGATCACCCAGGTGTTTGCCAATGCCTTTGGTGAGCGCCTGAGTGCTTTCGTCGCGATGGCCCCGGCCCTGAGTGCCGACCACCTTCGCGCCCACCCGCAGACCGTCGAGCTGCATGCCTTGATTCGATCCGCCGTCAAGGGCACGGCGGTGATCAAGGTCAAGGCCTACACCCTGGATGGCCGCACGGTGTATTCGAGCGAGGCCAAGCAGATCGGCGAGGACAAGCGCGGCAACGCGGGTTTTATTTCCGCCAAAGCGGGCAAGCCGGTCACTGAAATCACCCAGCGCGATCATTTCAGCGCCTTCGAGCAGCAGCTCGAGGATCGCGGTGTGCTCTCGACCTACTTGCCGATGCTGGCCAGCGGCGATGCGCAGCCGCAGGCCGTGTTCGAGCTCTACCAGGACATCACCCCGACGATGGACAAAGTCCAGGCCACGCAGCGCACCGTGGTGGCCGGGATCGTCGGCGTCTTGCTCTTGCTGTATGGCGTGCTGTTCCTGGTCGTTGACCGCGCCGCGCGCATCCTGCGGCGCCAGGAGGCCCAAGCCCAGGCCGCGGCCGAGCACTTGCGCCAGGCGCGCGACGAGCTCGAGCTGCGTGTGGCCGAACGCACACGCACATTGGCGCTGGAGCAGGAGCGCCAGGCGGCCGTGCTGCGCTCCACCCTGGACTGCATCATTTCGACCGATGTGCATGGCCTGGTGACCGAGTTCAACCTGGCCGCCGAGCGCAGCTTTGGCTACAAGCGCGAGCAAGCCATAGGTCGGCCCTTCGCTGACCTGACCATGCCGGCCGAAAACCGCGCCACCTATACGCGCGAGCTGCAGCGCTTTGCTGCCACTGGCAGCTCCAAGGCGCTGGGCAAGCGCATCGAAATGACGGCCCAGCGCAAATGCGGCGAGCGCTTCCCGGCCGAGCTCACCTTCGTTGATGTACGCATGGGCGAGGTGGTGTTCTTCACCGCCTATGTGCGCGATCTCAGTGAGCGCAAGCTTGAAGACGCCAAGTTGCTTGCCAGCCAGGCGCGCAACCATGTGCTGGCGACCATGGTCGAGCAATCCAACGATTCGATCCATGCCCGCGATCTGGACGGCACCATCACCTACTGGAACCAGGGCGCCGAGCGCTTCAGTGGCTTCAGCGCCGCCGAGGCCATAGGCCAGCCGCTGCGATCACTGCACCTGCGCGGCCAGACCGAGCCTGAGCTGGACAAAATCCTGCAGCGCATCCGCAATGGCAAGGCCACCGAATTTGAAGGCCAGCGTCTGACCAAGGCGGGGCAGACCATTGATGTGGTGGTGCGCACCGCGCCGCTGTTTGACGACAACGGCCAGCTCAGCGGTGAGATCAGCGTGCTGCGCGACGTGACCAAGGACAAGTGCGCCGAGCGCGCGCTGCGCGACAGCGAGAGCAAGAACCGCGAAAACGCCGCCTTTCTGCACGCCCTGCTGGACGCCCTGCCGGTGGGCGTTTCGCTGGTTGGCCCAGACAAGGTGGTGGCCATCTCCAACGAAGCCTGCCTGCGCCTGCTGCAGCTGCCGACGGACGTGTTTGGCGCCGGCGCCTCGCTCGAGCAGGCCTTTCTGTACAACGCCGTGCGCGGCGACTACGGCCCGGGCGACCCAAAACAGCAGGTGGCGGCGCGGATGGCGCTGTGGCACGAGCCCCAGGCTCAGACCTACGAGCACATGCGCCCGAATGGCGCGGCCCTGGAAATCCGCAGCGTGTGCCTGCCCGATGGCAACCGGCTGGCAACCTTCACCGACATCACCGAACGCAAGCGCAGCGAGCAGGCCATGCTTGCTGCCAAGGAAGCGGCCGAGGCCGGCAGCCGTGCCAAGAGCAGCTTCCTGGCGGTGATGAGCCACGAGATTCGCACGCCCATGAATGCCGTGATCGGCTTGCTTGAGCTGCTGAGCTTCTCGGCGCTGGACGCCGAGCAGCGCGACACCGTGAAGACGGTGCGCGATTCAAGCAAATCACTGCTGCGCCTGATCGACGATGTGCTGGATTTCTCCAAAATCGAGGCCGGCAAGCTCGATCTGCATGTGGAGCCGGCCTCACTGGCGCAGATGTTCGAGGCCGCCCACCACACCTTCAGCGGCGTGGCCAGCCAAAAGGGCGTACGCCTGGTGCAGCGCATGGATCCGCGCATCGGCCCGGCGCACGGGCTGGACAGGCTGCGGCTGCGCCAGATCCTGAACAACTTCCTGAGCAATGCCATCAAGTTCACCGACCACGGCGAGGTCGAGCTCAGCGCCGAGCTGGTCGACCAGCAGCCGCAACACGACCTGCTGCGCATCAGCGTGCGCGACAGTGGCGTGGGCATGGGCGCGGCGGCACTGGAGCGGCTGTTCAAGCCCTTCAGCCAGGCCGATGCCGGCGTTGAACGCCGCTACGGCGGCACGGGGCTGGGCTTGTCCATTTGCCAGCGCCTGGCCGAGCTGATGGGCGCCACGATTGCGGTCACCAGCACGCCGGGCCTGGGCACACGCATCGCCTTGACCCTGCCCGCGGGCCGCGCCGACGCTGCCGAACTGCAGGCCGCCCAGCCGGCGCCGGCCGAGGCCCTGGCCCAGGTGCTGAGCAGCCGCCACGCGCCGACACTGGAAGACGCCCGCCGCGACCAGCGCCTGGTGCTGGTGGTCGATGACCACCCGGTGAACCGGCGCATGCTGGCCCGGCAATTGAGCACCCTGGGCTATGCCGCGCAGACCGCCGCCGACGGCCATGAGGCACTGGCTCTGTGGCGCCAGGGTGGCTTTGGCCTGCTCATCACCGATTGCCAGATGCCAGGCATGGACGGCTACCAGTTGGCCGCAACGATACGCGCGGAGCCAGGGCCTGGCCCACGCCTGCCCATCGTGGCCTGCACCGCCAATGTCTCGCACGATGCCTTCGAGCAGTGCCGCGCGGCGGGCATGGATGAAGCACTGGCCAAGCCGATCGAGCTGGCGGCACTGCAGCGCATGCTCGACCACTGGCTGCCAGAGGCGCTGGCGGCGGGCTTGCCAGGCGCGGATGCGGCGGGCGACACGGCAGCCTGCGCCGCCGTCGATGACTTTGCCGCCGTGGCCGAGCTCGCCCAAGGCGACCGCGCCCTCGAGCGCGAGCTGCTGGAAGACTTTCGGCAGGAGAACGCAGTCGATTTGGCCGCCGCGGAGGCGGCACTGCATGCCACCGATGGCGCTGCGCTGCAGCGCGCCGCCCACCGCATCAAGGGTGCGGCGCAAACCGTGGGCGCCCTGGGCTTGTCACAGGCCGCGCAGGCCCTGGAGGCCGCAGCACCCTTGGCCGATTGGATGCAGTTGCAGCGCTGCCTGGCCAGCGTTCAGCAACAGAGCCAAGGCACCGCGAGACTTCTGTTGGCCCGCCTGGGCGCGCCACACGCCCTTGCCGACAGCAGCGCGCCCAGCGGCGCCAGCCCTGCACCTGTGGTGCAGCCCGACCCCGGCCGGGGTGTCATCGCGTGAACGACGCTGACACCCTGCAGCACGCTGCGCCGCCGGCCGCGCACTGGATCGCCCGGCCCACGGTGCTGGTGGTCGAGGACCAGCCCTTTCAGCGGCGCGCCCTGGTGCGGGTGCTCAGCTCACTGGGCTTCCTGCACATCATGGAAGCCGGCGACGGCCGCCAGGCGCTGGAGTTGCTGGCCAGGCCCGGCGCCAGCGTCGACCTGGTCATCACCGATCTGGGCATGCCCACCATGGACGGCATCGCGCTGATGCGCGAGATCGGTCAGCACGCGCCACAGGCCGGCGTGGTGCTGCTCAGCGCCGTCGATCACAAATTGCTCGATGCCGTGGAGTGGTTGGCGCGCGAGCTGCACATCAATCTGCTGGCCATCCTGGCCAAGCCGGTGACGGCGCAGGCACTGCGTGGCATTCGCGCCAGGCTGCAAGATCGGGGCGCCGTCTGCGCGGCCACCGCCTCGCCCGCAGCCAGGCTTGCTGGCAGTGGCGTGGCGCCGTACACCTTCAGCCCCAGCGACATCGCCCAGGGCCTGGCGGCGGGCCAGTTCGAGGCCTTCCTGCAGCCCAAGATCAGCTTCGCCGACAGCCAGATCGTCGGCGCCGAGGCTCTGGCGCGCTGGCGCCATCCGCAATTTGGCTGGGTCGCGCCGGCGGCCTTCATCGACACCATTGAAGCCTCACCCTTGATCGAGCCGTTCTCGCTGGCCATGCTGGAGAGCGCAGCCTGGGGCGTGCGCTGGCTGCAGGCTGGAGGCCTGCCCGGGCAGATCGCCTTGAATGCCTCGCCGGCCTGGCTCGATCAACCCGGCATGGCCGAGCGCTTGTCGCAGGCGGTGGCACGTTTGGGCCTGCCGGTGGAGCGGCTGACCATCGAGGTCACCGAGAGCACGGCCAACAGCAACCTGGGCGCCGCGCTGGAAAACCTGGCGCGGCTGCAGCTGCGCGGCTTCACGCTCTCGGTCGATGATTTCGGCACCGGCTTTTCCTCGCTCACCCGGCTGCTGCACTCGCCCTTCAGCGAGCTCAAGCTCGACCGCAGCTTCGTCAGCGGTGTCGAGCGCCACACGCCACGCTGGCATGTCATCGAGTCGACCTTGGCGCTGGCGCGCAAGCTGGGGCTGAAGACGGTGGCCGAGGGTGTGGAAACCCAGGCGGATTGGCAGGTGCTCAAAGACGCTGGCTGCGACTGCCTGCAGGGCTACCTGCTGGCCAAGCCCATGGGGCGGGAGGACTTTCTGCGCTGGGCGGCGGGCTACCGCCGCGCCGCTGAGCCGGCACCGCGGGAATCGGCACTGGTCGAGGCGGGCTGAGGCGGCGCGGGCCGCCTCTGGCCTGCGCCGGCAGCGCGCTGGAGCTGAGCTCCTGCAACGGCAGTCCGCCCGCGCAGGCCAAGCCCAATCAGCGGCCCAGCGCAATCAGCGGCCCGGCATCAACCAGGATGCCTGGCCCACAGCTTGTCCATCAGGTACCGCTTGCGGTTTTGCGCCAAGTCGCCCTGGCCGCTGGAGAAACTGCCCACCACATCGAATTGCAGCGCCAGCTCAGCTGCCGTCTTGGCGTCACGCGGCGTGGGCGACAAATGCTCGCTGAGCAACTGCGTGATGACCCAGGTCTTGGTCACCTGCCGAGCCTTGCAATATCGCTCGAGCTGGTCTTGCAAGTGGGGGCTGAGTCGGACGGTGAGCGTCATGGCGCAGGGCCTTTCCGACGGCAGTGGGCACCCAAGCGCCATCGACTGGTCAAGTGCCTGTCAAGTGCCTGGCCCGCCATCGACTAAGCTGGCGATGAAGAAACGGCGGGTCACTGGCCTAACTTGCGTAAACCGCCCGCCTCGCCCATTCACCAGCCTCGCGCATTGGCCACCTGCTGCCTATCCGCCAACCCGAGAACCCCGCCCGCCCATGACATCCGCCCACGCCTACCGCGGCCTGCACGCCCCCGAGCGCTGGGTGCTGCCCGCCGTTCTGGCCGAGCAAGCGCAGCGCCAGCCCGAGGCGCCGTGGTTCATTGGCGTGGAGGGCGAGTGCATGAGCTTTGGCCAGGCCCACGCCGATGTGCAGCGCGCCGCGGGCCACTTCGCGGCGCTGGGCGTACGGCGTGGCGACCCGGTGGTGCTGCTGGCCGGCAACCACGCCGATTTCATTCGCGCCTGGCTGGGCCTGCTGCGCCTGGGCGCGGTGGCGGTGCTGCTCAACACCGAGCTGCGCGGCGCCTTTCTGCGCCACCAGTTGCTCAACTCCGGCGCCGCGCTGGCCGTCGTCGATGCCGATTTGTTGGCCGCGGTGGAGGCCGTGGCCGCCGAGGTGACGGCCCTGCGGCGGGTGCTGGTGATCGGAGGCGGCGCGCCGGTGAACGGCACCCCCGCCCGCCTGCCCTGGCAGGCCTGGCAACAGGCCACCGCCTTCGATGGCCCGCTGCCGCAGGCGCAGGACACGGCCTGCATCATGTACACCTCGGGCACCAACGGGCCCAGCAAGGGCGTGCTGATGCCGCATGCGCACTGCACGCTGTTTGGCATCGGCTCGATGCGCTCGGTGCAGGCCTGCGACAGCGACCGCTGGTACATCGCCCTGCCGCTGTTCCATGCCAATGGCCTGTTGATTCAATTGGGCGCCACCCTGCTGGCCGGCATACCGGCCATCGTGCGCTCGCGCTTTTCGGCCTCGCAGTGGCTGGCCGACATTGGCCAGCACCGCGCCACCGTGACCAATTGCCTGGGCGCGCTGGCCGCCTTCATCGGCGCCACAAAGCCCACCGAGCACGACCGCGCGCATGCGCTGCGGGTGGTCAGCAACGGCCCTAACCTGCCAGTCCTGGAGACGCTGTTTCGCCAGCGCTTCGGCGTGGCCGATGTGGTCTCGGGCTATGGCATGACCGAGGTCAACATGCCGGTCTGGGGCCGCATCGGCCGCTCCACACCGGGTGCTGCGGGCTGGGTGCACAGCGACCACTTCGAGCTCATCATCGCCCATCCCGACACCGATGCCGAGCTGCCGCGCGGCAGCATGGGCGAGATCCTGATCCGCCCCCGTGTGCCCTTTGGCTTCATGACCGGCTACCACCAGGCGAGCGAGAAAACCGTCGAGGCCTGGCGCAACCTGTGGTTTCACAGCGGTGACGCCGGGGTGATGGACGCCGACGGCCTGGTGACCTTTGTCGACCGCATCAAGGACTGCATTCGCCGCCGCGGCGAGAACATCGCCGCCAACGAGGTTGAAAGCCTGCTCGCCACCCTGCCCGGCGTGGCCGAGATCGCCGCCTACGCCGTGCCCAGCGACCTTGCCGGCGGCGAGGACGAGTTGATGCTGGCCATCGTGCCTAACCCAGGTGTCAAGCTGACCACGCCCGACCTGCTGGCGCTGGCTGAAACGGCCGACGCCCTGCTGCCGCGCTTTGCCCGCCCGCGCTACCTGCAAGCCCTGCCCGAGCTGCCCAAGACGGCCACGGGCAAAGTGCAGCGCGCGGTGTTGCGCAAGGCCGGCGCCATGGGCGCGCTGGACCGCGGCGAGGCGCGCCACAGGGCTGGGCCATAGGCCCGGGCCGGCCGACGACCGAAGGCTTTGGTTTGAGTCGATAGGATTCGGGTGGTGACACCAGCCCCCATGCCCATGCCCCCGACGGCCGCCGCAGCCACATCGGCGGCCATGGCCGCAGCCGCCGACTCGACCCACCTGGATCCGCGCCCGCTTGGCGCCGCCTGGGCCGCGCGGCCGCTGGTCAGCGTCATCGTGCGCAGCATGGACAGGCCCACGCTGGCCGCGGCGCTGGATTCGGTTGCCGTGCAACGCTATGCGCCCATCGAGGTCTTGGTGGTCAATGCGGCCGGTGCGCCGCACCGCGCCTTGCCCGGCCATTGCGGCGGGTTTGAGTTGCGCTTGATCGATGAGGGGGGCGGCGCCCTGGCGCGGCCGCAGGCGGCCAATGTCGGTTTGCGGCATGCACGCGGTCAAGGCTTGATGTTTCTTGATGACGACGACCTGCTGCTGCCCGATCACCTGTACAAGTTGGTGGCCGCAGCGGTGGCAGCACCCGCGGCAGCGGCGGTGTATGCGGATGTCGATCTGGGCCGCATGGGCGCCCAGGGCTGGGTCACCGAGCACAGCTTTGCCGCTGACTTTGACCGTCAGCGCCTGTGGTTCGAAAACTATTTGCCGATCCACGCCGTGCTGTTCAAAGCCGCATTGACTGAGCCCTTGGGCACGTGCCGCTTTGATGAGCGCTTGCCCGTGTTTGAGGACTGGGACTTCTGGCTGCAGTTGGCGGAGCACGGTGACTTCGTTCGAGTGCCGGGGGTGTCGGCCCGTTATGTGGCCGCCGATGATTCGAACTCGGGCGTGTTCGCGGCCACGCCGGCAAGTGCCGAGGCGCGAGCGCTTCTGTTTGCCAAGTGGCATCACCGGCACGGCGCGCCGGCCTGGGCTGACTTCTTGGACCATGCGCAGCGCCACTATCGGCTGGCCCACGAGGTGGTGGCCACGCGGGCGTTGCTGCGGGCCCGCGAGTCCGAAGTCGCCGCCGGCATCGCGCACGCTGCCAACTTGCAGCAGGTGCTGGCCGCACGCGATCTGGGGCTCATGGCGGCCGCCGCGCACGCAACCGGGCTGGGCAACATCGTCGCCGCGCGCGACGCCGAAATCCAGGCCTTCAAGACGCAGGCTGCGGCCACATCCACCGAGCTGACAGCACTGCAGTCGGCGCTGACCCACTTGAATGCCCAGGGCCCACTGGCCGCATTCGCCAGAGCACTGAAAAGAAGACTCCATGGTTCGAAGTGACATCACCCCGGGGGCTGCGGCCCAACAGACAGCCCCAAACACCGCCCCACATACCGCCTCGCACACGTCCCCACACACGGCGGTGTTCACCATCGTCTCGCGCAACTACCTGCATTTCGCGCTTAATTTGATGGCCAGCGTGCAGCGCCACATGCCCAGCGCGCAGCGCTTCATCGTGCTGTGCGACAGCGCCGAAGGGCTGCAGCCGGCGGCATTCAACGCCACGTTGATCGAGCTGGCAGCGTTGAACATCGAGCACCTGGACCGCATGGTCACCCAGTACACGATCCTGGAGCTGAACACGGCCATCAAGCCCAGCGCCTTCATCGCCCTGTTCGCCCGTGAGACCTTTGACCAGGCCTTCGACCAGGTCATCTACTTTGATCCCGACATCGAGCTCTACAGCAGCGGCGACGCCCTGCTGCAGCGCCTGAATCTTGCCGATGTGGTGCTGACGCCGCACCTGACACAACCGCTGGCCGATGAGCACCACCCGTCGGATCTGTCCATCGTGCAAAGCGGCAGCTACAACCTGGGATTTCTCGCGCTGCGCCGATCCGACAACAGCGCGCGATTGCTGCGCTGGTGGCAGGCCAAGCTGGCACGCGACTGCGTGGTCGACATCGCGCGTGGGCTGTTCACCGATCAGAAGTGGATGGATCTGGTGCCAGGCGCTTTCGAGCGCGTGCACATCGAGCGCGACCTCGGCTGGAACGTGGCCTACTGGAATTTGTTGCACCGTGCTATCGATCAACGTGATGGGGCTTACTGGATCGGAGATCGGCCGCTGTTCTTCTTTCACTTCTCGGGTTACGACCCACGCCAGCCGGTGATCAGCAAGCACCAGAACCGCTTCCGGCTGGATCACTGCAGTGCCGCCGTGCAGAGTCTGTTTGCGGGTTATGTCAACAGCCTGCAACAACACGGCCGCGAGCGCTTCGCGCAACTGCCCTATGCCTTTGCCACGCTGGCCGATGGCACGCCGCTGCCCGATTGCGCGCGCCAGTTGATCCGCCGCGAGATCGACTGGGGGGCGGCGCTGCCGGACTTTCGCAGCCCGGCCGGCACGCAGTTTCTGATCGATTTCTTGACCGCGCCGGTGGATGCCCTGCAGCCGGCCATGTCGCGCCTGGCGCTGCAATTGCATGGGGCGCGCGATGACCTGCGCTTGGCATTCCCGGATGTGCTGGGTGCGCACCGGCAGGCCTATGCCGATTGGTTTGATGCCCGCGCAGCAACAGAGGCGGGTGTGCCTGCGGCCTTGCATCCGCGTGCGGTGCGCGCTGCAGCCCTGGCCGCGGCACCGGTGCCGGCACCGACCGCCCTGGGCGCCAGCGCGCTTGGCTCGGGCTACCGCCTGATCTACCGCCTGGCCTGGGCCTCACGCCAGTGGCTGCGGCCCTTGACCACGCTGGCCTTTCGCAACCGCCTGCGCAGCGCGCTGGTGCGCCGCGCCTATGCGCACACGCTGGCCGTGTCGCCAGTGCCCGCGACGGGCGCGGCGGCCCCATCGAACACTGCGGCAGCGTTTGGCATCACTGTCATAGGCTATCTCCACGCCGAGAGCGGCGTGGGCGAATCGGCGCGCGCCACGCTGCGTGCGCTGGCCTGCAGCGGGATCGCACATGCAGTGCGCGACTTTCGCGCCGGCAACGTCTCACGCATGGGCGAGGCGCTGCCCGGCACGGCCCACACGGCGCGGCCAACAGGCACACAGCAAGCGCCGAACACGGCGCAGCCTTTTCCGGTGAGCCTATTCCACATCAATGCAGATCAGCTGCCACTGGCACGCACGCTGCTGCCCGAGGCGCTGTTCGCCGTGCCGCACCGCATCGGCTTTTTCGCCTGGGAGCTGGAGCGCTTCCCCGAGGAGTGGTGGGGCGCCTTCGCCCACCTCGATGAGGTCTGGGTGCCGTCGAGCTTCTGTCAGCAAGCGCTGGCCGCGGTCTCGCCGGTGCCGGTGCTGTGCATGCCGCATGCGGTGGCGGTGCCGGATGTCGTTGCGCCGCAGCGCCAGCGCTTTGGCCTGCAGCCGGGCAGCGTCGTGTTTCTGGCCATGGTCGACATGATGAGCCAGTGCGAGCGCAAAAACCCGCTCGGTGCGGTGCAGGCGTTTGTTGATGCCTTTGGCGCCGAGCGGCGCGACGTCGAGTTGGTGGTCAAGCTCTCGAACGCTGACAAACACGCGTCTGGCCACGCGGCGTTGCAGGCCCTGGCCGCGGCCCACCCGCGCATCCATTTGATTGACGATTACCTCGACCGCACGGCGCTCAATGCGCTGCTCGATTCGGTCGATGTCTTCATTTCACTGCACCGCGCCGAGGGCTTCGGCCTGGTGATCGCCGAGGCCATGGCGCGCGGCAAGGTGGTGGTGGCCACGGGCTGGTCGGGCAACATGGATTTCATGAGCGCGCACAACTCAATGCCGGTGGATCACGCGCTGGTGCCGATTGCGCAAGATTGCGGCCCCTACCGCCAAGGCCAGCGCTGGGCCGAGCCCGATCTGCGCGATGCCGCACACAAGCTGCGCCAGTTGGCCGACGACGCCCCGCTGCGCCGGGCCCTGGGCCGGCGCGCGCGCCTGGATTGCCAGGCCCAGCTATCACCCGAAGTGGTCGGCCAACAACAAGCCACCCGGCTGCAACGCATCCGCGCGCTGAAGGCGCTGTGATGCCCATGACAAACCAAAGAGGAGGCCAACCCATGGCGTGGTGGCGTGAGTTTTTCAAGCGCGAGGTGACGGCGCCTATGCCGCAAGTGACGCGTCCTGCGCTGTCCATGCAGGCGCTGCCGATCGACATCGAGACCGAGGTCAACGACCAAGGCCTGCAGCAGTTGCTGGCGCACACCCAGGCGACTTGGACGCGGCTGGGCGACGAAGAGCCGCACTGGTCGGTGATCTCTGACGAGCGCTTCAAGCAAGGCCAGGTGGCCGAGCATCTGGCCGAGTTTTACGACAGCGGCCGCAACGATGTCGAGACCTTTGTGGCCTTCTTGCGCCGCAACAGCGTGGCACCCGGAGGCCTGCACCGCGTGCTCGAATTTGGCTGCGGCCTGGGCCGTGTGACACGCTATCTGGCCGAGCGCTTTGAGCATGTGCAGGCCTGCGACATTTCATCCAGCCACTTGCGCCAGGCCCAGGCCTACCTGGATGGCGCCGGGGTGCGCAATGTCGATTGCCGGCGCGTCACGCAACTGGCCGACATTCAAGGCCCGGCCGACATGGATGCGGTGTTCACGGTGATCGTGCTGCAGCACAACCCGCCACCGGCCATCGCCGCCATCCTGCAGGCCTTGCTGGGGCGATTGAAGCCCGGCGGCGTGGCCTATTTTCAGGTGCCAACCTACGCCAGCGACTACAGCTTCAAGCTCGACGATTACCTGGCGCGCGGCCTGGATTCAAGCCACGTCGAGATGCACTATCTGCCGCAGCGCCATGTCTTTCAAATCGCCGCGCGGGCCGGCTGCGATGTGCTTGAAGTGCGCGAGGACGATTGGGTGGGTCGGCGGCACATGGAACTGTCCAACACCTTTTTGCTGCGCAAACGCTGACCGCCATGACATCACAAGGCCCAAGCACTGAAGACGACTCCCGCCCAGGCACCGCCGCGGCCTTGAAGAGCAGCGGCGGCCTGGCGCGCATCTGGCGCGCCTTTGGCTACTCGCAGCGGGGTGTGGCGGCGGCTTGGCGCTTCGAGGCGGCGTTTCGGCAAGAGGTCTGCGTGGGTGCGGTCTTGATCTTGATCGCGGTGGTGTGGGCGCCAGGCCGCTGGCAGGGCTTGCTGCTGGTGGCCAGTGTGCTGCAGGTCTGGCTGGTCGAGCTCATCAATTCGGCCATCGAGGCGCTGGCCGATGCGGTATCGCCCGACCTGCATCCGCTGCTGGGTCGGGCCAAGGACATGGGCAGCGCGGCCGTGATGCTGAGCCTGTGTCTGGCCGCGGCCGCGTGGGCGGTGGTGTTCTGGCCCTGAGCGCGACGCTCGCTGGCCCTGAGCGCGACGCTCGCTGGCCTTATGGCTCGCCGACGATGGCCTTGGCCGATTCGCTGAGCACCACGCCTTCGCTGAGCACCAGGCCTTCGCTCAAGATCAGGCCCTCGCTCAAGACCAGGCCTTCGCTGAGCACCAGGCCCTCGCTCAGCACCAGGCCCTCGCTGAGCACCAGGCCCGAGCTCAGGGCGATACCGTTGACGAGGGTCTTGCCACTGCCCGAACCCAGCCATCCCGCCAGGGTGGCAGTGGGCATGAAGACTCCGGTCTTGGTTGCCAGCGACGAGCTGCCGGCCAGGGCATCCCCCAGCACCACCCCGGGGCTGAGCAGGGACTGGCTGGCCAGCGTGGCTGCCGTGAAGTATCTCGGGTAGGTGTTCGCCGCCTGCCCGGTGACCGACCAGTAGGTTGGCGTCAGGCTCTTGACCACGCCATTGGCCCAGGCCAGCTTGGGGTTCCAGATCGGCTGGTACTTGGTGAACAGCGCCGGGCCGCTGACCAGATGGTTGCCGCCCAGGGTGGCGATGCGGCTCCAGTTGAAGGTTTCGCTGCCGATCGTCGAGCTCTGCGCGGGGAAGGTCTTGCCCGTGGCCAGCATGGTGCTGCTGGCTGTGAGGCTGCCGGCCTGGATGGCCGTGCCGACATCGGTGCGCAACGCGCGCGCCACGGCCACGGCGCCAGCGATGTTGAGCATGCCGGCACCCTGCTGCAGCAGGTTGGCGCCGGCTATGGGCTGTGCGGTGTACTGCAAGATGGCCTTGATCAGGGGCGGCGTCAGGCCCGGGTTGGCCTGCAGCAGCAAGGCCACGGCGCCACTGACCACGGGCGCGGCCACCGAGGTGCCGCTGAGCATCATCTGGTTGAACGCGCCGCCTTCCGTTGTGGCCAGACCGGCACGCAATTGCGTGCCGTAATCGACGGCCAACTTGTTGTTCAGGGTCAGCCCCGTCAGCAGGCCGCCAATGGTCTCGTCCACTGCCGACATGGCACCGACCACACGGTTGCCCTGCGCCACCAGATCGGGCTTGAGCAGGTTGTCGGGTTTGCTGCGCCCGGTGGCGGTGGCAAAGGTGCCGCGCGTCGGGCCACGCGAGCTGAAGCGGTTGACGATGTCGTCGGCGCGCGCTGTGCTGCCGCGGCCATTGGCCGAGCCCACGGTGATGACGCTGGGGTCATGGCCGGGCGAGCCGATGGCGCCGTATTGCTCGCGGCCCGCGACGTCATAGCCCGCATTGCCGGCGGCCACCACCACGGTGATGCCCGCGGCGGTGGCGCTGCGTGCGGCCATTGCCAAGGGATCGGTTTGCCAGCTATTGGACGAGCCCGCCGCCAGGCTGAGGTTCATGACGCGGATGTTGTGTTCCTTGGCGCGGTAGATCACCCATTGGATGCCCTCGATGACGTCGCTCACCGTGCCCAGGCCCTGGCCGTCGAGCACCTTCACGTCAAAGATCTTGGCGCCTGGGGCGATGCCGGCATTCAGCAAAAAGCTGCCCAGGCTGACCTCGCGCCCGGCGGCCATCGACGCCACATGGGTGCCATGGCCGTAGGCGTCTTGCCAGACGAAGGCGCCGCTGTTGTCGACAAGGCCCTCATAGTTGGCCAGGGCCACGCTGCCCGGCTGCAACGAGGATGTGGCCGAGGTGCCGGTGACCCAATTCGCGGCCGTGCTCGTCAACATCTGCACCGAGCGCTGGATGCGCCCCGTGAAGGCGTAGTGCTCGCGCGAGACGCCCGAATCCAGGATGGCAATGCCTACGCCGGTGCCGTCCAGGCCCGTCCACACGCCCGCGGCGCTGTAGCTGCGCAGGCCGGTGGCCACGGCGCCAGAGGTTGTCTCCAGCGCACTGGCGGTGCGGGCAGCAACGCGGTTGGGCACCACGCTGAGCACTTCTGCCCGCTCGGCCAGGCGATTGACCTGTGAGGCCGGCACCTGCACGGTAAGGGTGTTGATGAAGGCGTGCACGCGGTGCACCGAGCCGCCCATCTTCAACACTTCGGCACGCAGGGCCGTGAGCTCGGGGTCGGCGCCATTGCCCACCACCAGCAACTGCACCTGCTTGTGGCCGCCGATGTGGCGCGACCAGGGCTGGCCGGCGTGCGGCCGGGCCAATTCATCGCGCAAGTCGTGGGCGATTTTGGCGTGGGCCGCGGCCTGCGCGGCCAGTGCCGCTTGCGCGGCCGGGGCGGATTGCGCGCTGAGCGACAGTCCCATGCCGGCCAGCGCCAGCGACAGCGCCAGGCCGCTGGCGCGCAGCAGCCGTGCCGGGCTGCTGGCCCGCAGCGGCCGCGTCGGGTGGATGATGGCCTTGGCGGGCTGGGTGTTCTGCGTCATGGTCACTCCGGGTCGATGCCCCGAGGCCTCAGTGCGGGCTGCACCAAGCGCCTGTCCGGGCTACTGCATGGGCTATCGGCAGAAAAGCGCCGCAAATGCAGGGCATCTTTCACGGCGCGCAGACTTATCCGTATGGGCAGCAGTTTCAGAAGGGCTCACCCACGATGGCGCTGGCCGATTCGCTGAGCACCAGGCCCTCGCTGAGCACCAGGCCTTCGCTCAAAACCAAGCCTTCACTGAGCACCAAGCCCTCGCTCAGGACCAAGCCTTCACTCAGCACCAGCCCCTCGCTCAGCACCAGGCCCGAGCTCAGGGCGATGCCATTGACCAAGGTGGTGCCGCTGCCGCCGATCAGCCAGCCGGCCAGCGTGGCGGTCGGCCGGAAGACCCCGGTCTTGGCCGTCAACGAGCTGGCGCCGGCCAGCGCGTCGCCCAGGACCACGCCGCCGGTGACCAGGCCCTGGCTGCTCAAGGTGCTGGCCGTGAAGTTCTTGACCCAGGTGTTGGCCGTGATGCCGGTGCCCGACCAGTAACTGGGGACCAGCTTTTTCACGGTGCCGTTGGCCCAGGTGAGCTGCGGGTTCCAGATGGGCTGGAGCTTGGTGAACAGCACCGGGTTGCTGGCCACATGATTGCCGCCCAGGGTGGCGATGCGGCCCCAGTTGAAGGTGCTGCCCCCAAGCGTCGTGGTCTGCGCCGGGAAGGTCTTGCCACTGGCCAGCATCGAAGCCCCCGAGGCCAGCGTGCCATTGCCGATGACGGTGGCCAGATCGGTGCGCAACGAGCGCGCAATGGCCACCGCGCCGGGAATGTTGAGCATGCCCGCGCCCTGCTGCACCAGGCTTGCGGTGGCCATGGGCTGGGCCGAGTACTGCAAGATGGCCTTGATCAGCGGCGGGGTCAGGCCCGGGTTGGCCTGCAGCATCAGTGCCACCGCGCCACTGACCACCGGCGCGGCCACCGAGGTGCCGCTGAGCGTCATGCGCTCGAATTCGAGCGAGCCCAGAAACGGGATGCTGGCCATCAGGTGGGTCGGGTAGGTTTGCGCCAGCCAGTTCATGGCGGGTACGGCACCCGCTGTGGCCTGGGCGGAGCTGGCGGCACTGACCAGGCGATTGCCCGGCGCCAGCAAATCCGGCTTGAGCAGGTTATCGATCTTTTTCACGCCCGAGACGGTCATCGCACCTCGGGTCGGCCCGCGCGAGCTGAAGCCGTTGACGATGTCATCGCCCCGCGCCACGGTGCCACGGCCATTGAGCGAGCCGACGGTGATCACACTGGGGTCGTGGCCGGGTGAGCCGATGGCACCGAACTGCTCGCGCCCCTGCCCATCCAGACCGGCGTTACCACCCGCCGCCACCACGGTGATGCCGGCGGCCACTGCGGCGCGCGCGGCCATGGCCAGTGGATCGGTTTGCCAGCTGTTGGTCGAGCCAGCAGACAGGCTCAGGTTGATGACCCGGATGTTGTATTCCTTGGCTCGGTAGATCACCCACTGCAGGCCTTCGATGACATCGCTCAAGGTGCCGGTGCCGGTGTCACCGAGCACCTTCACGTCGTAGATCTTGGCGCCCGGGGCAATCCCCGCCGGGATGACACCGCTGTCGATGGCGGTGTTGATCATCATGTCGTACTCGATGCCGGCAGCGATGCTGGCGACATGGGTGCCATGGCCATAGCGGTCTTGCATGACCGTGGCACCACTGTTGTTGATCGCGCTTTCGTAGCTGGCCAGTGTGCTGCTGCCCGGCGTCCAGGAGGCGACAGTGCTGGCGCCGGTGGTCCAGTGGGTGGCCGTGCTGGTCAGCATCTGCACCGACTTGACCACCCGTTTGATCAGGCTCTGGTGCGCGTTGGACACGCCCGAATCGAGCACGGCAATGCCGATGCCGGCGCCGTCCAGGCCGGTGTAAGGGTTGATGCCAGTCAGCACATTGAGGCCGCTGTAGGTGCGCACCGTGGCCGATGCGGCGCCGGTCGTCAGCTCAAGCTGCGTGGCCGTGCGCGAGGTTCGCCGATTGGGCACCAGGCTCGCCACATCGGCGCGATCGGCCAGGCGGTTGACCATCGCCGCCGGCAATTGAATGGTGGCCGCAGCGATGAAAGGATGCAGCCGGTGCACCGAGCCCCCCAGGCGCAGCACCTCGGCGCACTGGGCGCTGAGCTCCGGGTCACTGCCATCGCCCACCATCAGCAATTGCACGTGCTTGGCGCCCTTGATGTCGCGCGACCAAGGCGTGCCGGGGCGTGCCTTGGCCAACTCAAGGTGCAGATCGTCGGCCAGCTTGCCCCGCACGGACTGTGTGGCTTGTTGTGCGGCTTGTTGTGCGGCTTGAGCGGCCAAAGCAGGCGGCGTCGCCTGTGCGCGCAGCGACAGCGCCATGCCGGCCATGGCCAGCGACAGCGCCAGCACCGTGGTTTGAAGCTTTTGCACCAGCCCCGTGGTCGCGATGGGGATGTGTGGGTGTGCGGTGTGAGCTGCCTGTATGCGCTGAACCATGGTGACCCCTCTTTGAAACTGTCGACATTGACCGTGCTGCGCGCCAGGCGCTTGCCTGGCTTGCTGCTTGGGCTATCGACAGAAAAGCGCCGCCAATGCAGGGTATTTCTCACACTCGGCCGCCGCCATGGGCGAGCGCGACATCAAGGCCCGCGATGGGCCTCGCGCAGACGTGAAAAAAGCCGCAACCGGCAGGCCGATGCGGCTTCACATTGCGGGCGCCTGTGTCAGCTCAAAACGGCTCACCCACCAGCGTGCGATCGGTTTCACTGAGCACCAAACCTTCGCTGAGCACCAGTCCCTCACTCAACACCAGGCCTTTGCTGAGCACCAGGCCCTCGCTCAGCACCAGGCCTTCGCTCAAGACCAGGCCTTCACTCAGCACCAGGCCCTGGCTCAGGGTGACGCCATTGAGCAAGGTCGTCCCACTGCCTGCCGCCAGCCAGCCGGCCAGGGTGGCCGAGGGCATGAACACCCCGGTCTTGGCGGCCATGGAACTGTTGCCCACCAGCTTGTCGGCTCGCACCACGCCGGCCGTGAGCAGGTTCAGGCTGTTGGGTGAGGTCTCGCTGAAACCCTTGATGAAGGTGTTGGCGGCAATGCCGGTGCCCGACCAGTAGGTCGGAACGCGCTTGCGCACGATGCCATTGGCCCAGACCAGGCGCGGATCCCAGACGCCCTGGTTCTTGGAAAAGAGGTTGGCACCGGTGAGCACATGGTTGCCGCCGAGGGTGACGATGCGTGACCAGCTGAAGGCACTGCCGCCAATGGTGGTGCTGGTGGCCGGCAGCACGGCCCCCGAGGCCAGCATCGAGGCCCCCAGCGCCAGGCTGCCGTTGCCGATGACGGTGGCCAGATCGGTGCGCAGCGCACGCGCCATGGCCACGGCACCGGGAATGTTGATCATGCCGGCGCCTTGCTGCAGCAAGTTGGCATTGGGCAATGCCTGCGCTGAGTACTGCAAGATGGCCTTGATCAAGGGCGGCGTCAGCCCAGGGTTGGCCTGCAGCATCAGCGCCACCGCGCCGGTGACCACCGGTGTGGCCACCGAGGTGCCGCTCAGCCACATCTGCGTGCTGCCCTTGGGGATGTCGTTGACGTTAGGCGTTAGCACCAACTCGTTGTAGAAGGCGTTGGCCAGCCCGCTCCAGCCATAGCCGGTTTGGCTGTTGCTGTCGGTGGCCATGGCGCTGCGCATGCGGTTGCCCGGCGCCACCAGATCGGGCTTGAGCAGGTTGTCTCGGGTGATGGCGCCATTGCTGCTCGTGAAGGCACCGCGTGTGGGCCCGCGCGAGCTGAAGCGGTTGATGACGTCGTCGGCACGCGCCAGGGTGCCCCGCGAATTGGCCGAACCGACGGTGATGACGCTCGGGTCGTGGCCGGGCGAGCCAATGGCACCGTACTGCTCGCGATTGCTGGCGTCGTAGCCGAAATTGCCACCCGCCACCACCACGGTGATGCCGGCAGCCGTGGCGCTACGCGCCGCCAAGGCCAAGGGATCGACCCGCCAGCTGCTGCGCGAGGCTGCGGCCAGGCTGAGGTTCATCACCCGAATGTTGTATTCCTTGGCGTGGTAGAGCACCCAGTCGATGCCCTCGAGCACCTGGCTGATGGTGCCCACGCCGCATTGATCGATGACCTGCACGCTGTACAGGTTGGCACCCGGCGCCAGGCCGGCGTTGGTGATGGTGCTCAGCGTGGAGCCGTTGGCATTGAGCTGCGTTGTCTCGCGGCCGGCAGCGATGGCCGCCACATGGGTGCCGTGGCCGTAGAGGTCGTACCACACCGTGCTGGCCGGCACGGTGACCTTGGTCTCATACGCCACTGCGGCGGTCGAGCCCGGTGTCAGCGCTGTCGGGCCGGTGAGGGTGGCGCCGGCAATCGCCCCGCCACAGTTGCTGTCGAGCATGGATACGCTCTTCAGTACGCGCGATGTTCCCGCCGCATTCTTGAACGCAAAGTGCGTGGGCATGACGCCCGAATCGAGCACCGCAATGCCCATGCCCTTGCCATCAAGACCGGTGTAGGCCGCGGTCGCGCTGTAGCTGCGTATCGCGCTCTCGGTGGCACCGGTCATGCCCTCGAGCTCGCTGCCGGCGCGCTGGGTGGCACGGTTGGGCGCAAGGCCCGTGACCTCAGGCCGATCGGCGATGGCCTTGAGCTTTGCCGCCGGCAACTGCACGGTCGCCGCAGCGATGTACTGGTGCACCCGAAGCACCTTGCCACCCAGGCGCTGCACGTGGTCGCGCAGATTGGCCAGGTCGGGCTGGCTGCCATCGGTGACCACACCACCTCGACATGGCGCTGGCCATTCATCTGCTTGGACCAGTGCGCAGCACCGCTGGGCCGATCCACCTCATCGCTCAAGTCGCTGTCCACCTTGTGGTGCGGTGCGGCCAGCGCTGCTGTTGCCACGGCCAGGCTGCTGGCCGCCAGGGCCAGGCTGAGGTGGCGCCCGAGACCAAGGCGGCAGTCGCGACGCGGCCACGGCTTGGCCGGTAAAAAAGAAATCCAGCATGCGCTGCTCCTGAGTGAGTGGGTTGGCCGCCATGCGCTCGCCGGTGCGGCTCAATAGGGTATCGGCCGATCAGCAGGACAAATGCAGTGCATCTTTCACGATCAAGCGCGACTGGCGCGCTGATTCACACAGCACATGACGGCGTCCAGCAGATTGGCGCATCGCAGAATCACACCAACACCTTGGCTGGACCGACCCTCACCGTGGGTGGATCCAGCCAAATGCAGCGCCCCTTTTTGCGACCCCTGCGCCCCCATGCCGACCGCCACCCTCGACAAAACCGCCCTGCGCCAAAAATACCTGCAAGAGCGCGACAAACGCTTGCGTGCCGACGGCAACGACCAGTACCAGCGCGTGGCCGGCAGGCTGGCGCATGACCTGCACGACCCCTACCTGCCGGTGCAGCCGCGCGCGCCGCGAACCGGCCACGTCAGCTTTGCCTTCATCGGCGGCGGCTTTGCCGGCCTTTGCACCGGCGCGCGGCTGAAGGAGGCCGGCGTCAATGACGTCTGCATCATCGAAAAGGGCGGTGATTTCGGCGGCACCTGGTACTGGAACCGCTACCCTGGCGCGCAGTGCGATACGGCGTCGTTGATCTATCTGCCGCTGCTGGAAGAAACCGGCCACCGGCCCAGCGAAAAGTACGCGCACGGCCCGGAAATTCAGACCCATTGCCGGCGCATCGGCGAGCACTTTGGCCTGTACGACGGCGCGCTGTTTCACACTGAAGTCACCGCCTTGCACTGGGACGAGCGGGCGCTGCACTGGCGCATTCGCACCCACCGCGGCGACGACTTCAGCGCCCAGTTCATCGGCTTAGGCACGGGGCCACTGCATGTGCCCAAGTTGCCGGGCATTGCGGGCATTGAAGGCTTTGCCGGCCACAGTTTTCACACCAGCCGCTGGGACTGGGCCTACACCGGCGGCGACCCCAGGGGTGCGCCCATGCAGCACCTGGCCGACAAGCGCGTGGCCCTCATCGGCACCGGCGCCACGGCGGTGCAGGTGGTGCCGCAGCTGGCACGCGCCTGTGCCCAGTTGCTGGTGTTCCAGCGCACGCCTTCGTCGGTGGATGTGCGCAACAACGCACCCATAGACTCGGACTGGTTTGCCGGCATCGCCACGCCCGGCTGGCAGCAGCGCTGGCTGGAAAACTTCACCGCCAACCAAGCCGGTGGCAACGCCGACATCGACCTGGTGCAAGACGGCTGGACCGACCTGGCGCGACGCATTCGCGCAGCGATTGCGCAACTGCCGCGTGAGCAGCGCAGCGTGTCCAACATGCTGGCCGCCTACGAGGATGCGGACCATCAAAAGATGGAGGAGATTCGCGCCCGCGCCGACGCCCTGGTGCATGACGCGGCCACAGCGCAAAAACTCAAGGCCTGGTACCGCCAGTTGTGCAAGCGGCCCTGCTTTCATGATGAGTACCTGCTGGCCTTCAACCGGCCCAACGTACGCTTGATCGACACCGATGGCCAAGGCGTGGAGCGCATCAGCGCCGATGCGGTGGTGGTGGCCGGCCACGCCCACCCGGTGGATTGCATCATTTACGCCTCTGGCTTCGAGGTGGGCACGGCCTATGCGCGGCGCGCCGGGTTTGACATGCAGGGGCGCAGCGGCCTGGCTTTGTCCGCACACTGGCACGCGGGCATGCGCAGCCTGCATGGCATCCATGTGCATGGCTTTCCCAACGCCTTCTTTGTGCAGGCCACTCAAGGCGCAAATTTGATTTCCAACGTGCCGCACAACCTGACCGAATCGGCCCGCACCATTGCCGCCATGGTGCGCCATGCGCGTGAAAAGGGCGCACTTGAAATAGAGGTCAGCCCTGAGGCCGAAGAAGCCTGGGTGCAACTGATGCTGACCAGCGCTGGGCGCATGACCCAGTCACCCGACTGCACCCCCGGCTACTACAACAACGAAGGCCGCGACCCTGGGCGCGCGGCCAGGCTGGCGGTGGGCTACCCGGCGGGGCCTAGCGCGTATTTCAAATACCTGGACGAATGGCGAAGCAGCGGTCGGTTTGAGGGTTTGCGCATTGCCTGAACAGCACACTGCCGCCATGCCTTTGCCCAGCCACCTTAGCCCCGCCGCGTTCGACGCCCTGCACGACGAGCCCGCTGCGTGGCGCGATGAGATCGCGGCGCTGGCGCACACGCTGGGCAGCGCCACGCTGTCGCCCATCAGCGAAGGCACGGCGCTGGTCTCGCGCATGGCCGGTGCACGCATCCTCAAGGTCTATCCGCCCTTCCTGCGTGACCATTTCGATTTCGAGCGGGCGATGCTGGGCCGTTTGCATGGGCAGTTGGCCCTGCCCACCCCGCAGCGCCTGGCCGACGGCATGCATCAAGGCTGGCCCTACCTGGTGATGGGCGAGCTCAGCGGCACGCCGCTGACTGCCGTGTGGCCGGGCCTGCGCGAAGCGCAGCGCCTGGCGCTTTTGCATGACCTGGGCGCGCTGGCGGCACAGGTGCATGCATTGCCGGTGGACCAGATGGCGGCGCTGGCACCGCCCTGGCCCGCCTTCCTCGCGCGCCAGAAAGAGCGCTGTGCGGATCGGCAGCGCCGCACCGGCTTGCCAGCGCATCTGCTGGACCAGCTTGCGCACTTCCTGCAAGGCCCCGTGCCCCAAGGCCCGGACGTGCTGCTGACCGGCGAATACACGCCCTTCAACTTGCTGGCCACAGAGGGCCGGCTGGCCGCGATGTTCGACTTCGGCGACGGCCTGGTCGGCCCGCGTGAATACGACTGGCTGGGCCCGCTGTGCTTCCTGGCCGCCGGCCATGCCGCGCGCTGCACGGCCTTCTTCGAGGGCTACGGCGCTTGGGCCAACCCTGAAACCAGAGTGCAATTGCTGCGCCTGTTGCTGCTGCACCGCTACAGCGCGCTGCCCTTGCAGATCCAGTTCGCCGGCTGGCAACTGGCGCCGGACTTTGCGACGCTGGCGAAGTGGATCTGGCCGGTGTAGCCAGAAGGGCGTGTAGCCACCAGGGCCTGTGGCGAGAAGGGCCTGTGGCGAGAAGGGCCTGAGGCGATTCAAAAGATGGGTTGGCGCAGGGCTAACAAGGCTCAGGCGCGACCGGCACGCCGATTCACGAAGCGCTTTTCGGGCTCATACGAAAACACATCGTGCACATGGCCGGCGCGGATGCGCTGTTGGTGGCCTTGCCAGAAGGCGGCGTCCAGCAGATCGGCGTGGTGCTTCATGAAGACCTCGCGCACCAGGCTGTTGCCCAGCAAGAAGGGCCCGAAGGTCTCGGGGAACACATCCTTGGGGCCGACGCGATACCAGACCTCGCCCGACATTTCCTCTTCCTCGTTGCGCGGCTCGGGCACGTGGCGGAAGACGCAATCGGTGATGTATTCGATCTCGTCGTAGTCGTAGAACACCACCTTGCCGTGGCGGGTGACGCCAAAGTTCTTCCACAGCATGTCGCCCGGAAAGATGTTGGCCGCGACCAAATCCTTGATGGCGTTGCCGTACTCCACCACCGCATGCGCCACCTGCTCGGGCGTGGCGTCGTGCAGGTAGATGTTGAGCGGCACCATGCGGCGCTCGATGTAGAGGTGCTTGATGATGAGCACCGGCTCGCCGCTGCTGGCGTCGTCCTCGATCTGGCTGGGGCAGTAGTGCTTCAACTCGGCCAGCAGCGCCTGGCTGATGCGCGCGCGCGGAAAAGCCACGCTGGTGTATTCCAGCGTGTCGGCCATGCGGCCGACACGGTCGTGCGTTTTCACCAGCAAATACTTGCCCTTGATCTGCTCGCGGCTGGTGTCTTTTTGCAGCGGATAGAAATCCTTGATGACCTTGAAGACATAGGGGAAGGAGGGCAGATCGAAGACCAGCATGACCATGCCCTTGATGCCGGGCGAGATGTCAAAGCTGTCACTGGAATGGCGCAGGTGGTAGAGAAAGTCGCGGTAGAAACTGTTCTTGCCCTGCTTTTGCAGGCCGAGCGCGGCATACAACTCGCTGCGCGGCTTGCGCGGCATGAGTGAGCGCAAAAACTGCACATAGGCGCTGGGGATGGGCATGTCGACCATGAAGTAGGCGCGGGCAAAGCTGAAGAGCATCAGCAGGTCGTCTTCATCAAGCAGCACGGCATCGATCACCAGCTTGCCGTTCTGTCCATGCAGCAGCGGCAGGGCAAAGGGCGTGGCGGCAAAGCCATTGACGATCTTGCCGATGATGTAGGCGCCCTTGTTGCGAAAGAACAAGGAGCTCAACACCTGGATCTGAAAGTTGGCCCGCAGGCGCACCGCGCCGGTGTGGGCGCGCATGCCGGCCAGCACATCATCGATGTCGCGCCCCAGATCCTCAAATGGACGCGCAAGTTGAAAGTTATCAACGATGCGCAGCAGGGTCGGGCGCATGTCGTCTTTGGTCGGGTAGTAAGCGCGATAGGTGGGCTGGGCGGCGAGCTCGTCGTTTTCGATGTACTCGGTACTCACGGCCGGGCGCACGAAGATGAAATCGTTGCGAAAGTAGCTGCGGTGCAGGATGCGCGTGGTGACCGAATTGAAGAAGGTCTCGGCCAGCTCGGGCTGGTGGTGATCAACCAGCAGGCCGATGTAGTGCAGCTTGACCTGGCTCCAGGTGTCGCCCTGCAGCTTGGCAATGTCGAAGTCGCGCTGCAGGCGGGCGATGGCTTCATCGACGCGCTTGTCATAGAACTCGATGCGCTCGCGCTGGGCGCGCTGCTGGCCATGCCAATCGGCGTCCTCAAAGCGCTGCTTGGCGGCGCGGTTGGTCTGCGAAAACAGCTCGTAGTGGCGATTGAAGCCATCGAGCAGGGCCTGCGCAATATCGAAGGCGCGGCTGTCGGTGAGGCGGTGCGGGAACATGGGGGTCTGCGACGTTCCGCGTGGGGTGCTGGGCTCAGTTTACGGGCCGGTGTTGGGCCTTGAGGCGCCGGCCCTGTGGCCCGCACCCATGGGCGGCGCGGCCATGTCGGGCTGGCGCAGCGGCCGGGCTCAGGCCCTGCCCAGCAGGCGCTGGCGCAAGCGCTGGCGCTGCTTGAAAAACGCCTCATCGAGCAGCAGACCGGCGACGATCAAATCCGCGCGCGCCCCCGCATCGGGCAGACGCAAATAGCCTTTGAGCAGGCCTTCGCGTTCGAAGCCGAGCTTCTCGGCCATCTGCAAGGCGGCCAGGTTGTCGGCGTAAAAGTAGGCGGTCAAGCGTGCCACTTGAAGCTGTGTGAACAGGAAGTCGAACACCAGGTGCGCGGCTTCCAGCGCCAACCACGGTGAGGCCTTGGCCGCCAAGCCTGGCAACACGCCAATCAAAAATTCGCCCCGCCCATGCTGCAAGGAAATGTCCACCACGCTGACGCAGCCGCAGGCCTGGCCGGCGGACTCGATCGTCCAGTGCAGGGCCTGGGATTCCTCGGGCAGTGCCCAATGCTCGCGCACCAGCAGGGCACGCAAGGCCTCGTCGTGCTCGGGCAGCGTGGCGGCCATGCGGTTGAAGCGCTGCATGAAATCGGTGTCCTGCCAGGCCTGGCGCAACAGCGGCAGGTCTTGCGGGCCGCGGCGGCGCAACACGGCGCTGCGGCCGGCCAGGGGCTGCCACCAAAACGGCGCGTGCTGCCAGGCCAGGTGTTGCAAACGCTGTTGCTGGGCGGGACGGCCGCTGGCGTCTGCGCACGCCTCGGCGAGCAGGCGCGCAAGCAGTGTGCGGGCCTCATCAATGTGGCCGCGACGCCGCATGTCGCGCAGCTGCGTGGCCAGGTCCAGGCTTGGCCGGGGTGCCGCCGGGCTCAGCACGGTTGGCGCCGGCGGGCTGGCGCGATCAGCACTCGCAGTGGCTGATGTAGGCGGACCCGCCGCGCGTTTGCCAGGTGCTGTATACGCCGATCAACTCGATTTGAATGTCATTGAGCTGGGCCTGGGGTGCGGCAAGCACAAGCACGCTGGACGCGTCAAGCGACATGAGTTCAAGGCTTGCAGTGGACCCGTGTGCGCTCGCGTAGCCGGTGGTCCCGTTGCTCATCGTGCTGCCCATTGGCACCAACGGGACGATCCCACCAAGCCCGTCTGCCAGCCCAATCACATCGTTGGCGCTGTAGGCCGGCGCCGCGGGCGCGGGTGGCGCTGGCAGCGGCCCCACAGCCAGCTCCATATCAGCAAAACGCAGCGTCTCAATGCCAAGGAGGTAGTCCTTGCCGTCGCGACCAGCGAGCTGGTCATGCACCACCACGCGTTGATTGGCGACGTCGTACTCGATCAGGTAATCGGCCCGGTTGCCGCGGTAGACCGCGGTGTCATTGCCCTTGCCGCCATACAAGGTGTCGTCACCGCCATTGCCGATAAGGACATCGTCACCCCCATCGCCCGACAGTGAGTAGCCCCAATCGTTGCCGATCAAAGTGTCTGCGCCCGTGGTGTAGCTGTGTTGCACGGCCTGCAAGAAGATGGGGTCATCCAGGCGCACCAGCAGGTCGGCATAGGCCAGCCATTCGACATTGACCAGGGTGTCGGCATGGGGCGAGACGCCGACGGTCACGCCAGCGCCGTTGCGGCCGATCGGCGCAGACTGCCCGAAGTTGAAGCCGACGACATAGGTGTCCTCACCCTCCCCGCCATCGATGCGGTCCGCTCCCTTGCCGCCGTAGAGCGAGTCGTTGCCGGCAGTGCCGGTCACGACCAGGGGTTGATAGAGCTCTTCCATGTATCCGGCCATGCGCGTCCCCGAGTGATGTTGTGTGGCAATCGTTACGGCCATAGTAAGCGGCATCTGCGTCGGCAGTCAACCTGTGTGTAAAAATCCCACACCCGTTTCGGCCATTTCATCGCAGGCCTTGCAGCGTGACGCAAGCGCTCAATCCTCTTCGGCCATCGGGGCGCGCGGGTAGCGTTTGATGGCGACGCCGAACACCTGTACCACGGTCTCCGCCCGATCCATCGTGACGCCCAGGTCCTTGAGCAGGCCATCGCGAAGGCCATAGACCCAACCGTGCACGGCCACTTTCTGCCCGCGCGCCCAGGCGTCTTGCAGCACGGTGGACAGCGCCACATTGCCGACTTGTTCGATGACGTTCATCTCGCACAGGATGTTTTCCTGCTCGGCCTTAGGCAGGTGATCGAGCCGCTTGCGGTGCCGCAGGCGCACATCCTGCACATGGCGCAGCCAGTTGTCGGCCAGGCCCACGCGAATGCCACTGAGCGCGGCGCGCACACCAGCGCAGCCGTAATGGCCGACGACCATGATGTGCTCGACCTTCAGGTGCTCAACGGCAAACTGAATGGTGGACAGCGCGTTCAGATCCGAATGCACCACCAGGTTGGCGACGTTGCGGTGAACAAAAACCTCGCCTGGGTCCAGGCCGGTGATTTCATTGGCCGGCACGCGGCTGTCGGCGCACCCAATCCACATATAGCGCGGGCTTTGCTGCTGCGCCAGGCGGGTGAAAAAGCCCGGCTGGCGGGTTTCGGTGTCGGCCGCCCATTGGCGGTTTTTGTCAAACAGTTCCTGCAGAGGGTTGCTCATTGGGTGGCGCTAAGGCGTGTCGTGGCGGGGTGTGATTCAGTTTACGGGCGGCTGGGATGGCGGCGGTGACGACTTGCCCTGCGCACGCGCGTTGCTGGCGCGTATTGCCAGCGCAGCTTGCCAACACGATCTGCCCACGCACGCCGGCGACGAGCCACGCCAGCAAACCCGATCAGCAAGCAATGCCAGCTTGATGCGATTTTGATGTTTTGATGCTAAATTGCCCCCATGCGCACCACCCTGGCCATCGACGACGACATCTTCAACTTCGCCCGCGCGCAAGCCCAGCGCGAGCGCATCACCATCGGCCAGGCCCTGTCACGGCTGGCGCGCGACGGCATCCGCGCCCAGCACCTGCCCGCGGCCCGGCCGGCACGCGTGAGCAGCAAATTTGCACTGCTGCCGGCGCGCGGCGAGGTCATCACCTCGGAACACGTGCGCGAGCTGATGGACCAGGAAGGCATGTAGCCGGTGCGCTACCTGCTCGATGTCAACGTTTGGGTGGCCCTGCTCGACGAGGCGCATGTTCACCATGCCCAGGCCCTGGCCCTGGCACGGCGCAGCAAGCTGCAGATTGCCACCTGCGCGCTGGTGGAGAACGGCGTCATGCGCGTGCTCAACCTGCCGGGCTACAGCCGCTTCGGGCCGGCTGGCTTCATCCCCGTGCGCGACAAACTGCAAGAGATTTGCGCGCGCCTGGACCACGTGTTCTGGGCTGACGACCTCTCGCTGCGCAGCGATGCGTCCATCGACTGGTCGCGCGTGCTCGGGCACAACCAGATCACCGATGTCTACCTGCTGGCCCTGGCCGTGGCGCACGGCGGCTGCCTGGCCACGCTGGACCACCGCGTGGCGCTCAGCACCGTGCAAGGCGCGAGCGCCAAGAGCCTGTTGCTGTTGTGAGCTTCTGCGCGCGGAAGCGGCCGCGATGATCAATTCGCGCCCGCGGCGCAGGCCCTGATGGCCGCGCTCTGGCCCGATCTCACATCGTCTCGCCAAACAGCTCGCGGCCGATCAACATGCGCCGGATCTCGCTGGTGCCGGCGCCAATCTCATAGAGCTTGGCATCGCGCCACAGCCGGCCCAGCGGATAGTCGTTGATGTAGCCGTTGCCACCGAAGATCTGAATGCCCTCGCCGGCCATCCAGGTGGCTTTTTCGGCGCACCACAGGATGACGCTGGCGCAATCCTTGCGCACGCGGCGCACATGGCCGGTGCCGAGCTGATCGAGGTTTTTGCCGACGGTGTAGCAAAACGCGCGGGCGGCCTGAAGCACGGTGTACATGTCGGCCAGCTTGCCCTGGATGAGCTGGAACTCGCCGATGCTTTGGCCGAACTGCTTGCGCTCGTGCACATAGGGCACGGCGTTGTCCATCACCGCTTGCATGATGCCTATGGGCCCGGCGGCGAGCACGGCGCGCTCGTAATCCAGACCGCTCATCAACACCCGCGCGCCGCCGCCCACGCCACCCAGCACATTGGCCACCGGCACCTCGACATCAACGAACAGCATCTCGCCGGTGTGGCTGCCGCGCATGCCCAGCTTGTCGAGTTTTTGCGCGGTGGAAAAACCCTTCATTCCCTTCTCGACGATGAAGGCCGTGACGCCGCGAGCCCCGAGCTCGGGTTCGGTTTTGGCGTAGACCACCATGGTGTCGGCATCCGGGCCATTGGTGATCCACATCTTGCTGCCGTTGAGCAGGTAATGGCCGCCTTTGTCCTGCGCACGCAGCTTCATGCTGATGACGTCCGAGCCTGCGCCGGACTCGCTCATGGCCAGGGCGCCGACATGCTCACCGCTGATCAGCTTCGGTAAATACGTGGCGCGCTGGGCGTCGCTGCCGTTGCGCTTGATCTGATTGACACAGAGGTTAGAGTGCGCGCCGTAGCTCAGGCCGATGGAGGCCGAGGCGCGCGAGATTTCTTCCATCGCGATCATGTGCGCCAGGTAGCCCATGCCGGCGCCGCCTTCGCTCTCGGGCACGGTGATGCCCAGCACACCCAGCGCGCCCATCTTGCGCCACAGGTCCATCGGGAACTGGTCGCTGGCATCGATCGCGGCGGCGCGCGGCGCGATCTCGGCCTGCGCAAAGGCGCGCACGGCGTCGCGCAAGGCATCGATGTCTTCACCGAGCTGAAAGTCGAGTCCGGGCAGTGGGGTCATGGGGGGTCTCCTGGGAGTGATCGAGTGATCCGGGGCTCGCAGATCATCGCCCATTGACCCAATCAGCACGCTGAATGAGGCGCTCGACACTGCAATCGCAGCCCATGCAGTTGAGCCCCTGCTCGCAGGTGTTGGCCCTCGCCTGGAACCTGTCGTTCAGAGCCGGCGCCGCAATTGCACCAGCACCGCGTCCAGCAGGCCCTCGATGCCACCCGCCAGCTCATCCGGCGACACCAGCCAATACGCCTCGGCCTGCGCCACCCGGGGCCCCAGCGTGTAGGCACGGTAGCGGTTCAAGCCGCTGATTTGCTGGGCATAGTCCTGACCCGCCAGTTGCGAGCCGAAGCATTGCATCGCCAGGCGCTTGCGCTCGGCCACTGCCGTGATGTCGAGCAGGCGATTGGGCATCAGCGGCTGGCCGACTTCACACAGCAGCAATTGCAGGGCAGCGCCATGCTGCTGGCGCTGGCGCGCGACTTCCACCGCCGCCAGACACACGGCGCGGTGATCGGGGTGCACCTCGAAGGGTGATGGCGCCAGCAGCCACTGCGCGCCGGTGAGCTCGAGTGCCGCATGGATGCGCTGCTGCAGCGCGGCACCCGGCACCAGGCCGCGATCCGGCAGGCGCCAGAAGTGTGTGCGGGCGCCAGCGCTGGCCCCACCCAAGACCCGCGCCGCCGCCAGGCTTTCGGCCTCGCGGGTGCTGGCGCCGCCGCCCAGACCACCATCGCTGAGGATCACCACATGCGCTTGGATGCCCGCATCGGCGGCCAGCGCCAGCAGCCCACCGCAGCCAAAGACCTCGTCGTCCGGGTGGGGTGCCAGCACCAGCATGCTTTGCACATCGGACACCGGCATGGCGTGATAGGGCGTCAACTCATGCTCGACCCACGCGGGCCAGTGGGGTCTTGGGACGGGGGCTGCGGTGTTGGTCATGGCGTCAGGTGAAATCGGCATCGCCGGCCATCAGGAACCAGCGCCCGCGCAGGGCCTCGAGCGGAGGGCCAGCGGTGTGCGCGTAGGTGGGCAAGGCAATGCCAAGCTCGGTGAGGCTGGCCTCGTGCGGCGCGGGCCCGGCCAGGTGATGCACATGTGAGTGCGTGATCCAGGCCTGCAGCTCGGGCAGCCCGGCTTGCTGGGCCATGTGTCTGGCCACCTGGATCAGCCTGGGCACGGCCCCTGGCGGTGCCAGCAGATCCAGCAGCTGCAGGTGGTCGGCATGTTGGCGCAGCACCATCACCCCCAGTGGCCGGCGCCACCAGGGGCTGCGCAGCAGCACGATGTCGTAGCGAATGGCAGGGTGCATCACATAGCGATGCTGCAGCCAGTGGGCGTCGCGCACGCCGATGATGGAGCCCGTGTGCGCCCTGGCCATCTGTGGCCACAGCGTGTTGATCAGGTGCTGCTCATCGGCGCTGAAGCCGACGCCGGCCAGGCCCAGGCGCTGCACTTGGCCGAGGGCCGCAGTGGCAAATCCGGCCCTCGCCTGGGTGGCCTGCGCCGCCGGCCAGGCCAGGCGCACGACGTCATCGACTTGGGCGTACAAGCCGAGCCTTTGGGCAACAGCAAAGGCGCGCTGGTTCGGGAAGCCAAACGCCAGGCCATAGGCACGGCCTTGGCCCACCATGGCGTGCAGGTAGGCCGCACTCACCTGGTAGAGCGGGCCCCTGCGCACCAGGGCCTTGTTGGCGCTGGCCTCGACCATCACATCGCAGACCTGGCAGGCCATGCTGGGCTGCCCGAAGTGCAGCACGCGGCGCGGCACGCCGCCGTAGTGCGCCACCATGCGGCCCTCACGCATCAAGCCCACGCCACCGCCTTGCGTCAGGGTGTACTTCCAATGCCAGTGCT
The DNA here is from genome assembly GCA_043720415.1 of Ideonella sp. Taxonomy (GTDB): domain Bacteria; phylum Pseudomonadota; class Gammaproteobacteria; order Burkholderiales; family Burkholderiaceae_C; genus Pseudaquabacterium. The sequence continues at coordinate 43,035 of JAYSSS010000085.1, forward strand.
CGGCCGACATGGGGCTGGCGAAGACCGCAGTGAACAGGCTGCGCATGGCCAGCGTGGCAGCCTCGGTGGCTGGTGCCAGGGGTGGATCGGCCAGGGTCTGCGGCATTCGACCCAGGGCCACCAGGCCGCTGTCATGCGCGCCGCCCGCCAGCGTGGTGCCGGGCGTCATGGCTCCATCACTTGCCGCCAACGGTGCGGCAGCGCGACGATGCCCTGGTGAACGTCCTCCTGCACCACATCAAACGCCGCGGCGTGCTCGACCCAGGCGTAGACATTGATGCCACGCTCGCACAGCACATAGGCCGAGACGGTGTAGTGGCCCTTGAGCAGCGGCAAGGCGTCAAAGCTCAACTCGGCCCGCAGCGCGCCGGTGACGCTGCGCTGCAGTGCCACCTTGTCCAGCCAGCTCGCCGCGCTGCTGACGATGCGGCCGTCGGCCGAGTGCAGCAAGAAGCCCAGGGTCGGGCAGGGAATGTCCGGGCTGGTTTGGGCATGCACCTCGATCTGCAGCGTGTCCAGACCACTGCGCAGCACCGGCCCCTCCGTGGGCAAGCTGCTGGCCGGCGGCTCAGCGCGGGCCACGCCGGGGGGCAGGGGTTGATAACCGTCGCCGCTGATACGCGCCAGACGCACCTCACGCAGCGCCGCCGCCGCGGTGTCGGCGCGCACCTTGGGGGCGGATGGGCGGGCATCGTCCGGTGCGCCGGCCTCACCCTGCCAAGCGCCGTACTCGACGCTGGCCTGGTGCGCAGGCCCATCGAACTGCACCCGGCCATCGTGCAGCCAGATGGCGCGCTGGCACAGCGATTCGATCTGGAACAGCGAGTGCGAGCACAGCAAGATGGTGGCGCCACGCGCCTTCAAGGCCATGATGCGCTCAAAGGATTTGCGGGCGAAGACGCCGTCGCCCACCGACAGGGCCTCGTCGATGATGAGGATGTCGGGCTCGACGCTGGTGGCCATTGAAAACGCCAGGCGCACGAACATGCCGCTGGAGTAGCTGCGCACCGGCTGGTCGATGTAGTCGCCGATGCCGGCGAACTCGATGATCTCGGGCAGGCGGTGTTCGACTTCGGCCGCCGCCAGGCCGAGCAAGGGCCCATTCAGACGGACGTTCTCGCGTCCGGTCAGATCGGGATTGAAGCCCGCGCCCAGCTCCAGCAGCGCAGCGATGCGGCCCTTGACCTGGCGTTGGCCGGCACTGGCCTGCAACACGCCACAGATGATTTGCAGCAAGGTGGATTTGCCCGCGCCGTTGCGGCCGATGAGGCCCACGGCTTCGCCGCGGCGCACCTGCAAATTGACGTCATGCAAAGCGTGGTGCACCGGGCCCTTTTCCTGCTGGCCCCACAGGTCGCGCCACAGGCGCAGCAAGGGGCGATGCTCGAGCGAGTAGCACTTGCCCACGCCCTTGAGCGCGATCACCACATCGTCGTCTTCAGCGGCCATGATCGAAAGACCCCCGGCCCCTCAGACCAGGTTGGCAAAGCCGGGCCGCAGCCGGCCAAAGACCCAGCGCCCGGTGGGCCACAGCAGCAGCAGCTCGGCCAGCGAAATGGCCAGCGCATCCCAGCGCAGCGCGCCACCAAACCAGGCCCAGCGCATGGCCTCGATGGGCCCGGTGAGCGGGTTGAACAGCAGCAGCTCGCGCAGCACCGGCGGCGCCGCGCTCAGCGGGTAAAACACCGGCGAGAGAAACAACAAGCCACCCACCACCGCCGGCACCACATGCTGCAGATCGCGCAGGTAGCAGCCGGTGGCGGCCAGCCACCAGGCCAGGGCCAGTTGCAGCGCCAGCACCCAGGCCCAGACCAGGGGCAGCGCCAGCCAGCCGGCGTGCGGCCACTGGCCAATGGCCAGCAACAGCAGGCCCAGCAGCGCGGTTTGCAGCGCAGCATGCAGCGCCGTTTGCAGCACCAGCGCCAGGCACAGCAGATCGAGCGGGAAGAGCACGCGCTTGACCAGGTTGGCGTTGTCGGCCATCAACCGGGTGGCGCGCGTGGCCACCTCGGCCACGCCGGTGAAGACCATCAGCCCGGCAAACAAGCGCACGGCATAGGCAATGCCCTCGGCGACGGCGCCGCTGGGTGCCGAAGTCGCCGTGGTGACCGCAGACACCGCTGCGGCCATGGGCGCCCCACCATCGGCCCAGCGCGCCTGGAACACACCGCGAAACACCAGGGCGTAAATCGCCACCATGGCCAGGGGCACGAGCAGTGCCCAGGCCAGGCCAAAGGCCGTGCCACGGTAGCGCGCCAGCACGTCCTTCTTGGCCAGTGGCCAAGCCAGTTGCAGCGTGCGCAGCGCGGCGGACATCACTTGATCTGGCTGGCCGCGGTGATGACGACGTTGTCCACGGGCACGTCCACCAGAAATTGCGTGACCGCGCCCACCGCCACAGGGCGCAGGCCGGTCGCGACCGCACCCAGCACGTCCATCACCTCCAAGCCCTGAATGATCTTGCCGAACACGGCATACCCCGGCTCTTCGGCGCTGACGTAGTCCAGCCGCGGGTTGTCCTGCAGGTTGAAGTAGAACTGCGCCGTGGCCGTGTCGGGCAGGGCCTCGCGCGCCATGCTGATGCTGCCGCGCAGGTTTTTCAGGCCGCGGTTGCTCTCCAGCACGATGGGCAGGTTGGTGCTGGTCTTGCCGGTCAGCGCCGCGCTCGGGCTGCTGCCGGCAATGAAGCCACCGGCCTGGGCCACCTGGTCCTTGATGACACGGTGAAACAGCGTGTTGCGGTAGTAGCCGGCGTTGACGTAGTCAAGAAAGTTGTTCACCGTCTTCGGCGCCGCGATCGGGTCGAGCTCGACAACGATGGTGCCTGTGGCCGTGCCCTGGGTCAGCGTCATGCTGACCTGCGGCAGCGGCGTGTTCAAGATCAATTCGGCCAGGCGCGGGCCCTCGCCGCGCAGCACCTGGATGCGCAGCGTGCCGATGCTGGTGACACGGCAACTGAAGGATTGCGTGGCGTCGGTGCCGCCAGGCACCACGGTGATGGCACCACAGCCGCCGCCGGTGTCCAGGTTGATGCCCTTGTCCAGCGCCTGGCCGCTGACGGTGACGATCATGTTGCGGCCATACAGGACATTGCTGGCCGACAAATTGCTCACCGTGGCCAAGCCCTCGCCGCCGCCGCAACCGCTGGCCAGGGCCAGGGCAATGGCGCCCACAGCCGCCGCCACGATCAAGCCCAGACGCTGGGCGCCGCGCCGCATTGACATCACCTTCATGCTCTTGCTCCGATATTCATCGCCTGCCCAACAGCCTGTCCATGTCGCCCGCCACCTCGGCCGGCGAACTGCCGGCCAGGCCCTGCAGGCGCACACGGGCCAACAAATATTCGACGCGCACCTGGGCCAGATCGCGCCGTGCCAGTTGCAGGCGAGCGCCAGCCTCCAACACCTCGCCCGCGGTGCGCAGCCCGGCCGCGACGCTGCGCGTCACGCCCTCGACCACCAGCTCGGCCGAGGCCACGGCCTGGCGATAGGCCTGGATGCGCTGCGCGCCATGCGAAACGGCCAGGTACTGACGCTGCACCTCGAGCTCGACATTGCGCCGCTCGTTGGCCAGCTCGGCCTCGGTGCGCGCCACATCCGAGCGCGCCTGCTTGATGCTGGCCTGGACGCCACCGCCGGCGTACAGCGGCACATTGAGCTGAAAGCCCAGGCTGGCCAGGCGCGAGTTCTGGTTCAGGGTGCTGAGAGACTCATTGCTGTTGCGGCTCAGCGATGCCACCACGTCCAGACGCGGCAGGTGGCCCGAGAGGTTGCGCTGCACGCCGTGGCGCGCGGCTTCGACGGTCTGCTCGCGCGCCTGGATCGCCGGGTTGCCGCGCGCGGCCAGGCTTTGCCATTCCTGCAGGCTGGGCGGCTGCAGCGGCGGTGTGGGCATGGTGTCGTCGGCGCGGGCCACCTGCTCGTGGTCGAAGCCGGTGATGCGCGCCAGGCCGCGACGTGCCACGGTCACCTGATCCAGCACATCCAGCAGTTTGGCGCTGGCCAGGTCAAGCTGGCCCTGGGCATCGGCGACCTCGATGCGCGTGCCCTCGCCGCGCTGCAAGCGCTGCTGTGCACGCTCGCGCTGGGCCTGCAACCAGACGATCTGCGCCTGGATCTGCACCAGGTTGTCGTCGGCCAGCATGCGCTGCAGGTAGGCCACGCTGAGGCGGTCCATCAAGTCCACACCACGCACCCGGTACACCTCATCGGCCCCGACGGCTTGCACCTTGGCCTGGCGATAGCGGCTGAGCGATTCGTAATTGAAGATCGGCGCGCGCATCTGCAGCGCCTGCTGCGGTGCCTTGTAGTCCAGATCGATGGTGACCTGCTGGTTCAGTGCATTGGGGAAGGAGCGCGTGCCGCTGTACAGGTTGTCGCTCATGGTGAAGCTCACGCTGGGCAGCAGCGCGGCAAAGCTCACTGGCACATTGGCCTGGGTGACATCACGCTCGTGGCGCGCGGCGTCGATGAGCGCGTCATGGCCCAGGGCCGCCGTGTAAGCGTGGCCGAAGCCAAGCGCCGCGCCAATGGGCGGCGGCGGCACAGGAACATTCACGGGCGTCTGAATGGCGGTGACCACGGGCGCCAGGCGCGGCGCCGGCGGCACGGCGGCAGGGGCCGCGGCGGGTGTGGCGACGGGTGTGGCGACGGGTGTGGTGGCGGGTGTGTCGACTGGCGCGGCTTGGGCCAGCGCCGCGCTGCAGGTGCAGCTCAGCAGCGCGGCGAGCGCTGCGGCCTTGATGGCCTGCCGGCCGGCCGGCTGGGGGGCCGACTTGGCCGCCGGCTTGGGGGTCGGCTTGGTGGCGGCTGTGGGGGTGGGGGCCTGGATCAACTCACTCCTCCTTCATCGAAGCGGCGATGCGCTTGGTCAAGGGGTGCATCAAATAGGTCAGCAGGCTGCGCTCGCCGGTGCGGATCAACACCTCGGCCGGCATGCCCGGCTGCAGTGTGCGCGCGCCCAGCGCCTTCAGGCCGGCTTCAGTGATGGCCACGCGGCCCAGGTAATAGGTCATGACGCCATTGCCGACCTGCTCGGACACGGCATCGGTGGACAGCGACACCAGCTTGCCATCGACCACCAACTGCGGCGAATCGGCAAAGCCCGAGAACCGGACCTCGGTCGGGTCGCCCGCGTGCACCTTGTCGATGATGTGCGTAGGCACCTTGGTGTCAAGCAGCAGCACCGCGCCAATGGGCACGATGTCCATCAGCTTTTGCCCGGGCGTGAGCACGCTGCCCACGCCACTGACGCCCAGCCCCACCACCTGGCCATCGACCGGCGAGCGCACTTCCAGGCGCGACAGGTCGGTGTTGATGGCGACCAGCTTTTCCTGGTTGGCCTGCACCTCGCGGCGCACCTCGGCCAACTGGCCAGCGGCCTCTTTCAGGTAGTCCTGCTTGCGCAGGGCGATGCGCATGCGGGTCTCGGCCATCGAGGCCAGCAGGCGCTGGCCATTGGCCGTTAGGTCGGCCATGCCCGCGCGCAGCTCGGCCTGGGCCTGCTCCAGCTGCAGGGCCTGGTTGCGTGGCGCGAAACCGTCTTGCGCCAGCGACTTGACATTGGCCAGTTGCTCGGTCTGCAGGCTGGCCTGCTGCTGGCGGCTTTCCAGCATCAGGCCCAGGCCCTTGGCTTGCGCTTCCATGCCGTGGATGGACTCCTGCGCGGCCGCCACCTCGGCGGCCAGGGCGGCGCGGCGGGCGTTGAACTGCTGGGTCTGCACGCTCATGTGCAACCGGGCGTCGGCCTCGCTGGCCTTGTTCAAATCGGCATGGAAGGCGATGGCCGCGGCGCCCGAGAGCTCGGCCAGCAAACGGCTTTCCATGGCGCGCTGGGCGAGGTAGTTCTGCTGTATGGAATCGCGCACGGCGCGCGTCGTGCCGTCGTCCAGCACCAGCAGCACCTCGCCGGCCTTGACCTGCTGGCCTTCTTTGACCGGCAGTTGCTTGATGACGCCGCCTTGCAGGTGCTGGATGGCCTTGCGCCGGGTCTCGATGGACACCTGCGCCGGCGCCGAAACGCCTTCGTCCAGCGGCGCCAGCGCGGCCCAGGCCATGAACAGGCCAAAGCCCACCACCAGCACCCAAAAGCCCAGGCGTATGGGCGAGCGGGTGTCGGACTGGCGACTGAGGTCATCGACATCGGTGACCTCCGCGGCCGCGGCGCCTGCCGCAGCGCCGGCCATGGCGCTGGTCTTGCGGGGATCGAGGGTGGAGCTCATGCGGATGTCTTGGTCACAGGGGTGGAAGGGGTGGCCGGCGGGGACTGGCCCGGCGCGGCCGGCGTGGGCTGGCCAGTCGCGGCCGGCGTGAGGCGGCCGAGCTGGGTGATGGCGCCGTCTTGCAGCACCAGCACGCGATCGGCCACGGCCAGCATCTGGCGCTGGTGCACGACCATGAAGACGGTGCTGCCGCGCCGGCGCAAATCGGTGACCGCGCGCGCCAGCGCCTGCTCACCGACATCGTCGAGGTTGGCATTGGGCTCGTCCAGCACCACCAGGCGCGGGTTGCCATACAGCGCCCGGGCCAGGCCGATGCGCTGGCGCTGGCCGCCCGAGAGCAGTTGGCCGGCCTCGCCCATGGGCGTGTCGTAGCCCTTGGGAAAACGCAGCACCATGTCATGGATGCCGGTGCGCGTGGCTGCGTCAATCACCTGTTGGGAATCGAGCTTGCCAAAGCGCGCGATGTTCTCGGCGATGCTGCCGTCGAAGAGCTCGATGTCCTGCGGCAGGTAGCCGATGTGCGGGCCCAGCACCTCACGCGGCCAGGCCGAGACGGGGTGGCCGTCGAGCAGCACCTGGCCCGACACCTGCGGCCAGATGCCGACGATGCAGCGCGCCAGGGTGGATTTGCCAGCACCCGAGGGGCCGACGATGGCGACCACCTCGCCGGCGACAAATTCGGCGTCCAGGCCCTTGAGGATGGGCGCCTTGCGGCCCTTGGCGCCGGCCTGCAGGCCACGCAGGCTGATCTGGCCCAGCACCTCGTCGCCGTGGGCTTGCTCGACGCGCGGCGGGTTCTCCTGCAGCAGGGTCTCCAGCCGGCCGTAGGACTGGCGCGCATCAATGAACTGGCGCCAGGTGCCCACCAGGGCGCCGATGGGGCGCAAGGCGTTGGTCACCAGCATGTTCGACGCCACCATCGCGCCCACGCTGAGCTCACCCTTGATGACCAGCAAGGCGCCCAGGGCCAGCATCAGCGATTGCTGGCTGTATTGCACATACTTCACCACCGCCTGGGCGCGCTGCGCGGCATCGGTGGCCAGGCCCTGTGCGCCGACCTGCGCTTGATGCAAAGCCAACCACTGGCGGCGCAGATTGCCCAGCATGCCCAGGGCTTCGACCGTCTCGGCGTTGCGCAGCTTGCCGGCCAGGTAGGCATTGGTCTGCACCGCCTTGTCGCCGGCATCGGTCTGCTTTTTCGAGGTGAGCCATCGCGCCCACAGCGCCAAGGCCAGCATCACCGCGCTGAAGCCTACGGCCGCCCAGCCCAGCCAGGGGTGCATCATGAACAACACGCCGATGTAGACCAGGGTCCAGGGCGTGTCGAACAGCGTGAACACGCCATTGCCGGTGAGGAATTGCCGCAGTTGCGCCAGATCGCTGAAGGCCTGCAGCGGCTTGGCCGCGCTGCCCTTCAAGCTGGCCTCGAAACTGGCACTGAACAGCATGCCATTGAGGCGCTCGTCAAAGGCCACACCGGCGCGCACCAGCAGGCGCGAGCGCACCCATTCGGCAAAGCCCATGACGGCAAAGAACAGCACCGCAATCAGCGTCAGGGCGATCAGCGTCAGGCCACTGCCGCTGAGCATCACGCGGTCAAACACCTGCAGCATGTACAGCGAGGGCGTGAGCATCAGCAGGTTGGCAAAGGCGCTGAACACGCCCACCCAGACCAGCTCGCGGCGGAACATCCACAACGTGCGGCCCAGCGCGCTGCGGCGGAAGAAGCCGCCACGCGGGGCGGCGCTGTCTGTCGCCCCGGCCTTTGCCGGGGCCGCGCTGTCTGCCGCCCCGGCCTTTGCCGGCGCCGCGCTGCTGCGCATGGCCGCGCCGCTGTCCTGGCTCATGTCGGCGCTCATGTTGCGCCTCCCGGGGCGCGCTGGCCCAGCAGGGGCGCGCCGGCGCTACCCGGGCCGCGCTTGACGGCGGCCTGCTGGGCCGCCTTCTGTGCGGCATCGCGAATGCCGGCCAGGACCTCGTCGCGGGGGCCAAAGGCCACGAGCTGGCCGTCTTGCAGGATCAACAGCTTGTCGCAGGCCGGCAGCACCGAGGTGCGGTGCGTGATCAGCATGACCGTGGCTCGGCGCTGCTTGAGCGCTTGCAGGGTGCGCATCAAGGCCTGCTCACCGGCCTCGTCGAGGCTGGCATTGGGTTCGTCCAGCACCACCAGTTGGGGGTCACCATAGAGCGCCCGTGCCAGGGCCACGCGCTGGCGCTGGCCGCCGGAGAGCACCGCGCCATCGTCGCCAATGCGGGTGTCTTCGCGGTCCGGCAGGGCGTCGACAAACTCCTGCATGCCCACCAGTTGCAGGGCACGCTGCACGCCCTCGCGATCGACCGGGCCGAAGCGCGCCACGTTCTCGGCCAGGGTGCCGTCAAACAGCTCCACGCCCTGCGGCAGATAGCCCAGGTGCGGGCCCAGCTCGGCCTTGTTCCAGCTGCTCACGTCCACGCCGTCCAGGCGCACCTTGCCGGCCAGGGTCGGCCACAGCCCGACCACCAGGCGCGCCAGGGTGGTCTTGCCGCAGGCCGAAGGCCCGATCACCGCCACCACTTCGCCGGGCTGCACCGCAAAGCTCAGGCCCTTGATGATGGGCAGGCCACTGCCGGGCGCGCTGGCGGCGATGGCCTCGACGCTGAGCACACCCTTGGGCGCCGGCAGGGCCATGGCCGCAGGGCGCTCGGGCATGGCGCGCAGCAAGGTGTCCAGGCGCGTGTAAGCGTCACGCGCTTGCACCACCGAGCGCCAGTGCAGCACCAGCGTGGCCAGCGGCGTGAGCACGCGCCCCCCCAGCACCGAGGCCACGATCATCATGCCGCCGCCGCCGGCCAGGCTGTCGGTCAAGGCCAGCCAGCACGACGCGCCCAGCACCAGCGAGCCCAGCAGCTGCTGCAGCACCTTGGAGGCCGCGTTGTTCAGCCCGCCGATGTCCGAGGCCTGCGCCTGCCGCGTGAGCATGCGCCGCTGCCGTCCCAGCCAGCGCTGGTGGATGTGGCCCAGCATGCCCATGGCCTCGATCACCTGGGCGTTGCGCAGGCCGCTGGCGGCATAGGCCTGAGCTTCCATCGAGGCGCGATTGGCCTCGGTCAAGGCCGGCATGGTGCGCTTCTCGGTGGACACGGCGATCAGCACCTGCACCAGCGCCCCCACCAGGGTGAGCACGCCCAGCCAGGGGTGGATGGCGAACACCAGGGCCAGGAAGACCAGCGAGGCCGGCGTGTCGGCCATGGCGGTGATGGCGGGCGAGGCAATGAACTCGCGCAGCGTGCGCAAATCGGTGAACAACTGCAGGTTGCCACCGGGCAGGCGGCGCAGATTGGCCTCGAAAACAGCATCGAACAAGCGCGTGCGCAGTTGGGCGTCGATGGCATCACCGGCCTGGTTGAGCAGGCGCCCGCGTATCCAGTCCAGCAGCTCCATGACGACGTAGCAGCCCAGCACCATCACCACCAGCATCAGCAGGGTGCGCTCACTGCGGCTGTTGACCACGCGGTCGTAGACCTCCAGCATGAACCAGGTGGGCACCAGCACCAGCAGGCTGGTGACGAGGCTGAAGAAGGCGACGCGCTTGAACAGCGGCATCTGCTCGCGCAACACCGTGTGCAAAACGGCTTGCCCGCCGGTGGCTGGGGACGGCGTCATGGGCGGGCTTCCTGAAGACCTGTGGGCGGGGTGTAGAGCGGCATGGTCAAGGCGGTGGGAGTGGGGTCTGGCGCATCGGCGAGGACGACCACGTACTCGGGCCAATCGTCCAGCTGGGTGCTGTCTGTGGATTCCGCCACGGCACCCCCGGCGGCCAGATCGTCGAACGAGAAGGTGAGTGCGTACTTGGTGGCAGCGCCAGTGAGAACGATCTCGCGCAGCTTGGCGTCGCGGAAGCGGCGCTCGTCTTCGGCCGACACATTGAGGGCAAAACGCATGCGGCCATCCAGTGTGAACAGCGACACCTGGCCTTGCTTCAGGCTCAAGGTGTGCCGATCAAAGTAGACCGGCGCATGCTCGGCAAACTGCAAGGTCGGCAATGGCCGTGCGCCCAGCCGGGCGGGGCAAAACGGGCTGGACGGGTGTTGGTAGATCACGCGCGCGGTGCGCGATACCGAGTAAATGGCGTTGCACACCATCTGCGAGCCCAGGCCGGGGAAGCGCTCACGCAGTTGTTTGTAGGCCATGTGGTGCAGCGCCACGCGGTTCCAGCAGCGGGTTTGTTGCACCATCGGCGACAAGACATTGCAGGCCTGCGCAAACATGCGCTGCAGCGCGTCAAGCCGGGCCAACAGCTCCGGTGAAGCGTGCAATGCGATGCGGACGCTGCTTTTCATATAGGAGGCGGATGCTAACAGCTCCTATATGAATAATTCAAGGCCTTTGATGGCCTATGCTTGCGCCCGGCACCGGCACCGCAGGACCGCGCCAGGAAGCGCCCAACACCATGCACCAGATCATCAAACTGACCCCGAGCTACGACCGTGTCGAGGACCGGCTGCAAATGCTGGTGCAGACCAAGGCCGGCGCCGTGCTGGCCTTCTGGTTGACCCAGCGCCTGGCCAGCCAGGTGGTGCTGGCCATGGCCAAGTGGCTGGAAGATGAGGTCAAAGGCATGTCGGCCGGCCGCAACGACCCGCAACTGCATGCCTTCGAGCAAGGCGCGGCGATGGCCCGCCACCAGGTGCAGCCACCTGTTTCACCGCAGTTGGCCAAGGCCTGCGGTCTGGTCGACCGGGTGGATCTGTCGCGCAATGGCCAGCGCTACATGCTCAATGTGGTGGCCCGCTCGGGTGAATCCGCGCGCATGCATGCCGGCGCGGCCGAGGCCCGGCAGTTGCTGGCGATCATTCAGCGCATGTACCGCAGCGCGGGCTGGAACACCGCGCACTGGCCACGCTGGCTGGCCGAGACCGCGGCCGCACCCAACCCCGACCCCGCAGCGCGCAGCGCCCTGCACTGAGGCTTGGGCCTTCAGTGCGCCAGTGAGGCCAGGTTGTCCACCCACGCCGCCTGCCTGGGCAGACAGATGCTGCGCAGGTCATAGCGCGACACCGCCAACTGCCGCGCCTGCGTGCCCAGGCGCAGGCGTGTGGCGGGTGACTCCAGCAACTCGCAGACCTCATCGACCAGGCGTTGGCGATCAAAAAACGGCACCAGTCGCCCGGTTTGGTCGTGCAAGATGGCCTCGTGCAGCGGTTGCGTGTCACTGGCGACGATGGCGCATCCCGCGCTCATGGCTTCGAGCAGGCTCCAGCTGAGCACGAAGGGATAGGTCAGGTAGACGTGGACGGTGGACAACTGCAGCAGCGGCACAAACTGGTTGTAGGGCAGGTTGCCCAGGAAGTGCACGCGCTGGGTGTCGATGTGCTCACTCACCTCGGAGAAAAACATCTCGCGCCAGGTCTTGCCCGCAGGCGCCGGCGCGCCATAGCTCACCCCCGTGCCGCCGACGATGAGCACCTGCGCCTTGGGCCGGCGCCGCAGCAACTCAGGCAGGGCGCGCATGAAGACGTGGTAGCCGCGATAGGGCTCGAGGTTGCGGTTGACGAAGGTGATGACCTCGTCCTGGCGCGTCAGCGTCAGGCCATTGCCAAGCGTCAAGCTGACCTTGGGGTTGGGTCGCAGCAGATCGGTGTCGATGCCGTCGTGAATGACATTGATGCGCGAGCGAAACGCCGGCGGGAAGGTGCTGGCCTGCCACTGCGTGGGTGACAGGCCCGCATCGGCGACCTCGAAGTGCATGCCGTTGTTGACGTTCTTGAGTTGCAGTCGGCAGGCGTCGCCCTCGGGATCGCGCACCGGAAACTCAGGGTCGAAGTTGTTGTCCGCGCCATGCAGTTGGTAGAAAAACTCGCAGTAGATGCCCAGCCGCGCCTTGGGCCACACCTCTTTCAGGAACATGCTCTCGCCCCAGCCCGGATGGGCCACGATGACATCGGGCGTGAAGCCCGATTTGCGCAGCCTGAGCGCCGTGCGCAAGGAGGCCTCGGCGCGGATGATCTTGGCCTCCAGGTCGATCACCCAGGGGTGCAATCCGGGCGCCGATCCGCAGCGCGGCCGTGAGCGCACCAGCTCGATCTTTTCCAGGCCGTTGCCCTTGGCGGCGTTCATCGACATGGCGACCACGCGGTGGCCCCGGCTGGCCAGCTCGGGGGCCAGGTGCTTGTATTGGCCCGGGAAATTCTGGTGGACGAAAAGAATGTTCATGTCGGGGTGCTGAGGATGTCGCGCAGGGCGCTGGTGATGCGCAGGGCCTGCGCCGGGCTGGTGTGTGCGGCAAAGGGCAGGCTCAATGTCGCGCGGCCGCGTGTCGTCGCATGCGGCGTGTGTTCCGGCCGCCAGCCCAGGTGCTGCTGGTAGTAGCTGTGTTCGGGCAGCGCGCGGTAGTGCACGCCGGCGCCGATGCGCCTATCCATCAGGCCTTGCAGCACGGCGTCGCGTTCATGTCCGCAGCGCTGGGCGTCGATGCCCACGGTGAACAGGTGCCGGGCATGGCGCGATCCCGGCCCAGCCTCGGGCGGCAGATCAATGGGCAAGTCGCCCAGCGCCTGGCGGTACTGCTGCCACAGCCGGTCGCGAGCCTGCCAGTTGGTCTCCACCCGGGCAAGCTGGTGCAGGCCGATGGCGGCTTGCAGATCCATCATGTTGTATTTGAAGCCGCAGGCCACCACGTCGTAATGCCGCCAACCGCTGCTGCTGAAGCGCTTCCAGGCATCGGCACTCATGCCGTGCAGTGCCAGCATGCGCACGCGCTGCGCGCTTTCGGTGTCGGGGGCGATGAGCATCCCGCCCTCGCCACTGGTGACGTTCTTGGTGACATAAAAGCTGAAGGCGGCGTAGTCGCCCAGAGTGCCCGCGGCCTGCCCCTGCCAGCTGGCCTCGACGGCGTGCGCGCAGTCCTCGATGATCAACAGGCCATGCGCCGTGGCAAGGCTGCGCAGACGCGTCATGTCACAGACCAGCCCGGCAAAGTGCACCGGGACGATGGCCCGCGTGCGTGGTGTGATGGCTTGCGCCACGCAGCGCGGATCGATGTTCATGGTGAGTGCATCGATGTCGGCCAGCACCGGCGTGGCCCCGGCGTGCAAGATGGCATTGACGGTCGCGGCAAAGGTCAAGGGCGTGGTGATGACCTCGTCGCCCGGGCCTATGCCGCCAGCGACGAGCGCCAGGTGCAGCGCGGCGGTGCATGAATTGAGCGCCACCACACGCTCGGCCGGCAAGCCCTTGTAAGCCGCGAAGGCCTGCTCGAAGGCCGCCGTGCGCGGGCCGGTGCCCAGCCAGCCTTCGGCCAGGACGGCGTTGACCTCCGTGATCTCCGCCGCGCCAATGTCGGGCGCCCCGAAGGTGATGAAAGGCGGGGCGTCAGCGCTCATGTTGGAGGCGCAAAGCGCTCATGCTGCGGGCGCAAAGCGCTCATGCTGCGGGCGCCGAGCGCTCGTGTTGCAGGCGCCGAGCGCTCAGCACAGCTCATGCGCAGCGCGCGCCATGCGCCGGGCGGGGTTGCCGGCATAGGCGGCACCCTCGTCGGTGTCCTCGATGAGCACGGCGCCCGCAGCGATAAAGCTGCGCGGCGCCACCCTCAGGCCGTCGCGCAGCACGGCGCCAACGCCGACAAAGGCCTGCTCGCCCAGCGTGGTGTCGCCAGCCATGGCGACCATGGCAGAGACGAAGGCGTGGCGGCCAATGCGGCAGTGGTGCGACACATGGGCGCCGCTGCGGATGATGACGTTGTCGCCCAGGCTGACGAAGGGCTGCAGCACGGCATGCTCATAGACGAGGCAGTTCTCGCCCATTTGCAGGTCAGGCCAGGTGCTGGCGCGGCTGGAGATGTAATTGGCGAAGCCATAGCCCCGCGCCTTGGCTTGTTCGAAGCGGCTGCGGCGCAGGCCGTTGATCTGTTGGTAGCCTGCCGGGATCAGCAGCTTGTAATCCCCGGGTGGAAAGCGGGCTTCGAGGGTCTCGAAATCGACCAAGGGCAAGCCTTCGAAGTGATCGCTGCGCCGGAAGGCGGCGTCCACCGTGAAGCCAGCCACCTTGAGCTGGGTGTCATGGGCAAGACAATAATGCGCCAGTTGAGCTGATCGCAGGTTGCCGAAGATGACCACCGGTGGTGCTGACCTGGAGTGCATTTCGTTGTGTGTGAGCGGCACGAGGCCAGCGGCGGGCTTGAGTTTAACCACCGAAGATGACTGGCATGGCCCCTATGCGCGCTGATCGCGCGGTGCTGATGGACCGCCTGCGCCAGGTGCTGGAGGCGCCCTATCGCGCCCAGGCCTGGCATGGCTTGTACGCGGTGCTGGTGCGCACGGCGGGGCCCGACCGGCAAGCCTTGCTGGCCGAGTTGCGCAAACGCCGGCCCCGGGTGGGCACAGACGCAGCCCAGGCCATGGCCGGCGTCTTGGCGGCCAGCTTCCTGGACAGTTTCACGGCCGATGAATCCGAGCTGGCCCTGGCCAGCGCAGCCTGTTGTGCGGCCGGCCTGCCCTACGACGCCGGTGTGGCTTTGTTGAACATCAGCTACGCGCGGGCCTTGCGCAGCAGTGCGGGCTCGGCCGATTTTGTGGCGATGCTGGCTCGCGCGGGCTTTGTCGAGTTGTGCCAGCACCTGGGCCAGCGCTTGTTGCTGCAGCGCCAGGCGCGACCTGCGCCATCCTCGGCCGCCGTCGCCAACACCTCGGGCCACGCCAAGCTGCGCATCGCTGTGGTGGCACCGTCACTGTCCAGCGGCTTTCATGCCCCAACGCTGATGGCGCTGTCCCACGCCTGTTTGCTGCACGACCTGGGGCATGAGGTGCGGGTCTTCGCGCCACAAGAGTTCTTGATGGCCGACATGCCGCAGTGGCTGGGCACGCCCAGGGACATGGCCCTGGGCGCAGCGGACCGCAGCCTGTGGCCCAAGCCCGGCAGCGGCGCCTTGGCTGTGACCCTGGCTCGGCCGGATCTGGCCATGCACGGCCGCTGGCATGGTGTGCTCGACGCAGTGGACGCCTTTGCCCCGGATTCGGTCTTCTTCATTGGCCCGCATTCCCCCTTGTTGACGCCGCTGCATGCGCGCTACTGGCTGGTCGGTTTGGGCAGCAATGCGGTGGCGCCACTGGGCCCACTGGATGTCTGGCTGGCGCCGCATGCGGCCGAGCATGGCAGTTGGGGGCCGGAGGTTCCCGTGCGCAGCATCGTGCCGCACAGCCAGCGCCTCTGGGTGGATCAAGCACCGGCCGCGATGCCTCGATCAGCCATCGACGTCCCGGCCCAGGCCACGCTGTGGCTGACCAGCGGCTCACGCTTGGCCACCGAGATGAGCGCCGCCTGGTGCGCCGAGATGCTTAAAGCCTTGCTGCGCCACCCTTTGGCGCACTGGCTCATCGTCAGCGCTGGGCGGCGGGCGCCTGAAGGCCTGCCCCTGGATCACCCGCGCATTCATCTGCGGGGCTTCGAGAAGGATCTGGGCGGGCTGATGTTGAGCAGTGACGTTTACTTGAATCCGCCGCGCTTGGGCGGCGGCCACAGCGTGGCCATGGCCATGGCCCATGGCTTGCCGGTGCTGGCACTTCGCGGTGGCGATGGCGGCGACAAGCTCGGCCCACTGGCTCAGCCCGATGTGGCCTGCTACTTCAGCGAACTCGACCGCTTGACACTGGACGCCGCCCACCGCGGGGCGCTTGCCGCACAGCAGCGACAGCGCTTTTCCAGTGTCTTTGATCTCAAGCAGGCAGGCGCCGCCCTGGAGCAGGCCTTGCGCCCACCGCCGGCGGCGGCAAGGCCATAGGGCAGGCCAAAAAAAACCCGCCGCTGTTGCCAGGGCGGGTTTTGTGCTGCGGCCTCGCGGCCGCTTCGCAGTGTTGGCTATCAGCCGACGTTGGGATCGGTCAGGCCATTGATGCCCACACCGTTGATCACGCCCACCAGATCGATGGCGAAGTCCTCGGTGCCCAGATCGCCGTCGAGCGCCGTCAGGTCAACACGGTAGACACCGGCGTTGCCGCTGGCGTCGTACAGCATCACCGTCAGGAAGTCGGCCGTGGTCAGTGCCGAGGCGCCCGGTGCGGCGTTGGCGATGGCATAGGCGATCAACTGCTCGACTTCACCGGCATTGCCGACGTCTTGCAGGTTGCTCACCGTGTGCGTCGTGCCGCTCGACTGGATCTCGATCACCGTGCCATTGACCACCGTGGCAGGCAGGTCGATGCCAGTGAAGAAGGCATTCAGCGAAATCAGCGAACCGACTTGGTTGACATCGATCACGTCATTGGCGAGGTTGAAGCCCGTCACGGTGTCGGCATTGGCCGCAGTGCCCGAGGGCGCCACGCTCATGTCCAGCTCCACGGTATCCGCTGCGGAAGTGGTCTCCGTCAGGTTCACTGCATCGGCGCCAGCGCCGCCGACGATCAAGTCTGAGCCCTCACCACCACGCAACGAGTCGTTGCCACCGCCACCGTACAGGCTGTCATTGCCAGCGTTGCCGATCAGGGTGTCCGCCAGTGAGCCGCCGGTCAGGTCATCATCTTGGGCACTGCCGTTGATGACGAAGTGGCCGTCGGTTTCCGCCGAGCCGCCGATGGTGAAGTCATCGCCACCACCGGTGCCGGTGAGGTTGATGGTGATGGTCTGGCCGGCCGCCACCAGTGTGTTGGCGGTGGTCAGGTCGTCAGCAAAATTATTGTTGCTGAGGAAGTTGATGACTTCCACGTTGACCACGCCATCGGCCCAGTTGCCGTTGAGGTTGCTGGCGTTGAGTGTGTCGCTGCCAACGCCGCCATTGACCGTGTCCAAGCTCTCGATGAAGGAACCGAACTCGAAGGTGTCGTCGCCATCCATGCCGTAGAACTCATCTTCGCCACCGGCGGCAACGATGGTGTCGTTGCCGAAGTTGGCTTCGACAAAGTCGTGGCCGTCGCCGGTGTTGATGATGTCAACGCCGTCGCTGCTGTAGATCGAGTCATCGCCGCTGCCGGCTTCGATGGTCAAGGTGCCGTCGTTGCCGACACGCGACCACAGCTCGATCAGATCGGCGCCATTGGTGCCGTTGACCGTGGCCGACATGCCTGGCCAGATGCCCAGGTACGAGGCTTCAGGTACGGCGTCCGTGCCCCAATCGGCCAGTTCAATGGTGGCCTCGCCATTCTGGACCTTGTAGCTGTCGTCTGAGCCAGCACCACCCACCAAAGTGGCGTTCCCACCATCGGTGACCCAGAGCTCGTCGTTGCCAGCGCCGCCGTTGAGGGTGTCGCTGCCGCCATTGCCGACGACGGTGTCGTCGCCTGAGCCGGAGGTGATGTCGTCGTTGCCATCAGAGCCTTCGATCAGCAGGGCTTCCGTCTGCTGGTCCAGCACCAGGACGGTGCCGCCATTGGTCAGTAGCACGGTCTCGATGCGGACGATCTGACCGTCACCGCTGTCGTTGAACGAGGCGCCGATTTCAAGCACGTCGGTGTCACCAACGACGTCTGCGCCGCCATCGAGCAGCACGTCGTTTTGTGCGCCCACCAGGGTGTCGCTGCCCGTGCCGCCGTCAACGCTGTCCGCGCCGGCGCTGCCATCCAGGCTGTCATCACCGGCGTTGCCGAAGATGGTGTCATTGCCCTGTGCGGCCTGGATCGTGTCATTGCCACCTGAGCCGTTGACCGTGAAGCCCTCGGTCTGGCTGGTCAGGTCGAGGTTGGTGGCGTCCTCGAGAGTCACTTGCTCAATGTTGACGATTTGCGAATTGGTGGTGTCGTCAAAGGTGCCCTGGCCCGCAATGACCAGGGTGTCATTCTCGGGGCCGCCATTGAGCTTGGCGTCGTTTTGCGCGCCGTAGATGGAGTCATTGCCCGCGCCGCCATCGATGCTGTCGGCGCCGGCATTGCCATGGATCTCGTCGTTGCCGTTACTGCCATCGATCGTGTCGTTGCCTGAACCCATCTCGATCAAGTCATCACCGGTCGAGCCAGTGACGATGAAGCCTTCGGTCTGTGATTCCAGTTCGAGGCGCTGGCCGGCAGCCGCGATCAGCACCGCCTCGATGCCGACAATTTGCGCGTCAGACTGGTCATGGAAGTGCCAGGCGCCCACTTCCAGGGTGTCAAAGTTAGCGCCACCGTCGAGCAGCGCGTCTTCGTCTTCGCCAACCAGGGTGTCGTTGCCATTGCCGCCGCTGATGACATCGGCGCTGGTGTCAAAGCCGCCGTACAGGCGATCCTCGCCATCGTTGCCGTTGATGGTGTCGGCGCCATTGCCACCACTGATGGTGTCATCGCCGCTCGAGCCATTGATGGTGAAGGCTTCGCTCTGGTTGTTCAGATTCAGCGTTGTGCCGGCCGCCGTCAACACCACTTCTTCGACATTGGCGATTTGACCGTTGCCGATGTCGTCGAAGCTGGCGCCGACGTTCAGCCTGTCGTGCCCGGAGAACAGGCCTTGGTTGCTGTTGGCACCGCCATCGAGCAGCGCATCGTCTTGCGCGCCGACGATGGTGTCCCAGCCGTCTTCAGCGCTGAGGCTGTCGGCACCTGCGCCGCCAACGACCCAGTCGTTGCCGTTGCCGGCCGCGACGGTGTCCGCACCGCTGCCGCCGGTGATGCTGTCAGCACCTGCCGTACCCGTGATGTTGAAGCCTTCGGTCTGGTCACCCAGGTTGGTGTTCAGGTCAGCGGCGGTGATGACGACGTTTTCGATGGTGTCGATCTGGCCATCGCTCAGGTCGTTGAAGCCGGCACCAATGTTCAGGGTGTCGGTGTCGTCGCCGCCAGACAGCAGGGCGTCGTCTTGCGCACCCACCAGGGTGTCGTTGCCCGTGCCGCCGGCCATGGAATCGGCACCTGCGCCGCCATTGATCCAATCGGCACCGCCACCACCCGCCAGGCTATCGGCGCCCGAGTTGCTGGTGATGGTGTCGTTGCCGGCGCTGCCAACCACGGTGTAGCCCGTGGTTCCGGGCGCATCGGTGGCATCGTGCGGGCCGCTGAAGCTGATGTTGCTGGCGGCTTCGAGCACATAGGTCTCGATGTCCGCGTCACCGACCACGGTGCCACCGGTGGACAGGGTGATGGTGTCGGGCGAAGTCGCGTCACCGTCGTTGATGCTGGTGAAGCCGTTGTACTGCGCCGAGGTCATCCGCACCGACGAGTTGGCGATGACGACTGTCTCGAAGCCCGTGGCGCCGCCGCCGTTGACGTTGCTGATGTCATCGAGGTGATGCAGGATCAGCGTGTCGTTGTTGGCGTTGCCATTGAGCGTGGTGCCCGGTGCGAACACCGTGCCGCCTGCAGCGTTGGACTCAACCGTGTCATTGCCGCCCATGCCGTTGATGGTGACCGGGCCGGCGCCGTCGATGATGTAGTAATCATTGGCGATGGTGCCGGTGATGTTCTGGCCATTGCTGACGTGGATCGGGCCCATGGTCAGGCCATTGAGCACGTCGCTGTTCTGCATCGAGGCGACATCGACCTTGATGCGCAGATCGTTGTTGTCCAGCGAGCCGTCGTCGTTGAGGTCGACCCACAGAACACGCTCGTCCTGCTGGAAGACCACTTGCACGATGCCGTCACCATTGTGCACAGCCGCAGTGGCATCACCATAGTTGACAGCATTGCCGCCAAACTGGATGACCGCACCGTTGATGCCGGCGAACTGCGCCTGCACCGCGGGATCAAGGCCGACATAACGGAAGTCAATGACATCCTGGCCGCTGACAAAGCCGGTGATGGAGTCAATGGCGCTGAGCAGGCCATTGCTCTCGTTGCGGTAGCTGTACATGAAGATGTCGGTCGCGCCGTCGGCACCACCACCATCCAGGGTGTCAGCACCCACGCCGCCGATCAACACATCGGCGCCCGTGCCGCCGCTGATGTTGTCATTGCCTGAGCCACCGTCGGCCTGGTCATCACCACCGCTGAGGGTGATGCTGTCATTGCCGGTGCCGCCAAAGACGATGTCGTTGCCGTTACCGCTGCTGACGACGTCGTCGTTGTCGCCTGCTTCGATGCTGTCCGCACCGGAGCCGGTGGTGATGCTGTCGTTGCCCGTGCCACCCCAGACGGTGTTGTTGCCATTGCCGGCATCGACCGTGTCGTTGCCAGAGCCGGCGACGATTGAATCATTGCCGCTGCGGGTGGTGATGAGGTCAGCGCCAGCGCCCGAATCGACGGTGTCGTTGGCCGCCGTGACGAACAGCAGGTTGTAATCGGCGCCGGCATCGATGGTGTCGTTGCCGCTGCCGGTGGTGATGCTGTCGGCGCCCGTGCCGGTGATGACATTGAGCGCGCCGACGGTGATGCCACCGGCGTTGATCGTGGAGCCGCCTTCGGCATCGGTGCTGTCGTCGAGCTGAGCACCATTGACCGAGATCACGCCGCTGCCCACGCCTGTGAAGTTGGCGTTGATCAGGTTGAGCGTGGCGCTGTTATCGCCGTTCTCGGTGATGACATAGCTCTCGACACGCGTCACATTGGTCGGGTTGGCAGTGCCGTTGTCGGCCGCCAGCCACAGGGCATCGGCTGCGCCGGTACCGCCACTGATGACATCATTGACGTCGATGTCAGAGACATCGGCGATGACGACGACGCGGCTGGAAGCGCCAGCGCCGTTGACGCTGTCGTTGCCGCCTGCGCTCAGGTTGACGCGGACGTCGTCGTTGAAGGCCGGGTCGAGCAACAGCATGTCATCGCCCGTGGTGCCGGTGACTGTGATGTAGCCCAGCGTGGTTTCGTCCAACGCCGCATCGGCACGCGCGCCCAGCTGGGCGTTCAAGGCCTGGCCACCGCCATTGGCCGTCAGGTGCTCAACACCCGTGATGTTGTCGAAGCTGTCGTCGGTCAACGCGCCCGAGAGCATGTTGATGGTGTCGGTACCAGCGCCGCCCGCCATGGTCAGTGTGGTGCCGAGGTCGGTCGCGTCGACGTTCAAGCGGTCATTGCCGCCACCCGCCTGGAAGTTCAGGTTCTCGGGCAGGCTGCTGCCGGTGACGGTGTCGTTGCCCAGACCGCCGGTGATATTGAAGGCGTAGTCCTTGTCGCCGATGGCGGACAGATCCACGTTCAGCGCGTCGCCGCCGGTGCCGTAGGCGTTGCCGCCAAAACCGCGCCCGTTGACGTTCACCGTGGTCAGCGTGGCGACGCTGCCTGCGACAAACGCAATGTTGGTGACATTGGCGACATTGCCAAGACCGTCGTTGTCCGAATCAACTGCCGTGATGTTGTCGATGCTGGTGACATTCGGCAGGGCGATGACCGCCGTGACGTTGCCAAGCCCATCGTTCAACTCCAGGGTGTCGTTGCCCAGACCGCCGCTGATGGTGTCAGCGCCGGTGACCTGGTTGCCGTAGCCGATGATGACGTCATCGCCATCATTGCCAGAGACGCTGTCGTTGCCAGCCAGGCCGTCCACCGTGTCGGCACCCGTGCCGGCGTCGATGAGGTCATCGCCACCGTCGGTGTAGATGCGGTCATTACCAGCACCGGTGTTGATGGTGTCGTTGGTGCCGGCCTGGTCATAGACCGTGTCGTTGCCGCTGCCGGTGGTGACGGTGTCTGCACCGCCGCGGACATAGACGGTCAGACCGGTGGTGTAGCCGCTGGCGTTGATGACGTCATTGCCGTTCAGGTCAACGACTGTGCGAATGCCGGCTTCCTGCGCCTCAGCACCCAGCACCGCCGTATCGCCGGCGTTGTTGCCCATGTGGTACTGCTCGACCTCGGCGACATTGGTGAAGTCGGCATCAACGACAGAGACAGCCTGCAAGTAGTCGTAGCCGTTGTTGCCATCAATGCTGTCGGCCGTGTTGAGGTTGTCGCCCATGTCAACGTAATCGCTGCCCTCACCGCCCAAAACCGTCAGGTTCTCGTTGGCAGCGTTCAGGCCGGCTTGGACATTCAGTCCCTCGTCGGAATCCAGCGAGGTGGCGTCGATCGTCAGTGCGTTTTGGCTGTAGCCCGCATTCAGCGTCACGAGCACCGTGTGCCCGTCGCCATTGATCCCGTCCAGGTCGTTGACCAACAGCGTATCAATGTTGCTGATGCCAGCATCCAAGGTGGCGCTGGAGTTGTCACCCGCGAACACGCCGTTGTTGTCAACGATGTTGAACTGGATGATGTCGGTGCCGACACCCGGTGCCACGCCCGGGTCGCCGCTGATGGTGTCGGTGGCGTCAAGTTGACCCGTCCCGACAATCGCGATGTCGTTGCCTGAGCCCAGGTTGACGTTGTCGGTGCCCGAGCCTTGCTCGACCGTGTCGTTGCCGGCGCCGCTGCTGATGATGTCATTGCCGCCATTGCCGGCAATGCTGTCGGCACCCAGGCCGGTGCTGATGGTGTCATTCTGGTTGCCGCCCAACACGGTGATGGCGCGTGACAGCACGCCGTCATCGAATGCGCCAATGCTGTTGAACGGGCCATCGCCGCCGAAGCCGCTGCCGCCCACGCCGCCGTCATTTCCATTGAAGAACAGCGTGCCAGTGATGGTGGTGGCGCTGACCGTGGTGGCGGTGGTGTCGGTATCGAACCAGGCGCCATCGGTCACGCTGATGCTGTAGTCCTCACCAGCCAGGTTGATCTGCTCAACATTGCGCACCGAGTCCAGCTCGTTGGCATCGCCGGAGTCACCGCTGAGGTTCAGGGTGTCGCTACCCGCACCACCGTCGACTTGATCGGTGCCTGCGCCGGGGAACACAAACTCGTTGTAGCTGCTGTCCAGGCCTGTGCCGGCGTTCATCACATCGTTGCCATTGCCGGCGTTGATGGCGTCGAAGCCGCCCGCAGAGAAGTCGATGTTGTCGTTGTCGTCACCGGCGTCGACGTTGTCGTCGCCGCTGCCCACAACAATGGTGTCATTGCCAGTGCCGCCGGTGACGACGTTGTTGCCGTTGCCAGCGCTGATGTTGTCCGCGCCCGTGCCACCGGTGATGGTGTCCCAGCCCGCGCCAGCCGTGACAACGTCGTTGTCATCGCCCGCATCGACGGAGTTGTGACCTTCGCCAGCGGCGATGGTGTCGTTGCCGGTGCCACCGGTGATGCTGTCATTGCCCGAGCCAGCACGCACGCTGTCGTTGCCAGCACCCGCATTGACCGTGTCCGGGCCGTCGCCGGTGGCGACGGTGTCGCTGCCGCTGCCCAGGTTGATGGTGACGCTGGTGTCGTTGTCTTCGGTGGACAACGCGATGTTGCCCGTGGCACCAGCGGCTTGCACGCTGTTGATGGTGCTGCTGAGGGCGTTCTCGAAGGCCGCCAGGTTGGCATCGGTATCACCGATCGTCAGGCCCGAGGCGGTGCTGATGTTCAGCACCGTGGATCCGGGGGTGTTGAGGTCGTTGATGCGGACGTTGCCGGTGGTGCCGGCGGTCGTCAGGTTGACCATCTCGATGCCGGAAGCCGTGGTCTGGTCCGGGCCGCCGAGGGCCGAGCCTTCAGCAATGATGTTGATCTGATTGACGTCGAGGTTGTCGTTGTCGCTGTCATTGACAGTCAGGTTCAACTCGTCATTGCCAGGCGCATCGTCGTTGCGGATGTCCAGGGTGACGCTGACGCCAGCCGTCAGGTTCAGAACTTCAAGGTTGACCTCGTCAAAGCCGTTGGCATTGCTGTCGGGGTTGGTGTTGGCGAAGTTGAAGCGCGCGTCGAACGTGCTGTTCGTATCCCGCAGGGTTTTCACGCCAGTCGAGCTCGACATGTCGAAGCTGACCGCAGCGCCCGCGTCGTTGGTGATTTCAAACTCTTCGACGTTTCTCAAGACAAAAGAGGCAAAAGCCGTGGTGCCGCCGGCACCAACATTCACCACCAGCTTGTCGGTCCCTGCGCCGCCGTCTAGGCTGTCGCCGGCGTTCAGTGTGAACTGGTTGCCTTGCCAGATATCGTCACGAATGGAACCGGCAGAGATGTCAATGCCAGTGGTGAGCGCGTCGGCCACCTGTGCAAGGCTGAGTGTGACCACTGCGGTTGCAGTGCCGCCTTTCCCATCGGTGACGCTGTAGGTGAAACTGTCGGGGCCGAAGTAGTTGGACGCTGGGTTGTAGATGAAGCTGCCATTGGCGTTCATCGTCACCGTGCCATTGGTCGGCCCCGTGGCCACGGAGTAGCTGAGTGCGTCGCCGTCAACATCTGTGGCGCCAACTTGGCCCACCACAGCGGTATCTTCAAAGCCGGTAGCGGAAAGCGGGGCCGCGACAGGTGCATCGTTGACTGCCTGAACCGTGACTGAGGCAATCGCCACAGATGCGGCGCCGGCAGAGTCCGTCACCTTGTAGGTGAATGTGTCGGTGCCGTTGAAGTTGAGGTTGGGCACATAGCTGAACCTGCCGGTGCCGGCATTCCAGGTAACACTGCCGTTGGCGGGCTGGCTGTTGACGCTGTAGGTTGCGCTGTCACCGACATCGATGTCCGATGATGAAGGAGCAACGGCGATGGATGCGGCATCTTCGGCGCCGGTGGCAAAGACAGCAGCTGCAACCGGTGCGTCGTTGGCCGGCGTAACGGTGATCGTCACCGTCCTGGGCGCGCTGGTGGCCAGCCCGTCGTTGGCTGTGAAGGTGAAGCTGTCGGTGCCGTTGAAGTTGGCGACTGGGGTGTAGACGTAAGAGCCGTTGGCGTTAAGCACCACCGAACCATTGGCCGGGCCAGTGGCCACGGCAAAGGTCAAGGACGAGCCTTCGGTGTCGGTGCCCGTGACGGTGCCGCCGACAGCGTTGTCTTCAACACCGGCTGCCGATGAATTGGCAGCGACTGGCGCGTCATTGACCGCCGTGACAGTGATGGACGCGGTGGCAACAGAAGTGGCGCCCGAGCCATCGGTAACGCGGTAGGTGAAGCTGTCGGTGCCGTTGAAATTGGCATTGGGCACGTAGTTGAACGCGCCGCCGCTGAAAACGACCGTACCGTTCGACGGGTTCGAGACCACGGCGTAGGCCGCGGTATCGCCGGTGTCCGGATCGGTCGATGACGGCGTGACGGCGATGCTGGCCGAGTCTTCAGCGCCAGAGGCGAATACCGCGGCTGCGGTCGGCGCATCGTTGGTGCCGGTGACGGTGATCGTCAACGTGCCATTGGTGGAGAGCTCGCCATCGGTGACGGTGTAGGTCACAGCGACTGCGCGGGTCTGCCCGGCGCGAATGTCGTTGTAGGCGGCGTTTGTCGGGTCAAAGGTGTAAGTACCGTTCGAGCCGAAGCTCAGGCCAGCAACGGGCGCCTGGTTGACGGCGAGCGCGAAGCTCAGCGCATCATTCTGTGCATCGCTGTCGTTGGCGGCCACGGTGCCAGCAATGACGCCACCACCTTCGGTGGCACTGGCCGAATCAGCACCCGCCACCGGCGCAGTGTTGGGCTCATCGGCCAACATCAGGATCGCAAGGTTGGTGGTGGCGTTGGCCGGATTGGTTGAAATCGAGAATTCGTATGCCGTAGCAGTCGAATTGTTGAAGTAAAGCGCAGCCGCCCCGAACACGGCGTTGCTTTCCAGGCCTGCCAGCCCGGTCATGGCGGAGGGCAACAAGTTGGCTCGGGTAACGCCCGGCTGACCCAGCTGCGCGACCAGGTAGTCACGGCCTTCTGTGGCCACTGCGCCAGTCATGTGCAGGTTGTCGACGATCCTTTGCGCCCACTGGACATTCGTCAGGCTAGCGAAATTGGCGTTCAGCGTCTCGCTGGCCGCAGCAACGCTGCCCGTACCCCGCAATGCGCTCAGATAGGTGGAGCCAGGAGCGGCGTCGTACAACGCCTTGACCATGCGAACGATTTGAACGTCGAGGGTATTGGGAAGCAGATTTGCCATTTGGGTGATCCTCTTTGTTGAACAGGTGTGCCACCAGGCGCGGTGGCTGAACTGGGTGAAGTTCCGCGTACGTAGTGTGCTGCTCCAGACAAGCCGCCCATGTGATGGCCATCACAGGCCAGGGAAGACTGTCAGGTAACAACGGTGATTGAAATTGACGCCGACTCGGGAAGCCATGCCGTAAGCAAACCCGCCGCGCCTGGTGCGTCGGCCGGGACGGTAGCACAGTTGCCCTGCGCTTCACTCTGGGGAAGTGCGCTAAGCACCGCCTCAGGCCCCAGGTGCGTCGTCAGGACACAACACAAGCGACGCCAAGGGGAAGTCTGGCGGCTGGTGCGGTTACCAACCAAGGCGAAACCCGGCATAGAAGGTGGCGCCTCGATGCTCAAACAAGGCCAGGTTGCTGGACTGCCCAAGCTGTTGCAACTGGGCAACGATCTCGGCGGACTTGCTGCCCGCAATCGCGATGGGTCGGCTGAGTTCGATGGACAGGTGCTGTTGTGACTGCCGCCGGATGGCGTTGTTCGAAAGCAAGGGGCTGTAGCCCTCTCTGTCACGGCTTTGGCTGATGCGGGCCGTGAGTTCAAGCTGCATGCCGGCGCCGATGGGACCCGCTGCTCGCAAACCCAAGGCGACCAAGCGTTGGGTTTGTCCTGGCCGCTCAGGGCTGTCAGGTGCATCGTTTGCGGCCCTGAGGGCCAGGCCCCAGGTCCAGTGGCTTGGCCAAGGCGCAGCGCAGTCGGCGTTGCCCTGCAGCGCCGTGGTTTGCCCATTGGAGAGTGACGGTGCAGGATGGCGGCGCCACTCGAAATCAAGGCCAAGGCGAATGTCGCAACTGGCCCATTTGTGGTCTGCGCCAGCCCCGATGCGCCAGGTTTGATAGGGCTCGCCCAGGGATCCACCCTGCCAGCCCCAGCCCATCAGCAGCTGCCCACGCCATTGCGCAAACGACTGCGTCCGGGCCATGAACAGGCGCACATTGTGTTGATCGGTGGCGCGCTGCGAGGGCGCCTGGCGGCCGCTGAACTGCAGGCCCAGATGCCAACTCGAATCGGCATCCATCGGTCGGTTGGCATGGATGGACCCTTCGGCCAACCAGGCGGCACCGGCGCGTGGCACCAAGGCTTCGACCAAGGGCAATGTGGCCGTGAAATCCGGGCCCGTGAGGGTCAACTCCGACAGGCGCGGTGAGTGGTCAAGGTTGGTTTCCCGGCCGTAAAACACACCCAGCTCACGGCGCCAAGTCCACGTGTTGAACGACGCCGGTCGTGCCGCTGGGTCGATGGGCCCTGACCCGGAGCGGTTTGCCAATGCGGCAATCAAACGGCTCTGCAGGGCCCCCGGAATGTCGACCCGATCGCGCCACTGTCGCGTCAACTCGACCAAGGCATCGCGCTCGCCCAGCGCGGCCAGTGCCAGGGCATGATCGGCGCGCGCCCCCAGCGCCAGAGGTTCAAGCAGCAGTGAGCGCTCTAACCAAATCAGGGCTTGGGTCGCGTCGCCGTGCTCCAGCCAGATGCCACCCAGTGTTGCCAGGAAGGCGGCGTGGTCCACACAGTCAATCCGCGCCGCCTCAAGCTGGCGCAGCAAAACGCCACGCGCCCAAGCTGTGGCCGGCCAATTCGACTGGGCCAGCTGTGCGCAACGCGGGGGCGTGTTGGCCAGCGCCGCCGCGGCTGGCGTGGCCAAGCCGAGCACAGCCCAAAGGAGCTTGGCCCAAGGCAGCTTGATCGGCCGCCTAGGCGGCCGCAATCCCTTGCTTGTTGGTGGAGCGCGCGCCAACTCCCGGCGTGCGTCGAGCCCGATCCAGATCACAAGTGCGCGCGGCGCAATCAGGCGTCGCCCACGGCGCGTGGGCGGCCCAACAGGCCAGCCCGATCACGGCTCTCCAACTCCATGACGGATACAGCGTCTTCATCCTGGCCCGGTGCCCCGCGCGGCCAAATGGTTTCGGGTGGCACCCATTGGGCCCAGGCCGCAGGCGCGTACAAGTTGCAGTGGCGGCTCAGACCTTCGAGCAAGAACTCCCCCTGCGCCACCGTGGCGGCCATGGGCAGAGACGCCGCCATGCGCGGGCCCACCAGGATGGGGACAGAAAGGTCAGTAGTCATGGATTGCAGTCTCGCGGCCACGGTGACCGGCTCCCCTAATGCAGTATGTGCTCGCCGCCGTGCCGGCCCGAATGAGCCGACGATGGCAGCGCCAGATTCGAGCCCGATTCCCAAGGCCAGCGGCTGCTCGGCCGAGGCCTCGGGCAGCCAGCTCTGTGGCGTGAACAGATCCTGGGTGGCGGCCAACAAATCCTGCCCAGCATGCAAGGCACGCCGGGCATGATCGCTGGCGTCACCGTAGGCATTCCACACCGCCATGATCGAATCACCGGCCACATTCTCTACGATGCCACCGTGGCGCTCGATCACCTCCACCGCCGCACAGCAATAGGCATGCAACACGGCGGCGGTTTGCTCGGGCGGGCGGGCGGCGGCGTAGGCCGCGAAGTTGCGGATTTCGGTGACCATGACGCTGATGTCACGGCGCACCACCTCAAGACTGCCGGTGGGATCGGTGGCGGCCAATCGGCGCGCCACGGGCGCAGGCAAATAGGCGCCGAGGTGGGCTGACAAGCGCTCGCGCTGGGCGCGGGTCAAGCCATGTTCGGCAGCGGCCAGGGCACTGGCGCCCAACAATGCAAACAGCGCGGTCTCGCACCATGGGAGCCACAGATTGGCCTGCAGCAGCGCCCACGCCGAAGCCATCAGCACGGCCGCGGCAATGGCCAATCCGGCCAGCGGCAGGCTCTTGACCGCGGGCGCATTGCGACGCGTGGCGACCGCCAGCAACAAGGCCGCGGTCAGTGCCATGCCCAGCACTTGAATAACAAAGGCGGCCTTTGGCGTGTGTGGCACGCTGTTGTCCAGCAGCCCAGCGATCGCCTGGGCATGCACCTCAACCCCGGCAGCAACGGCGTGCAGGGGGGTGGACTTGGCATCACCCAAGCCAAAGGCGGTGGCACCAATCAGCACCACGCTACCGTTCAGTAGTTTGGCGTCAACCCGGCCAGACAGAACATCCGCCGCCGACACCGAGAGCATGGCGTCGCGATGCAGCCGATAGGGCACCCGCATATCGCCGCGCTCATCAACCGCCACCGCCACGCCTGGCACACCTGCGGAATCCAGCCACGCTGCCGGCGCCATCAGCTCCGCCCACAGTGAAACAGCGGCGGTTTGGCGCGCCCGCCGCTGCCACGCCGCCGCGGGGCTGTCCGGCAAGGCTGCGACCCGAGACAAGGCCGCCAAGGCCAAGGCGGGATATTCCTGGCCTTGATGGCAAATCAGTGCCGGCACCTTGCGCACGACACCGTCGGATTCCATGCGTGGCGTGATGTGGCCTGTGGCTGGCCGACCGGTCAGCAGGCTGGCCGCATTGCCCACGAATCCGAATGAAAGCGGAGTGGATGGGCCGCAGACGGGGCTGCTTGCGGCACTTGCCGCGCCGCTGGTCGCGGCACCCGTCACCGTACTGGCTGCAGGCGCGGCCATCGCGCCCGACACCTGGCCGACCGCCGGCTTGACGTTCGGGTCCAGCGAGAAGATTTGCCCCAAAACCACGGGCGAGCGGGCCCACAGCGCCGCCAAGGCCTCATCGTCTGGCTTGGTCTCCGGGAACACCATGTCAAAGACCTGCACCGCCGCACCGGCGGCGTCAAGACGCTCGGTCAAGCGCGCCAAAGTCGCGCGTGGCCACGGCCAGGCGCCTTCCTGGCGCAGGCTGGCTTCATCAATATCCACCACCACGACGCGGCGCTCAGGTGCTGAGGAAGCGCCCAGACGCCAGTGCAAATCACCCAAGCGGTCTTCGACGCTGCGCAACTGTGGCCGCGCCAAGGCACTGACCAGAAACACCAGCAGCGCCGCCAAGCCCAGCGCCAGCAGACGCACCCGCATGGGGTGATCGCGCCAGGCGGTCAGCAGGGTGTGCACGTTGGGCTTGGCCATGAAAAATCAGCCGGCCTCAACGGCCCCAGAGCGTGCGGCCACGAAACAGGCCACCGCCGGCATTGCGGAAAAAGGTGTAGCCGGCTTCTTTGGTGTCGGCCGAAATGGCGCCCCAAACAAACTGGTCGGAATCAACGACGCGGAATTGACCGGTGCTCGAGACCGAACCGGCAGCACGAAGTTCAGCCTTGCCGGCCGTTTGCGAGGACATTGCCAAGGCGGTAGCAAAGCTGCGGTTGGCAAAGTTCAGGGTCAGCGTTCCGCCATCGAGCGATGCCGCTTCGGTGCGACCGGCAATTTCAAACTGTGCCTGTCCGCGCGTCAAATAGAAGTCCAGCTTGCCTGGGTTGGTGGACGCAAGGCTGGCCGCAGCCAAGGCCTCATCACCCTTGCGCAGAAGCGACGCGTCGCCGTCGCCCACGCCGGCTGGGCTTCGGCCCTGTGCGGCGGTGACATAGGGCAAGCTGATGTTGTCGAGCCCGCTGGAAGTGCTCCAGCGGCCCCACACCAACTGGGTGTTGGCATCCACTGGTGTATTGAGCTTGCCGGCGTCGAAGGGGCCCAAGGGCGCATAAACCAGCACCTGCGCTGCAGCGATGTCATTGCTGAAATTGCGTGGGTCTGATGAGTGCGCCATCGCCG
Organism: Ideonella sp.; assembly: GCA_043720415.1. Lineage (GTDB taxonomy): Bacteria > Pseudomonadota > Gammaproteobacteria > Burkholderiales > Burkholderiaceae_C > Pseudaquabacterium. The sequence continues at coordinate 73,618 of JAYSSS010000085.1, forward strand.
CGGCGACCACCGCTTGACCGGCGCCGCGCATGTCGCTCGCGGGCCCGTTCACGGCGAGCACGGCACTGATGGCCGGCACCACGCGCGGTGTTCGATCGCCGGCACGCATCTCCACCATCATCTTGCCCATGTCGGCCGACAGCAGGCTGGCGGACCGCCCGCTGCAAGGCCCCAGGGCTTCGGCCAAGCAACCGTTGCCCAGCGGCGACATCACGATGGCGCCCGACGCCACACTGACGCGCGATTGATCGGCACCGGCCTGCACGATGAAATCGGTGCCGCGCACGCCGATGGCAGCAATCGGCGTATTGAGTCGAAATCGTGATTTGTCGGCCTCCGTGGCCAGCCCGGAAATCGAGCGCCCCACCCCATTGGCCACCTTCAGACGAACCTCATTGCTCTGCGGTCGAGCTGCATCGTATTGATAGGCCTGCACCTCCATCACGCTGTCCGGGCGCACACTGAATGCCGCGTTGTCGATGAAGCGCACATGCACATGGCCGTTGGCCGCGGTCTCGATGCGATCGCCTACCACAATGGCCGCGCCCTGCTTGAGCACCGAAACGCTGCCATCCTTGTGAAACACCTTGGCCGAACCGATCAAGAGGCTGACCTGCCCGACCGCGTCGGCGGCTTGGCTCAGCGAAGGGCACAACAGTGCTGCAGCCAGGGCCAGCGCGGCCGCCCCGTCGCGCCGCCAATGGGCACGCGAAATTGGCGGTGATGGAATCACATTGGCTCTAAGCGAGCCGTGCTGGCTGCGTATCATGGTGATGCTCCTGACCGGCTAGGCGATCCAATGGGCGGCAACCGGATTGAAAACCTTCCGGCCTGCGAGCAGCCCGCGTCGATGCTGGGGCAAACCCCGCTTGAGTGATGTGCCGTGCGTCACATTGCCACCCGGTTTATGCCCCTTACCCTGAATTCATGCCGATTCTGATCCCGATCCTGCAAGGCCTGCGGCTGTTTGACAGCCTGCCTTCGGCCCGGTTGATGGAATATTCGCAGACCATGACAGAGCGCCGACTGGACCGGCGCGAGGTGGTGATCAAGCGCGGCGAGACCGACGGTGGGCTCGGGTTTTTGATTGAAGGCCGCCTTCAGACCGTTGATTTCACGCTGGACGGAAAAGAAGTTGGTATTGACTTCGTTGAGATCGGCGACTTCTTTGGCGAGCTCTCCATCATCGACGACCTGGCGGCGCCCGAGTACGTGATTGCCGTGGCGCCGTCGCGCATTGCGATGCTCGACCGCGAGCGTGCCCGCGACCTGATGTTTGCCACGCCGACCGCGGCCGAGGCCGTGGCCAGGCGCCTGGCCCAGCGCATGCGGCGCTCGGCGCGGCAGCGCTCGGTGCTCGCCCTGCCGAGCTCATTCCAGCGCGTGTCGGCGCAACTGGGCCTGTTGACCGAGCTGCGTGCGGATGGTCAGGCGGTGATCCAGCTGCCGCCCACGCACCAGGAAATCGCCATCATGGTCAACACCAGTCGCGAGACGGTCACGCGCACGCTGCAATTTCTGCTGGGCTTGAAGATCGTGGTCCGGGTCGGCACCGACCTGGTGGTGGCCCGGCCCGAGGCCTTGCAAGAAGCCATGGACGGTCGCCTGGCACCAGGCAAGTCCTGAGCGCCGGGCATTAGCACTTAGGGCATCAGCACTCAGGGCTTCAGGCCTCACGGCTCAGGGCTCAAAGTTCGCTGTACTCGGGCACCCAGGTTTTCAGCAACTGCCTCACCGCGGTGTCGCCCAAAGGCGCACGCCCGGCCAGATTCACTGCCTGACCGAGCACGCGCTCGGCTTCACCATCATCACGCAGGCGCGCCACGCGCAAGCGCGGCACCGCCGTGGGCAGGGTGGTGTCGGCGTCGGCCAGAAGCTCCTCGAACAGCTTCTCGCCTGGACGCAGGCCGGTGAACTCGATGGCGATGTCCTCCACCGCATGGCCGGACAGGCGAATCATGTCGCGCGCCAGATCGACGATCTTCACCGGCTCGCCCATGTCCAGCACCAGCACCTGGCCGCTCTCGCCGATGGCCGCGGCCTGCAGCACCAGGCGCGCGGCCTCGGGGATGGTCATGAAGTAGCGAATGATGTCCGGGTGGGTCACCGTCACCGGCCCGCCGCGGGCGATCTGCTCCTTGAACTTGGGGATGACGCTGCCGCTGGACCCCAGCACGTTGCCAAAGCGCACGGCCATGAACTGCGTGCCCGGGTGCTGCGCGGCCAGGGCCGAGATCACCATCTCGGCGGCGCGCTTGGTGGCGCCCATCACATTCGTCGGGTTCACCGCCTTGTCGGTGCTGATCAGCACAAAGCGCTCGGCCCCGGCCTGTGCCGCCGCCAGCGCCGCCTGATGCGTGCCCAGGGTGTTGTTGCACAGCGCGGCCCAGGCGTTGTGCTCTTCCATCAGCGGCACATGCTTGAAGGCCGCGGCATGGAACACCAGCTGCGGCGGCCACTGCGCCATGGCGCGCTGCAACTGCGTCGCGTCCTTCACATCGCCGATCAGGCGCACCAGGGGCAGACCGGGAAACTCGACCGACAGCGCCTGCTCGATGCTGTAGAGGTTGAACTCGCTTTGCTCGAACAGCACCAAGCGTGCCGGCGCCAGGCGCGCCAGTTGGCGGCACAGCTCGGCGCCGATGCTGCCACCGGCGCCGGTGACGAACACGGTCTTGCCGCCTAACACCTGTTTCATGCCGACATCGTCCAGCACCACGGGCTCGCGGCCGAGCAGATCCTCGGGCTCGATGTCGCGCACGCGGTCGATGGCGGCGCGGCCATCGTGCAGCTCATCGGCCGAGGGCACGGTGAGCAGCGGCAGCCCCGTGGGTGCGGCCAGCTCCAGTGCGCGGCGGCGCTGCGAGGCGCGCGCTGCTGGCAGGGCCACGATGACATGCGTGGCCGCCACCTGCGCGGCCTGCGCCACCACCGCCGCCAAGGGCCCAAGCACGGGCACGCCACCGATGTGGGCGCGCTGCTTGGCGGGGTCGTCATCGAGCAGGCCGACGACCGTCCAACCCTGGCGGTGGATGCCGGCCAAGAGGCGCCGCGCCGCCTCGCCAGCGCCCATCACCAGCGCCCGCCGCGTGGGTGCGGCCGCGCCGCCCAGACGCGAGCGCGCATGTTCATAAAGTGCGCGATAACTCAGGCGCACCAGCGCCAGCCCCATCAGCGCCACCACCGGGTGCAGGGCCAGCACGGCACGCGGCACCTGGCGCAGCTGTAGCAGCATGACGATGGCCGCCGCACCTGTGCCCGCCACCGCGCAGGCCAGCGCCAGGCGCTTGATGTCACCAAAGCCCGAGAAGCGCCACAGCCCCTGCGGCACGCGCAGCGCCGCGAAGGCCAGCACATAGCCGGCGACGATGGCCAGCATCACCCACAGGTCATAGCCCGGCCGGGCACTCAGCCAGCGCTCGAAACCCAGGCGAAAGAGGTAGGTGACGTTCCAGGCCAGGGCCACCACCGCGCCATCGATCAGCAGCGACAGCGGCACGCGCTGTGGCCGCAGGCGCGCCATGAAGCGGTCCAGCCGGTGCCAGTAGCTCATTGCCTGGCCGCCTGCGACCGCCGCGCCCACCACACCCGCTGCAGGGTGCGCAGGATCACGCGCAGGTCGGAGCCCAGGGTGGCAGCGTCGGCGTACTCGGCTTGCAAGGCCAGCTTGCGCGGCAGGATGGACTCGATGTAGGTCGCCTCGGGGTCGGCGCTGCCGGCCAGCATGTCGGTCTCGTCGATGAAGTCCAGCGCTGCCGGATCGGTGATGCCGGGGCGCACCGCCAGCACGCGCCGGCGCAGGGCCTCGGGGTAGTGGGCGACGAAGCGCGGCACCTCGGGGCGCGGGCCGACCAGGCTCATGTGGCCTTGCAGCACATCGATCAACTGCGGCAACTCGTCCAGCCGCCAGTGGCGCAGCGCATGGCCCAGGCGGGTGATGCGCGGGTCGAGGCCCACGGTCACGGCCGGCCCGCTGGCGGGCGCATCCGGGCGCATGCTGCGGAATTTGTGGATGAGAAACAGGCGCCCGCCGCGCCCGACGCGCTGCTGGCGGAAAAACACTGGCCCTGGGGAATCGAGCTTGACCGCCAGCGCCACGGCCAGCAGCAGCGGCGCGAGCAGCAGCAAGCCCAGCGTGGCCAGCAACAGATCGAACGCCCGTTTGGCCATGGTCAGGTGGGAGCAGCGGTCTCGGGCGCGGTCATGGTCTGGCGGGCATGTGGGCAGGGGCGCGGGCAGGTGTGCCAACAATCTTTCAGGCGGGCGTTCAGACAAGCGTTCAGGCGGGCGAACAGCAGCGTGAACTGAAGCGGAGCAGCAGCGCAGCACAGCAAGCCGCCACCCCTCAGCCCACCAAGGCGCTGCGCACCGCGGCGATCACGCGCGCCACATCGGCCTCGGTCATGCGCGTATAGATCGGCAGCGACAGCAGTTGTTGATAGGCGCCATCGCTGTGCGGAAAATCCGTGTCCTTCAGGTGATAGCGATCACGCCAGTAGGGCTGGCGGTGCAGCGGGATGTAGTGCACGCTGCAGCCTATGCCCAGCGTATACAGCCGCTCGATGAAGGCGTCGCGATCGATGCCCGCCGCGGCGCCCAGGCGCAAAGGGTAGAGGTGCCAGGCGTGCAGCTCGCCGGCCGGGGCGGGCGGCGCGCAGATCAGTGGCAGGCCGGCAAAGGCCGCGCTGTAGCGCGCCGCAATCGATGCGCGCTGTTGTTGAAAGGCCCGCGCCTTCTTCAACTGGTGCAGGCCTATGGCCGCGGCGATGTCGGTGAGGTTGTACTTGTAGCCCGGGGCAATGACCTCGTAGTACCAGCTGGGCACGGTGGCGGTGAAGCGATCAAAGGCATCGCGGCTCATGCCGTGCAGGCGCATCACACGGGCGCGCTGGGCCAGCGCGGCGTCGCGCGTGACCAGCATGCCGCCCTCGCCGGTGGTGATGGTCTTGTTGGCGTAGAAGCTGAAGACCGTGGCGTCACTGCCTAACGCACCAATCAAGCGGCCTTGGCTGGTGCTGGGCAGCGCATGTGCAGCGTCTTCTACCACGCGCAGATCGTGTTGCATTGCCAACTGCAGCAGCGCGGGCATGTCGGCCGCCAGGCCGCCGTAGTGCACGGGGATGATGGCCTTGGTGCGCGGCGTGATGGCCGCGGCCACCAAGACCGGATCGATGTTCAGCGTGGCCGGGTCGATGTCCACCAGCACCACATCGGCGCCCAGGTAGCGCACCACCTCGGCGGTGGCGGTGAAAGTGTGGGTGGTGGTGATGACCTCATCACCCGGGCCGATGCCCAAGGCTTCCAGCGCCAGGTGCAAGCCGGCGGTGGCCGAGTTCACGGCGATGCAGTGCAGGGATGCGTCGCCCAGGAAGGCGGCGAAGTCGGCCTCAAAGCGCTTGGCCTTGGGGCCGGTGGTGACCCAGCCGGACCTGAGGGTGTCGACGACCTCGGCGATCTCGTCCTCGCCTATCTCAGGCAGGGCAAAGGGCAGGAAGGGCAGGCGGGGCAAATCGGATGCGGCGGGCGTATCGGTCACAGCGTCACTCAAACGGCGGGTTTCTCAAGCCAGGCCAGCACATGGGTGCGCAGTGCCGGCAAGGCGTTGAACACAGGGTACAGCAGGGGATGCAGGCGGCACACGGCGCGGGCAATGGGCGGCGCCAGGGTGACGCGCTGCGCCACCAGGCGCGCCTGCGGAAAGAGCACCCGCAGCCTGGCCAGAGGCACGCCGCGCACATCGGCGTTGCGCGGGTTGTTGACGGTGAAGTCGTACCACAGCACACCGCCGCCGGGCTTGAGCCAGGACCACATGGCCGCGGCCAGTTGCTGCTGGAAGGCGTCATCCAGCAGCGAGGAAAACACCGTGGACTGCAACACCAGGTCCTGGCTGCCCGGCGCGAGCGGCCACTGGCTGGCATCACCCTGCCACAGCCTCACCGACTGCGGCAGGACGCGCCGGGCTTGATCAAAGCGCTCGGGCAGCAGCTCGGCGCCGCTGAGCCGCTCGGGCGCGAAGCCGATGCGCAACAGCTCCAGCAAATTGCCCCCCGCGCCGCAGCCCACCTCGGCCACGCGGCGCTGTGCCAGATCGGCCCAGCCCAGGCGTGCGAACAAGCGCAGCATGGCGCGCTGGCGCTCTTGCACGCTGTGCCAGACATCGGGCTGCAGCAGGCTGTAGCGGTCAGGGTGATCGCGGCGGGCGTAGCGTTGGGCCACGGCCTGCGGCTCGGCGCCGGGTGTGGGCGGCGGCACTGGCGCCGATGTGGGCGGCGGCACAGGCACCGATGTGCCCGCCCGCACCGCGCCGTGGGGGTCTTGATCGCTCACGCCTGCACCGCCTGCAAGAAGCGCTGCGCCAGCACCGCGTAGGTGTGCTCGGCCAGCACAAAGGCGCGGCCGCGCTGGCCCATGGCGCGGCGCTGCGCAGCCGACAGCGCCACCATCTGGCGCAGGCCCGCGGCGATGTCCACGGGCGACTCGGGCGCCACGGTCAGACCGCAGCCACTCTCGGCCACCGGGTCGTTGCCGGCGGCCACCGAATGCAGCACGGCGCAGCCGGCCATCATGTAATCCATCAGCTTGTTGGGGGCGATGCCGAAGCGGTAGATCGGCACATCCTGCCAGCCGATGTAAGCGACATCGAGCTCAGCCAGAAAGGCCGGAATCTGCGCCTTGGCAATGGCCGGCAGCAGCAGCACATGCTGCAGATGTTCATGGGCGATGCGCGCAACCAGGCGCTCGCGCTCCAGGCCATCGCCGACCATGACGATGGCCAGGGCGTCGTCGCGCAGCAGCGCCGCGGCGTCGAGCAAGCTGCCCAGGGCATTGGGCAGGCCCATGGAGCCGGCATAGCCCACGATGCGCCGGCCCGCGGCGCGCTGCTCGGCGATGGCCGAGGCCACATCGGCACGCAAGCCTGGCCGGGTGTCGGCGACCGCCGGCTTGTCGGCAGCGGCAAGCGCATCGCCGGCAACCCGCGGCACAACACCCTCCCCGCCCCATTCATCGAGCGCAATGCCATTGGGCACGATGCACAGGCGGCGCAGGTCCAGACCGCGCGCGGCCACATGGTCCTGCACCTTGGGCAGCATGGACACCACGCAATCGGCGTGGCGGTAAGCCGCCAGCTCTGCGCGGGCACACAACTGAATGAAGGGGTGCCAGCGCGACATGCCCGACAGCTCCATGGGCGACAGCGGCCACAGGTCGTGCAGCTCGAACACCAGCGTGGCGGCTGCGGCCTGCGCGGCCCGGCCGTTGCGGGCGGCCGAGGGTGAGCTGCCGCCATCGCGCTGCACACTCAACTGCGCAATGCGCCGCGCCGGCCAGATGTCCATGGGGTAGGTGCTCGACGCAATCACCACATCGGGCCGGAACTCAGCCGCCAGGCGCGGCGCCTGCTGCCAGACCTGCTGCAAGTAGCGCCAGATGTTCCAGGCTCGGCCGAAACCGTTGCCGGCGTAGCGCGGCAGTGGCAACCAGCGGTAGTGGATGCCGTCAATGAGCTCGTCGCCCGCCGTGGGCTGCTGGCTGCGCACATGCGAGTAGGCGCCGGCCACGATCAACACCTGGTGACCCAGGCGCACCCACTCGCGCGACAGGTAATAGGGCCGGTATTCCATGCCCAGGGCGGGGCTGCCGGCGTAGTGGTTGAGGTAGAGGATGTTCATGGCAGCCGCTGCGGTGACGCGCCATGGGCCTGGCCAGGGGCCTGGCCAGGGGCCGAAGCGATGGTCTGCAGCCGGGCCAGCAGGCGCTCGATGCAGGGGCCAAACAGCGCATGCTCGGCGACCCACTGGCGATTGCGCGCCTGCACCGGTGCCGCCCTGTCGGCCAAGGCCTGCAGCGCTGCCATCGGCAGCGCCTGATCCCGGGCATCGCCCACCAGCCAGCCGTTGTCGGCGTGCCGCACCAGCTCGCGATTGGCCGGCAGGTCAGACAAGATCGGCAAGCAGCCCTGGGCCATGGCCTCGATCACCGACACCGACACCGAATCACTCGCCGGCAGACTCACATACCACTGCGCCTGCTGATACCAGAGGGCCTGTGCCGCGGCGCCTAACCTGCCAACAAAGCGGACGCGATCGGCCAGGCCCTGGTCACGCACGCTTTGCTCGAGCGCTGGCCGCAGCGAGCCTTCGTTGGCCACCACCAGTTGCGCCTGTGGCTGCTGGGCCGCGATGTCGGCAAACCGCGAGAGCACGCGCTCGGGCTGGTAGATCGGCTCCAGCGCGCGGTTGGCAAAAAACAGCCAGGGCTGCTTGGGCGGCGGCAGTGGCGGCAGCGCCTCCAGGCCGAAGGGAAAGACCATGAGCTCGGGCGCGCCGAACTCAGCCATGCGCTGCGCCATGTGTTGTGAGTCGCTGGTGGCCAGTGCCGCGCCGCCCAGCACACGCCGCAGCGCCCAGCGGTAGGCCGCATGGCGCTGCGGTGTGACCAGCACATCGCTGCCCCAGGCCGAGGCCAGCAGCCTGCCGCGCAGGCGCCACAGGCGCTGCGCCGCCCAGGCCAGGCTGCCGTGCGAGCTGAGGTAATGGGCATTGATCCAGTCGGCGTCCACCCGCGCCAGCCAGCGGCCCAGTGCCGGCAGTTGGCGCAGCAGGCCGATGTTGCCGCCGGCCGCATCCGGCCGGGTGTTCAAGACCAGGCAGCGCTCGATGGGCACACAGGCCGCCAAGGCCGCCGACAGGCCGGTGCTGGAGGCCACCCACAGCTCGACCCGCGGCGCCAACGCCCGCGCCCACTTGGCCAGGTGCGGGCTGTGGCCGTCGCCGATCAAGGCGTAGCGCAGCGGGGGCGGGGTCATCGCGGGCTGCGCAAGGTGGCGCCCGGGTTGCCTTCGGGGCCCTCATCCACCCGGCCCTCATCCACCCCGTCATCCAGCACGCCCGCTGGCAGGGCGCCCGCCCAGGCGCTGTAGGCGGGCTGCAGCTCAGGGTGCCGTTGCAGCCACGGGGCATCGCGCTCGCGCGTGTCGCCCACCACCTGCGCCGGGTTGCCGGCCAACACCGCAAACGGCGGGTGCTCACCGCGCACGCGGCTGTAGGCCGCCACCAGGCTGCCCCGGCCCAGGCGCGTGCCGGCCTCGACCAGGCTGTGCGGCCCGATGTAGCTGTAGGCGCCGATGTGGATGGGCGCGCGGATGTCGCCGATGCGCTCACCCGAAGCCGCCGCGCTGAGCCGGCCCATGAGGCGTATCGAGCGGTGCGTGCTGTGCGTCACCAGGCTGCAGAAATTGGTGATCTGCACGCCCTCCTCGATCACCATGCCGGCGCTGGCCTCCAGAAAGTTGAACTGGCCGATGAAGATGTAGTCGGCCAGGCGCAGGCCGGCCTGGCCTTCCAGGCAGGTGCTGGGGGCGATGCGGGTGGCGGCGAGCTGTGTGCTGCCGCGGTGCGGGGCCATGGCGCCGGGTGCTGTCGTGCTGGTGGATGTGGCGTCGGGCACGGTCGTGTTGTTGGCTGCCACCAACGGCAAGGCGGTCGCACGCTCACCAAACAGCATGCGATAGGCCAGCGCGTGCCACAGCCACCGCCGCAGGCGGTTGATCCAGCAGCGCAGGGGCGACTCAGGCGCCAGCCGCATGGGGCACAGCCGGCCAGGTGGCCAGCTTCCAAAAGTACCAGGCAAAGTACGCGCCCATGGCCGCCGACACGGCCCAGGCCGCAGCGATCAAGCCGCCCCAGACCAGGCCCGCGGCCATGGCCAGCAAAAACAGCGCCTGCCCGACCAGGGCCAGGCGCAGGGCCCAGGCCTGGGCCTGCCAGGCCATGCTCACCACGGCCAGCGGCGAGGCGATGAAATGCAGTGCGATGTAAGGCGCCAGGGCGCGCGCCAGCTCGCCCGCGTCGCGCCAACGCTCGCCAAAGGCCAGGGCAAAGAGGGCCGGCCCGGCCAGCAGCAAGAGCGCCGCCAATGGCAGGGCCACCGCCGCCAGCAAGGCCATCACCTGGCGCACCATGGCTCGGGCCTGGGCCGGATCGGCCAGCACCAGCTTGGGGTACAGCGCCTGTGACACCGCACCGCCCACCAAGGTGGCCGGGGCCTTCAGATAGCGCAACGCCAGGCCCCAAAAACCCACCGCCGCATCGCCCGACCAGGCCGCCAGCAGCAGCACCGCCAGCGTGTCTTGCAGCGCGCCGGCAAAGGCGTGCGGCGCATTGAACAGCGGGAAGTCGCGGTGCCTGGACGCCGCCGCGCGCAGGGCCCCGGACGCGGGGCGCAGCACCTGGTGCAGCGCCTGGCGTGGCAACTTCGCCAAGAGCGCCACCGCCGCCGCCGCGGCCACGATGGGCGCGGCCAGCAGCCCCCACAGAGAGGCCCCGGCCAGCCCCGCCGCCACCTGGCCGAGCGCGCCGCCGCCGTGCTGCAGCACCCGGCTGGCGGCCAGGGTGGTGAAGCGCTGCTGGCGGCTGGCCCACAGCGTGAACAACTGGCAGGCGCCCAGGGCAAGCACCGCCATGGGCAGGGCCAGCCAAAGGGCGGCGCTGTCGGGCGAGGCTTCAGTGCCCGCGCTCGGCAAGGCCAGCGCGATGACGCCGGCACCGATGGCGGCGAGCACCGTCATCACCCCCAGCAGCCGCAAACACAGCGCCAGCACGGCGCCCGCGCCGGCCTCGTCGCGCTCCAGTGGCAGGGCAAATTCATAGCGCAGGCAGGCCACCACGGCCAGGTTGGCGGCCACTGTCCAGAGGGTGGTGTAGGCGCCGAATTGCTCGGGCGTGAACAGTCGGGCCAACCAAGGGCCCAGCAGCAGCGGAAGCGCCTGCGCCAGCGCGCCGCCCGCCAGCAGGGTGAGCGTGGCGCGCCACAGGCTGAGGCTGGCGGTGGCCTTTGCGCCGGCACCGGCTCGGTCGGTGGCTGCGGCGCCCGCGGCCACAGCGCCCGCCGCCGTTGTGCCGGCGGCACCCAGCGCAGCGCCACGCTCCAAGCCAGAACCGGTGGCCTCAGACATGGTCAGGGCAGCCCCGCTGGCGCCGGGCTCAGCCGCCCAGCGCACGCGCCAGCGCGGCCACGACACGGTCCTGGTCGGCCTCGGTCAAATCAGCGCTCATCGGCAGGCTGAGTACACGCTGCGCGGCGCGGATGCTGTGCACAAATGCCGCCGCGTCCTGGCCCGCCGCATAGGCCGGCTGGTGGTGCAAGGGCTTGGGGTAGTGCACGGCGGTGGGAATACCGGCCAATTTGAGCGACTGCTGTACCGCCGCGCGGTCATCCACCAGCACGGTGTATTGCGCCCAGACGCAGTCGCGATCAGCGCGCACCGCCAGCCGATCAAGCGCCAGGCCGCGCTCGGCGATCAAGCGCCCATAGCGCGCACCGATGGCCAGGCGGCGCCCGGTCTCCCAATCGAAACGCTCCAGCTTGCCCAGGATCACGGCGCACTGCAGGGTGTCCATGCGCCCACCCACGCCGACGCGCGTGTGCTGGTAGCGGCCGCTCTGGCCGTGGACGCGTATTTCGCGTGTTGCCTGGGCCAGCGCGTCGTCGCTGGTGAACAGCGCGCCGCCATCGCCATAGCAGCCCAGCGGCTTGCTGGGGAAGAAGCTGGTGGCGCCGAAGGTGGACAGGTTGCAGCTCTTGCGCGCGGCGCTGTTGGCCTGTTGGGTGGGGCCGCGCGCGGCAACCGGGGCGGCCGCGCCACGGTAGCTGGCGCCAAAGCTCTGCGCCGCGTCTTCGATCACCGCCAGGCCATGGCGCGCCGCGACGGCATTGATGGCGTCCATGTCGGACACCTGGCCATACAGGCTCACCGGCATGATGGCGCGGGTGCGCGCCGTGATCGCCGCCTCGATCAGCGTGGCATCGATGTTGCAGGTGTCGGGTTCGATGTCCACATACACCGGCGAGGCGCCGATGAGCACAATCATTTCGGCCGTGGCGGCGAATGTGAAGGGCGTGGTGATGACCTCGTCGCCCGGCCGTATGCCGAGTGCCATCAGCGCGATCAGCAGGGCCTCGGTGCCGCTGGCCACGGCCACGCAATGCGCGGCGCCGGTGTGGGCGGCCAGCGCCGCTTCCATCTCGGCGACCTCGGGGCCCATGATGTACTGGCCATGGTCGAGCACACGCTGGATGCGGGCGTCGATGCTGGGCTTGAGCGCCGCGTATTGCGCCTTGAGATCGATGAACTGCATCATTGGATTGTCGGTGGGCCTGCGCGGCGCGGGTCGTTGGCTTGCGCTGGCCGGTGTGGACGAGGCTGTACGGATGCAAGGCTGCAAGCCGTGCCGCCGATTCAATCGGCCAGCGCCACCAGCGCCTCGCCGTCCAGCCGATAGCGCTCACCCGTGGCTTTGCAGACCGCCGTGCCCTGGCCGGTTGCGGGCAGATCCAGCCGCTCACCATGCCGGCTCATCCAGCCGATGCGCCGCGCCGGCACGCCCACCACCAGCGCAAAGGCCGGCACATCGCGACTGACCACGGCGCCGGCGCCCACAAAAGCGTACTCGCCCACCGTGCTGCCGCAGACGATGGTGCAGTTGGCCCCCAGCGTGGCGCCGCGGCGCACCAGGGTGCGCCGGTACTCGGCCTTGCGCGGCACGGCCGAGCGCGGGTTGTGCACATTGGTGAAGACCATGCTCGGGCCGCAGAAGACATCGTCTTCGAGCGTGACCGCGTCATACACCGAGACGTTGTTCTGGATCTTCACGTTGTCGCCAATGCGCACATCGTCACCCACATAGACGCCCTGGCCCAGGGAGCAAGCGCGGCCGATGCGTGCGCCCGCACTGATGTGCACAAAGTGCCAGACGCGGCAGCCCTCGCCGAGCTGGGCGCCGGCGTCAACGATGGCGCTGGGGTGGATGGTGGTGGCCATGGCGGGGTGGGTGCGGGTGGGTGTCAGGGCGGGTGAGGGACTGCGACTGCGACTGCGACTGCGACTGCGGCGGCGGCGGCGTCGGCGGCAACTGCGGCGGCTGCCTAACTCAATATTCAAGCGGAAGGTTGATGCGCTTGCCGTCGCGCGCCGAGCGGTACATGGCGATCAGCAGCTCCAACGATTTCAGGCCCTCGCGGCCGTCGGTCTCGGGCTCGCACTCGCCGCGCAGGGTGCGGATGACGTTGTCGTAGTACAGCGGGTGGCCGTGGCCGTAGACCGAGGTGGTTTGGTAGCTGGCCTCATCGAGTTGCGCGTCCATGGCGTGCGGCTGGCTGAACTGCCAGTGTTCGATCTTGTTCACCGCCACGCCGCCGATGCGCACCGTGCCGTGCTCGCCCAGGAGGGTGATCGAGCCCTCAAAGTTCTTCGGGTGCGCCAGCATGGTGACGTTGACCGAGCCCATCGCGCCATTGCGCCAGCGCAGCGCGGCCACGCCGGTGTCTTCAACCTCGATGTCGCGCGCCAAGGTGCCGGTGTAGGCCATCACGCTCTCCACCGGCCCGACCATCCAGTCGAGCAGGTCGACATAGTGGCTGGCCTGGTTCATGAAGGCGCCGCCATCAAATTCCCAAGTGCCGCGCCAGGCGGCCGAGTCGTAATAGCTCTGCGGCCGTGACCAGAAGACATTGACCGTGACCATGTAGATGCGGCCAAAGCGCCCGGCCTGTATCGCCTGGCGCAGCAACTGCAGGGTGCGGTTGCGGCGGTTTTGCTTGACGACAAAGAGCCGCACGCCGGCCTCGTCGCAGGCCTTGACCATGGCCAGGCCATCGGCCCAGCGCGTGGCCATGGGCTTCTCGGTCATGACATGCAGGCCGGCCTGGGCAGCGTCCATGGCCTGCTGCGGGTGCAGGCCGCTGGGCGTGGCCAGGACGATGCAATCGGCACGGCGGGCATTGGCCCCCTGGCCATCAGCGGCCGCGCCATCGGCCATGCCGGCCAGCAGCGCCACATAACTTTCATAGCACACGACATCCGAATTGCCGGTGCGCGACCGTGCGGCGGCCAAGGCCTCGGCGTCGCTGTCGCACAGCGCCACCAGCTCGGCACGGTCACCGTGCTGGGCCAGGGCGTCGATGTGGTTCATGGCGATGCGGCCGCAGCCCAGCACCGCAAAGCGCAGCTTGCGATCGGTGACAGGCGTTCGTTTGGCGTGCATGGCTCAGCTGGTGGGGTCGATGCCGTCGAAGACTTGGCTCATGGAGATGTGGCCCTTGACGCAGGGCAGCGCCAGCGTCTCGTTCAGGCTCATGTCATCGAGCACCCATTGGTTTTGATCATTGCGGCGAAAGGCCTCGACCCGGCGGTTGTCGGGATCGATCAGCACATATTCCTGCAGCGAATCAAGGCGCCGGTAGAGCGCGAATTTCTGGCTGCGGTCATAGGCCTGGGTGCTGGGTGAAAGCACTTCGATCACCAACTTCGGCGCGCGAAAAATCATGTCCGTGGCGAGATCGGCCTGGTCGCAGGTGACGAAGACATCGGGGTACAGGATCGTGTCCTCACCAATTTGAACCTTCATGCCTTCGGCGAAGACCTGACACGGCGAGCCTTCGATCCGATTGCCCAGTTGTCGAACCAGATTGGCAACCACCCGGCCATGCTCACGTCGGCCACCGACCATCAAAAACACCTCACCTCGGTGGTACTCGTGCTTGTCGGCGTGGGCGTTCTCCCACTCCAGAAACGCGGTCAAACTCATCAGTTGCAGTGGCAAACCCATGGCGATCACCTCCAGTGCGATTGTGGCCGATGCACCAGCGCGGGCGCTGCTCTGAAACCAGCGCGGGCGCTGCCCAGAAACCAGCGCAAGCACTGCCTGATGCGCGCGGCACAGCTCGATCACAGGCCCCGGTCTCGTCTTGCCCCCTGCCTACAATTCGCGCCCCCAGCAGCCCACCGGCCGCGCGCCCTGCGCCCGCCCCGCCATGACCCAAGACAGCCCGCCCCAAGACGACGACAACAAGCTGATGGCCGAGCGGCGCGACAAGCTCTCGGCCCTGCGCCGCAGCGCCCCGGGCGGGGTCGCCTTCCCCAACGACTTCAAGCCCACGCACCACGCCGCCGAGCTGCAGGCCAAGTACGGCGAGATGGAAAACGCCGAGCTCGAACCACTGGCGATCCAGGTCGCGCTGGCCGGCCGCATGATGCTCAAGCGGGTGATGGGCAAGGCCAGTTTTGCCACGCTGCAAGACGGCTCCTTCGGCAAGACGCATGGCCGCATCCAGCTCTTCATCACCAAGGATGGCCTGGACGACGCCACCTACGAAGCCTTCAGGCATTGGGATCTGGGCGACATCATCGGCGCCCAGGGCACGCTGTTTCGCACCCGCACGGGCGAGCTGTCGCTGCGCGTGAGCACGCTGCGCATGCTGACCAAAAGCCTGCGGCCGCTGCCCGACAAGTTTCACGGCATGGCCGACCAGGAGCAAAAGTACCGCCAGCGTTACGTGGACCTGATCACCGACGACGACGCCCGGGCGCGCTTTGTGGCGCGCAGCAAGATGGTGAGTGCGATCCGCAGCTTCATGGTCGAGCACGCGTTTTTGGAAGTCGAAACGCCGATGCTGCACCCCATCCCGGGTGGGGCCAATGCCAAGCCCTTCGTCACCCACCACAACGCGCTCGATCAGCAGATGTTCCTGCGCATCGCGCCCGAGCTGTATTTGAAGCGCCTGCTGGTGGGCGGTTTTGAGCGCGTGTTCGAGATCAACCGCAGCTTTCGCAATGAAGGCATCTCGGTGCGGCACAACCCCGAATTCACCATGATGGAGTTCTATGCGGCCTACTGGAATTACCACGACCTGATGGACTTCACCGAGGCCCTGCTGCGCCACGCCGCGCGCATGGCCACGGGCTCAGCGCAACTCAGCTACGCCGGCAAGCCAGTCGAGCTGGACAAGCCCTTCGCGCGGCTGTCGGTGCGCGAATCGCTCGTGGTGCATGCGGGCCTGAGCGATGCCGAATCGACAGACGCTGCAGTCATAGCAGGCAAACTGCGCGCGCGCGGCGTTGAGGTGCCCTCGCACTGGGGTCTGGCGGCGCTGCAGTTCGGCCTGTTCGAGGCCGTGGTCGAGGCGCAGTTGTGGCAGCCCACCTTCATCGTCGATTACCCGGTGGAGGTTTCACCTCTGGCCCGCGCCTCGGACACCCAGCCCACCATCACCGAGCGCTTTGAGCTCTTCATCACCGGGCGCGAATATGCCAATGGCTTCTCCGAGCTGAACGACGCCGAGGACCAGGCCGCGCGCTTTCAATCGCAGGTGGCCAACAAGGACGCCGGCGACGAGGAAGCGATGTACTACGACGCCGATTTCATCCGCGCGCTGGAAGTGGGCATGCCACCGGCCGGTGGCTGCGGCGTGGGCCTGGACCGGCTGGTGATGCTGCTCACCGACAGCCCCAGCATCCGCGATGTCATCCTCTTCCCGGCCTTGCGCCGCGAGGCCTAACCGGTTTATACAGGCGCCGCAGCGGCCAGAGCCCAGGTGCCCGTGCCGGGTACCCGGCGATGGCCACCCGGCGCCCTGCACTTTCAGCGGTGCTTGAACGCCGGCTTGCGCTTCTGCAGAAACGCTGAGGTGCCCTCGGCCTTGTCTTCGGTGCCAAACAGCGCATGGAACAGGCGCCGCTCGACCATCACGCCATCAGCCAGCGTGCCCTCATAGGCGCGGTTCACGCATTCCTTGGCGGCCAGCAGGCTGGGCACTCCCAGCTCGCAGATGATGGCCGCGGCGGCCAAGGCCTCGTCCATCAGCTTGTCCAGGGCCACCACGCGCGACACCAGACCGGCGCGCTCGGCCTCGGCGGCGTCCATCATGCGGCCGGTGAGCACCATGTCCATGGCCTTGGCCTTGCTCACCGCACGTGGCAGGCGCTGCGTGCCGCCGGCACCCGGGATGAGGCCGAGCTTGATCTCGGGCTGGCCGAAGCGGGCGTTGTCGGCGGCGATGACGATGTCGCACATCATGGCCAGCTCGCAGCCGCCGCCCAGGGCAAAGCCGGCGACGGCACCGATCACCGGCTTGCGCACCGAGCGGATGTGTTCCCAGTTGCGCGTGATCAGGTCGGATTTGTAGGCACTGGCAAAGTCATGGCCAGCGAGCTGGCTGATGTCGGCGCCGGCGGCAAAGGCCTTCTCACTGCCGGTGAGCACGATGCAGCCTATGGCCTCGTCGGCATCAAAGGCCTTGAGCGCCACGCCTAACTCATCCATCAAGGTGTCGCTCAAGGCATTGAGCTGCTTGGGCCGGTTCAGGCGGATCAAGCCCGTGCGGCGTTCGCCGCTGCCGTGCATCTCGGTGAGCAGGGTTTCGAAATTCATGCTGGATTCCTTGAAATGGCGCGCGGTGTGGCGCCTTGGGACAATCTGGAGTGCAAACCCTTGGCTATCGGGGCAAACTCGCGGTAGTCTATGCAACGGTCATGAATTGCTAAATTCGCAGTCTCGACCGGCACCCCATGCCCACAATCTACCGCAAGACCATCAAAGGTCGCACCGAGATCGACACCCGTGAACACCGGCTGCCGCCGCGTTTGCGCTCGGCCTTGATCATGGTCGACGGCGTGCGCAACGACTCCGATCTGGCCAAGCTCATCGCCTCGTCGGACGAAGTCCTGGACGCACTCGCCGAGCAGGGCTTCATCGAAGCCGTGGTGTCAGCACCTGCGGCGGCACCCCACGCGCCGCCATCAAGCGCCGCCAAGCCGGCGACACCGGTCATCGTCACGCGCACGGATGACTTTGTCACCCGTCGGCGTGATGCGGTCCGGGCCTTGAGCGACGCCGTCGGCCCTTCCAGTGAAGGCCTGGCGGTGTTGATCGAAAAAGCCAAGGACGAGATGACCCTGCGCCCGCTGCTGGTCATGGCGCGCGAGTCGATTCGCAACATCCGTGGGCAAGCGCCCGCGGCGCAGTTCACGGCCAAATTCCTGAGCTGATGGGCAGCTTGGAATGGCGGCTTGGACTGGCAGCTTGATGAGCGCCGCCTTGGCGCTGGCGGCCGCAGACTCGGCCCCGTCTGCCTTGGAGCTTCAGCGATTTGCCTGCAAGGGCGGCTTGTCCAGCATCAGGTCGACATAGGTCGTCTCATCCTGTCGAATCAGGATGCGCACCGGCAGGTATTGCAGGCTGGGCGCGAACCAGATCTCGGCCGTCATCTCGCCGCCTTTGGCCTCGCGCCGTGGTTTGACGTAATAGGTCTCGACCTGGCCAAAGGGCAGATGCAGTTGCTGCACCTCTTTGACGTCATAGGTCCAGCGATCAAATCGGCGGTTGATGGCCAGCGGGATGTCGATGGAGTTGCCCACCCGCAGCAGCTGCGGCTGGGTGGTGAACAGCCAGGTCAGCTGCACGAATTGGCTGGCCTCGTCCTGTGCACCGGGCAAGGTGTCAACCTCGCGGCCATCGCCCAGCACGATGCGTTCGGCGCCGAACTGCTGGCTCCAGCGCCTGGGTGCACGCAGGATCACCTTTTGCTCACCCTCGAAACGCCGCGGCGCCAAACCGCGCTCAGTGAGCTCGCCCTCGCTGGTGATGCGCCGCGACAGCAGCGGCGCCACCGAGGTCTCCAGGTGCACCTGGTAGCGCGTGCCCGAGCGCAACCAATCGACCTGGGCACGGCCCTGAATTGGCCCACGAAAGTTGCCCGTCATTTGATAGACCAGGCGGGTGGAGGGTGGCCACTCAAAGGCCTGCGCATGGGGCAGCGCCGCCTTGCTGGCATCACCGGCCATGCTGCGCGGCGCCAGCACTGCGGACGACGCGGCCGCCGCGCTGGCCTGCGCATCGGCCGCCGCAGCGATTTCAGGCACGCTCGTGGGTGGCGGCGCGGGTTCGAGCGCGGGTGGCTGCGGCGCTGTATGGCTTGGCACCTTGGGCTGTGCGTCAGGCGGCTCAGCGGCGGCCACCTTCACATCCAGCTGCGGCTCGGGCACAGCCGGCACCGCGGGGCCAGATTCAGCCTTTGCGGCTGAGGCTGCGCGGGCCACCGCCGGCAGGCTTGCGGCCCGGGTGTTGGCCGCCGGCTGCGGCGCCAGCTCGGGTGGCGCGACTTGTACCAACTCGCGCACAAAGGCAACCTCGATGCGGGAGATCGACTTCGAGCCGCTGCCCCAGCCAAAGCGATCGGCCATCAGCTCATTCGAGGCCAGGACATGGGCCAGCGTCACCGCCGCCAGCAGCAGCCAGCCCAGGGGATGCAGCCAGGGCGGCCGATGCCGGGCCATGTGCGGGCCACTTGTCACGGCGTGGGTCAGGGCGCGCGGCGCGTGCGCCTGGGCCATGCGATCAAGCGGCCGCAGCGGCCAGGAAGCAACACGCCGCCGCTATCGCCGAGAGCCGAAAGCGCAGCGTCAACCAGCGCCCGAGTCCGACCATGGGGTAGAGCTTGCGATCCACCAAATAGCAGGCCACCAACATCACGCCGTCGAGCACCAGGCCGGCGGCCGCCGGCATCATCACCGCCACCCAGGACAGCAGGGCCGGCACCACGCCCCAGGCGAACAACATGGCCGGGGCTTGCGCCTGGCTGAAGCCCACGCCCCAATGGATGCCGCCAAGAAAGCTGACCACCAGCGCCGCGTAAGCTGATAACGCCAATGTGGCGTAGCCGTGGGCGCGCTCATCGACCAGCCAGACCAGGGCCGTGCCCAGCACAAAGGGCAGCAGGCCGGCCTGGCCCAGGCGGTGGGCCATGTCGGCAGCAGGGCGGTCGGTGAGGAGGGCGGTGTTCATGGTGGGCGATGGTCGCTGCAGCTCGTGTTGCGGGCCACAGTGGGATGGCCGATGTCGCGTGCCTGAGAGCTTCCTCGATCAGCTCTTCTTGGCCGCGGCCGCGGCCAGCATGCGCGCCTCGATCTGCGCCGTGGGCATGGCCCCGGGCGAGCGTGTGCCGTCCTCAAACACCACCGCTGGCGTGCCCTGCACCTTGTACTTCTGGCCCATGGCGGAGTTGCGCTCCAGCGCCGTGGTGTCGCAGTTGCCCATGGCCTTGGTGGGTGAGGTGCCGTCCAGCATCCAGGCACGCCAGACCTTGGCCGGGTCCTTGGCGCACCAGATGTCCTTGGATTTGGCGGTCGAGTCGGGGCCCAGCACCGGGTACAGGAAGGTGTAGATGGTCACGTCCTTGACCGTCAGCAGGTCACGCTCGAAGCGCTTGCAGTAGCCGCAGTTGGGGTCAGCAAACACCGCCAGCTTGCGCGCGCCGCTGCCCTGCTTGACGACCATCGCATCCTTCAGCGGCAGCTTGTCGAAGTCGATGGCGTTGAGTTTGTCCAGGCGCTGCTCGGTCAGATTGACCTTGTTGCGGGTGTCGAAC
Source organism: Ideonella sp. (assembly GCA_043720415.1). Lineage (GTDB taxonomy): Bacteria > Pseudomonadota > Gammaproteobacteria > Burkholderiales > Burkholderiaceae_C > Pseudaquabacterium. The sequence goes on from JAYSSS010000085.1 coordinate 93,820, forward strand.
ACCGTGCCCTGAATGACGTGGT
>JAYSSS010000086.1:0-31598 GCA_043720415.1 Ideonella sp.
AGTCCGAGGCCGTGATCGGGCGATGGTTGAAGAAGAGCGGCCGGCGTGATCGCATCGTGCTGGCCACCAAGGTGGGCATGGACATGGGTGGCGATCACAAGGGTTTGTCACCGCACTGGATACGCCAAAGCGTGGAAGATTCGCTGCGCCGCCTGCAGACCGACCGCATCGACCTTTACCAATCGCACTGCGATGACCCCGACACGCCGATGGCGGAGACCCTGGGCACCTATGCCGAGCTCATGCGCGAGGGCAAGGTGCGGGCCATAGGCGCCAGCAACTTCAGCGCCGTCCGCTTGACTGAAGCATTAGCCACCAGCGCGCGCCTGAACCTGCCGCGCTACGAGACCCTGCAGCCGCTTTACAACCTGTGCGACCGCTCGCCCTATGAGGCCGAGCTGCAGGCCCTGTGCGTGCAAGAGGGCCTGGGCGTCATCAACTTCTACGGCCTGGCGCGCGGCTTTCTCACCGGCAAGTACCGCAGCGAGGCCGATCTGGCCAAGAGCCCCCGCGGCGCCGGGGTGAAGGCCGCCTATTTCAACGCCCGCGGCTGGCGCATCCTGGCCGCGCTGGATGAACTGGCCCAGCGCCTCAATGCAACGCCGGCCCAGCTGGCCCTGGCCTGGCAGATGCGACAGCCGGGCGTGGTGGCGCCCATTGCCAGTGCCACCAGCCTGGCGCAGTTGGCCGAGCTGGCCCAGGCGGCATCGCTCGAATTGGACGACGCCGCACTTCAGGGCTTGACCCACGCCAGCCGCAGCGATGCACCGGCCTGATCCGCCGGCGGCCTGGCCAGCCGCCTTCGTGTTGCTCAACCCGCGCGCGGCAGCGGGACGCGCGGCCATGTTGGCGCCGGACATTCAGCGTCTGCTCGACCTCAACCCAGCGCAACCGCAGTTGCATCAAGTCAGCGGCGTCGGCGCCGCGCTGGCGTTGTTGCAGCGCTGGCCCCAAGGCAGCCGCGTGGTCCTGGCTGGCGGCGACGGCACCGTCCACCAGATGCTGCCGGCCTTGCTGGCCTGCAAGCACCAGCTCGGCCTGCTGCCCTGTGGCACCGGCAACGACACCGCGCGGGCCTTCGGCCTGCAGGGCCTGGGCCTGGCCGAGGCGTTGGACTTCGCCATTCGCGGCCCGGCCTTGGCCACGGACGTGGGTGAGCTGGTCTGCGCGGGCAAAACCACGCCCTTCATCAGCAGCCTGGCCGCTGGCTTTGATGCCGCGGTGGCGCAGCGTGCGCTTCGCGCACCGACTTGGCTGCGCGGCAAGCCCCGCTACCTGTGGGCCATGCTGGCCGAGCTGGCGGCACTGCGACGCTTTCGTGTCCAGGCCACCCTGGACCAGCGCCCACCCCTGGAGGGCGACACGCTTTTCGCATCCTGCTTCAACACCCCCAGCTACGGCGCCGGCATGCCAGCCATGCCGCTGGCGCGCATCAACGACGGTCGCCTCAACATCCTGGTGGCTGGGCACTTTGGCGCCTGGGGGGCTTTGGCCATGATGCCGCGGCTGCTGCGCGGCAAGCACCTGCAGCATGCCCAGGTGTTCAGCGCAGACTTTGCCGTGGCCCGCCTGCAATCGAGCCCGGCCTTGCCATTGGCGGCCGATGGCGAGGCGCTGGCCGACGCCAGCGTTTTCGAAGTGCGGGTGCGCGCTGGCGCCCTGATGGCGGTGCGCAAGGCGGCTTGAAGGGGCGTGTGGGTGTGGCGCTTGGGGCGTGTCCCGAGCGCAGAGGGCAGGCCCTCTGTGGCCTGATCAAAGCTCAGGCCGATTCGCGCGCCACAAAGGCCAGGGCCTGGCGCGCAGTGCGCAGCACGTGGCGCTGCTTGAAGCGCACGGTGAACAGGCGGTTCACCGCCGCCAGCACCGATTCGCGTACCGGGCCAGCGGCCAGGCCCGGGGCCGAACCGGGCGCGTCTGTGGCCCGTGTCGCCATCCAGGTTTTGAGCCAATGGGCGGTGAAGATGTCGGCGTCCTGGCCATGGTCCAGCATCTGGTCGCGGCAGCGCTGGTCGAAGGCAGGCTCGTCCTCGACACACCAGGCCGCTGTCGCGGTGGCCGAATCGAGGTCGGCTCGCAGATAGCTGCTGTTGCGCCCCACGAACAGGGCCAGTTGCAGCAGGCCCTGTGGCCACAACATCGGCGCGCAGGGCAAAAGTTCGCGCAAGGCTTGGGCGAAGGTCAAGGCGTGGCTGAAATCAAGCCAGCCGATGTTGTCGGCCACAGCGCCATCGCTGCGTGTGGCCACCGTCTCATCAAAACGCAGCAGGTGGTGGGCGCCGGCCTGCAGCAGCGCAGCCAGCAGCGCCGCATTGGGCTGCTCGGCGTGGGCAAGTGCCGCGGCCAAGGTCTGGCGAACGCTCAGGCCTTCGAATGCGGCACTGTCCACTGCGGCGGCATGGCGCAGGGACAAGTCCACCGGGACAGCGGCGCTGGGGTGCCCGGCGCCGCCAATGGCCTCAGCAGCGCCCTTGCTGGGCCACTGCGCCAAGGCCGGCGCATAGGCCTTGAAGTCCGGCAGCAGGTCCTCACGCGTGGCATAGATCACTGAGCGCAACCAGGCGCGCAGCAGCGGCCGCAGCGCAGCCTGCCCCAGGCGATCCACCAGCTTGACGACATGCCCGAGGTAGATCACCGAGTGGCCGAAATCGTTGTAGTGCGCCAAGGCTGCGGTCAGCAGTGTGGGCAGCAGCGCGGCCAATCTGGCCGAGGGAGGTGGCATCGATGGCTGTTGAGCGGATGTCGTTGGCACCGCAGGCTCGGTCTGCAGCGCACCGTGCAAACACGCCAATGCAGCGGCCTCATCCTGGGCCTCGATCGCGGCCAGAAAGGCCTTGGCGTCCCAGGGCTCGACAGCGTCGGTGTAGGGGTAGTGCGCCTCGCGCAGCACCTCGTCGCCCAAGTAACCCAAGGCCTCGGTGACGCAGGCCAGGCGCTGCGCCGGATCGACAAGCTCGTCGCGCAGCCGCAGCCAGGCTTCGGCCGCAGCATGGGCGTGGCTCATGCCGTAGCGCAGGTGCGCGTGGCCACGCTCGATGCTGCGGGCCACGGCGGTCTCCACCCGGCCGCCTGCCTGCTCCAGACGCGCCAGCTCGCGCGCGATGCGCGCCAGGTCGTGCTCGGCCACGGCGGCGTCGAGCTGGGCTAACACACGTTCGACGCGAACCGTCGCCGCCTCCTCGGTCACATCGATCCAGACCTGGCCGTCCTGCAGCCGCGCCGGGTAGGTGCGCAGCGCGTCGCCGCCATACAAGTTGGCCCCGCTGCGCAGATCGAATTTCCAGTTGTGCCACTGGCAGGTGAGCACGCAGGGGCCATCGGTCTCGCCGGCGTCCACCTGGAGGTGGCCCTCGGACAGCGGATAGCCCTCATGCGGGCAGCGGTTGTTGCAGGCCAGGGGCTGGCCCTGATGCAAGAAGATGGCGATCTGCCGGCCGCCCACTTTGACCGACAAGGGGCCCTTGTCCTGCAGCCGCTGCAGGGAGACGGCGTTAACCCAGGCGCCGGTCTCGCCGGGCGAACCGGGGTCACCCAGCCCTGCCGGCTCGGCAGGCACGTCAGGCTCGGCGCCCGCCCCTGATCCATCGCCCATCGCTGTGGTCACCATCGCTGTCCTCCCTGGCCCTCAAGCCCAGACTTCCCGCGCCACCTCGACCACGCGCTCGAGCTTGCGCCATTGATCGTCCTGCGACAGCGCATTGCCGTGGTGGGTGCTGGAGAAACCGCACTGCGGCGACAGGCACAGCTGCTCCAGCGGCACGATGCGCGCGGCCTCGTCGATGCGACGCATCAGCTCGGCCTTGCTCTCCAAGTCACCCAGCTTGGTGGTCACCAGGCCCAGCACGACACGTTTGCCGGCGGGCAGCTTGCGCAGGGGCTCGAAGCCACCGGCGCGGGCCGAGTCAAATTCCATGAAGTAGCCGTCGGCGTCGGTGGAGAACATCGCCTCCACCACCGGGTCGTAGCCGCCCTCGGCGACCCAGGCGCTTTTGAAGTTGCCGCGGCAGGTGTGTATGGTCACCGTCATGTCGGCGGGCTTGTCGCGCAAGGCGGCGTTGATGACCTCGGCATAACGCCGTGGCAGCGCGTCCGGGTCGTCGCCATTGTTGATGCAGTTCTGCCGGATCTTGGGGTCGCAGAGGTAGGCGAAGGTGATGTCGTCGAGCTGTAAATAACGGCAACCCGCAGCGGCCAGGTGGGCGATGGCCTGGCGGTAGGCGGCGGCCACGTCATCCCAAAAGGCATCCAGCTCGGGATAGACCTGGCGCGAAATCGCCGCCCGCCCGCCGCGCAGGTGCAGCATCGAGGGCGACGGGATGGTCATCTTCGACACGCCCTCGGCCACCGAATTCAGGTAGGCAAAGTCATCCACCATGATGGGCTGGCTGCAGGCCACGCGGCCGGTGACCGAGGCGATGGGCGGCTGCTCGCTCTGGCCGGCCACGGTGAACTTCTGGCCACCGTTTTCCACCAGGGTGACGCCGTCGAGCTGGCCCAGGAAATCCAGGTGCCACCAGTCGCGGCGGAACTCGCCGTCGGTCACGGCGAGCAGACCAATGTCTTGCTGGCGCCGCACGGCTTCAAGCACGGCCTTGTCCTCGAACTCACGCAATGCGGGCGCCGCGATCTCGCCGCGTTTGAATTGCTGGCGGGCAGCGGCCAGCCAATCGGGGCGCAGCAGGCTGCCGACCTGGTCGGCACGAAACGGGGGACGGGACATCGGGACCTCGGGAATACGGGTTCAGGGCCCCGATCATCCCGCGGGCTCGGGGCAATCCACCATGGGTGGCCGCACACCGGGCAGGGACAATTGAGGGCTGGCGCGTCGCCACCACAGCACCCTCACCTCACCCGCTGATCCATTGCCCAAGGAACCTGCACATGAACGCTCCCCTGCCCCTGCCCGCCCTGGCCGAGATCCGCGCGCACGAAGAGGAGATGATTGCCATCCGCCGGCAGATCCACGCCAACCCCGAGCTGGCCTATGAAGAGTCGTCCACCTCCGACCTGGTGGCCGAGCGCTTGACGCGCTGGGGCTACGAGGTGCACCGCGGCCTGGGCGGCACGGGCGTGGTGGGCACGCTGCGGGCGGGCACATCGGGCCGCCACATCGGCCTGCGCGCCGACATGGATTGCCTGCCGATTGAAGAGACCAGCGGCAAGCCCTGGGCCAGCAAGGTCTTCGGCAAGATGCACGCCTGCGGCCACGATGGCCACACCGCCATGCTGTTATCGGCGGCGCGGCACTTGGCGGCGACGAAGAATTTCGACGGCCATTTGCACCTGGTGTTCCAGCCGGCCGAAGAGGGCCTGGCCGGGGCCAAGCGCATGCTCGACGAGGGTTTTCTCGAGCTTTTCCCCTGTGAAGCCATGTTCGGCATGCACAACATGCCCGGCCAGCCGCTGGGCAAGTTCGCCATGATTTCCGGCCCGGCCATGGCCAGCTCGGATGGCTGCACCATCACCGTGCGCGGCAAGGGCGGCCATGGCGCCATGCCGCAGACCACGGTGGATGCGGTGGTGGTGGGCTCGTCCATCGTCATGGCGCTGCAGACCATCGTCTCGCGCAACGTGCCGCCGCTGGAAGCCGCGGTGATCACGGTCGGCGCGTTTCACTCGGGCACCGCGCCCAATGTGATTCCGGAGACGGCCGAACTGAAGCTCACCATCCGCGCCTTCCGCCCCGAGGTGCGCGCCCTGCTGGAGCGGCGCATCACCGAGGTGGCGCAGCACCAGGCCGCGGTGTATGGCGCCACGGCGGAGGTGAACTTCCGCATGGGCTACCCCATGGTCATGAACGATGCGGCGCAGACCGAGTTCTGCCGCAATGTGGTGCGCAACTGGATTGGCGAGGACGCTCTGCTGGCCAACATGCAGCCCGTCACCGGCAGCGAGGATTTCGCCTTCTTTCTGGAAAAGGTGCCGGGCTGCTACGTGATGATCGGCAACGGCGTGGGCAGCGAAGGCGGCTGCATGGTGCACAACCCGGGCTATGACTTCAACGACAGCGTGCTCAGCACTGGCGCCAGCTACTGGGTGAAGCTGGCCGAGAGCTACCTCTCGGCCGCTTGAGCACAAAACGGGCCGAGCGCCAGCGCCCTGCCCTTTGGAGCCCTTACAGCGCAGGGATGCGCAACATTTGCCCCGGGTAAATCTTGTCCGGGTGGCTCAGCATGGGCTTGTTGGCCTCGAAGATGACGGGGTACTTGTTGGCATCGCCATAAAAGGCCTTGGCGATTTTCGACAGGTTGTCGCCCGACACCACGGTGTGCCACTGCGACTCGTCCTGCGGTGAATCCACCGTCATCATGTCGTTGACGGCGGCCACGCCGGCGACATTGCCGCAGCACAGCAGCACTTTTTCCTTGGTGGCCTGATCGGCCGCCATGCCGGCCACGGTGACCGCGGCGGTGTCGCCATCAAAGCCCACATCCAGGGCATCGACGCTCAAACCCTGGGTGCCGATGTAGGCCGCGATGGCATCGCCCGCGGCACGGTTGGCGGCGTCGCGGTTCTCAGGCGTGGGCGCGGCGGCTGCGGCCTCTTGTGCGGCCTTGGCGTCGCCGCGGCCAAACAGCTTTTCTCCGGCTTCCTTGATGAACGACAGCAGACCCATGTGAACTCCTCGGTGGTGGTGGAAGGTGTCGGCGGATGCTACAGGCGCGGGCTGTCAGGGCGACCTTGATTTCCCGCCCGATCAATTCTTGACATTGACGCGCAATGGCAGGCGCAATGGCAGGCGCAATGAGACGTGCAGTGGCAAGCGCAAGGTCACGCGCAATGTCACGCGCAGTGGCTCAAGCCCAGGTCGCGCGGCGCCGATAAGGCTTGGACAGGCCCCGTGATCCCAACACCGTGTACGCCGCAACCCCTCCCCATCGACATCGCCCTTGCCCGGCGTGCGGCGAGCCCATGGTGCGCGTGCGCCGCTTGGCGGCAGACAAGCGGAGCGGTGGTGGCAAGGGCATGGGCCGATACCGCTGCTACAACGATGCCTGTGGGTGGGAGGGGCTGATTCAGCGCCATCCACTGGCCGAAGGCGGCGGGGCAGGCGACGCGTCCACACCGGCCCCACGCCATCGCTCCAGCGCCCCGGCGCAGAAAGCGACCAAGGCGTCCCGCACGCAAAGTGCGCTGGCCAAACCTGTGATCCTGGCTTGTGTGCTGCTCGCTGCTGCGGCTGCAGCCATAGGCATCGCACAGGTCACCGGGCTCATGACCGCGCGCAAGTCCGCTTCGAGCGCCGACTTGCCGCAGGGCAGGAGCTTTGACGGCCATGCCTTGCCCGCAGACCACCCCATGCTGGCCTGGGCCGATGACCCGGAGTCCTCGCATCGGCCCATGCCCGGGCTGGCGGCAGTTGCGACTGCGGCTTCGGCGGCCAGTTCCGCTGCAGGCGCAAGCAGCGTTGTGGCCGCGGCCAGCGCTCACGCTGCAGCCAAATCCAGCGGCCTGGCGCTGCGCCAGCTTTGCGCCTGGGGCGAGCCCGGACGCAACCCCTACAAGGGCACGGTCGAACAGGCCTTGACCGCCGCCCGCCTGCCGCCCGGCATCGTCAAGCAGATCGCCACCCAAGTGCGCGCCCATGCCAACACCGACAGGCTGGTGATCAGCAACCGCGGCATTCGCGCCGACAAGGGCGGGCGGGAGTTCGACCCGCGCGCCATCGTCATGAGCTATGGCCACACGCTGTGCCTGGCCACACGCGTCAACTTCAAAGCCGGCCACGAGGAGCGCGCCGATCTCTACCAGGTGGCCGACGCTGCCGGCAAGCGCTACTCGGTGATGGTGCCCGATGTCTGCGGCAACGTCTCGGTGCTGGCCGAGCGCGGCCAGGCGCTGCCAGTGCAGGTGCTGGCCGCGGCCCAGGCCGTGGCCGAGGCCAGCTCTGCGCGCGGCGGCTCAGGCGCGGGTGGCGGGATCGGCGCTGGCGGTGGCGGATCAAGCAGCGCCACACCGGCCGGCGATGGCTCGTTCAGCGTTCCCGAGACCGGCACACTGGCTTGCGTGGCGCTGGGCGTGGGCCTTTTGGGCTGGATGAGACGGCGCCGCGCTTGAGGGCAAGAGCCTGCGGCGCAGCGCCTTGCGTGGGCCCAACCGCACGCGTCTTTTAAAGCTTAGCGCGGCCGGCCCGCCACCAGCGGCACGACATTGCTGTCGTGCCCTGCCGCGCCAAAGGCCTGCTCACGCATCAGGGCCAGTTGGTCGCGTACTCTGGCCGCCTTCTCGAATTCCAGATTGCGCGCGTGCTCGAGCATCTGTTTTTCAAGCTGCTTGATGCGCTTGGCCAGGTCCTTCTCACTCAGGGACTCGATCTCGGCGGCATCGACCAGGCCTTGCAGCTTGCTCTTGTCGTCCTGCACATTGACCACGCCATCGATCATGTCGCGCACGGTCTTGACGATGCTGCGCGCGGTGATGCCATGGGCGATGTTGTGGGCCAGTTGCTTCTCGCGCCGGCGCTCGGTCTCGCCCATGGCGCGCTTCATCGACTCGGTGATCCTGTCGGCATAGAGGATGGCGCGGCCGTCCAGGTGGCGAGCGGCGCGGCCAATGGTCTGGATCAGGCTGCGCTCGCTGCGCAAGAAGCCCTCCTTGTCGGCATCGAGAATGGCCACCAGCGAGACCTCGGGGATGTCCAGGCCCTCGCGCAGCAGGTTGATGCCCACCAGCACATCGAAGACACCCAGGCGCAGGTCGCGGATGATCTCGACGCGCTCCACGGTGTCGATGTCCGAGTGCAAATAGCGCACCTTGACACCGTTGTCGGTGAGGTAGTCGGTGAGCTGCTCGGCCATGCGCTTGGTCAGCGTGGTGATGAGCACGCGCTGCGAGATCGTCACGCGCTCGCGAATTTCTTGCAGCACGTCGTCCACCTGGTGGGTGGCGGGCCGCACCTCAACCAGCGGGTCGACCAGGCCGGTGGGCCGCACCAGTTGCTCCACCACCTGGCCGGCGTGCTCTTGCTCATAGGCCGCGGGCGTGGCCGAGACGAACACCGCCTGGCGCATCTTGCCCTCGAACTCATCAAACTTCAGCGGCCGGTTGTCCAGTGCGCTGGGCAGGCGAAAACCGTACTCCACCAGGGTGGTTTTGCGTGCGCGGTCGCCGTTGTACATGCCGCCAAATTGGCCGATGAGCACATGGCTCTCATCGAGAAACATCACCGCGTCGCGCGGCATGTAATCCACCAGCGTGGGTGGGGGCTCGCCGGGCAGCGCGCCCGAGAGGTGCCGGCTGTAGTTCTCGATGCCTTTGCAGTGGCCCACCTCGGCCATCATTTCCAGATCAAAGCGCGTGCGCTGCTCCAGGCGTTGGGCCTCGACCAGCTTGTTCGCACCCACCAGAAATGCCAGGCGCTCGCGCAGCTCGGCCTTGATGGTTTCCACCGCGGCCAGCACGCGCTCGCGCGGCGTGACGTAGTGGCTGGAGGGGTAGATGGTGAAGCGCGGCACCTTCTGGCGGATGCGGCCGGTGAGGGGGTCCAGCAGGCTCAAGGCCTCGACCTCGTCATCAAACAGCTCCAGGCGCACCGCCAGCTCGCTGTGCTCAGCCGGGAAAACATCGATGGTGTCGCCGCGCACGCGAAAAGTGCCGCGCGAGAAATCGGTGTCGTTGCGCTGGTACTGCATGCGGATCAACTGCGCGATGACATCGCGCTGGCCGATCTTGTCGCCCACACGCAGGATGAAACGCATCTGCGTGTAGTCCTCGGGCTTGCCGATGCCGTAGATGGCGCTCACCGAGGCCACGATCACCGTGTCGCGGCGCTCGAGCACGCTCTTGGTGGCCGACAGGCGCATCTGCTCGATGTGCTCGTTGATGGCCGAGTCCTTCTCGATGAACAGATCGCGCTGCGGCACATAGGCCTCGGGCTGGTAGTAATCGTAATAACTCACGAAATACTCAACCGCGTTCTTCGGAAAGAATTCGCGAAACTCGCTGTACAGCTGCGCCGCCAGCGTCTTGTTGGGCGCAAAGACGATGGCCGGCCGGCCCAGGCGGGCGATCACATTGGCCATGGTGAAGGTCTTGCCCGAGCCGGTCACGCCCAGCAGGGTCTGGAAGGCCAGGCCGTCCTGTATTCCCTCCACCAGTTGGGCTATGGCCGTGGGCTGATCGCCCGCCGGGGCATAGGGCATGAACAACTGAAAGGGTGAATCGGGGAAGCTGACGAACTCACCCTGGGTGGGCGGGGCAGCGTCGGCTTCGACAAGCTCGGTCATTCGGGTTTTCCTGGGCGTCTAAAATCGCCGCGCTCAGCAGTCGCCAGGCATCGCGCGGTCCACCCGACAGCGTAGCGCACGCGGCGATTGCCCAGACACACCCACCGTAGCTCCTGAATGCCCCGCCGCCCGCGGCTTCGGCAGCACGCCCTTCGCAGCCCCCCGGCTGCAACCCATGCACCGAAAGAAAGCACTGCAATGACGCTCTTCGCCGCCGTCGAAATGGCCCCGCGCGACCCGATCCTGGGCCTGACCGAACAATTCAATGCCGACACCCACCCGGCCAAGGTCAATCTCGGCGTGGGCGTGTATTTCGATGAGAACGGCAAGCTGCCGCTGCTGAATTGCGTCAAAGCCGCCGAGGCGCTGTTGACCGAGGCCGCCAAGCCGCGCGGCTACTTGCCCATCGATGGCATCGCCGCCTACGACCGTGCCGTGCAAGGCCTGGTCTTTGGTGTGGACAGCGAGGTCTTGAAGGCCGGCCGTGTGGCCACGGTGCAGGCCGTGGGCGGCACCGGTGGCTTGAAGGTGGGCGCCGATTTCTTGAAGCGCCTGAACCCCAATGCCAAGGTGATGATCAGCGACCCGAGCTGGGAGAACCACCGCGCGCTGTTCACCAACGCCGGCTTCACGGTGGAGGCCTACGCCTACTACGACGCGGCCGCACGGGGCGTCAATTTCGACGGCATGTTGGCCGATCTGAACGCCGCGCCGGCCGGCACCGTCGCCGTGCTGCACGCCTGTTGCCACAACCCGACCGGCTACGACATCAGCCCGGCGCAGTGGGACCAGGTCATCGCCGCCTGCCGAAGCCGCGGCCTGGTGCCCTTTCTCGACCTGGCCTACCAGGGCTTTGGCGATGGCATCAGCGAAGACGGCGCCGTAGTGCAGCAGTTCGTCGCTTCGGGCCTGGATTTCTTCGTCGCCACCTCGTTCTCGAAGAGCTTCTCGCTCTATGGAGAGCGCGTCGGCGCGCTCAGCGTGGTGTGCAGCAGTCGCGACGACACGGCCCGTGTGCTGTCGCAGCTGAAGATCATGATCCGCACCAACTACTCCAGCCCGCCCACCCATGGCGCCCAGGTGGTGACGACGGTGCTGGAGTCGCCCGCGCTGCGCGCCATGTGGGAGGACGAGCTGGCCGGCATGCGCGCCCGCATCAAACAAATGCGCAGCTTGCTGCAGGACAAGCTCAAGGCCGCGGGCGTGGCCCGCGATTTCAGCTTCATCACCCGGCAGCGCGGCATGTTCAGCTACTCCGGGCTGAACCAGGCACAGATGCTGCGTCTGCGCAATGAATTTGGTGTCTACGGCATCGACTCGGGTCGCATCTGCGTGGCCGCGCTCAACACGCGCAACATCGACGGCGTGGTGGCGGCCATCGCCAAGGTGCTGTAGGCGGGTGGGCCCGCCCCTTCACTTCGGGGGGTACCCGGCGGGATTAGGGGCCACCCCCAAGGCTGACGCGCTGCGGTGTCAGCAAACTGAAATTGCTGCAGCGCACAATACGCAACTTGTGTCGCGCCGATTCAAGTCCCCTCGGTCGGCGCCGATTCACTGTTTGACCGAACCAGACAACAAAGGCCACCGCCATGCTGTACCAGCTGTACGAAACCCAACGCGCCCTGATGGCGCCGTTCTCAGAGTTCGCCAGCGCCGCGGCCAAGCTGTACAACCATCCGCTCTCGCCCTTCACCCGGGTGCCCATGGCCGAGCGTGTGTCGGCCGGCTTTGATCTGGCGCACCGCCTGGCCAAGGACTACGAAAAGCCCGAGTTCGGCATCCGCGTGGCCGTGGTCGACGGCATCGAGGTGGCGGTGCATGAGCAGGTGCCGATCAAGAAGGATTTCTGCCGCCTGCTGCGCTTCAAGCGCTTCTCAGACAACCCGCAGGTGCTGGAGAAAATGAAATCCCAGCCCACCGTGCTGGTGGTGGCGCCGCTGTCGGGCCACCATTCCACCCTGCTGCGCGACACCGTCAGGGTGCTGCTGCCCGATCACAAGGTGCTGATCACCGACTGGACCGATGCCCGCAACGTGCCGGCCAGCGCCGGGCCCTTCCACCTGGACGACTACATCGCCTACGTGCAGGAATTCATCCGCTACCTGGGCCCCGAGGTGAATGTGATCTCAGTCTGCCAGCCCACCGTGCCGGTGCTGGCCGCGGTGTCGCTGATGGCCTCCAAGGGCGAGTTCACACCGCGCACCTTGACGATGATGGGCGGCCCCATCGATGCGCGCAAGGCGCCGACCTCGGTCAACGACCTGGCCACCAACAAGAGCTACGCCTGGTTCGAGAACAACGTGATTTACCGCGTGCCGGCCAACTTTGCCGGTGCCGGCCGCCGCGTCTACCCGGGCTTCTTGCAGCACACGGGTTTTGTGGCGATGAACCCAGACCGCCACGTGACCTCGCACTACGATTACTTCAGCGACCTGATCCGCGGTGACGACGACAGCGCTGAGGCGCATCGCCAGTTCTACGACGAGTACAACGCCGTGCTCGACATGCCGGCCGAGTACTACCTCGACACCATCAAGACCGTGTTCCAGGAGTTCGCCCTGGTCAAGGGCACCTGGGAAGTCGATGGCCGCCTGGTGCAGCCGCAGGACATCAGCACCAGCGCCCTGCTCACGGTTGAAGGCGAGCTCGACGACATCACCGGCGGTGGCCAAACCCGCGCCGCGCATGGCCTGTGCACCGGCATCCCCAAGGCCCGGCAGTTTCACTACGACGTTGAAGGCGCGGGGCACTACGGCATCTTCGCCGGCAAGCGCTGGCGCGAGAAGGTCTATCCCGAGGTCAAGGCCTTCATTGCCACATACAACCTGGCGGCGAACAAGCTCGATCTGGGCACGCCGGTGGCGGCTGGCAAGGCTGCTGCGGCGGGAAAGGCGGTTCCCACCCTCACGCCTAACCGGTCGACACAGCCGACAAAGACCGCAAGCACCAAGCCAGCGTCGCGCCGCGCCCGCTCGCGATAATCCCGCGGGTGAATCCCGCCGCCCCGACGCCCTTGCTTGACGCGCTGATCGATCGCCTGGATGCGGCCCTGCCGCAGACCCAGTGCACGCGCTGCGGATACCCCGATTGCCGCGCCTATGCCCAGGCCATGGCCATGGATGGCGTGGCCATCAACCGCTGCCCCCCGGGCGGCGCCGAGGGCATCAGCCGCCTGGCCCACATCACCGGCCGAAGCGCCACGCCACTGGACGCCGACTGCGGCACTGAGGGCCCGCTGCGCCTGGCCGTGATCATTGAGGCCCAATGCATCGGCTGCACCCTGTGCCTGCAGGCCTGCCCGGTGGATTGCATCGTCGGCGCGCCCAAGCTGATGCACACCGTGATCGCGGCGCTGTGCACCGGCTGCGAGCTGTGCCTGCCGGTGTGCCCGGTGGACTGCATTTCGCTGCAGGTGGTGAACCCCCAGCGCAGCGGCTGGGCCGCCTGGACGGCCAGTCAAGCCGACACCGCACGGCAGCGCTACGGCCTGCACCGGTTTCGGCTGGAGCGCGACCAGCGCGAAGGCGACGAGCGCCTGGCGGCCCAATCCCGCAGCAGCCAACCCAAGCCATGACCGCCAACGACATCGAAATCTTTTTCGCCACCCTGGCCGCGACCAATCCGCAGCCGGCCAGCGAGCTGGAATACACCTCGGTGTTCGAGCTGCTGGCCGCCGTGCTGCTCTCGGCCCAGGCCACCGATGTCGGCGTCAACAAGGCCACGCGGCGCCTCTTTGCCGTGGCCAACACGCCGCAGGCCATGTTGACGTTGGGCGAGCCGGCCGTGGCCGAGCACATCCGCACCATCGGCCTGTACCGCAACAAAGCCAAGCACCTGCTGCAGACCTGCGCCATCCTGGTCGATCAACACGGCGGCCAGGTGCCGCGCACCCGCCCCGCGCTGGAGGCCCTGCCCGGGGTGGGCCGCAAAACCGCCAACGTGGTGCTCAATGCGGCCTTTGGCGAGCCCACCATGGCGGTCGATACGCACCTGTTTCGCGTGGGCAACCGCACGGGCCTGGCCAGCGGCAAAACACCGCTGGCGGTGGAGCTGGGCTTGATCAAACGCGTGCCGCCGCGCTACCGGGTGGAGGCCCACCACTGGCTGATCCTGCATGGGCGCTATGTCTGTACGGCGCGCGCGCCCAAGTGCGCGGCCTGCGCGGTGCGCGAGGTCTGCGACATGGGGCGCAAGCGGCCGCTTCAATGAGGCAAAGCAGGTCGATGCGGGCCACGGCCGCGGGTGCGACGGCAGTGGCAGTGGCAGTGGCGCAGACATTCGTGCGGACCATCGTTCGGGCCTTCAGGCTGACATTCCGACTGGCGCTTGTACGGCCTTTCGCACAAGCATTCGCACTGGCCTGCACCGCCGCCGTTGCGGCCCCCCAGGCCGCCACCATCACCGTCGTCGACGACTCCGGCCGCAGCATCAGCCTGCCTGGCCCCGCAAGGCGGGTGGTGGCCGTCGCCCCGCATCTGGCCGAGATGGTTTTCGCCGCGGGCGCCGGACACCGCCTGGTGGGCGTCATGCGCTACAGCGACTTCCCTGCCGAAGCCGCGCGCCTGCCGGTGATCGGTGACGCCTTCGCCGTCAACCTGGAGGCCGTGGCCGCGCTCAAGCCCGACCTGCTGCTGGTCTGGCGCAGCGGCATCAACCCGCGCCAGCGCCAGCGCCTGCACAGCCTGGGCGTGCCAGTGTTCGAGAGTGAGATCTCCACCGTGTCTGGCATCGCCGACACCCTGCGCCGCCTGGGCCAGATGTTGGCCAGCGAGGCCCCAGCCGAGGCCGCCGCCCGGGACACCGAAACCGGCTGGAAAGCGCTGCTGGCCCAGCATGCCGGCCGCCCCAAAGTACGCGTCTTTTACCAGTTATGGCATGAGCCGCTGATGACCGTGGGCGCTGGCCACCTGATCGACCAGGCCATCAGCGCTTGCGGCGGCGTCAATGCCTTCGCGCAGGGCCCGGGTCTGGCGCCCACCATCAGCTGGGAGGCGGCCGTGGCCGCCAACCCGCAGCTCATCGTCACGGGCGCGGCGCGTGACGAGCCCGCACGCCTGCAGGCCTGGCAGCGCTTCCAACGCGTCGACGCCGTGCGCCATCATCGCTTGCACGTGCTGGACGGCCACCGCCTGGCGCGCATGACACCGCGCTTTGTGCAGGGCGCGCAGGCGCTGTGCGCGGCCATTGATTCGGCGCGTTAGCTCAGGCGCGGCGTGGCGCCACTCGGTGCACGCTGCCGCGCCTTCAAAGCGCCTGCCACACACCGCTCTGGCACTGCCAGGGACAGCCGTAGACCTGCTCCAGCAGCACCGCACCGAGCATGTCCTCGCAGCGCCCGGCCTGCCAGGCGCCATCGCCCAGCAGCGCCAGCACATGCGTGGCGGTGCGCGCCACCCAGTTCACATCGTGCGCCGTGGCGACCCAGGCATGGGCTCGCGTGCCGACACCGGCACCTGCATCGGCACGTGCATCGACACCTGCGCCCGCGTCGCCTTGGCCCGAGTCGATCGATTCATCACCACCCCTGCCCTGCGCCAACCAGCGTGACACCAGCTGCTGGTGCGCCGGGTCCTGAAACGACACCGGCTCGTCCAGCAGCATCAGCGGCGCGCCCTGCATCGCGCATTGCGCCAGTGCCACCCGCTGGCGCTCACCGCCCGAGAGCTCACGCAGGCTGCGCTGCGCCAGGTGCTGTACATCCAATGCCGCCATCACCTGTGCAGGTGCTGCGCTGGTCGGCCGCACCACCGCCAAGGCCAGCAAACGCTCCACGCTGATGGCGAAGTGATCCGACGGCGTCTGTGGCATGAAGGCACGCAGCGCCGCCGCATCCAGCGCCGACCAGCGCGTCGCCGCCTGCCCATGCCACAGCAGCTCGCCCAGGTGGTGCGGCACACGCAGCCCAGCCAACGCCCGCAACAGGGTGCTCTTGCCGGCGGCATTGCGGCCGATCACGCACCAGCGCTGGCCGGGCAGGACGCGCCAGTTCAGGTTGAGCACCAATGCCCTGCCCGCGGCATGCAGGCTCAGGTCTCGCGTTTCGATGACGGGCGAGGTCACGGCGTGCACCGTGGCCTGCCCGCCTGCTGGAGGAAGTAGCAAACGTTCATCGTTCGCGCACCAGCAGCGCGATGAACATCGGCGCCCCCAGCAGGGCCATCACCGCGCCCACGGGCAGCTCCAGCGGCGCCACCACCGTGCGCGCCAACAGATCGGCGGCGATCAACAAGGCCGCGCCCCCCAGGGCCGACAACAGCGCCACATCGCGGCTGCGCTGCAGACCGGCCAGGCGCAGCGCCTGCGGTACCACCAGGCCCACAAAACCAATCGCCCCGGCACTGGCCACGGCCGCCGCGGTGGCCAGTGCCGAGCCCACCAGCAGCAGCCAGCGCAGGCGCCGCACCGGCTCGCCCAACAGCGCCGCCACCTCGCTGCCCAGCATCAGGCGGTCAATGGCCCGGTGCTGGTTCAGCAAGACCGCCGCAAACAGCGCGGCGCCGCTCAGGCAGGCGGCGCCACCACTGGCGCCGGACAAATCGCCTATCAACCAAAATACTGCACCTCGCAATTGCTGATCCGGCGTGATGGCCAAGAGCACGGTGGCCACGGCACCGCACAGCGCGGCCAGCATGGCGCCGGTGAGCACCAGCCGCGACGAACCCTCATCCACACGGGCCAGCACCTGGCGCGACAAGGCCAGCAGCACCGCCCCCACCGCCAGCGCCCCCAGCGCCGCACCCAGCCACAGGCTGGCCCCGAGCATCAGCGCCAGCAGCCCGCCCACCGAGGCGCCGCCCGAGCTGCCCAGCACATAGGGATCGGCCAGCGGGTTGCGCAGCAGCACCTGCAAGGCAAATCCCGCCAGGGCGAGCAACGCGCCCACACCCGCCGCCGCCGCCACGCGTGGCGCGCGCAGCGCCCAGATCAGCTCGGCGTCCAGCCCGGCCGCACCGAACAGCAGGCCAGCGGCGGTGGCCAGCAGCAAGGCCACGACCAGTCCACTGAACAGGACGGTTAGGCGCGATGCCGCCATGGCATCGTTCAGCCCAGCCGCCAACGCAGGCCGGCGAACAGGCCGCGCGACGCCTGGTGGTAGCCATAGGCGGTTTGGTAGCGCGCATTGCCCAGGTTCTCCAGCCGCGCGAACCACTGGCCGCTGCGGCTGAAATCCCACTGCAAGGTGGCGTCGATCACGGTATAGGCTGCGAGCACGGCATTGCCCACATCGCTGCGCTCACCGCTGTAGCGAAGGGCCGCACCGGCGCGCCAGCCATGGCCCAGGAGATGCGAGGCATTGATCGAGGCCAGGCTGTCACTGCGGCGCAGGCGGCGCAGGCCGCTGACATCATCCAGCGGGCGCTGCAGCGTCAGGCTGGCGCGCACATCCGTGGCGCCCAGCCGGCCGGCGTAGGACATCTCCAGGCCCTGGTTGCGGGTGCGTGCCAGGTTGCCAAAGGTGTAGGTCTGCAGATCGAAATCCAGCTCGTCACTCACCCTCGTGCTGAACAGCGTGGCGCGTGCGCGCTGCCCGGAGGCCGCCCACTGCAAGCCCAGCTCCACCGAGCGCGACAGCTCGGGCCGCAGCGCCGGGTTGCCGTAGTAGGGCGCGTAGAGGTAGCCCAGAGGCGGCGCGCTGAAGGCGTTGGCCGCGCTGGCGAACAGCTTCCAGGGCGCCGAAACCTGCCACGCCCAGCCCAGGCTGGCACTGCTGTGGCCGCCCACACCATCCATCTGATCGCGACGCAGTTGCAGGTTCACCGTGTGCGGGCCCAGTGCCGATGGCAGCGTGCTGTGCAGGCCGGCAAACAGCGCGGTGGCGTTGCGCGCTTTTCTGTAGTCGCCGCCGAAGCCATCGACGGCATCGATGCTCTGGCGCTGCAGATCCAGGCCGGCCGCAAGCCGTGTGTGGGCCGACAACATCCAGTCGTTGTTCCAGTTCAGGCCGGTGACCCGGGTCTGGTAGCGGTCACGGTAACCAAAGTCGCCGCTTTCGATGGCGCTGACCACATCGCGCTGCTGGCTCAACTGCAGGCGGCTGCTCCATTGCGCGTTGATGCGGTTGTCGCTGGCCAGGCGCAGCACCTGCTTGCGGGTGCGGCTGTCCTGCAGGTCGGCGGGCGCGCCAAAGGCGCTGTCGTAGGCTAGGCGGCTGTCGCTGTGCATCCAGCCAAAACTCACGCTGTGACCGGCGGCCAGTGCCTGGTTGAGATTCAATGTCGCTGCATTTTGCTGATAGCCATCACGGTCCGGATTGGCCTGCGGCACTTGACTTACGTCCAAGGCCGACAGGCCTTTGTCGCGCTGGCTTGAGAGGCCCAGCGACCAGCGCG
This sequence comes from Ideonella sp., assembly GCA_043720415.1. Lineage (GTDB taxonomy): Bacteria > Pseudomonadota > Gammaproteobacteria > Burkholderiales > Burkholderiaceae_C > Pseudaquabacterium. Next base: position 18,554 of record JAYSSS010000086.1, read on the forward strand.
TGCTGCCTAGCGTGCCCGTGCTCTGCAGCCCGGCGTGGGCGAAGCCACGTGCCCCAAGCTCAGCGCGCAGCGTGGTCTGCGCCGCCTCACCCTGGCGGGTGAACACCTGGATCACACCGCCGACCGCCCCGCTGCCGTACAGCGCCGAGACATTGCCGCGCACGATCTCGACGCGTTCGACCTGGTCGAGCATCAGGTGCTCGATGCCCACCTGGCCGGTGGCGTCCTGCCTTGAGATTGCCACACCATCGACCAGCACCAAGACCTGGCGTGTGGGCGCACCGCGCAAGAACAACGCGGTGGGCGTGCCGCGCACGCCATTGCTGGCGAGCTGCACGCCGGCCTCTGCCGCCAGCAAGGCCGCAAGGTCAACGGCCTGTGAACGCTCGATGTCGACGCGGCTGAGCACGGTGGTGTGCGGCAGCGCGTCGGTCAAGGCCTGAGGCGCCCGCGCCGCGGTGATGACGATGGTGGAGGTGGGCGATGGCGGCGCGTCATCGGCGCTGGCCAGGGCTGGGTAAAGGCAGGCGCAAGCCGCCGTGAGCGCAACGGCCGCAGCCGAACGAATGCAGTGGGACATGGGAATGGAAGACCGAGTCAATCGCAACGCCTGCCCGCGCTTCCCCGCGCGGGCCTTGGCCACTGGGCGCCGACACACGCGGCTGTGAAGCCACACGCGAAAACGCCCTCCTCGTTGGCCGGTATCCGGGCTGGTGGATGCGACCCCGGTGGCCTTCCCAGCCGTGTTCACGACCAGTGGCGTATCGACACCGAGAGCAGGTGCCACTTGCGCGACACCGTCCACTACACCGTTGCGGGGGCAGCGCAGGTTGCGGCAGCACCCGTGGGGCACTGCACTGTCCTGCTTCCCGTTTAACCCGGCCGCCCATGACGGGCCGCCGAAGCACCAAACGTGGCCGGATGCTAGCAGGCCGCCGCCTACAATCGCCCCCTTCCAAAGCTTGCGGCGCGCAGTCCATGCAAAGACTCGATGATCTTGCGCAGCGCATTGAACGGCTTGCACTTCGGCATGAAGAACTGCGCCGCACCAATGCCCTGCTAGAGCAGCAACTCGGCGCCGTGACCCACGAACGCGACAGCCTGCGTTCACGCCTGGCGGCGGCCCGCGCACGAATCGATTCGCTGCTCGATCGCCTGCCGGTTGAGCCCGCCAAGGAAGGCCCCTGATGCAAATCGAAGCCACCATCCTGGGCCAAAGCTACGCCCTGGTCTGCCCACCCGAGGGCGAGCACCTGTTGCGCCAGGCCGTGGCCATCGTCGACCGCGAGATGAGCGCCATTCGCGACGCCGGCAAGGTGAAAGCGCGTGAGCGCATGGCCGTGTTGGCGGCCTTGAATCTGGCATTTCAGCGTGCGGAAAGGGTCGCCGCAGACAAGCCCGCCGCAGCGCCATCGCCTGCGGCCGCGGTGGCCACCACGGCCCCGCGGGGAGGCGACGTGCAGCATGCGTCAACGGCCGGTTTCGACGTCGATGCGCTGATCCGTCGCATTGACGAAGCCTTGGGCGACGACGGCCTTCTGCTGTGATCACCGAGGCTGCTGCGGCGTGACGAAATCGTCGCCCGCCGCCAGCCCAAGCGTGCTTAGAATGGCCTCGTCCGTCGTGTGTTGTGGGTTTAATTTCCGGAACCGATGCTCAATGAGCCCGGGCTTGGAACATCGCAAGTTTGGTGTGATCGTCTCGCGTCAGATGAACCCGATTTCTTGCTGACCTCGCCCACCTGAATCTGACACTTAGGTTCAGGAATGCCGCCCACGGTGCGCGGCGGACACCCTCCCCCACCCCCCTTTAGTTTGCTGGATCGCGCCTTGCGGCGCGCTGCGCCATGGCCAGTTTCTGGTTGATGAAGAGCGAGGCCGCCGAGTGCGGCATTGATGATCTGGCCCAGGCACCCCAGCAGCGTGTCGCATGGATCGGCGTGCGCAACTACCAGGCACGCAATTTCATGCGCGATGGCATGCGCGTGGGTGATGGCGTGTTGTTCTATCACTCGTCGTGCGCCGAGCCTGGCGTGGCCGGCCTGGCCGAGGTAGCGTCTAGCGCCTACCCCGATGCAACACAGTGGGATCCGAGCAGCCCCTACTTCGACGCCAAGGCGCCGCGCGATGCGCCGCGCTGGCTGCACGTGGATGTGAAGTTGAAACGCAAGACGCGGTTGCTGTCGCTGCGCGAGATGCGCGAGCGGCCCGAGCTGGCAACGATGCGCGTACTGCAGCCGGGCAATCGGCTGTCGATCACGCCCGTCAGCGATAGCGAATGGCGCGCGGTGCTGGCGCTGCTGAAGTCAGGGTCGTGATCTGACGGCTTGACGCAGAGCTTAGGCGCCGCGTCAAGCCGTGGCCGTGACTCAGGCCGTCTGCAGCCGCTCCAGCACCTGCCCGCCGCCATAACTGCCCAATGCAGGCGACGCGCCGCCCAGGCTGACCTTGATCGCGCAGTACTTGAACTCGGGGATCTTGGCGAAGGGGTCGAGCGCGGCATTGGTCAGCCGATTGATGGCTGCCTCGTAATAGCAAAACGGCACGAACACCGCGCCGCGCGGCGTGCCGTCGTCGGCCCGGGCGTACAGCGCCACCTCACCACGGCGTGAGGCGATGGTCAACATGTCGCCCGGCTCGCCCCCCAGCGCAGCCAGGTCCAGCGGGTGGATCAGCGCGGTCGGGTCGGGCTCCAAGGCATCCAGCACGGTCGCGCGGCGCGTCATGCTGCCTGTGTGCCAATGCTCCAACTGCCGGCCGGTGATCAGCACCATCGGGTAGTCGGCATCCGGGCGCTCGTTGGCCGGGATGATGTCGGCCGGCACGAAGCGGGCCTTGCCACCCTCGCGCGGGAAATCGTCCACAAACACCACCGATTGGCCCGGGTCGCCTTCCTTGGTGCAGGGGTAGGTGACGGCGTGCTCGCGCTCCAGCCGGTCCCAGGTGATGCCGCCGATGCTGGGCATGGTGTGGCGCATCTCGTCGAAGACTTCCGATACGTGGCCATAAGCCCAGCCGCAATCCAGGCGGTTGGCGATCTCTTGAATGATCCACAGGTCCTGGCGCGCATCGCCCGGGGGCTTGATCGCCGCGCGGCCCATCTGCACCAAACGGTCGGTGTTGGTGAAGCTGCCGTCCTTCTCGGGGAAGGCGCTGGCCGGCAGGATGACATCGGCGAGGTAGGCGGTCTCGGTCAGGAAGATGTCCTGCACCACCAGGTGATCGAGCGCGGCCAGCGCGGCGCGCGCATGGTTGGCATCCGGGTCGGACATGGCCGGGTTCTCGCCCATCACGTACATGCCGCGGATGTCGCCGTGGTGAATCGCGTGCATCACCTCGACGACAGTCAGGCCGACCTGATCGTCCAGCGTGCCGGGTTGCAGCTTCCAGGCCGATTCGAACTTGGCGCGTGTGGCGGCGTTCGAAACGTGCTGGTAATCGGGCAGCATCATCGGGATCAGACCGGCATCCGATGCGCCCTGCACGTTGTTTTGCCCGCGCAACGGATGCAAGCCTGTGCCCGGGCGGCCGATCTGGCCGGTCATCAGTGATAACGCGATAAGGCAGCGTGCATTGTCGGTGCCGTGCACATGCTGGCTGATGCCCATGCCCCACAAAATCATCGAGGCTTTCGAGTTGGCATACAGCCGCGCCACATAGCGCAGGGTCTCGGCATCAATGCCGCAGATCGGGGCCATGGCCTCGGGCGTGTAGGCCGCGACATTGGCACGCAATTCTTCGTAATCGATGGTGCGGCTGGCGATGAAATCGGCATCGACCAAATCCTCGTTGACGATGACATTCATCATCGCGTTGAGCATGGCCACATCGGTGTCGGGCTTGAACTGAAGATAGCGGTGCGCCACACGCGACAGGTCGGATTTGCGCGGATCGAGCACGATCAGCTTGGTGCCGGTCTTGGTGGCGTTTTTGATGAAACTGGCCGCCACCGGGTGGTTCACCGTCGGGTTGGCGCCGATGAGGAACACCACCTCGGCCTGTGTCACATCCATCACCGGGTTGCTGACTGCCCCCGAGCCAATGCCCTCCAACAGCGCCACCACCGATGAGGCGTGGCACAGCCGCGTGCAGTGGTCGACGTTGTTGCTGCCAAAGCCCGTGCGCACGAGTTTCTGGAACAGGTAGGCCTCTTCGTTGCTGCCCTTGGCCGAGCCAAAACCAGCCAGCGATTTCTTGCCATGCTGATCGCGGATGGCTTTCAATGTGCCGCCGGCGAAGGCCAGCGCCTCGTCCCAGCTGGCCTCGCGGAAGACCTCCATCACGCGGCTCGGGTCCATCGCCGCATCGGCCTTCAATTGATCGGCCTTGGGCGCATCGGCGCGTCGGATCAACGGCACCGTTAGGCGATGTGGGTGGTGGGCGTAATCAAAGCCGTAGCGGCCTTTGACGCAGAGGCGCCCTTGGTTGGCCGGGCCGTTGCGGCCTTCGACGAACAGGATCTTGTCGTCCTTGACGTTGTAGGTGAGCTGGCAGCCGACGCCGCAGTAGGGGCAGACGGATTCGATCTGCTTGTCGGGCACCGCCAGCGCCACACCACGCGCCGGCATCAACGCACCGGTACTGACAATGGTCGCTAATGCTCCCGTCGGACAGGCCTGCACGCACTCACCGCAAGCCACGCAGGTGGAGGCACCCATGGCGTCGTCCATGTCGAAAACGATCTTCGCGCCTTCGCCGCGAAAGGCCAGGCCGATGACATCGTTGACCTGCTCGTCGCGGCAGGCGCGCAGGCAGCGTGTGCACTGGATGCAGGCGTCCAGATTGACAGCAATCGCAGGGTGCGACAGGTCTTGCTGCACGTGCGCGCGGGCGGCGAAGCGCGCCTTGCCGACGCCCAGCTTTTCAGCCCACTGATCAACTTCGTTGTGCCGCGTGTAGGCGGTCTCGGGCATGTCGGCCTGCAGCAGCTCGAGCACCAGCTTTTGCGAGCGCACGGCGCGCTCGCTGTCGGTGGTGACCTTCATGCCAGCGCTGGGCGAGCGGCAGCAAGACGGTGCCAGCACGCGTTCGCCGGCGATCTCGACCATGCAGGCGCGGCAGTTGCCCGCCGTCTCCAGCCCGGGCTTGTAGCAAAGGTGCGGGATGTCCACGCCTTCGCGCTTGGCGATCTCGATGATCGTTTCGCTGCTGCGGCCCTGCACTTCGCGGCCATTCAATTCAAACTTCACAACCGGGCCAGCCAGGCTGGCGGCTTCATAGCGGGTGACGGCGTTCATGGCGTTCTCGTGTTAGGCCTATCGCAGATCACTTACGACCCGTTCGGGCTGAGGTATCGAAGCCCCTGGCCCTTCGATACCTCAGGGCGAACGGAGCTGCGTGAACAGTTTTGGTAATTGGGCCGGTTTGGCTTTGGCTCAGGCCAGCTCGTGCGGGAAGTACTTGACGACGCAATCGATGGGATTCGGCGCGGCCTGGCCGAGGCCGCAAATCGAAGCATCGCGCATCACGGCCGAGAGATCGTCGAGCAGCGGCAGATCCCATTTCGGCTGCTCGATGATGGCCGAGGCCTTGGCCGTGCCGTTGCGGCAAGGCGTGCACTGGCCGCAGGACTCGGCCGCGAAGAATCGCATCATGTTGCGTGCCGCGCCGACCGCCGAATCCTGATCCGACAGCACCATCACCGCCGCCGAGCCGATGAAGCAGCCGTGCGGCTGCAGGGTGTCGAAGTCGAGCGCAATGTCGCTCATGGTGGCCGGCAGGATGCCGCCCGAGGCGCCGCCCGGCAAGTAGGCGTAGAAGCGGTGGCCGTCTTGCATGCCGCCGCAATACTCCTCCAGCAACTCGGCCATGGTGATGCCCGCCGGTGCCAGCTTGACGCCAGGGTTTTTCACGCGGCCGGAGACCGAGAACGAACGCAGCCCCTTGCGGCCGTGGCGGCCTTGGCCAGCGAACCAATCGCCGCCCTTCTCGAAGATCTCGCGCACCCAGTACAGGGTCTCGAAGTTGTGCTCCAGCGTCGGCCGGCCAAAGAGGCCCACCTGCGCCACATAGGGCGGGCGCAGCCGGGGCATGCCGCGCTTGCCCTCGATCGATTCGATCATCGCGGACTCTTCACCGCAGATGTAGGCGCCGGCGCCGCGCCGCAGCACGATCTCGGGCATGCCCAGGTAGGGCGGCTGCGCGCGCAGGCGCTCCAGCTCAGCCTGCAGCATGGCGCGGCAGCCGTGGTATTCATCGCGCAGGTAGACGTAGATGCGCGAGATGCCGACGGCCCAGGCGGCAATCAGCATGCCCTCGATGAAGCGGTGTGGATCGCGCTCGAGCAGCACGCGGTCTTTGAAGGTGCCGGGCTCGCCTTCGTCGATGTTCACCGCCATCAAACGCGGCGCGGCCTCGCTGCGCACGATGCGCCATTTGCGCCCTGCAGGGAAGCCCGCGCCGCCCAGGCCGCGCAGGCCTGATGACTCCATCGCCTCGATGACGGCATCAACTTCCAGTTCACCCGCAATGCAGCGCTTGAGCAGCTTGTAGCCGCCCTCGGCCTGATACTGCGTCAGATGGATAAAGCCGTTAGGCGTGTGGGTCACCTCGCCGGCGTTGACTTTGGCAGCCACCGCTTCAACGGTCGCGTTCGCCACCGGGTGCTGGCCCACGGCCACCGCCGGCGCTTGCTCACAGCGGCCGATGCAAGGTGCGGCCATCACGCGCACCTCTTTGCCCAGGATGGCCGGCAGGCGCGCCAGCAAATCCTGCGCGCCGGCCATCTCGCAGGACAGGCCATCGCAGACGCGCACCGTCAGTGCGGCCGGCGCGACGCCGCCCTCTTTGACGATGTCGAAGTGGTGATAGAAGCTGGCGACCTCATAGACCTCCGTCTGCGCCATGCGCATCTCGCGCGCCAGTGCGGCCAGGTGCCGTGCGCTGAGGTGGCCGAAGTGGTCTTGCAGCTTGTGCAGGTGCTCGATCAACTGATCGCGATCACGCGGCGCGCCGCCCAGCAGCTGCTGCACCTCGGCCCAGGCCGCTGCATCGACAACGCGGCCCTTGGGCGCCTCGCGCTTGCGCTGGCGGCTGGCGCCTTTGGCAACGATGGGAATGGTTCTGGCGTTCATTCGGGGCTTTCTCTCAGCGCGGCGCAGGGCGGTGCAAAAACGGGGGGTTGGATCAGACCGCGCCTTCAGCGCGCAAGGCCGCAGCCTCGTCAGTGCTGAAGCCGAGTTGGCTCAGCACCTCATCGGTGTGCTCACCCAGCAGCGGTGAGCGCGTCACCACCGTCGGGCTGTCGCTCAGCTTGATGGGGTTGCCGACGGTCAGGTACTTGCCGCGCTGCGGATGATCGACTTCAACGACCGTGCCGGTGGCACGCAGCGCGGGCTCTTCGGCGATCTCTTTCATCGACAGGATCGGGCCGCAGGGGATGTCGTACTGGTTCAGGATCTCCATGGCCGCGAACTTGTCCAGCGTCATGGTCCAGCGCTCGATGCGCGCAAAGATAGGCTTCAAGTGCAGCAGCCGCGCTCGCGGCGTGGCGTAGGCCTCGTCCTCGATCCAATCGGGCTCACCGATCACCTTGCAAATCGCCGGCCACACCGCCGCCTGGGTGATGAAGTAGATGTAGGCGTTGGGGTCGGTCTCCCAGCCCTTGCACTTCAGGATCGAGCCCGGCTGGCCGCCGCCCGAGGCATTGCCGGCGCGTGGCACGGCATCGCCGAACTTGCCGTCCGGGTACTGCGGGTACTCGTGCATGGTGTGGGTGCGCTCCAGCCGCTGCTGATCGCGCAGCTTGACGCGGCACAGGTTCAGCACCGCGTCTTGCATCGGGGCCAACACCTTTTGTCCGCGTCCAGAGTGCGTGCGCTGATAGAGCGCGGCGACGATGCCCAGCGCCAGGTGCAGGCCCGTGCCCGAGTCCCCGATCTGCGCGCCGGTGACCATCGGCGGGCCATCGTCAAAACCAGTGGTCGAGGCCGAGCCGCCGGCGCACTGCGCGACGTTCTCGTAGACCTTGCACAGCTCATACGGCCCCGGCCCAAAGCCCTTGACCGAGGCCACGATCATGCGTGGGTTGATGGCGTTGATGTGATCCCAGGTGATGCCCATGCGATCGAGCGCGCCGGGGGCAAAGTTCTCGACCAGCACGTCGCACGAGGCAATCAAACGATCCAGCACGGCCAGGCCGGAGGGGCTCTTGGTGTTGATGGTGATCGAGCGCTTGTTGTGGTTGAGCATCGTGAAGTACAGGCTGTCGGCGCCGGGTACATCACGCAATTGGCCGCGCGTGGCATCACCCTCGCCCGGTCGCTCCACCTTGATCACATCGGCACCCAGCCAGGCCAGCAACTGCGTGCAGGTGGGGCCGGATTGCACATGGGTGAAATCGAGGATGCGGACGCCGCTCAAGGCTTGGGGGGTGGCAAGGTTCGAGGCTTCACTGGCGGCTTGGCTCATGGCTTGGCTCATCGCTGCGGGTTTCCTGCGCTGCTCAATTGCTGGGCGTCAAGCGGCGGCGCCACCGGCGAGCTGCGCCTCCAGCTCAGCAATGCGCTTCTTCAAGGCCCGCTCTTCGCCAAAGCGCACGGTCTCATCGCGGATCACCGAAGCGATGGCGCTGACCTTGCCATCGGCGCCGTGCAGCAGCGCCACGGTGAACGCAATCGACATCGCCGTGCCCGCCTTGTTCACCGCCGGCACGCGCAGCACATCGCTGCCGTAACGGGTGATGCCAGTGGCCATGGTGTGGTGGTAGCCGTCCCAATGCCGCTTGCGCAAGCGCTCGGGGATGATCAAGTCGAGTGACTGGCCCAGGGCCTCGTCGGCCGTGAAGCCGAACATGCGCTCGGCGGCCGGGTTCCACAGCGTGATGGCGCCTGCGGCGTCGCAGACGACCACGGCGTCACCAATGGCGGCGATCAAGGCCTGCGGATCGGGGCGGGCGCCTTGGTTGGCACCTTGGTTGGCTTCTTGGCGGGTGCTCATGGCAAGGCCTTATGCAATTTCATGGCGGCGAAACGAAGGACGGCGCTCGATTGGAGCGCCGTCAGGGTCGATTTTCCTATCTCGCGATCAGCGCGGCCTGGGTTGCCTCAGGCCAGACGCCAAGCGCTGGACCGGGCGACGATCAGACCGCCTTGGCCTCGTGCATCGCCGCAATCGCACCGGCACCGTAGCCCAGCTCGGCCAGCACCTCGTCGGTGTGCTCGCCCAGCAGCGGCGAGCCGGTGATCTCGACCTTCATGTCGCTGAACTTGATCGGGCTGCCGACCGTCAGGTACATGCCGCGCTCCTTGTGCTGCACTTCGGCGATGGTGCCCGAGGCGCGCAGCGAGGGGCAAGCGGCGATCTCTTTCATCGACATCACCGGAGAGCACGGGATGTCGAACTTGCGCAGGATGTCCACCGCCTCGAACTTGGTCTTGGTGGCCAGCCACTCTTCGATGGTGGCGAAGATGGCGGTGATGTGCGGCTGGCGCGCCTTGGACGTCATGTAGGCCGGATCGTTCTTCCACTCGGGCTTGCCGATGGCATCGCAAATCGGCGCCCAGGCCTGGCCCTGGATGGTGAAGTAGATGTAGGCGTTGGGGTCCGTCTCCCAGCCCTTGCACTTCAGCACCCAGCCTGGCTGGCCGCCACCACCGGCGTTGCCGCCACGCGGCACGACGTCGGTGAACTTGCCGTGCGGGTACTGGGGATACTCTTCCAGGTAGCCCAGGCGATCCAGGCGCAGCTGGTCGCGCAGCTTGACGCGGCACAGGTTCAGCACGGCGTCTTGCATCGAGCAGGCCACCTTCTGGCCACGGCCGGTCTTGTCGCGCTGGCGCAGCGCGGTGAGGATGCCGATGGCCAGGTGCATGCCGGTGTTGCTGTCGCCCAGCGCAGCCGCGCTGACCGTCGGCGGGCCGTCCCAGAAGCCGGTGGTGGAGGCCGCACCGCCAGCGCACTGCGCGACGTTCTCGTACACCTTCAGGTCTTCGTAGTGGTGGCCATCCGAGAAGCCCTTGACCGAGGCCAGGATCATCTTCGGGTTGAGCTCAAGGATGCGTTCCCAGGTGAAGCCCATGCGATCAAGGGCGCCCGGGCCGAAGTTCTCGACCATCACGTCGCAGGTCTTGATCAGCTTCTCCAGCACCTCTTTGCCCTCGGGCTTCTTGGTGTCGAGCGTGAGCGAGCGCTTGTTGCTGTTGAGTTGGGTGAAGTACAGCGCATCGACATCGGGGATGTCACGCAGCTGGCTGCGCGTCACGTCGCCCGAGCCGGGGCGCTCGACCTTGATCACGTCGGCGCCAAACCAGGCCAGCATCTGGGTGCAGGCCGGGCCGGCTTGCACGTGGGTGAAGTCGATGATCTTGATGTCGTCGAGGGCTTTGGTCATTTGCTTACTCCTTCGTGGAACGGAAAACTGGGTTACTTCTTTTTGGCGGTGGCCGGGTTCAGGCTGGTGATGCGGCCGCTCTCGGTGCCAGCGGTCTCATCGATGACGGCGTTGATCAAGGTCGGCTTGCCGCTGGCGATGGCCGCCAGCATGGCCTGGTTCAACTCGGCCGGCGTTGTGGCGTGAACGCCGACACCACCGAACGCTTCCATCATTTTGTCGTAGCGCGCGTTCTTGACGAACACCGTGGGCGCGACATCGGCGCCACCGCTTTGATTGACATCGGTGCCACGGTAGACACCGTTGTTGTTGAACACCACCACGCAGATGGGCAGGTTGTAGCGGCAGATGGTTTCGACTTCCATGCCGGAAAAGCCGAATGCGCTGTCGCCTTCAATCGCGATCACCGGCTTGCCGGTGACCACCGCAGCGGCCACGGCGTAACCCATGCCGATGCCCATGATGCCCCAGGTGCCCACGTCCAGACGCTTGCGCGGCAAGTACATGTCAACAATGCTGCGGGTGAAATCCAGGGTGTTGGCGCCCTCGTTGACGAGCACCGCCTCGGGGTTGGCCTTGATCACTTCGCGCACCACATTGAGCGCGCTGTGGAAGTTCATCGGCGAGGGGTTCTTGGCCAGCGTCTCGGCCATCTTGGACAGGTTCTTGTCCTTGCGCTCGGCGATGCCGCCCGTCCACTCGATGGGCGGTTTAGCCCAGTTCGAGCCCATGCCGGCCAACAGCGCCGAAACGCACGAGCCGATGTCGCCGATCAGCGGTGCGGCAATGGCCACGTTGCTGTCGATCTCGGTCGGCGCGATGTCGATCTGGATGAACTGCTTGGCGCCCTTGTCCTGCGCCCAGGTCTTGCCCTTGCCGTGCGAGAGCAGCCAGTTCAGGCGCGCACCGACCAGCATCACCACGTCGGCTTCAGCCAGCACATGCGAGCGTGCGGCTGAGGCCGAAAGCTCATGCGTGTCGGGCAGCAAACCCTTGGCCATGGACATTGGCAGGTAGGGAATGCCACTGCGCTCGACCAGCGCGCGGATGTCGGCATCGGCCTGCGCATACGCCGCGCCCTTGCCCAACAAAATCAGCGGGCGCTTGGCGCCCTTGAGCAGATCGAGGGCACGGGCCACGGCATCGGGCGCGGGGATCTGGCGCGGCGCCGCATCAACCACCTTGATCAGCGAGGCGCGGCCCTTGGCGGCATCCATGCTCTGCGCGAACAGCTTGGCCGGCAGATCGAGGTAGACGCCGCCGGGGCGGCCTGAGAGTGCCGAGCGGATGGCGCGGGCGATGACCACGCCGATGTCCTCGGCGTGCAGCACGCGGAACGCCGCCTTGCACAGCGTTTTGGCGACGGCCAACTGGTCCATCTCTTCGTAGTCGCCCCGCTGCAAGTCAACGATCTCGCGCTCGGATGAGCCGCTGATCAGGATCATCGGGAAGCAGTTGGTGGTGGCGTTGGCCAGGGCCGTCAAGCCATTCAAAAAGCCCGGTGCCGACACCGTCAAACAGATGCCCGGCTTTTGCGTCAGGAAGCCGGCGGCAGCGGCGGCATTGCCGGCGTGCTGCTCGTGGCGGAAGGAGATGACGCGCATGCCTTCGGCCTGCGCCATGCGCGTCAGATCGGTGATAGGAATGCCGGGCAGGCCAAAGATGGTGTCGATGCCATTGAGCTTCAGGCCCTCGATCACGAGGTGAAAGCCGTCGATGGTTTCGGCCGATGGGGAAACAGCGTTGTCGGTGGTCATGTGTAAAGCCTTTGAAAGCGTCGCACTTATCATAGGAAACGACGCCGTCCAACGCCCTTGACCACGGTCAAGTTTCGTTGTTTCAAGGCGCCAGCCAAAGGGCCGTGCGCCCAAGATTGCACAGATGAATTCCACGCCCCTCGACACCCATCCGCAACGCAATGTCATCCGCGTTCAGCTCAGGCAGAACATCGTTTTGGCTGCGCTGGACGACACCGCGCGGCTTGAGCTGGAGCGCTTGCTGGTGGTGGTGGATGGCGCGAAGGGCGACTATTTGCTCTATCAAGGCGTACACGCCATGGAGCAGTATTTCGTGCTCGACGGCATCCTGGAGCGCGCGGTGACCAATGCCGAGGGCAAGGAAATGATCTTGCGCTTTGCGGCCGAGCGCGACATCGAAACCAGCTACGCCGCCTGGCGTTTGAACACGCCCACGCCCTACGCCATCGTCTGCGTCACCAAGGCCACGGTGGCCAAGTTGGCAATGCCCGATTGGGTGGCCTTCATCGAGCGCCATCCCTCGCTCAAGGCAGCCTTTGAGCACGAGGTGATGCGGGTCATGAGCGAGGTCATGGCGCACACCATCACCCTGCACTTGCTCGATGCGCCCGGGCGCGTTCACCGCTTCATGCGCAAGCACGCCGAGCTGGTGGACAGGATTCCGCAGAAGGTGCTGGCGGCCTACCTGAACCTCTCGGCCGAGACCTGGAGTCGGTTGAAGCAGCGCGGGAAGATTTGAGGGCCGCTGTGCCGTAACGCGTTGCGGTCAAACGGCAAATTCCATTTGGCATCTGAGCGAGGCCGAGGCCGCCGGGTAACCGGCTACCTCCGTGTCCCCCGCCGCCGGCAAAAACAGCCGCCGGCTCCTCCTCTACCTACGGTAGCCGGTTACCCGGCGCCCTCGTCCCGGCCACGCCAGTGGATCTCGGGGCATTCCTATCACCCACACCTCGGTGCTG
>JAYSSS010000087.1:0-31097 GCA_043720415.1 Ideonella sp.
CCGGGATCGGCTACGCGCTGCTGCCGTTCAATTCCTTCGCCAATGCCTACACCATCTATGCGGTCGGTTTCGCGGCGATGCTGGGCGGCCCGCTGTGGATACGGCTGGCCTGGGTCGCGGCGATGCTGGCCGGCCTGCTGTTCGAGATCATCGCGCTGCACTACCCGGTCTTCATTTTCCTCATCACTCTGATCGTGTCGGTGGCGGTGTTCTTCGGTAACCATCATTTCGTCGAGAGCACCCGCAAGCGCGCCGAACTGAAGCTGTCGCACGACGAAGTGCGCCGGCTCGCCACCGTCGCCGAGCGCGAGCGCATCGGCCGCGACCTGCACGACAGCGCGGTGCAGCCCTACCTGGGGCTGAAGTACGGGCTCGAGGCCTTGGTTCGCCAGGCCGGGGCCGACAACCCCTTGCGCCAGAACATCACCCAATTGGCCAATATTGCCAATCAGGAACTGCAGACCTTGCGCGATGTGATCAGCGGCCTGCGCCGCGGTGAACACGCTGGCCAATCCGAGGATCCGCCCTTGGCCGCCATGCATCGCGAGGCACAGCGCTTCGAGTCGCTCTATGGCCTGAAGGTCAACATCTTTGCACCGGACGCGCCACGGCTGCGCGGCACGGCAGCCAAGGGAGTGCTGCACATGATCAATGAGGCCCTGACCAACGTGCGCCGACACACCTCCGCCACTGCCGTGACCATCATGCTTGATGTGACGCAAGCCGACGTGGTGTTGCGCCTGCGCAATGACCATGGCCCGGGCGAAACCTTGCCCACAGACTTCGTGCCGCGCTCGCTCAACGAACGCGCGGCCGAATTGGGCGGTCGGGTTGAGGTCGATCACCAGCCCGATTTCACTGAGGTGCAGATCGTCCTGCCCATTCTCGGAGCCGTAGGATGAACAACTTGGCGCGTGACAAAGGTGCCGTGCCAAACACACGGGCACAACAGGTTCGGGTGCTGCTGGCCGATGATCACGCTGTCACGCTGTGGGGATTGCGCCAATTGGTTGAAAGTGCGGGTCCGCACATGCTCATCGCCGGCACAGCGGGCAGCTGTGCCGAGCTGCTGGCTCACCCGGCCCTGGCGCAGACCGACGTGGTCTTGCTTGACCTGGGACTGCGCGACGCCAATGCCATCGACTGCGTACGCCAGCTCGTCAGTGATGCGGATGTCAAGGTCGTCGTTCTCACCGGCGACTTGAATCCCCTGCACCACCGCGAGGCGGTGATGCGTGGCGCACGCGGCGTCGTCCTCAAATCGCAGCCGGCGCAGGACATCCTCGACGCCATCGAGCATGTGCATGCAGGCGAGGTCTGGCTCGATGGCTCGCTGATGTCCTTGTTGTTGGGCAAATTGCCGGGCGCGCCTGGCGTGCGTGCCGAGCCCAGAGACGACGCCAGCCTGCGCATCAAGACGCTCACGCCCAAAGAGCAGCAAGTGATCCAGGCACTGGTTGCGCGCCCCGGCGCCAAGAGCCTGGTGGTGGCCGAAGTCCTGGGCATGAGCGAGCACACCTTGCGCAATCACTTGACGGTGATCTACAGCAAACTGGATGTGCATGGCAAGCTGGACCTGTATGCCTATGCCATCGAGCACAAGCTCGCGCCCAGCCCCCTGGCCAAAGACGGCGCCGCGGCAAGCGGGCCAAATTGGGGCCGGCGCGGCACCGACTTTGATCAATCGATTTGAGTGCGCGGTCTGGACCGATGGACACCACTCAGCGCGACAAGCTCCTGGCCGAATGGCTGCTGCGCGGCATTGCCCTGCTGTTTTACGGCACCTTTGTCGCGTTCATTGCGCACCACTGGTGGGCCGACACCGGCCGCCACACGCTGCTTTTGTTGCTGGTCTCTGAAGGCCTGACGGTCGCCTTGCTGCTGTTCGCGCGCCGCGCGGTGTTGCGCGACGCCTCGCCGGTGGCCATTGCCGCCACGGCATTGGCGCTCTGCTTTTTCCTCTTCTTCGAATATGCCGACACGCTGCGCATCATTCCGGAATGGGCCGGTGTGGCTTTGCAATTGCTTGGCATGGGCTGGCAGCTTGTGGCCAAGCTGACCTTGGGACGATCATTCGGCGTGCTGCCAGCCACCCGCGGGCTGGTCACGCGCGGGCCCTACCGCTGGGTGCGCCACCCAATTTACCTCGGTTACCTGATCGGGCACATCGGCTTCCTGTTGAGCAACTTCTCGCTGCAAAACCTGGGCGTGTTGCTGATGTTGTACGCCGCACAGACGGTGCGCATGCTGCGCGAAGAGGCGGTGCTGAAGGCCGGTGAACAGGGCGCCGACTACACCGCCTACTGCCAAGCGGTGCGCTGGCGCATCGTGCCTGGCGTGTTCTAAGCGCCCGCTGAAGCGGCGGCACACACCTGCTGTGCCCCGGGACAAAGCTCCCCCAGTGCCCCCCACGATCCGACCTGTCTGATTGGCATGTGTCGGCCTAGGCTTGGGTCCAGCGGTCGCCATTCCGGCGCACCGGAAGGATTGCTGAAAGGCATCCATGCCCAACGAAGCGCAGGTGCGGGTGCTGGTGGTCGACGACCACGCTGGCATTCGCGTCGGCATTGCCAGCTTGATCGACGCCGAGCTGCCCCGGATGCGCTGCGTCGGCACCGCCGCCACGCGCCGTGAAGCGCTCACCCAGACGCTTGAACTGCAACCCAATGTGGTGGTGCTGGATGTCAACCTGGATGGCGAAGACGGCCTGGCGCTGATCCCCACGCTGCGCCGCAGCTCCGCCTGCGCTGTGGTCGTTCTCACCTGCTTGTTCGACTCACATGTGGCCGCGCAGGCGATGCGCCTGGGCGCCTACGCCTGCCTGAACAAGACCGCACCAGCCCTTGACTTGATGGCCGCAATCCTTGCCGCCCGCCAGGCCTTGCCGGGCGCGGGCCTTGACGCACCCGCAGTTGCGGGGGGAGGTTTGTCCCACCCCCATGGGATGAACCACCCATAGGTGACAGGCGAAGCCGCCGATGCGCGCCCACGCGACAAGGCTTACCTTTGGTTTCAGGCGCAGAGCACATGCGCCAGGTGAGAAGAAGAAGCCGCACGACACACGGCCCCGCACAGCAGCAAGCGCGATGCGTTGGCCGGCGTTGAACAGGTCAGCAAGGGTTTGGGCCCGGCCCTGAAACGGGTCTTCTGCGCGACGGCCGAAAGCGCCGCGTTTCCATCACTTTCAGCGAGGCAGAAATCATGAATCTCACTCAACTCGTTCACTCGTTCATTCGTGAAGAAGACGGCGCAGCGGCCATCGAGTACGGCCTAATTGCCGCGCTGATAGCCATAGCCATCATCGTCGGCGCAACGCTGTTGGGCACCAGCCTGGATGGTCTGTTCACGCGCCTGGGCAATTGCATGGCCACGCCAACCGTCGCGGTCTGCGCGCTGGTGGTGTGAGGCGCTGCGCGCACCGTTGACTGGCGCGCAACAGGTCAACGAGGTCTTGGGCCTGGTCCTCAAACAGGTCGCACATCCGTCAGCCGGAAACGGCGTTTTCATTCACCTTCACAGAGGAACCCATCATGAAACTCGTTCAATTCGTTCAATCCTTCATCCGTGACGAAGATGGAGCCGCAGCCATCGAGTACGGCCTGATCGCAGCGCTGATCGCCATCGCCATCATCGTCGGCGCGACGCTGCTGGGTACCAGCCTGAACGGCATCTTCACTCGCCTGGGCAACTGCATGGCCACCCCGACGGTGGCCGTTTGCGGCCTGGTCGTTTGAGGGTCGGTGCGTTTGAAGCGATAAGACCGGATCGAGCAAGTTGCGCGGTCCGGTATTTGTCAGCGCTGAGACCATCCCCCAAACGGCATTCAAACGCCATGCCCGCACCCGAGCTCACCTGCGCCGCCGCACTCTCGGCCTGGCTGCTGCTGGCTGCCTGGATCGATCTGCGCACCCGCCGCATTCCGAACTGGCTGGTGGCCGGCGGCATGTTGGCGGGGCTCTTGCTGCAGGCCATTGCCCCAACAGGCACGGGCCTGTTTTCCTATCAATGGGGCAGCATAGGCACATTGCAGGCACTGCTCGGCCTGGCCACCGGGCTGGCGCTGTTCATGCCGCTGTACCTGCTGCGCGCCGTCGGCGCTGGCGATGTCAAGCTGCTGGCCATGGTCGGCGTCTGGATGGGGCCCAAACTGCTGTTCAGCACCACGCTGTTGATCCTGCTGGCCGGCGGCGTGCTGGCGCTGATCGTGATGCTGGCGTCGCGCTCCAGTCGCCAGGTGCTGGCCAATGTGCGCTTCATGCTGACCACCACGCTGATCGGCGCACAGACCGGCAAGCTGGCCGCCCTGGAGACGCCAGCCACGGCCACTGCGCGCATGCCCTACGGTCTGGCCATCTGTGTGGGCACGCTGGCGCAGCTGGGCTGGATGCTGGCGCAGTCGCGCCTTTCATGATTTAGCTTAGCGACGAACCACGCCATGACCACGCGGGTGATTCAACTGCCGAATCTGCCGCTATCGGGCATGGCGCAAGCGGAGTTGCCGTCCGCCCCCAGGCTGCCCAAGGACACCGGCCTTCCCCTGCTGCTGCTCAATGAGCTGCTGCTCAAGGTGATGCACCAACATGGTTTGCAGCACTTGAATGAGCTGGCTCAGCACTTGAAGCTCGGCCCTGCCCTGCTCGAGGAGCTGTTTGCGCAGTTGCGCAAGGAGGCCCTGGTCGAGGTGCGACTGCGCGGCGCGCTCGATGGCGACGTGGTTTACGAGCTCACCAGCGCCGGCCGCAGCCGCGCCGCCGATGCCTTGAGCCGCAACCTGTACAGCGGCCCGGCGCCGGTGCCGATTGCCGCCTACACCGAGCGCGTGCTGGCTCAAAGCGTCTCTGGCTTGAGCGTGACCAGGCAGCGCCTGGAGCGCGTGCTGGCCGATGTGGCCATGCGCCCCGAGCTGCGCGACCAGCTCGGCGCGGCGATGAACTCGCAGCGCGCGGTGATGCTTTATGGCCCGCCCGGCGCCGGCAAGACTTATCTGTGCGAGCAGATGGCGCGCATGCTCACCGGCGACATCGCCGTGCCACATGCGGTGGAGGTGGGCGGCGAAATCATTCGGCTGTATGACCCGCTGGTGCACAAGCTGGCCCATTCACCCGACACCCTGCGCCCCAGCCTGGACAACCGCCAGCGCGCCGATGCGCGCTGGCTGCTGTGCGAGCGCCCGGTGGTCGTCACCGGCGGTGAGCTCACGCTTGAAATGCTTGATCTGGTGTTCGACCCGCGGGCCGGCTACTACCAGGCGCCGCCGCACTTCAAGGCCAACAACGGCCTGTTCCTGGTCGATGACCTTGGCCGCCAACTCATCACGCCGCGCCAGCTACTCAACCGCTGGCTGGTGCCGATGGAGCAACGCCACGATTACCTGATGTTGCGCAACGGCGCCAAGTTCCGCATCCCGTTTGACACCTTGCTGTTGTTCTCCACCAACCTGCAGCCCGCCGAGGTGGCCGACGATGCCTTCCTGCGGCGCATCAGCTACAAGATTTATGTCGGCGAGGTCGAGCTCGATGACTACCGCAGGATAACGCGTGAAGTGTGCGAGGCGCGTGCGGTGCAATTCACTGACGAGGCCTTCGATTACCTGGTGCAGCACTACCACCTGCGCCTGGCGCGGCCGCTGCTGGCCTGCTATCCGCGTGATCTGGTGAGCCAGATCGCCGACTACGCCGCCTACCTGGGGCGCCCGCCTGAGCTCAGCACCGACATGCTGGACTGGGCCTGGCACAACTACTTCGCGACCCACACCGTGGCCGGCACCCGTGCCGCGCACTGGCCGCGCGCCTTGGAGACAACAGCATGATGGGCACCCGCGGACTGATGATGCTGTTGGTGGCGCTGGTGGCCGGCGCCGCGGCGGTGGTGATGGCCTCGCGCTGGATGCAGTCGCAAAACCAGGGCGGCGGGCAAATTGCGGTGGCGGCCATGGATGTCGAAATCGGCGCCCGGCTAACACCCGAGATGCTGCGCCTGACCGAGTGGCCGCCGGGCAGCGTGCCGCCGGGGGCCTTCACCGATGCCACGGTGCTGGCCGGTCGCGTCGTCAAGACCAGCGTGGCGCGTGGCGAGCCGCTGATCGAGGGCAAGCTGGCACCGGCGGGCAGCAAGGGCGGGCTGTCGGCGGTGGTGGCCGAGGGCAAGCGCGCGATGACCGTGCGCGTCAATGATGTGATAGGCGTGGCCGGCTTTGCCTTGCCCGGCAATTTTGTCGACATCATGGTCAACACGCAAAACCAGATCGCCCGCAACAGCGACAAGGAGCAAGCCATCAGCAGGATCGTGCTCGAGCGCATCCTGGTGCTGGCCGTGGCGCAGGAATCGGATCGCGACGGCACCAAGCCCAAGGTCGTCAACGCCGTCACCCTGGAGGTCACCCCCAAGCAAGCCGAAGGGCTGGATCTGGCGCGCAGCGTGGGCACGCTGTCCTTGGTGCTGCGCAACCAGGTCGACCCCAAACCCGGTGGCACCGAAGGTGCGACCAAGGCCACGCTGCTCATGGAGTCGCCCGGGCCGGCCAAGCCGCCACCGGTCGTCGTCGCTGCCAAGCCTGTGGCCAAGCCGCGGCCGACGCCTCCGCCCCAGGTGGTGGCCGTCGCGGTCGCGGCGCCGCCAGCGCCGATCGCCGTGCACGTTGCTGCGCCTGTGGCCGCGCCGATTGACAAGGTGTGCGTCGATGTCGTGCGCGGTGCCGCGCGCACCAGCGAGTGCTTCTGACATCCAACAACAAGCCGGGAGCCCTCATGCACAACGTCCATCCAAACCCGTCGCAGCGCAGTCAGCAAACGCGACGCCGCGTGGGCCTGACGCTGGCATTGAGCGCAGCCCTTTCAAGTGCCGCGCTGGCGCAAACGGTGGATTCGGCGATGCGATCCACTTTGCCGGCGGCGCAACAAAGCTCAGCCCTGGCCACAGTCATCGCGGCCGTGACCGTAGCGCCACCGCAGGCACCACCGCTGGCGCCTTGCTCAGGCGTCGATCTGGCGCCGGTGGTGCAGGTCAGCGTCGGCAAATCCACCATCTTTCGCCCGCCGGTGCCGATCCGCCGCGTGTTGCTGGGCAACCCGGAAAGCTCCAGCGCTGCCACGCCCAAGATGGTCACCGACAAGGCCGGCGCCCTGCCCATGGCCGCGGCATCGGTGAGTGATCGCCGCCCCGGCGTGGCCGAGCTCGACATCCTGCTGCTCAGCCCGACCGAGGTGTACCTGCTGGGCAAGGGCATAGGTGCCACGAACGTGGTGCTGCTGGACCAGTCCGGCCGCTGTTCGGTGTTTGATGTCATCGTCGGCATGGACATCGCCGCCTTGCAGACCGTCATCGGCCACTTGCTGCCCGACGAGAAGGCCGTGCGGGTGGCGTCGGCTTACGACTCCATCGTGCTCACCGGCATGGTCAGCGATGCCGGCGCCGTGGTGCGGGTGATGGACCTGGCCAACGCCTTTGTGCGTGTGGGCAGCGGCGGCGGCGCCAGCGTGGCCGGCGCCAACCCACGCATCGTCAACATGATGTCCACCGGTGCGCCGCAGCAGGTGATGCTGGAGGTCAAGGTGGCCGAAGTTTCGAAGGCCCTGCTGGATCAGTTCGGCATCAATTTCGCGCGCGCCTATTCACCGGGCGACAGCTCGATCATGCGGTTCCTGACTGGCATCTTTGGCGGTGGCCTGGCCTCACTCGGGCAGATCTCAGGCACCGGCGATGGTGTGCCAAAGAGCTCGGTCGGCACGGTGATCGGCGGCACCATTGGCGGGGGCACCGGCAACTCCATCGGCAGCGGCAGTTTTGTCGGCGGCAACATCACCCAGCAAATCGATGACAAGGGCAAGGTCACCTACACCACCACCTATGGCACGGTGCCCGGCCGGGGGGTCTCCAACACCACACTGAACATGCAAAAGAACGACGGCCTGGTCAAGGTGCTGGCCGAGCCCAATGTCATGGCCATCAGCGGCAAGGAGGGCCGCTTCAATGCCGGCGGCAAGATCTTCATCCCGGTGGCCCAGCGCGCCGAGGGCGGTGGCACCACGGTGTCACTCGAAGAAAAGGAGTTCGGCGTGTCGGTGCGCTTCAAGCCCACGGTGCTGGAGGGCGGCCGCATCAATCTGGAAATGCTGACCGAGGTCTCCGAGCTCAACCGCGAAGGCGTGGGCATCTCGGCGCCCGGCGTCACCGGCCTGGCGGTGCTGCCCTCGTTCACCTCGCGCAAGACCTCGACGACGGTGCAACTGCTCGATGGCCAAAGCTTCGCTGTTGGTGGCCTGATCAAGAACAACACCTCGGCCAACGTCAAGGCCTTCCCGGTGCTGGGCGAGTTGCCGGTGGTGGGCGCGCTGTTTCGCAGCACCGAGTTTCAGTCCGACAAATCCGAGCTGGTGTTTGTCATCACACCGCGCCTGGTCAAGCCGCTGCCGGCCAACTACGCGCTGCCGACCGACAACTACCGCGAGCCCAGCCGCAGCGACTTGATCTTGCATGGCCGGGTCGAGGCGCGGCCACCGGCGGCCGATTCGGGCGCGCCAAAGTCCTCGTCCGATTCGGGCGCGGCAAGGACGGCCGCCGCACCACCCGCGGCCGCGGCATCCGGCGCCGGTGGTTTCCAGGTCAAGTGAGGCAGCCCATCATGAGATTGAATCTTTTCGCGCTCGGCCCCGTACTCGCACTGGCGACGCTGCTGTCAGGCTGCGCGGCCACCTCACCCGGGTGGGACTCGCGCTTCGGCGACGCAGCGCGGCAACTGCGCGCCGCCCAGCTTTACGACATCAATGCCTCAAGCCGCCACCGCGGCCTGGCCCCGACCGATGCCAAGGCCGTGGCCGGCGTGCAGAACGCCTACGCCGATTCGTTTGGCTATGCCGTCAAGGAAGGCAAGGCGCCGATTTTTGTGTTCTCAAGTGGGGCAGGGCAATAGCCCACGGGTCGCGGTTGCGCTCTCAGGCACCCCGCAGCTAACGCATTAGATGACTATGCTTGCACGCACTGCCACTTTCGCCTGGCGTACCCAGCGCGGCGCCATCGCCGTCATCGTGGCACTCAGCGCCGTGGCGCTGGTTGGCTTCGCCGGCATCGTCATCGATGTCGGCCGGCTGTATGTGAACAAATCCGAGCTGCAGACCGCCGCCGATGCCTGCGCGCTGGCCGCGTCGTCCGAGCTGACCTGCGACCCCACCGGTGGCACCTGCCCAGCGGCGTTCTTGCTCAATGCGCAGGCGGCCGGCATCTTTGCTGCCAGTCGCAACCGGCGCGATTTCCAGGTCAACTCGGTGGCCATCACCGAAGCGCAGGTGACCTTCAGCACGGTGTTCGCACCCAACAGCAACTACCTGTCCATTGCGGGCGGCGCCCTGCCCAATTCGCGCTACGTCATGTGCACCGCCCAGGCCACCGGCATTGCGCCTTGGTTCATGAGCATCTTCAGCGCCACGGCGCAGACGGTGACGGCCTCGGCCGTGGGCACGCTCGCGCCTTCGCTCGGGTTTTGCAATGCCGCGCCAGTGGGCCTGTGCGCCAAGGCCGGCGGCTACGTGATGGGTGAATGGATCAAGGCCGACTTCACCAGCGCCGGCAACAACGACGACTTGACTGGCAGCTTCCGCTGGGTGGACTACACGCCCAACGCCGGCGGCAACACCGAAATACGCGACATGCTGGCCGGCACCAGCTCGGTGTGCAACATCCAGATCGGCAACAACGTCGACATCGCCCAGCCGGGTGCGCAGCAGGGCGCCAAGTCGGCCTACAACACGCGCTTTGGCCTGTACCCGAACGGTGCCAATGCCTACACGCCGACGCTGGCCCCGCCCGATCACACGGGCTATGCCTACCCGAACCAGTCGCCAGGCTCGCCGGTCATTGCCGTTCCGACGGCCAACCCGCCCGTTGGCAACGCCTACGCCGACTACCGCGTGCGCCAGGGCAACAACACGCCCTTCATCAGCGCGCAATATGGTGTCAGTGGCGCCGGCGGCAACATTCCCGGCGATCCGATCAGCGCCGCCGACCAGCTGAGCTACGGCAGCGAACGGCGCCTGGTCGCCGCGCCGATTCTGGATTGCACTGGCGGCGCCAGCGCGGCCATCGGCAGCGTGGCCTGCGTGCTGATGCTCAACCCGATGTCCAACGGCGCCACCGGCTCGATCTACCTGGAATACCGTGGCCTGGCCACCGCCGTGGGCAGCCCGTGTCGCACCGGTGGCTCGGCGGCCGGGCCGGGCGCCAACGGGCCGCAAGTGCCTACCTTGGTGCAGTGAGTATGCGCAGCGCCATCACTTCCGTCGCCCGGCTCGCCCACCGCCGGTTCGCCATTGCGACAGCCCGCGGCGCGGCGGCCATCGAGCTGGCGCTGCTGACCCTGCCGATGGCCACCTTGACTTTTGGTGTCACGGAGTTCGGCCGCGCATTGCACCAGTTCAACACACTGACCAAGGCCGTTCGCGACGCGGCACGCTACCAATCCACGGTGGCCGCCGGTAACACGCTGGGCGGGCGCTGCCTGGCGTTCACCGGTTCGCCAGCCAACAACGGCACGAGCTGCAGCGGCTCTGCTTTGCTGCCCGAAATGACGCTGGCACATGTGACGGTTCTGGACAAGATCTCTGACCCACTGGAGACCCCCGGTCACCACAAGCAACAGGCCACCGGGCGCGGCCGAGTCAACCTGGTCACGGTCACCGTCAGCGGCGTGCCGTTCACCTCGATGGCACCCTTTGCCATGCCCTCCATCACCTTTGGCGCGATCAGCGCCACCATGACGCAGCCGCTATGACATGCCATCACCTCGCGCGCAGCGGCAGCAGTGGCAGCGGTGCAAGATGGCTCCGCCATGGCTCGGCCACAGTGGAATTCGCGCTGGTCTCGGTGGCGTTCTTTTCGATCCTGTTCGGCGCCATGGAAATCAGCCGCCTGATGTTCTTCTGGAACACCGCGGCCGAGGTCACGCGCCTGGGCGCGCGCATGGCGGCGGTGTGCAACCCCACCACCACCTCGCGCGATGCCGTCGTGGCGCGCATGCGCCAGCTGCTGCCCATCATTGCCGACGCCGACATCACGGTGGCGCGAACGCCTGCTGGCTGCGACGACGCGACGCCGGCCACCACCTGCCAGTTCGTCACCGTGAGCATCACCGCCACGACACCGATCCAGACCTACATCCCCTTCGTGCCGCTGGCGGTGCTGATGCCGGCCTTCGCCACCACCTTGCCGCGCGAGAGCATGCAAAGCACGTTTGGCGGCGTGGCCAACCCGGCCTGTGCATGACGAGCCTGTGCATGACGAGCCTGAGCGTGGCCAACTTGTGCGTGATGGGATTTTGCGCAGTGAACCCAGACCAAGGCTGACATGAAAGTCAAAGTGGTGGCGTCGAAAACCGAGCGCGCGGAGCAGGTCGCGCAGATGGTGCGCTCGGCCGATCCAGAGCTTGAGGTGCTGGCGGTATCTTCATCCGCGGCCGGCCTGCCGGCGGTCATCAACGGCAGCCGGCCCGGCCTGCTCATCGTCGACGGTGTCGATGCGCCCGGCCTGGATGCCATCGGGCGGCTGACCAACGCCCACCCGGATGTCGAAACCATCATCATTTCGTCCGAACAGTCGCCCACGTTCTTGATGAAGGCCATGCAGGCTGGTGTGCGCGAGGTGCTGCCGCCGCCGCTGGAGGAATCTGCCCTGCTCGCCGCCTTGCAGCGCGTGACACGCAAGCGCAGACCGGCCGCGCCGGCGCAACTTGGCGAGGTGCTGGTGTTCATGGCCTGCAAGGGCGGCAGCGGGGCCAGCTTCATCGCTGCCAATGTGGCCCATGTGCTGTCCACCCGCGACGGCCGCACTGTCGCCTTGCTCGATCTCGATCTGCAGTTTGGTGATGCCCTGCTGATGCTCGGCGACCAGCGCGCCGGCAGCGATGTGGCCGAGGTGGCGCGCAACATCGGCCGGCTCGATGCCGAGCTGCTGCGCTCGGCCATGGTGCCGCTGAGCAGCACGCTGGCGGTGCTGGCCTCGCCCAAGGAGCTGTCGCAAGCGCTCGAAGTCAAGGCCGCGCACGTCGAGGCCATCATCAAGCAGGCGCGGCAGATGTTTGACTTCGTCGTGCTCGATGTCGGCCGCTCGATTGATGCCGTCAGCCTGAAGGCGCTCGACCTGGCCACGCACATCTTCCCGGTGCTGCAGCTCAGCCTGCCCCAGGTGCGCGATGCCAAGCGGCTGCAGGCCTTGTTCCGCTCACTCGAATACCCGGCGCAACGCGTGCACTGGCTGGTCAATCGCTACCAGAAGGCCGGCGACATCACGCTCGATTCGCTCACCCACAGCCTGGGCGTGAAGAGTGTGAAGACGATTCCGAATCACTTCGCTTCAGTCAACGCCTCGGTCAACCAGGGTGTGCCCATCGACAAGCTGGCGCACAAGAGCCCGGTGGCCAAAGCCCTGCATGAGATCGCGGCCGGCGTGGCGCCGCAGCTTGACAACGGCAAGCGCGACAGCCACTGGCTGTCCAGCCTGTTTGGCGGGGGCTGACGATGGGCCTGCAAGAGAGCATTTCCAAACTGCGCGAGCGCCTGAACCACGAGCCTGTGGCCGAGGAGGCGCGCTTCGAGGCGCAGCGCATCGAGACACCAGCCCAGGCCTCGCACGCCTACCAGCAACTGAAGTCCCGCATGCACCAGTTGGTGCTGGGGCGGCTCGACCTGGAGGCCATGGAGGGCATGGCGCCCTCACGGCTGCGCGATGAGCTCAGCGTGATGGTGGATCGCCTGCTCACCGAGGAAAGCGTGGTCGTCAATGCGTTGGAGCGCCGCAACCTGGTGCGCGACATCCAGCACGAGATGCTGGGCCTGGGCCCGCTGGAGGCCCTGCTCGCCGACCCGACGATTTCGGACATCCTGGTCAATGGCTCCAAGCAGGTGTATGTCGAGCGCCGCGGGCAACTCAGCCTGACCGATGTCACCTTCGCCGACGACGACCATCTGATGAAGATCATCGACAAGATCGTCTCGCGCGTCGGCCGGCGGGTGGATGAATCCAGCCCCATGGCCGATGCCCGACTGCCCGACGGATCGCGCGTCAACGTGATCATTCCGCCGCTGGCGCTCGATGGCCCGGTGATGTCGATCCGGCGCTTCTCGGTGGTGCCGCTGACCATGGCCGATCTGATCGACTACAAGACCCTCACCGCCGAGATGGCCGAGGTGCTGCAGGCGCTGTCCAACGCCGAGGTCAATCTGCTCATCTCGGGCGGCACGGGCAGCGGCAAGACCACCCTGCTCAACATCATGTCGGGCTTCATTGACCCGGGCGAGCGCATCGTCACCATCGAGGATGCCGCCGAGCTGCAACTGCGCCAGCCGCATGTGGTGCGCCTGGAAACACGGCCACCCAACATCGAGGGCAAGGGCGAGATCACCCAGCGCACCTTGGTGCGCAATGCGCTGCGCATGCGGCCCGACCGCATCATCCTGGGCGAGACGCGCGGCGCTGAGGCGCTGGACATGCTGCAGGCCATGAACACCGGCCACGAAGGCTCGATGACCACGGTGCACGCCAACACCGCGCGCGACGCGCTGGCGCGGCTGGAAAACATGCTGGCCATGGGCGGTATGAATCTGCCATCCAAGGTGGCGCGCGGGCAGATCGCCTCGGCCATCAATGTTGTCATCCAGACCAACCGCCTGACCGATGGCAAGCGCAAGCTGATCAGCATCTCCGAGATCACCGGCCTGGAGGGCGAGATGATTTCGATGCAGGACATCTTCAGCTTCAAGCAAATCGGCGTCGACAAGGATGCCTCGGTCAAGGGCTATTTCCAGGCCAGCGGCGTGCGCCCGCGCTTCATGGACCGCCTGAAGTCGCGCGGCATCGTCTTGCCCGATGCGCTGTTCGATCCGTCCAGACGCATGGAGTGAAGCATGGGCCTGAGCTATGTGCTGTTCGCGGTGTTTCTGTTCGTGGCGGTGGTGCTGGCGCTCGAAGGCGCCTACACGCTGTGGGCCTCGAACAGCAGCGCCGAGGCCAAGCGCCTGGCCGCGCGCCTGCGCAGCATCGGCGGCGCGGGCGCGCAGTCCAGCCTGTCGATCGAGCGCATCAAGCGGCGTAACCACTGGAGCTGGCTGGACGAACATCTGATCGCCCTGCTGCCCAATGGCGGCAAGTTGATGCGCTACCTCGAAACCTCGGGCACCGGCATCACAGCCGGCGAGATCGTCGTCACCAGCCTGGGCCTGGCTTTGGTCGGGTTTTTCACACCCATGCTGTTGTCGCGCCCGCTGATCTACTCGGCAACGGGCGCATTGCTGCTGGGGGCGGTGCCGTGGTGGCGGCTGTCGCGCAAGCGCGATGCGCGCATCAAGTTGTTCGAAAAGCAGATCCCGGAGGCGCTTGATCTGATGGGTCGCGCTATGCGCGCGGGGCACGCCTTTCCCACCACCGTGCAGATGGTGGCCGATGAGATGGCCGACCCGATCGGGCAGGAATTTCGCATCCTCTTCGACGAGACCAACTACGGCCTGCCGCAGCAAGAGGCCCTGCTGCGGCTGGCCGATCGTGTGCCGGTGGCCGACCTGAGCTACTTTGTGGTGGCGGTGCTGATCCAGCGCGAATCGGGCGGCAACCTGGCCGAGCTGCTGGACAACATCGCCAGCATCGTCCGCGCCCGCCTCAAGCTGCTGGGCCAGGTGCGCACGCTGTCGGCCGAGGGGCGGCTTTCGGCCTGGATCCTGATCGCCCTGCCCTTTGTCACGGGCGCGCTCATCAACATCATCACGCCGACCTTCATGGCCATTTTGTGGACCGATCCGGCGGGCATCCGGCTGGTGGGCTTTGCGCTGTTCATCATGGCCCTGGGCGTGTTGTGGATGCGCAAGATCATCCGCATCCGTGTCTGACACGCGAGCCAAGGACTGGACCATGTCGCAGATGCAGATCGGCTTTCTGGTTCTGGTTTTCATCGCCACTTTCGCGGTGGCGATTTGGCTGCTCGGGCGCACCGCCGGCAACCTGAGCAACCAGCGCCTGAAGCGCATGCTGGCCGATCGCGCAGCCGAGCCCGAGGCGCAGCCCGCGACCCGCTGGTTGGATCGCGTGGCCCATGCCACCAAACCACTGGCCAAATTGTCCGTGCCAGATGCTGGTTATGAATCGTCCTCGCTGCGCCGGCGTTTCATGAACGCCGGCATTCGCAGTGCCACCGCACCGATGGCCTTTTTCGGCGTGAAGACGGTGTTGGCCCTGGGCCTGCCCTTGCTGGCCTTCCTGGTGGTGACCGCCACGCAAACGCAAGTGCAGGGCGCCGGCTTGTTGCTGGCGATGCTGCTGGCCTCCACGGTCGGCTACTACCTGCCCAATTACGTGTTGTCCAAGGCCATAGGCTTGCGCCAGCGTGAAATCTTCGAGAACTTTCCCGACGCGCTGGATCTGATGACGGTGTGCATGGAGGCCGGCCTTGGCACCGAGGCGGCACTGAGCAAGGTGGCCGAGGACATGGTGCACAAGAGCCCGCCGCTGAGCGAAGAGCTGCGCCTGGTCAACCTGGAGCTGCGCGCCGGCGCGCCGCGTGATCGGGCACTGCGCAACCTGGCCATGCGCACGGGTGT
This sequence comes from Ideonella sp., assembly GCA_043720415.1. Taxonomy (GTDB): domain Bacteria; phylum Pseudomonadota; class Gammaproteobacteria; order Burkholderiales; family Burkholderiaceae_C; genus Pseudaquabacterium. Next base: position 15,573 of record JAYSSS010000087.1, read on the forward strand.
CGAAGAGGTCGAGGGCTTCGTCACCATGATCATCCAGGCGGATCGCTTTGGCACCAGCATCGCGCAGTCGCTGCGCGTGCACTCCGACACCGTGCGCACCCGGCGCCGGCAAAGGGCCGAAGAGGCCGCCGCAAAGATTCCGCTCAAGCTGCTGTTCCCGCTGATCTTCTGCATCTTTCCCGCGCTGATGCTGGTGATCATCGGGCCGGCGGTGATCCAGATGTTGCGCGTCGTGCTGCCGGCCATGGGCGCCAGCAACTAACCAGGCAATTAACCAGGCAATTAGCCAGGCAATTAGCCAGGCAATTAGCCAAGCGGTGGGCCAACACGGTACTTGAACAGGGACACATCATGCGATTTCAATTCCGCACCGGGGACAGCGCGAACAGACCCTATCGACCTGGCGCGCAGCAGGCGCCGACCAGCCCCAACGTGGCGCGCCCCTGGGCCGCCGCATCGACCTTGCCACGCCATGGCAAGGTGGCTGCTCGGCAGCAGGCGCGAGCGACCGCCAGGCACCCCAGCAGCGTGTTCATGGTTGGCGTTATTGGCAGCGCTGCCCTGCTCGCCGTGGCCGGCTGTGCCTCGCTCGATGCCGATCTGGCCAAGGTCTTCAGGGTCGAGCCCGTGCTCAGCGTGACACACGCCATTTCGTCCAGCCCGGCCTACTACACGCTGGGCAAGTACCACGATGCTGAGCAAGCCTGGGGCAAGGCCGTTGACGCCTACCGCAAGGCCGTGATCATCGACACCCAACACATCGAGGCCTACAACGCCCTGGGTGTGGCCCTGGCTCGCAGCGGCCGCTACGCCGAGGCCGAGGCCACCCTGCGCCAGGCCACGGCCATCGCCCCGGACCGGGCCCATGTGCGTAGCAATCTGGGCTATGTCTTGCTGCTGGCTGGCAAGCCAGCAGACGCCGCGGCCGAGCTGGCGCTGGCGGTCATGCAAGACCCCGGCAACAGCACGGCCAAGGCGAATCTGCAACAGGCCTCGGCCCAATTGGCCTCAGCCCAGACACTGGCCGTTGCGGCCCATGCCAACGCGTCACCGCCTGCTGCCAAGTCAGTCGCCACCTTCACTGCACCATCACCCACGCCATCACCCGCGCCGGTCGCTCAGCCGCAGGCGCTGGTCGCTCAGCCACAGGCGCCGACCGCTCAGCCACAGGCGCCGTCTGTGGCCGCGGCTATGGCCAAGCCAGGCACCCAGGACGCTCCTGTAACGGCTTATGTACACGTCCCGTTGGCCGCCAGCGCACAGGCCGCCACCAACGCGCTTGCCCTGCCGCACCAAGCCCTGCCAGACACCCTGTCGCGCCTGGAGGTGAGCAATGGCAATGGTGTGGCAGGCATGGCCGCACGGGTGGGCCGTTGGCTGAGCGCGGAAGGACTGCGCAACGTGCGCCTGACCAACCAGCGGCCCTTCGTTCAAGCCACCACCCTGATTGAGTACCGCAGCGGCCATGAACAGAGTGCACAGCGTGTCGCCCGTTCGCTGCCCATCGCTGCGACAACCGCGGCCATGGCGTCACCCGGATTGGCCAGTGATGTGCGGGTGCTGCTCGGCCGCGATTGGGTACTGAGCGCGGCCTGCGTGGACGACAAGTCCTGCCCCCCGGTGGTGGCGGTGCTGGCGACGGCGCCCGCGCGGTGAGCCCTGAGCGCTGCCAGGCGCCTGGCCGCTCAGTCCGTCACACTGAATGATCGCGTCGTCACCAGGCCGTTCGGCGAGATCACCTTCACCGTGAGCAGCCCGCTGGTGACCGGGTTGCTGCACAGGTAGTTGCTGCTCGGCACCGCTGATGGGCCGGACTGCACGGCGTCGCTCTGCAGGCTGGCGAAATAGGTCCAGGCCGCTGAGCTGGGCTCATTGGTGTTGGGCACGATGAAGTTGCCCTCGGTCAACAGCTTGCCGTTGGACAGCGTGAACGCAATGGTGGTGCCGGCGGGCAAGATGTTTCCAGGCAAGGTGTTGCCGGGAAAGATGGTGGGGTTGCTGTCCCTGATGGCAATGCCGATGGTCTTGGCGCCATTGACAAAGGGCGTGCCATCGACGCAATGGGCCAGCTGTATCGGCAGTGGCTCCAAAGGCGTGATGACGGCATCACTTGTCGACAGCACCTGCACCAGCGACGCCCTGACGTGCACCGTCGGTGTCCTGCCGTTGATCGCCGTGTGCCCGGTGGCTGCGTCGATGTTCAGCACCCCGTTGTAGATACCGTCGCCGGTCCGGTTGTGCAGGCCATCGCCATTGGTGTCGATGTAGGGCTCGCCGACCGCGGGCGATGGACAGGTGCGTCCGTTCTTGGCATCCATCACGGTCGGGTTCGCCTGGGCGCTCGTGATCGCCTTGTCGCTCCGGAAGGGCTCGCACAAGTCCTGGAAGGTTTCGCTGGGATCGTAGCGGTTGATGCTGCCAGGAATGCTGGGGTCGTCGACAAAGCTCTCCTCACCCAGCGCGTAGGCCAGGATCGTGACGCGGCCGTCCACTGGCCGCGGCGAGGACGGGCAAAACCTCACGCTGCACTCGCCGGGGACGCCCCTTTGCGTGATCACGCTGCCATTGATGAGCTGGGTGCTGACCAGGCCGGTCAAGCATGAGGCATCGATGGTGCCGCCCTCTGCCGTGAAGCTCACGGCTGTGCCGTCGGGCACTGGGTTGTTGAAGTGATCGGCCAGGCTGACCCTGACGGACGAGCCGACGGGGCTGGCGCAACCGTCGTAGTTCATGCCTTCGACATTGAATACTTTCGTGCTCAGGGAAAAACTGTTTTGATCCGCAATGCCGGTTGAGATCACCAGCTGGTCGGAGATGCTGGTCACGCCGGGATGGCTGGCGCTGAGCGTGGCCGAAATGCGCACCGGCGTGTTGACGATGCCGGCGGCAACCACGGTGGACACGATGCCATCGGCGCCTGAGTGGGCCGTCGTGGGGCTCAGCGTCAGGCCGCCTGTTCCCGCGGCCGCGCCAGTGTTGCTGAAGACGAAGAAGTCGACGGCGGCGCCAGCGACCGGGTTGCCGTTCTTGTCGAGCACCCTGAACGTGACCGTTGATGTCTCCTGGCGGCCGGGCCCGCCCGTGCCCTTCACGGCAATGTTCTGCGGCAGCGCCGAGACGAAGGCGATCTGTCCGGCAATCGCTGACAACACCGTCACCTGGCCGACCTGGCTGAAGTTGGCTTCTCCCAAGCGTGTCGTGGCGGTGATCGTGTCAGCGCCGCCGCAGCCCTTGTCCGTGTATGAAGTGCTGGCCACGCCGTTGACCGTGATCACGGGCGAGCCGATCACGGCTTTTCCAGCCACTGCACAGGGCGAGCTGAAGCTGACCGATTGCGCCGGCGTGAACGTGCTTGCGCCGCTCAACACCGTCACCGCCAGGCTGCTGGTGCCACCCGCCGACACAATGCCCGGCGTCAAGCGCAGCGCACTCAGCGTGAGCGTTGGAAAGGTCACCGCGTAGTCGGCCTTGGCGCTGGTCGCGGCACCACCGACGGTGGCACTGGCTGACAAGGTGAAGGCGCCCGCTTGCGCGCCGGCCGGCAGGCCCACACGCGCCAGGCCATTGGCATCGGTCAAGGCGCTGGCCGACGCGGGCACGAAGGCGCCAGTCTTGTCACTCGTCGTGAAGCTCACGGCGACATTGGGCACCGCCGCACCCGCACCATCCTTGACCGTGGCCTGGAGCGTGCCGGCACGCTCGGGCGACACCTGTGTGAGCGCCGCGCCGGTGGCATCCATCAGCGCCAGCTTGATTGATGCCGCGCCCTGCGCAACCGACCCCGTATCCGAACCACACAGCACCGGATGAAGCATGGTGCCGCAGGTGGCGGGTGCGCTTGGCGTGCCACCGCTGCCGCCGCCGCAACCACCCAAGGTGGAGGACAAAATGACCACCATGACCGCCGCTGCGACGCGCATAGGTTTCCTTCGCGATGGATGAAATGCCGAGGTGCGTGGCCACGCCGACAACAGCGCCAGACCCGGCCCACCTCAATCAAGCCAAGCCTAGGGCGAGGGACTGGACTTGGCGAGTGACAGTCCGCCCGCAGACCCAGGACATTTCGACTCCCACGACTGGGCGGCTCGACAGCGGCGGCAAGGACCACACGGCAAGGACCACTGCCCGGCGGCGCTACACTGCGGGCCGCGCTGCGGGTGTAGTTCAATGGTAGAACGGCAGCTTCCCAAGCTTCATACGAGGGTTCGATTCCCTTCACCCGCTCCAGTTTTTTGACACGCGAACAAGGGCCCCGACGAGGGGCCTTTTTACTTCTTGCCACGCCCCGCACCGCCCATGACGACAGCATCAACTGATGATCCCGCCGCGTCGCCCCACCCGCACCGCGCCATCCGCAGCTATGTGCTGCGCACCGGGCGCATGGGCAAGGGCAGCGTCAAGGCGCTGCAGGTGCTGGCGCCGCGTTACGTGCTGCCCTATGCCGAAGAGCTGCTGGATGTGGCCACGGCCTTTGGGCGTCAGGCGCCGGTGGTGCTGGAGATTGGCTTTGGCATGGGTGACGCCACCGCCGCCATTGCCGCGGCGCACCCGCAGATCGACTTCATTGGCGTGGAGGTGCACGAGCCCGGCGTGGCCGCCTTGTTGCGCCGCATCGAGGTGCAGCAGTTGAGCAACCTGCGCCTCATCCGCCATGACGCCGTGGAGGTGCTGCGCCACATGATCGCGCCCGATTCACTGGCCGGCGTGCACGTCTACTTTCCCGACCCCTGGCACAAGAAGCGCCACCACAAGCGCAGGCTGATCCAGCCGCCCCTGGTGGCCCTGCTGGCCTCGCGCCTGAAGCCGGGCTGCAGCCTGCACTGCGCCACCGATTGGCAGGACTATGCCGAGCAGATGCTGCAGGTGCTGGGCGATTGCCCGATGCTGGAAAACACCGCGGCGGCCAGGGCCGGCGCGGCTGCAGGAATCGAGGCAGGAGTTGAGGCTGGTACTGAGGCAGGTGCCGATGCCGCCTCAGGCTTTGTGCAGCGCACCGAGATGCGCCCGCTGACCAAGTTCGAGCAGCGTGGCCTGAAACTTGGCCACGGCGTTTGGGATTTACTTTTCAGGCGGCGCTGAGCCTGTGCCGCGGCGCGCCGCTTCGCCTCAATCCGCCCAATGCACCACGCCGGTGTAGGCCGTGATCAAGACGACGATGCCAAAGGCAATGCGGTACCAGGCGAAGGGCACGAAGTTGTGACTGGCGATATAGCGCAGCAGCCAGCGCACACACACCCAGGCCGACAAAAACGACACCAGCAGGCCCACGGCAAACATCGGCAAATCGGCGGCGCTGAGCAGGGCGCGCTCCTTGTACAGGCTGTAGGCGCCGGCCCCGATGAGTGTGGGGATGGCCAGAAAGAAGCTGAAGTCCGTGGCCGCCTGGCGCGACAGCCCCAGCAACATGCCGCCGATGATGGTGGCGCCCGAGCGGCTGGTGCCGGGGATCATGGCCAGGCACTGCACCAGGCCCAGTTTGACGGCATCCAGCGGCTGCATGTCATCGACCGAATGGATGCGCACCGCCGAAGTCGGCCGGCGCTCGGCCCACAGGATGATGAAGCCGCCGATGATGAAGGTGGCGGCCACCACCGGCGCGGTGAACAGGTGCGCCTTGATCGCCTTGCCGAATGCCAGGCCCAGCACCACGGCGGGCACAAAGGCGATCGCCACATTGAGCACAAAGCGCCGGGATTGCGCACTGCTGGGCAGGCTAAGCACCGTATCGCGCAGACGCTGCCAGTAGACGATGATCACCGCCAGGATGGCACCGGTCTGGATGGCGATGTCAAACACTTTGGCCTTGGCATCGGCCAGCCCGAGCAGCGAGCCGGCCAGGATCAGGTGGCCGGTGGAGGAGATGGGCAAAAACTCGGTCAGCCCCTCGACCACGCCCATGACCGCGGCCTTCAGCAACAACACGGTGTCCACATCGCCCCTTAGGCCAAAGGCGCGGATGATAGCGGCGCGGTCTGGTGGAACAGGCCTGCGGTACAGGCCTTGCGGCGCCGCTGTCGCAGGGCGGATTTTGCGAGACGGGGCTTGCGTCACAGGCCTGACCACCAGGCACGCAGGCCCCGCATGCAAAAGGCCGGCGCCGACCCCGGGACCATGGGCTACATTACTGACCAAACGGTCATTAACATGTCCTCAGCGCCTGCAGAACCCATCCCCAGCCACCGCCGCCGCAAAGAGGCCCGCCCACAGGAGCTGCTGGACGCGGCGCTCACGCTGTTCGTCGAGAAGGGCTTCGCCGCCACGCGCATCGACGAGGTGGCGCAGTTGGCCGGTGTCTCCAAGGGCACGCTGTACCTGTACTTTGCGAGCAAGGAAGAGCTGCTCAAGGCCGTGCTGGCCGAGCACCTGTCGGCGCGCATCGCCGAGGGCGCGGCCCAGGCCGCGGGCTACAGCGGCAGCACCTCGGGCCTGCTGCGCGAGCTGCTCACGCACTGGTGGAGCGCTCTGTATGACAGCCCGGCCTCGGGCGTGTTCAAGCTGGTCATCACCGAGGTGCGCAACTTCCCCGAGATCGCCGAGTTCTACCAGCGCGAGGTGGTGGATCGGGCCCACGCCCTGTTGGGCGGCGTCATCCGCCAGGGCATCGCGCGCGGTGAGTTCCGCCCCGTGGATGTCGATGGCGCCGTGCATTCCCTGGTCTTCCCGCTGATCATGCTGTGCCTGCACAAGCATTCATTCGGCGCCTGCACGCCGGGCTGCCACGACATTGACGGCCACACCTTCATCGCCCAGCACATCAAGCTCTTGCTCGATGGGCTGTGCCAGCCCGTGCCGCTCAGCCTGCCTCAGCGGGCCAAGCGCAGATGAAAAATGGGGCCCGCTGGGCGTTCATCGGCTTGCTGCTGCTGGGCGCGGCGGCGGCGGTGTACCGCTACGTCGCGCCGGGGCGAGGCATGTTGCCGGCTGCACCTGCTGCGGCAACCTCAACGTCGACCGCACCAGCCGCGACCGCACCCGAGCAAAAGCTGGAAGTCACCGGCGCCGACATCCTGACCGTCAAGCGCGCCGACTTCGCCCGCGGCATTGAGGTCTCGGGCAGCCTCAAGGCCGTCAACACCGCTGTGGTGAAAGCACGGGTGGCCGCCGAGCTGCGCGAGCTGGGCGTGCGTGAGGGCGACAGCGTGCGCGCTGGTCAGGTGTTAGGCCAACTCGACCCGACCGAATTCGACTGGCGGCTGCGCCAGGCCGAGCAGCAGGCCGCCGCCGCCCGCGCCCAACTGGAAATCGCCAAGCGCCAGTTGACCAACAACAAGGCCCTGGTGGCCCAGGGCTTCATCTCGCCCACCGCGCTTGAGACCAGCATCGCCAGCGAGGCCGGCGCCGAGGCCACACTGCAGGCCGCGCTGGCCGCGGTGGAGCTGGCGCGCAAGGCCCGGGCCGACACCACCATCACCGCGCCGATTTCCGGCCAGGTGTCGCAGCGCCTGGCCCAGCCCGGCGAGCGCGTCTCTGTGGACGGCAGGCTGCTGGAAATCGTCGATCTGTCTCGGCTGGAGCTGGAGGCCGCGGTGCCGCCGGCCGAGCTGGCCGAGCTGCGCGTCGGCCAGATGGCCACGCTCAGCATCGATGGCAGCGCGGCATCGTCGCCATCGCCCTCGTCACTGAGCGCTTCGCCACCGACACCCGCATTGAGCGCCCGCGTCGCACGCATCAACCCCAGCGCCCAGGCCGGCTCGCGCAGCGTGGCGGCCTACCTGGTGTTGCAGCCTCACCCGGTGCTGCGCCAGGGCCTGTTCGCCCGCGGCCGCATTGAGCTCGACAGGCGCAGCGCGCTGTTGCTGCCGATCTCGGCGCTGCGCCACGACCAGGCCCTGCCCTATGCCATCCGTTTGCAGGGCGGGCGCAGCGAGCGCGCCAGCTTGAGCCTGGGCGCCCGCGGGCAAAGCGCTGGCATCGAGGTGGTGGAGGTGCTGCAAGGCCTGGCCGAGGGCGACCAGGTGCTGGCCGGCAGCGCCGGCCTGGTTCCCGCCGGTGTGCTGGTGCGGGTGGCTGGGGTCGGTGGTGGGGTCGGAGCCGTCGCCAGCGCCGGGGCCGGCGCGGCGCCAGCTGCATCGGCGCCGGCATTGCCCGCGTCGCCTGCACCCTCGCGTTAGGCAAGGCAGAGCGCCACCGCCATGTGGTTCACCCGCGCATCGATTGGCAACCCGGTGATGGCCGTGATGGTCATGCTGGCATTCATCGTGCTCGGGCTGTTTTCCTACCAGCGGCTCAAGGTCGATCAGTTTCCCGAGATCGACTTTCCCACGGTGGTGGTGCAGGTCGATTACCCCGGCGCCGCGCCCGAGATCGTCGAAAGCGAAGTCACCAAGCGCGTCGAGGAGTCGATCAACACCCTGGCCGGCATCAGCCAGCTTTTTTCGCGCAGCTACGAGGGCAGCTCGGTCGTCATCGTCCAGTTCAATCTGGATGTCAATGGCCGCAAGGCGGCCGACGATGTGCGCGAGAAGATGTCCATCATCAAGGCCGCTTTCCGCGACGAAGTCAAGGAGCCGCGCGTCTCGCGCTTTGATCCAGCCAGCCGCCCGGTGCTGTCGGTGGCGCTGACCTCGCCCGACCAGTCGCAGAGCGTGCAGCAGCTCACCACCTACGCCGACCAGGTGCTGAAAAAACGCCTGGAAAACGTGCGCGGCGTGGGCTCGGTCAGCCGCGTCGGCGGCGTCAAGCGCGAGATCAATATCTACTTGAAGCCGCAGGCCATGGAGGCCTTTGGCATCGGTGTGGAGGCCATCACGGCCGCCGTGCGCAGTGAGAACCAGGACCTGCCCGCGGGCGCCCTGCGCTCGCGCGAGGCCGAGCGCATCGTGCAGATCGAGGGCCGGCTCAAACGGCCCGAGGACTTGAAGCAGATCATCGTCGCCCGCCGCGGTGCGGCCACCGTCGGGGCAACCGGGTCAACCGGTGCCGGCAGCGCCACCCAGGCCGTGCGCCTGGGCCAGGTGGCCGATGTCGTCGATGGCCCGGAGGAGCTCGAGACCCTGGCGCTCTACAACGGCCAGCGCACCCTGGCACTGGAGGTGCTCAAAAGCCAGGGCGAGAACACCATCGAGGTCGTCGATGGCCTGCGCAAGGTGGTGGCCACGCTGCAACCGCAACTGCCCCCAGGCATGGCGCTGGAGGTGGTGCGCGACAACTCGCGGCCGATCCGGGTCTCGGTGGCCAACGTCAAGCGCACCTTGCTCGAGGGCGCGCTGCTCACCATCGCCATCGTCTTCTTGTTCCTCAACAGTTGGCGCTCCACCGTCATCACCGGCCTGACCCTGCCCATCGCCCTGATCGGCACCTTCATCTTCATGGACATGTTTGGCTTCTCCATCAACATGATCACGCTCATGGCCATGAGCCTGTGTGTGGGCCTGCTGATCGACGACGCCATCGTCGTGCGCGAGAACATCGTGCGCCATGTGCAGATGGGCAAGAGCGCGCACGACGCCGCGCTGGCCGGCACGCAAGAGATCGGCCTGGCCGTGCTGGCCACCACGCTGTCCATCGTGGCCGTGTTCCTGCCGGTGGGGTTCATGGGCGGCATCATCGGCAAGTTCTTCCACGAATTCGGCATCACCATCGTCAGCGCGGTGCTGATCTCGATGTTCGTCAGCTTCACGCTCGACCCCATGCTGTCGAGCGTGTGGCACGACCCGGCCGCGCATGGCGGCACACCTGACGGCCGCGAGCGCGGCAACTCGTTGTACGACCGCACGCTGGGCCGCGTCACCGGCGCGGTGGACCGTTTCAGCCATTGGTTAGGTGATGTCTACCAGGTGATCCTGGCCTGGTCGCTGCGGCACCGCCTGGCCACGGTGGGCGTGGCGCTGGCCAGCCTGGCCGCCAGCGTGGGCCTGGCCATGCTGCTGGGCACCGAGTTCGTGCCCAAGGCCGACTTCGGCGAAACCTCGGTCAACTTTCAAACGCCGGTGGGCTCGTCGATCGAAGTCACCGAAGCGCGGGCGCGGCAGGTCGAAGCCATCATTCGTGAATTCCCCGAGGTGCGCTACACCGTGGCCACGTTGAACACGGGCAATGCGCTGGGCAAGAACAATGCATCGGTCTATGTGCGCATGGTCGAGCGCAAGGAGCGCAAGTTAACGATTGACGAAATGTCGGTGCCGCTGCGCGAACGCCTGGCGCGCGTGCCGGGCATCACGGTCACCCACATCGGCCTGCTCGACCCGGTGGGCGGCGGCAAGCCCTTGCAGTTTTCCATTCAAGGCAATGACCTGGGCGAGTTGCGCCGCTTGAGCAAGGCCTTGCAGGAACGGCTGCGCAGCGTGCCCGGCCTGGTGGATGTGGACAGCAGCCTGAAGGACGACCGGCCCAACGTGAGCGTGGTGGTCGACCGCGACGCTGCTGCGGATGCGGGCTTGAGCGTGGGCGCCATCAGCACGGCGCTGCGCGCGCTGGTGGCCGGCCAGACCCTGGGCAACTGGCGCGCGGCCGACGACCAGAACTACGACGTGAAGGTGCGCCTGGCCCCCAGCGCGCGCGACAACCCGGCCGACATTGAACGCCTGAGCCTGACGATCGGCGGCAACGGCAACAACGCCGACGGCTCGGCGCGCACCGTGCGCCTGGGCCAGGTGGCGCGGCTGCAAAGCACGGCCTCGCCCAGCCAGATCAACCGGCGCGACCTGAACCGCGAAGTGGACGTCACCGCCAACAGGTCGGGCCGCTCGGCCGGCGAGGTGGCGGCCGACCTCAAGCAGATCCTGGCCGACACCGCCTTCCCGCCCGGCTATACCTACCGCTTCGGCGGCTCCACCAAGGACATGCAGGAAAGCTTTGCCTATGCGCTGTCGGCGCTGGGCCTGGGCGTGATCTTCATCTACATGATTCTGGCCTCTCAATTCAGGAGTTATTTGCAGCCACTGGCGTTGATGAGTTCGCTGCCGCTCACCTTGATCGGCGTGGTGCTGGCGCTGCTGGTGTTTCGCTCCACGCTGAACATGTTCTCGGTGATCGGGGTGGTGATGCTGATGGGCCTGGTGACCAAGAACGCGATCCTGTTGGTGGACTTCACTATTCGTTCACGCGCTGACGGCATGGGCCGCGAGCAAGCGCTGCTGCATGCGGCCAAGGTGCGGCTGCGGCCGATTCTGATGACCACGCTGGCCATGATCTTCGGCATGCTGCCGCTGGCACTGGCCATCAGCGAAGGCTCGGAACAGCGCGCGCCGATGGGCCAGGCGGTTATAGGTGGTGTTATCACGTCTTCTTTGCTCACGCTGGTGGTGGTGCCGGTGATCTACTGCTGGCTCGACGACTTGGCCGCGTGGGCAGGCCGCCGCCGGTTGCGCCCGGTCAGCCCGGCTTGAGTGGCACTGCATAGAATTCGCGGCCACTCAAAAACAGCACTGCCCACAGGCCACGAACGATGAACATCGAGCAAGCCCGCTTCAACATGATCGAACAACAGATCCGGCCCTGGGATGTGCTGGACGCGAACGTGCTCGAACTGCTGGCCGTCATCAAGCGCGAAGACTTCGTGCCCGCGGCCTACCGCGCACTGGCCTTCACCGACACCGAGATCCCGCTGCCCGAAGGCCAGGCCATGCTGGCGCCGCGCGTCGAGGCGCGGCTGCTGCAGGCGCTGAACCTGCAGCGCCACGAGAGCGTGCTTGAGATCGGCGCCGGCAGCGGCTTCATGGCCGCGCTGATGGCGCACCGTGCACGCCACGTCACCAGCCTGGAAATCCGCCCCAACCTGGCCCGCGTGGCCAGTGCCAACCTGCAACGCGCGGCCATCACCAACGTGGCCGTGCGCCAGGCCGATGGTGCGCGCGGGCTGCCCGGCGAGGCGCCGTTCGACGCCATCGTGTTGTCCGGCTCGGTGGCCGTGCTGCCGCAGTCGCTGCTCGACCAACTGGCCCACGGCGGGCGCGTGCTGGCCATCGTGGGTGAAGAGCCGGTGATGCGCGCGCGCCGCGTCACCCGCATCGCGCCCGACCAATGGCAGTCGGTGGACTTGTTCGACACCGTGGCGCCGCGCCTGCAAGGCTTTGACGAGCCGTCGCGTTTTCATTTCTAGTTTTCACTTCTGAATTCCAAGGAGCATCGTCCATGCGCTTGATGCGTTTGCGTCACCCTGCTTTGCCTTCGCTGCCTGCCCTGATGGCGGCCCTCACGCTGGCGTTTGCTGCCGGCGCCCAGGCCCAGAGCCTGAAGCAGTTGTACGAGGTCGCACGTGGCTATGACGCGGCCTTGCTGGCCGCGCGCGCGCAGGCTGAATCGATCCGCCACCGCCTGGCCCAGGCCGAGGCCTTGAACAAGCCGCTGGTCACGCTCAGCAGCAGTGGCACCGTGGGTGCGGTCGATGCGCCGCGCGTCAGCCTGGGCGACAGCAACGCCGTGTTGGGCCGTGCCGGCGGCCGCTACCCGCTGTTCAACAAGGGCAACGACGTCACCATTGCCCAGGCGCGCAAGGTGTTCGAGTCCACCGAGTCCGACTTGGGCCTGGCCGAGCAAGACCTGATGGTGCGCGTCACCCAGGCCTACTTCGATGTGCTCGCCGCGCAGGACGCGCTGGCCACCACGCGCGGCAGCAAGGCGGCCATCACCGAGCAGTTGGCTTCAGCCAAGCGCAACTTCGAAGTCGGCACCGCCACCATCACCGACACGCGTGAAGCCCAGGCGCGGTTCGACCTGGCCACGGCACAGGAAATTGCCGCCGACAACGACCTGCGCGCCAAGCGCATCGCGCTCGATCAACTGGTGGGCAAGCCCGGCACCGAACCCAAAGGCCTGAGCGTGCCGGTGAACCTTCCAGCGGTGCTGCCGCCTGACGTGAACGCCTGGGTCAGCAGCGCCGACAGCGAGCACCCGGCGATCCGCAAGGCCCGCTTTGGCCTGGACGTGGCGGCACTTGAGGTGGACAAGTCTCGCGCCGCGCTGGCACCCACCGTCGATGCGTTGGGCGCCGTCACGGTCACGCGCAACAGCGGCGGCGCCGCGCTGTCCAACGGCATCACCAAGAGCGCCAGTGTGGGCGTTGAACTCAACTACACGCTGTACAACGGTGGCCTGACGCAGGGCCGCATCAATGAAACGCAGTCGCTGCAAGACAAGGCGCGCAACGACCTCGAAGCCTCGCGCCGCGGCGTGGCGCAGAACACCCGCGTGGCCTACTTCGGCGTGCAGTCGGGCCTGGCCCAGGTGAAGGCGCTGGAAGCGGCCGAGTCGTCCACCAAGCTGGCGCTCGAAGCCACGCAACTCGGCTACCGGGTGGGCGTGCGCGTGAACCTGGATGTGCTGAACGCGCAGTCGCAGCTCTACACCACGCAGCGCGACCTGGCCAAGGCACGCTATGACGTGTTGGTTGGCGGCCTGCGGCTGCGCCAGGCTTCGGGCCAATTGCGGCCGCAAGACATCGACGCGGTGAACGCGCTGCTGGCGCCGTAACGCGCCGGGCGCAACGTCTGTTCACGCACCGGTCACACCGCGGCCGCGCAAACCCGGCACACTGCCATGGCGGAGTGGCCAGAATGTGAACGGGGCAAGACATGGCAGCAGCAGCGGGTGGGTTGAGCACGGAACAAGCTGCCGCGGTGGCGGCGCACCGCTTCGGCCTGGGTGAGCCGACGTTGGCCGGCCTGGGCAGCGACGCCCCGGCGTGGTTGCTGGCGCAGATTGGCCCGGCCGACGCGCAACGCGGCGACAACCTGGCCAGCGCGGCCGACGGCCTGCGCCACTTTGCGCAGTTCATCCAGGCCCAGCGCCGCGCCCGCGAGCCGCAGGCGCTGCCTGACACGCGCTCGGGCGAGCAGCAGTTCGCTGACCACTACCGCGAACTGGTGCAGGCCGACGTGCGCGCGCAGTTGCTCACCGCGGCCACCACGCCGCGCCCCTTTGCCGAGCGCCTGGCGCTGTTCTGGGCCAACCATTTCACCGTTTCGATGGCCAAGGCCAGCGCGCGTGGCCTGGTGGGCGCGTTCGAACGCGAAGCCATCCGCCCGCACATCGCCGGCTCATTTGAAACGTTGCTCAAGGCCGCCGTCACGCACGCCGGCATGCTGCGCTACCTGGACAACGACGGCTCGGCCGGGCCCAATTCGCGCGTGGTGCAAACGCTGGCGCGGCGCGCACGCGATGCTGACAACACGGCGCCGCGACTGACCGGCCTGAACGAAAACCTGGCGCGCGAAGTGCTGGAGTTGCACACGTTGGGCGTGCACGGCGGCTACACGCAGGCCGACGTCACAGCCCTGTCCGCGCTGCTGACGGGCTGGCGCTGCAGCGTGCGCCCGGCGCTGGCACTGGACTTGCCGCGCGACGCCACCACCGTGCACTTCGACCCGGCCTGGCACGAGCCCGGGCCCAAGACCGTCCTGGGCAAGTCGTACCCGGCCGGTGAGCAGGCGCTGGCTGCGGTGTTGCACGACCTGGCCCTGCATCCCAACACGGCGCAGTTCATCGCCACCAAACTGGCACGTCATTTCGTGGCCGATGCGCCGCCGCCGGCGCTGGTGCAGCGGCTGGCACACGTCTACACCCGCAGCGGCGGTGCCCTGCCCGCGCTGTACCGCGAACTGGTGCTGGCGCCCGAGGCCTGGCAGGCTGAAGCGGTGAAGTTGAAGACGCCGGTTGAATTCGTGGTCAGCACGGCCCGCGTTCTGAACCTGGGAGGCCAGGCCTTTGTGCGCACACCCGACGGCGGCACCGCCGCGCTGGGCCAGCGCGTGCAGGCCGCGCCTTCGCCCGCTGGCTGGGGCGACCGCGCCGAAGACTGGCTGGGGCCCGACGCCGTGTGGAAGCGTGTGGAATGGGCCACCCGCGTGGCCGAGCGCAGCGGCCGCAGCGTGGACGCCCGCGCCCTGGCGCAAGCCAGCCTGGGCCCACGCCTGAGTGCTGACACGGCGCGCGCCATCGAGCGCGCAGCCGATGGCCCGCAGGCCCTGGCGCTGCTGCTGCTGGCGCCCGAGTTCCAGCGCCGCTGAAGCCTGAAGGAGCAACGCCCATGACTGCCCTGACCCGCCGCCGTTTCACTCACGCCACCCTGGCCGCGCTCGGCACCCTGCCCGGCCTGAGCCTGGCCGCGGGCAACCGCGACCACCCCAACCGCCTGGTGCTGGTGATCCTGCGCGGCGGCATGGACGGCCTGGCCGCCGTGCCCGTGCCCGGCGACCCCGACCATGCCGAGGCGCGCACCGGCCTGGCGCAGTTCGGCGCCGAGCCGTTGCCACTGCATGGGCCCTTCGCGCTGCACCCGCATCTGGTTGAACTGCATGCCAGCTACCAGCGCAGTGAACTCGTGGTGGTGCACGCCACGGGCATTCCGTACAAGGAGCGTTCGCACTTCGACGCCCAGCAGGTGCTCGAATCCGGCGGCACCCGGCCGCATGAATTGACCACCGGCTGGCTGGCCCGCGCCCTGGCCGCCACCGGCCAGCGCGGCCTGGCGCTGAACACCGCCGTGCCGCTGGTGTTGCGCGGGGCCAGCGAGGTCGACACCTGGGCACCTTCAGCCCTGCCCGAGCCCACACCCGACCTGCTGGCCCGCCTTCAAGGCCTGTATGC
>JAYSSS010000088.1:0-31012 GCA_043720415.1 Ideonella sp.
AGTCGTGACCGAGTGGCCGAAGGTGCTCCCCTGCTAAGGGAGTATGTGGGCAAAACCTGCATCGAGGGTTCGAATCCCTCCGACTCCGCCAGTACCCTAAAACGCCACGCCGGGCCCACCAGCGTGGCGTTTTTCTTTGGCCTGATGGATCCGCGTATCGGTCCACTTGGCAAGTGAATAGGCAACACCGCGCACGCAAAATGCGGCACCGAAGAGGAGAGCATGATGATCATTGACATTCACGGCCACTACACCACCGCACCCATAGCGCTGGAGGCCTGGCGCAACCAGCAGATCGCCGGCATTGCGGACGCGGTGCTGATGCCCAAAGTGAGCGACTTGAAGATCAGCGACGACGAGCTGCGCGAGTCCATCGAGACCAACCAGCTCAAGCTCATGCGGCAGCGCGGCAGCGACCTCACCATCTTCAGCCCGCGCGCCAGCTTCATGGCGCATCACATCGGTGACTTCCAGGTCTCGGCCGCCTGGTCGGCGATCTGCAATGAGCTGTGCTTCCGGGTGAGCCAGCTCTTCCCTGAGCATTTCATCGGCGCGGCCATGCTGCCGCAGTCGCCTGGCGTCGATCCGGCCACTTGCATCCCTGAGCTGGTGAAGTGTGTCGAGCAGTACGGCAATGTCGGCATCAACCTCAACCCCGACCCTTCAGGCGGGCACTGGACATCGCCGCCGCTGACCAGCCGCCACTGGTACCCCATCTACGAAAAAATGGTCGAGTACGACATCCCGGCCATGGTGCATGTCTCCACCAGTTGCAATGCCTGCTTTCACACCACCGGCGCGCACTACATCAATGCCGACACCACCGCCTTCATGCAGTTGTTATCAGGCGACTTGTTCAAGGATTTCCCGACCCTGAAATTCATCGTGCCGCACGGCGGTGGTGCCGCGCCCTACCACTGGGGCCGCTACCGCGGCCTGGCGCAGGAGATGAAAAAGCCGCTGCTCACCGAGCACCTGCTGAAGAACGTCTACTTCGACACCTGCGTCTATCACCAACCCGGCATCGATCTGCTGACCCAGGTGATCCCGGTGGTCAACATCCTGTTCGCCAGCGAGATGATCGGCGCGGTGCGCGGCATTGACCCCGAGACCGGCCACTATTACGACGACACCAAGCGCTACATCGAAGCCTCCACACGCTTGAGTGCGGCACAGAAGCAGCAGATCTACGAAGGCAATGCGCGGCGCGTGTTCTCGCGTCTGGACACGGCCTTGAAACTGAAGGGGAAGTGAGATGTTCGAGCTTGGCGTGGTCAAGAGAAATATCACCCGAACGGAGCGCACACTGGTCGACCGTTTGTCCAAATTCGGCTCGGCCACGGTGCACGAGGCCATGGGCCGCGTTGGCCTGATGAAACCCTATATGCGCCCCATCTACACCGGCGCTCAGGCCTGCGGCACCGCCGTCACCGTGCTGCTGCAGCCGGGCGACAACTGGATGATGCATGTCGCGGCCGAGCAATTGCGCCCTGGCGACATCGTCGTGGCCGCCTGCACCGCCGACAACACCGATGGCTTTTTTGGCGACCTGCTGGCCACTAGCTTTCGCGCCCGCGGCGCGGTCGGCCTGGTCATCGACGGCGGTTGCCGTGATGTCAAAGATCTGACCGAGATGCGCTTCCCGGTGTTCTCCAAGGCCATCAGCGCCAAGGGCACGGTGAAGGAAACGCTGGGTTCGGTGAACATCCCCGTGGTCTGTGCCGGCGCCCTGGTGCACCCGGGTGATGTCATCGTGGCCGACGACGATGGCGTGGTCGTGGTGCCGGCGGCCATGGCCGCCAATGTGGCCGACGCGGCCGCTGCGCGCGAGGCCAATGAGGGCGACAAGCGCGCCAAGCTGGCTGCGGGTGTGCTGGGTCTGGACATGTACAAGATGCGCGAACCTCTGGCCGCGGCCGGCCTGAAATACATTGATTGAGCGCAGATGAGCGACCCCACCCCACTCAACACCCGAGGCGACGCCGGCTCCTGGACCATTGGTCTGGCGGGTTATGGCGAGGTCAACAAGATCCTGGGCGAGGACTTGCGCGCCCAAGGCTTGCGGGTATTGGCTTATGACTCCAAGCTGGCCGACGACACCACAGCGGCCGCCATGCGCCGACATGCCCTCGACCATGGCATCGAACTGGTAGACCATCACGCCGCGCTTGCCACGTCGTGCGACCTGATCGTCTCTGCCGTCACCGCCAGCCAGGCCGTGGCGGTGGCCCAGGCCTGTGCCGCGGCCATTCAGCCAGGCGCCTGGTTTCTCGATTTCAACTCCACCTCACCGGGCGCCAAAGGCCGCGCCGCTGCTGTGATAGATGCCGCCGGTGGCCACTACGTCGAAGGCGCAGTGATGACCACGGTGCCGGCCTACCGCCTCAAGGTGCCGCTGCTCCTGGGCGGCCCCAAGGCCCAGGCGCTGGAGCCCTTGATTGCCCGGTTAGGCTTTGCGCCCCGGGTGGCCAGCGAACAGCTGGGCATTGCCTCGGCCACCAAGATGTGCCGCAGCATCATGATCAAGGGCCTGGAGGCCCTGGTGATGGAGGCCTACACGACGGCGCGGGCCTATGGTGTGGAGGATGCCGTGATCGCGTCACTGGTCGAGACCTACCCCGGCATGGATTGGGAGGGGCAGGGCGCCTATCTCTTCCAGCGCGTCATCGAACACGGCCGCCGGCGCAGCGAAGAGGTGCGCGAAGTGGCCGAGACCGTGCGCGAAATCGGTCTGCAACCCTTCAGCGCCAGTGGCACCGCCGAGCGCCAGGCCTGGGCCGCGGACCAGGCCGATGCCGGCACCTTTGGCACCCGCGGCAGTGCCGGCTTTGCCCGCAGCACCGATTGGCGCACCGAGGCCGATCGCATCCTGGCCCGCATCCGCACTGCGACCTGAGCCCGCGCAGCCTTGGGCCGCCGCCCTGCCAGCAAACACACAAAGTGAGCGACATGATTTTCGAGAAGACCCCCGGCTGGCTGGATTGGTACAGCGGCCCCTCCACGCCGGGCTTCGAGCTGCCCGCGGGCAGTGTCGATGCGCATTGCCATGTCTTCGGCCCCGGCGCCGAATTCCCCTACGCTGCCGAGCGCAAGTACACGCCTTGCGACGCTTCCCGGCAGCAGCTTTACGCGCTGCGTGATCACCTCGGCTTTGCCCGCAATGTGGTGGTGCAGGCCACCTGCCATGGCGCCGACAACAGTGCCATGCTGGATGCCCTGCAACATTCAAACGGCATGGCGCGAGGCGTGGCGACGGTCAAGCGCAGCGTCAGCGATGCCGAGCTGCAGGCCATGCATGCCGCGGGCGTGCGCGGCGTGCGCTTCAATTTCGTCAAGCGCCTGGTGGACTTCACGCCCAAGGACGAGTTGCTGGAAATTGCCCAGCGCATCAAGCCCCTGGGCTGGCATGTGGTGATCTATTTCGAGGCCGTCGATCTGCCCGAGTTGTGGGGTTTTTTCAGCGCCCTGCCCACCACTGTGGTCGTCGATCACATGGGCCGCCCGGATGTCAGCCAACCTGTGGATGGCCCTGAGTTCGCGTTGTTCGAGCGCTTCATGCGCGAGCACGGCAATGTCTGGAGCAAGGTCACATGCCCGGAGCGCTTGAGCCTGGTCGGCCCCAGGGCCCTGCACGGCGAGCAAGCGGCCTACCGTGATGTCGTGCCCTTCGGGCGGCGCATCGTCGAGGCCTTTCCGGATCGCGTGCTCTGGGGCACCGACTGGCCGCACCCCAACCTGAAGGACCACATGCCCGACGATGGCCTGCTGGTCGATTTCATCCCGCACATCGCCAGCACGGCCGAGCAGCAGCGCAAGCTGCTGGTGGACAACCCCATGCGGCTTTACTGGCCCGAACTGCTATGAACAGGACGCTCACCATGCACGCTATCCTCCGCTCCCTCACACTGGCCGCTGCGCTCACCGCCCTCCTTGCTGCTTGCACGACCCACGCGCCAACATCCGTGCCAACACCCGCGTCGGCCTCACCGGCCGCCGCGGGCCCGCTGCTCGGCGCCAATCCGCAGGCCGCTTGCGCCGACATGGCCGGCAAGCAGTTCGCCGTGGATCGTGCAGGTGTGGCCACCGTCGACACCGCCAGCCTGATGGCGCCCAGCGCCTTGGCTGTTGCCGAGCGCGGCCCCACACCCGCCGCCACCATCACCCCGGCCACGCCACAGTACTGCAAGCTGCTGGGCCGCATCGCGCCGCTCAGTGCGCAGGCGCCGCACATCCACTTTCAGGTCAATCTGCCCACCGCCTGGAACGGCCGCTCGGTGCAGTTCGGTGGCGGTGGTTTCAACGGCGTGCTGATCACTGGGCTGAGTCTGCTGCCGGCCGCGCGCTTCGACACCGCGTCGCCTTTAGCCCAGGGTTATGCCACCGTCGGCACCGATTCCGGCCACCAGAACAAGCCCGGCGAGCCGCCACAGACCTTTGCGCTGAACGATGAGGCCTTGCTCAACTTTGCCGATGCGGCCTACAAGAAAGTGCGCGATGTTTCGGTGGCGCTGATGCAGCGCGCCTACGGCCGCGAGCCCGAGAAACTGTACTTTCTGGGCAACTCGGAGGGCGGGCGCGAGGGCCTGCTGCTGGCCCAGCGTTACCCGGCCGCCTTCGACGGCATCTTCAGCCGGGTGCCTGTCATCAACTGGACCGCGTTGCAGCACGCCGGCACACGCAATGGCATCGCCACCATGGGTGAGGCCTGGATTCGCCCGCCGCAAGTCAAGCTGGTGCACGACGCCGTGCTTGCCGCCTGTGATGCCGCCGATGGCCTGGCCGACAGCATCGTCTCGGATTTCGTCGGCTGCAAACAGCGCTTCGATGTCACGCGGCTGCGCTGCGCACCCGGCGCCATCGGTGATGCCTGCCTGAGCGACGCCCAGGTCAAGGCGGTGCAGACCCTGCACTCGCACTACCGCTTCTCCTTCCCATTGGTCAACGGACTGCAGCAGTACGAAGGCTGGGGTGTCTCGGGCGAAGCCACGGCCTCGTTCGGCCCCACCGGCGGCTGGAGCGCCTGGTGGTTGGGCAGCACCGCGCCCTCCGTGCCACCGGTGCCGGCCAACAGCATTGCCTGGTTCTACGGTGCCGGCGCCATCCAGTATTTCTATGCCCGCGACCCGGGTTTTGATCTGCGCCGCTACAAGCCCGAAGACTTCAAGGCACGCGTACTTCAGGTGTCAGCCTTGATGGACGCCACCGATCCCAACCTCAGCGCCTTTCAGGCCCGCGGCGGCAAGCTGCTGATGTTGGAAAACATGGCCGACTACGCCCAGAGCCCCTACACCGGCATCCGCTATTTCGAATCGGTGCAGCAACGCATGGGCGTTGATAAGGTGAGCCAGTTCCTGCGGCTGTACACCGCGCCGGGCGTCGATCACGTCGGCACCGGCGCCCCGGCCAATGTCGACATGCTGGCCGCACTCAGCGCCTGGGTCGAGGGCGGCAAATCGCCCACCGGCCTGACGCTGGTGTCGCAGAACGCCAAACCGCCGTTTGCAGTGACCAACACCCGGCCGCTGTGCGAATGGCCGCTGTGGCCGCGCTACAAGGGCGGTGGCGCCAACCAGGCCGCGAGTTTCGAGTGCAGCCGCTGAACCTTGCGCCACAGCAGCCAACAGGAATCTGAAATGTCCCTGGACAAACCCTATCTGGATGTGCCCGGCACGACGGTGTTCGATGCCGAACAGTCGCGCAAAGGCTTTCATCTCAACCAGTTCTGCATGTCATTGATGAAGGCCGCCAACCGCGAACGCTTCAAGGCCAACGAGCGCGCCTATCTCGATGAATGGCCGATGAGCGAGGAGCAAAAGCTCGCGGTACTGGCGCGCGACCTGAACCGCTGCATCGCCACTGGCGGCAACATCTACTTCCTGGCCAAGCTCGGCGCCACGCATGGCAAGAGCTTTCAGCAGATGGCCGGCAGCATGACGGGCATGACGGAAGAAGAGTACCGCGACATGATGATTGCCGGTGGGCGCAGCGTCGAAGGCAACCGCCGCATCGGCGAGGCGGGCAGCGCGCAGGCGCATCGCCAGCCGCAGGGCAGCGCGGCCAAACCGGGGTTTTGAGACATGGCACGCATCACTGCATCGGTCTACACCAGCCACGTGCCCGCCATCGGCGCGGCACTCGATCTCGGCAAGACCACCGAGCCCTACTGGCAGAAAGTCTTCAGCGGCTACGAGTACTCGAAGCAATGGCTGCAAGAGAACAAGCCTGACGTCATATTCCTGGTCTTCAATGATCACGCCACGGCCTTCAGCCTGGAGATGATTCCCACCTTCGCCATCGGCACGGCGGCCGAGTACCTGCCGGCCGACGAAGGCTGGGGCCCGCGCCCAGTGCCCAAAGTGATGGGGCACCCGGAGCTGTCTGCGCACATTGCCCACAGCGTGATCCAGGACGATTTCGACCTGACCATCGTCAACAAGTTGGATGTCGATCACGGCCTGACGGTGCCGTTGTCGCTGATGTGTGGCCAGCCGCAAAGCTGGCCCTGCCCGGTGATCCCTTTCGCTGTGAACGTCGTGCAGTACCCGGTGCCCAGCGGCCGGCGCTGCTTCCATCTAGGCCAGGCCATCGCCCGCGCCGTAGCCAGCTACGACCAGGACTTGAAGGTACAGATCTGGGGCACCGGTGGCATGAGCCACCAGCTGCAAGGGCCGCGCGCCGGCCTGATCAACAAGGACTTTGACAAGGCCTTTCTTGATCAACTGATCAGCAACCCCGAAGCGCAAGCCGCCGTGCCGCACATCGACTACGTGCGTGAGGCCGGCAGCGAGGGCATCGAACTGGTGATGTGGCTCATCGCCCGCGGCGCCATGTCGGACGTGGCCGGCGGCGGCGTCAAAGGCAAACCGCCCACCGTCAAGCACCGCTTCTATCACGTGCCGGCCTCCAACACCGCCGTGGGCCACCTCATCCTGGAGAACAACTGAATGTCCAAAACCATCAAAGTCGCGCTGGCCGGTGCCGGCGCCTTCGGCAGCAAACACCTCGACGGCATCAAGAACATCGATGGCGTGGAGGTGATTTCGCTGGTCGGCCGTGAGCTCGAAAAAACCCGAGAGATCGCTGCCAGGTACGGCATCGCCCATGTCAGCACAGACCTGGCCGACAGCCTGGCCATCCAGGAGGTCGACGCCGTCATCCTGTGCACCCCCACGCAGATGCACGCCGAGCAAAGCATGGCCTGCCTGAAGGCCGGCAAACATGTGCAGGTGGAGATCCCGCTGGCCGACACCCTGGCCGGCGCGCAGGCGGTGGTGGCTCTGCAAAAGCAGACCGGCCTGGTGGCCATGTGTGGCCACACCCGGCGCTTCAACCCCAGCCACCAGTGGGTGCGCAACAAGATCGTCGCCGGTGAGTTCAACATCCAGCAGATGGATGTGCAGACCTACTTTTTCCGCCGCACCAACATGAATGCCCTGGGCCAGGCGCGCAGCTGGACCGACCACCTGCTGTGGCACCACGCCGCGCACACCGTCGATCTGTTCGCCCACCAGGCGCGCTCGCCCATCGTCAAGGCCAATGCCGTGCAGGGCCCTGTCCACGCAGGCTTGGGCATCGCCATGGACATGTCGATCCAGTTGAAGGCCGCCAGTGGCGCGATTTGCACGCTCAGTTTGAGCTTTAACAATGACGGCCCCCTGGGCAGCTTCTTCCGCTACATCGGTGACACCGGCACCTTCATTGCCAGTTATGACGATCTCTACAACGGCAAGAACGAGGGTATCGATGTCTCCCAGGTGGCGGTGTCAATGAACGGCATCGAGCTGCAGGACCGCGAGTTCTTCGCGGCCATCCGCGAGGGCCGCGAGCCCAATTCCAGCGTGGCCCAGGTGCTCAATTGCTATCAGGTGCTGCATGACCTGGAGCAGCAGCTGAGTTGAGGCCTCTGCTGCCAGGCAGCCTGAAGCTGCCTTGCAGGCGGGCCCGGAAATTTGATTGGGTTTGGCGGCGCGTCATCTGCATTGATGACGCCACCCTTGCCTTGATGGTGCTGACTGGCTATAACCCCGGCGTCGGCTGCGCGAGGTCCGCTCACGCGGCTTTGACCGCGGGAGTTGAAATGATCAACAAGCCTTTGATGTTGGCCACGGTGCTCATCGTGCTGTCGGGCTGTGCTGCACCACCCACGGGTCCAAGACCGCCGAGCGATCCCAAACAGCCGGGCCACAATTTGCCGCCTGAATTCGGCTTTGACCAGCAGAAGGTGCTGGTCCCCTCAAGGTGCCTGGTCCATGTACACATCGTCGATGACGAGATCACCGTTGACCATGAGCCGGTGCAGACCAAACATTGCAACGAAGCTGAGGTGGTGGCGGTCAGGTGGAAGCTGAGCGAGGGCGCCGAGTACACCTTCGCCAGCAACGGGATTGAGTTCAAGGCGCCGCAGCCGCCCGGGGTGAGCTGCCTCGCTACGGGGCCCAGGGTCTTTCGCTGCACGGTGCCTGGGCACAGCGGCCAGAGCTACCGCTACACCATCACGGTGCTGAAAAATGGCGCGCCGTGGAAGGCCCTGGATCCGACCTTTGTCAACAATTGAGCCTGTGCCGGGCGTGCCGGCTGTGCCGGGCGCCATGGCAGTTCATGGTGTACGCGCACAGCTCAGTTGGGGTGCTCCAGCCAGGCCAGCGCATTGGCCATGGCAGCTTCATACCTGAGCTGCTTGCCTTCGCTCTCGGCCTGCTGAAACCCCGCGGCACCCAGGGCCGCGCGGGCACCGTTCCAAACGGGTTCAAGCGACGCCCGATCAGCCGGATCGAGTTGAATCCCCGTCAGACCCGACTCGGTCTGGGCGGCACCCAGCAACTGCGCCGCAAGCGCCCAATCGGCTTGCAGTGCGGCCAGACCCGCGGCAACGGCAAGCACACAGTAGCCGGCCATCCTGGAGCGCAAGGCCAGGGCGATGCCCAAGGCTTCCCGCAACAGCTCGCGCGCACGCGGCGAATTGCCGCGTCCAATGGACACAATTGTTAGGTTGAGCAGCGCCGCTGCGATGTTTTCCTGATCTTGCAGCGACCTCACCACCTGCAGCGCTTGTTCGTACAGCGGTTCGGCCAGGTCAAGCTCGCCACACATTCGGTGCAACTGTGCCAAGGCATTGATGGCTGCTGCCAGCTCGCGTGGATCGCCATGCTGGCGCGCCAGATGCAGGGCCTCCGTCAGGTAGGGCAGGGCCGAGGCACTGTCGCTCAAGCCCAGTGAGGCCATGCCCAGCGCCTGCAATACCGCTGCGGCGCGGCCACGGTCACCAAGCTCGCGCGCAATGGCCAGCGCTTCACGCAGCGGCTCAATGGCCGCGTCGTAGCGGCCCATGTGGTAATCGACCTGACCGACGGTGTGCAAGGCTCGGCAATGCGCCACATCGCGTTGCTGCGCGCCCGGCCGTGCCAGGGCCTCCCGCGTGCCCCAGTGCAGTGATTGCAGCAGCCCGCGGTTGAACAGATAGAGCTTGAGCGCAAACATCAAGCGCAGCCCGGCCTGCGGGCCGTGCTCGGCGTGGTCGCACCAGGCGCTGGCGGCGAGCAGGTTCTCCTGCTCGGGATCGAGCCGCGCCAGCCACAGTGCCTGGTCAGGGCCGGTGAGGTGGGGGCTGGCGGCTTCGGCCAGGTCGACAAACCAGTTCAGATGGCGCGTGCGCACGGCGCCGATCTCCTGGGCAAGCACCAGGCGCTCCAGCGCGTACAGGCGCACGGTCTCCAGCAAGCGATAGCGGCCACCATCGGGCTGCATGGTGACCAGGGACTTCTCGGTCAACTGGGCCAAGAGCTCGAACACCTCATTGCGGGTGATGTCGCCTCCGGCCGCCACCTCTTCGGCGGCCTGCAAGGTCCAGCCGCCGGCAAACACCGACAGTCGGCGCAAGAGCACACATTCAGCGCCCGACAACAACTCATGGCTCCAGTCGATCAGCGCCCTGAGGGTCTGCTGCCTGGGCACCGCGCTGCGGTCGCCGCCCGTGAGCAGGCGAAAGCGATCCAGCAAGCGCTCAGCGATGGCCTGTGGCGACAGCGTGCGCACCCGGGCCGCAGCCAGCTCGATGGCCAGTGGGATGCCGTCGAGTCGCTGGCAGATGCGGGCCACGTCCGCTACGTTGGCCTGGCTGAGTTTGAAATCAGGCGAGGACTTTGCTGCACGCTCAGCAAACAGACTGGCGGCCTCGCAGCCCGCCATCGCGGCCAGGGCAACGGGCTCCGTGGCGGCTGGCAGCGTCATGGCGGGAACCGGGAAACTGAGCTCGCCGCCGATGCGCAGCGGCTCGCGGCTGGAGGCCAGCAGCTTCAAGCCAGGCGCCGCTTTGAGAAGCCGCACGGCTAGATCGGCACAGCCTTGAATGAGGTGCTCGCAATTGTCCAAAACGATCAGCAGCTGTCGGTCCTGGATGGCCTGGAGCAGGGCAGCCACAACCGACATGCCTGGCACTTCCTTGATGCCCAGCACCTTGGCCACGGCCAAGGGCACCAGCCTGGTCTGGGCCATGGGCGCCAGCTCCACAAACCAGATGCCATCGGCAAACAAGGGCATCTGCCGGCGCGCCACCTGCAGCGACAAGCGCGACTTGCCAATGCCGCCTGGCCCGACCAAGGTCACCAGTCGATTGGTCGCCATCAACTGCATGACTTCGGCAATCTCGGCGCCGCGACCAATGAATGAGGTCAACTCGGTGGGCAGGTTGTGCGGCGGCAAGGCGGGCTCGGGCTGCGTTGCACCAGGTGCATGCTGCGCCTGTGTTGCACCGAGAGCGTGCTGCACCTGTGTTGCACCAGGCGCATGCTGAGCTGGCGCGGCGTGGCCAGCGGACACGCTGGCGATGCCCGCGTGGTACAGGCGTACGGGCCGGGCCACATTCTTTACCGCTTGCTCGCCGGCGAAGACAAAGCCCACCGGCACGCGGCCCTCGACCAAGCTATGCACCGCCGCAGACACGCACACACCACCGGGCTCACCGAGGGCCTGCAAGCGCGCCGCGACGTTGACGCCGTCGCCATACAGCGCGCCATCGCGCTCGAGCACATCGCCCACATTGATGCCAATGCGCAGCCGCATGCGCCGGTGTTCAGCGTGTGAGGCATAGCGCGCCTCCATCTCGGCCTGCACTGCCACGGCACAGAGTACGGCCTCGATGGCGCTTGAAAACTCCATCAGCATTTCGTCGCCGGCGGCGTCGATCACCCGGCCGCCATGGGCCTTGACATGCTGAGCCATCAAGGCGCGCGTGGCCACGATGTCGTCCAGCGTGGACAGATCATCGTCGCCCATCAGGCGTGAATAACCCACCACGTCGGCGCTGAGGATGACGGCGACCTTGCGCATGCCGCGCACTGTAATGTGGGTGATCCGCATGGACAATGCCGCCGCCGATATTCACCTGGAGCTTGACTTTGCAACAACGCGCGATTGCCGCCTTTTCAGTTTCGGCCATTGGCCTGGGCTGCATGAACCTGAGCCACGCCTATGGTCCGCCACCACCTATCGAGCAATCTGAGCGGCTTCTGCTGCGCGCCATCGATCTTGGCGTCACCCTGATCGACACCGCCGCGCTGTACGGCTTTGGCGCCAATGAAACCCTGGTCGGCCGCGTGCTCAAGCCTCATCGCTCGCAGATCACGCTGTGCAGCAAAGGCGGCATGGCCGGAGTGCAGTTTGATGACGGCGTCAAGCGGGTCATTGATGGCCGGCCCGAGGCCATACGCCGCAACTGCGAGGACAGTCTCAAACGCTTGCAGACCGATGTCATCGATCTGTACTACCTGCACCGCTGGGACAAGACAGTCGCCATCGAAGATTCGGTGGGCGCCTTGTCGCGCCTGATGGAGCAGGGCAAGGTCAGGGCGCTGGGTTTGTCCGAGGTATCGGCCACCACGCTGCTGCGCGCCCATGCGGTGCACCCGATCAGCGCCGTGCAGACCGAGTACTCGCTGTGGACACGCGACGCCGAGATTGCCGTGCTGAACGCCTGCCGCCAGATTGGTGCGGCCTTTGTGGCCTTCAGCCCGGTGGCGCGGGCCTTTCTCACCGGCGCCCTGCGCGATGTGTCCACGCTCGACGCCAAGGACATTCGCCGTGGCATGCCGCGCTTCACGCCCGAGAACTACGCGGCCAACCTCAAGCTGCTGGGGGGCTATGTGCAGATCGCCAAGGATGTCGGCTGCACCCCTGCGCAATTGGCGCTGGCCTGGTTGCTGACGCGTGGCGAGCATGTCATTCCGATTCCGGGCACGCAAAACATCGCCCACCTGGAAGAAGACATCGGCGCGGCGCAGGTGCAATTGCCAGCGTCGGCGCTCACCGCCCTGGAGGCACTGATCAATCGGCACACGGTGACGGGCGCGCGCTACAACGCCCAGTCGCAGTCCGAGGTCGATACCGAGCGCTTTGACGCCTGAACTTCAAGAGTCCCCGATGAGCCACACCGCCGCCAGCAGCAACCCCGGAATCGCGCTGGATCTGGCACGGCTGCGGGCCCAGCGTGTCAATCAGCCAGCGGTAGCGCGCCGCGTGGCCAGCCTCAACGCGCGGCGCTCGGTGAAGAAGTCCTACCAGTCCGCCTGGTTGATCAAGGCCATCCAGTGCATTGACCTGACCACCCTGGCCGGCGACGACACGCCCGGCCGCGTGCGACGCCTGTGTGCCAAGGCGCGCATGCCCTTGCGCGCCGATCTGCAACAGGCCCTGGGCGTGAGTGGCCTGACCACGGGCGCGGTCTGCGTCTACCACGGCATGCTGGGCACGGCCGTGCAGGCCTTGCAAGGCAGCGGCATTCCGGTGGCGGTGGTCTCCACCGGATTTCCGGCGGGTCTCACGCCCATGGAGACCAAGCTGCGCGAGATCGAGCTGGCGGTGCAGGGCGGGGCGCAGGAGATCGATATCGTCATCAGCCGCCAGCATGCGCTGCTGCACGATTGGCAAGCGCTATACGACGAAGTGAGCGCTTTTCGCGCGGCCTGCGGGTCAGCGCACTTGAAGACCATCCTGGCCACCGGCGAGCTGCAAACATTGGAGAACGTGGCCCGCGCGTCCTGGGTGTGCATGATGGCCGGGGCCGATTTCATCAAGACCTCCACGGGGAAGGAGGGCGTGAACGCCACGCTCGATGTCTCCCTGGTGATGGTGCGTGCCATACGCGACTACTTCGAGGCCACCGGCCATGTGGTGGGCTACAAGCCGGCGGGGGGCATCTCCTCGGCCAAGCTGGCCCTGCAGTACCTGGCCTTGATCAAGGAAGAGCTGGGTAACCGCTGGCTACAGCCGACGCTGTTTCGCTTTGGCGCCTCAAGCTTGCTCACCGACATCGAGCGCCAGCTCGAGCACCAGGTCGAGGGTTTTTACAGCGCCCACTGGCGGCATGCCTTGCCCTGAACCCGAGACGCCCATGCCCACCATCCCCGAGATTTTGAACACCATGGACTACGGCCCCGCGCCCGAATCGGCCGATGAAGCCCAGGCCTGGCTGCAGCGCCATGGCCGCCGTTTCGGCCACTTCATAGGCGGCCATGGCGTGCCAGGACAGGGCCATTTCACCAGCGTGAACCCGGCCAATGGCCAGTTGCTGGCGCAGATCGCGCAGGCCACGCCGGCTGAGCTTGAGCAGGCCGTGCAGGCCGCGCAGCTTGCCCTGCCGAAGTGGCAGGCCCTGAGCGGCCACGCCCGCGCCAAATACCTTTACGCCTTGGCGCGCAGCCTGCAAAAACACGCCCGCTTGTTTGCCGTGCTGGAGACCCTGGACAACGGCAAGCCGATCCGCGAATCGCGCGACATCGACACGCCCCTGGCGGTGCGCCACTTCTATCACCACGCCGGCTGGGCGCAGTTGTTGGCGGCGCAATACCCGGGGCACGAGGCTGTGGGCGTGGTCGGGCAGATCGTGCCCTGGAACTTTCCGCTGCTGATGCTGGCCTGGAAGATTGCGCCAGCATTGGCCTGCGGCAACACCGTGGTTTTCAAGCCGGCCGAGCAGACCCCGCTCAGCGGCCTGCTGTTTGCCGAGATCTGCCGGGAGGTCGGCCTGCCGCCGGGCGTGGTCAATATCCTCACCGGTGATGGCGCGGTGGGCGAGGCCATGGTCAGGCATCCGCACATCGCCAAGATCGCCTTCACTGGCTCCACCGAAGTGGGCCGCGCCATTCGCCTGGCCACGGCCGGCAGCGGCAAGCGACTGAGCCTGGAGCTGGGTGGCAAATCGCCCTTCATCGTCTTTGCCGATGCCGACCTGGATGGCGCTGTTGAAGGCCTGGTCGACAGCGTGTTCTTCAACCAGGGCGAGGTGTGTTGCGCCGGATCGCGTCTGCTGGTGCATGAGGGCACGGCCGAGCGTCTGCTGGGCAAGCTGCGCGCCCGCATGGCCACGCTGCGCATGGGCGACCCCATGGACAAATCCACCGACATCGGCGCCTTGGTGGACGCCACCCAGATGCAGCGCGTCAGCGGCTTTGTCGAGCGCGCACGGGGCGAGGGCGCAGAGGTCTTTCAGGTCGGCACGATAGAAGGCTTAGGCGGCGGATGTTTCTATCCGCCCACACTGGTGACCGGCGTCGACACATCGTCCGAGATTGTGCAAAACGAAGTCTTCGGCCCGGTGCTGGTGGTGCAGACCTTCCGCACCCCGGCCGAGGCGGTGGAGCTGGCCAACAACACGCGCTATGGGCTTTCCGCCTGCGTCTGGAGCGAGTCCATAGGCCTGGCGCTGGATGTGGCGCCGCGCTTAAAAGCCGGTGTGGTGTGGGTCAACACCGCCAACCAGTTTGATGCGGCCTGCGGTTTCGGCGGCTACCGCGAATCGGGCTTTGGCCGCGAGGGCGGGCGGGAAGGGCTGCGCGAGTATCTGAAGCCGCGCCTGCAAGCCACACGCAGCCCACGTTTGGCCAGTCGGGCCAAGGGCGCGACGCGCGCTGCTGTGGTCGTGTCACAGCCTATGGCCAGCGCGGTGGCTGATCCCTTGGCATTGGCTGTGGATCGCACGCCCAAGCTCTACATCGGCGGCAAGCAGGTGCGGCCCGACGGCGGCTACAGCCGCGAGGTGCGGCAGGGCTCGTGCTTGCTCGGCGTGGTGCCTGAGGGCAACCGCAAGGATGTTCGCAATGCCGTCGAAGCGGCCCGTGCGGCCGTGGCCTGGGAGCGCCAAAGCGCGCATGGCCGCGCCCAGGTACTGTACTACCTGGCCGAGAACCTGGCTGCCCGCGGCGCGCAGTTGGCCAGCGTGCTGGCGCCCATGGTCGGCGCCGCACAGGCGCAGCGCGAGCTTGCGCTTGGCGTGGAGAGCCTGTTCACCTGGGCCGCGTGGTGCGACAAGTTTGATGGCGCAGTGCACCAGCCCCCCATGCACGGCGTCACCTTGGCCTTGCATGAGGCTGTGGGCACCATCGCGCTGGTCGCCACCGATGCGGCGCCGCTGCTGGGCTTGCTGTCCATCATGGCGCCGGCCATCGCCATGGGCAATCGGGTGGTAGCCGTGCCCTCACGCACCATGCCGCTGGTGGCGGCCGAGCTCTACGCGCTGTTGGACACCTCGGATGTGCCGGCCGGCGTGGTGAACCTGATCACCGGTGATGCCGATGTGCTTGGCGACGTGCTCGCCGCACACGCTGATGTGGATGCGCTGTGGTGGCTGGGTGCCAGCCCGGAGCAGGCACGCCGTGTGGAGGCCTTGTCGTTCGCCAACCTGAAGCGTACCTGGGTCAGCACCGAATCGGTGGATTGGTTCGACGTGGCAGCCAAGCCCAATGAGGTGTTCCTGCAGCAGGCCGTTCAGGTGAAGAACGTCTGGGTGCCCTACGGCGTGTGAGCCTGTCGCGGGCTATTTCTTGCCGGCTTCGGCTTCGGCGTCTTTGCAGTTTGGCGAACACACAAACTGCGCCTTGCCCAGCAGCCGGCGTGATTTCAGTGAGGCCCGGGGGCGGTGCTTTCCGCATAGGAAGCACGACATCGTGGCCGCGCCAAAGGCGCCTGCTGCGGTGAAGGGTGATCCGGGGGTTTTGCTGCGGTAGCGCAGCCCGTCGGCATCGATGGCGGTCTTGGTGTCGGCTTTTGACATGAAGGTGCACGCAAGGCGCTGTTTACGCAAGAAAGCCAGCGTTGCAGCCGGCTGGAAGGCCGCGATTATGTCATCGCCTCAAATTGTTATTGCCCCAGTTAGTTAACATAATACACATTGTCGCGCATCGTGGTTGCGTATGTTGAAGTCGATCGCTTCAGTCAGCCGATCAAAATAGTCCGATCAAATCAGGCAACACACACCACTTGCAACTGCGCCTTGCTCACCGGTGGATCGACCAGATCGACCGTCCAGCGGCGCACGGCACCCGATGGCGCCTGGAGCTGCTCTGTGGATTGCCACTGTCGCATCACCTCCATGCCCTTGGGACACAACTGGGCGGCCTGCGCTTGCAGCGACGCCAGGCTGTTGCCCCGCAGCTCGAACGTCTGGCGGCCACCCGCCACGCCTTGCTCGCGAACCTCGATGCGCGGCGTGGCGCAGCCCACCAGCATGGCGCTGGCAAGCACCGCGGTTGAACACCGCGGCAAAGCCTCAGTCCGCCAAGACTGCATCGTCGCCAGCAGCTTGATCGCCCGCCAGCTCCGCCGCATCCGTCTCTACCGCGTCCGACGCATCGATCTGCGGCTTGTCCAGTGGACGACACACCCGGCTGTGCAATCGCGCCAAGCGCTCAGAAGCTTCAATCTGCGCAAAAACGGCCTGCGGGTCCATCATCAAAATGAAGGGATTGGTCTGGGCATTCAATGCGGGCATGGCCGGCTCCTGAGGTGAAGCCCCGAATGTAGGCAGCAAGCGCGGCAAAGAAAAGTCAGCGCAATGCCACGCAGCGTGTCGGAATTCCCCCGACCTGCCGTGTCAGCGAACGGCTTTCTCCAACTGCACCGCCATGCCCTCGCGCCCCCCTGATCGCGCGAAATCTGCGGCGCTCATCGTCCGCTCATTGCGCAAGCTCACGCTCGCCCCCTTGGCCAACAAAAGCTTGACGGAGTCTTCACTGCCATAGCGCGCCGCCATCATCAAGGCGGTGTTGCCGTTTGGTGCGCGGGAATCGATCGCCACGCCCTTGTCCAGCAGCATGGCCACGATGGCCACCTCTGGGCCGGTGGCAGCGTAGTGCAAGGGCGTCCAACCAGGCTTGTCGGCCAGGGCGCCGCGTGCCAGCATGCGCCGCGTCCACTCAACGTGTCCTTTGAGTGCGGCCATCATCAAGGGCGTCTCACCCACCGCATTGGCCGCATCCAACTCGATCTGCGGATGCGACAACAGCGCCTCGGCGGCCTTGAACGAGCCATCGCGAAAGGCCAGAAACAGACCATGCTGGCCACGCTCATCGCGGGAATTGACATCAAAGCCACGCTGCAGCAAGCGCGTCAGGGCGCTGGGGTCATTGAGCTCTATGGCTTTGAAAAAGTCTTCAAATGCGCCGGCCTGGGCAGGCGCGCCGACCAGCAGCAGTGTGGCAGCGGCGGAGATCAGGCATGCCGCCCTGGCAAAGACAAACCACAGTCGATTCATGGGGCCACCTCAGGAATGGGTTGTGTGCGTGCAAACAGGCGCTCGAAATTGCGGCTGGTGGCCTCGGCAATGTGCTCAAGGGTCTCACCCTTCAAGTCGGCCAGTTTCGCCGCCACCTGCACCACCCAGGCCGGCTGGTTGGTTTTGCCACGATAGGGCATGGGCGCGAGGTAGGGGCTGTCGGTCTCGATCAGGCAACGGTCCAGTGGCACAAAACGCGCCACGTCTTGCAATGCCGTGGCGCTTTTGAAGGTCAGGATGCCGGAAAAAGAGATGTAAAAGCCCATGTCCAGCGCGGCGCGGGCCACATCTGCGGTCTCGGTGAAGCAGTGGAAGACGCCGCCGGCCTGCTCGCCCTGCTCTTCTCGCAGGATGGCCAGGGTGTCGGCCGAGGCGCTGCGGGTGTGGATGACCAGCGGCAGGCCCGATTGGCGCGCGGCGCGGATGTGCACCCGAAAGCGCTCACGCTGCCACGCCATGTCGGCCACGCTGCGGCCATTGAGGCGGTAGTAGTCCAGCCCGGTCTCGCCTATGGCCACCACTTTGGGCAGGGCCGCCATGGCCAGCAGGCGATCCACATCCGGCTCTGCGACGCCTTCGCTGTCGGGGTGGACACCGGCAGTGGCCCAGAAATTGTCAAAGCGCTGCGCCATGCCGTGCACGCTGTCGAATTCTTCGAGGGTGGTGCAAATCACCAGGGCGCGATCCACCTTGGCCTTCGCCATTTCGGCGCGCAGCTCATCGATGCGCTCGCGCAGCTCGGGAAAGCAAAGGTGGCAGTGTGAATCGACAAACATGGGCAAGAGCAGCGGCGCCAGGCAGCGCGCCGACGGCGCTGCGTCGCGGCAAGGGCAAATTCAGACTGTTTGGGTGGGCTTGTTCGACGAGATCGAGGTGCCCAGGATCTCTTCGATCTTGAGCTTGAGCAAGCGGGTCTTGTCGTCCGCCGGAAAGCGCACGCCGACGCCCTGTGTGCGCCCGCCGGAGGCATTGGCCGGGGTGATCCAGGCCACTTTGCCGGCCACCGGGTAGCGCTGCGGATCATCGGGCAGGGACAGCAGCAGATAGATGTCCTCGCCCAGCTTGTAGTCGCGCGCCGTGGGCACAAACAGCCCGCCATCGGTGAGCAAGGGGATGTAGGCCGCGTACAGCGCGCCCTTCTCACGAAAGACAAGCTGGATGACGCTGGGACGGGGTGAACTGGCGGTGGCCATTTGCGCTTCGCTGTTGTGGGCGTGCCCGGGCTGGATCGGATTGCGTCGGCTCTGACACCGATGCCAGGCCGGTTCAGCCGCGCGAGTGTAACGACGCCACTGGCCGAGAAGCTGGCCGAGAAACTGCGGCCGGCGCGGCCTTGGCCCACAGGCTTGCGCACTCGGCCACAAGCGCCTCGATCATCAGCGGCGCGTTCCAGGGGTGCTCATCGTGGCGCGCCACGCGCAGCAGCGTCGCATGCCAGGCGCGCCAGGCGTCACGGTCGATGCGCGCCGGCATGGCCTGGCTTTCAAAGTAGCGTGCCTCGGCACCCACGGCCACGGCCATCAGGTCATGGGCCAGCTTGGCCAGCATCTCCACCACCCTGGGCAGCGCCAGGCCGCGCAAGCTGGAAGCATCGCCCCGGGCCAGGCGCTGCGGCAATTGCTGGCGCCAGCCGGCATCAATGCCCTCCTGTGCCAGAACCAGGGCTTCCATGGGGCTGCCGCTCGACAGCGCCAGCAAGGCCGGCGCATCGGCCACGCCCTGCCCTTGCAGCCACGCCAACGATGCCTCGGCCGTGGGCAAGGTCAATGCCAAACGCTGGCAGCGGCTGCGCACCGTGGGCAGCAGACGCTCGGGGTCGGTGCTGGTCAGAAAGAGGCGCAGCGCCCCGGGTGGCTCTTCCAGGGTCTTGAGCAAGGCATTGGCGGCGGTTGCGTTGAGCGCGTCGGCCGAATGCAGCACCAAGGCCTTGCCTCGGCCCCGGCCAGAGGTGTTGCGCGCCCAGTCGATGGCCTGGCGCACCTGCGGCACGCGCACTTCTCGGCTCGCCTTGGTTTCACCCTTGGCACTGCCCTCCTCTTCTTGCGCCTGCCAGCCCAGCGTGAGCCGCAAGGCATCGGGGATCAGGATCAGCAGGTCCGGGTGGGCGCGGTTGCGTACCAGGCGGCAACTGTTGCAGCGCCCGCAGGGCGCGGCGCCGGGGTCTTCACACAGCTGGGCCTGGGCCAGCAGAAGGGCAAACTCAAAGTGGCCGGCCCCCGCCGGGCCATGCACCAGCAGCGCGTGCGCCCGCGACATGCTTTGCGCCGCCGCCATGGCCGGCCGCAGCCATGGCAGGGGCCAGGCGCCTTGCTCGTTCACGCCCGGCTGCATGGCACTGGGCTTGCTGGCTGTCATCGCATCACTGGCCATGTCACAGCGCCAAGCGTTGGTGCAGGATGGCCACGATGTGCTGCCAGACGGCGTCGCGGGATTGCTCGGCATCGATGCGCGCAAAGCGCTGTGGTGCCGCCTCACAGCGCGCGCTGTAGCCCGCGTTTGCACGCTCGAAAAACGCCAGATCCTCGCGCTCCAGCCGGTCGGCGCTGCGCGCGGCGGCGCGGCGTTGCGCTGCGACGCGTGGATCGAGATCAAACCAGAGCGTCAGATCGGGCTGGCGGCCGGCCTGCACCCACTGCTCCAGCTGGCCAAGCACGGCCAAGTCAAAACCGCGGCCGCCGCCCTGGTAGGCGAAGGTGGCGTCGGTGAAGCGATCGCACAGCACCACAGCGCCGCGCAGCAAGGCCGGCTCGATCACCTGGCACAGGTGGTCGCGGCGGGCCGCAAACACCAGCAGGGCCTCGGTCAAGGCGTCCATTTCTCGGTGCAGGAAGAGCTCGCGCACCGCCTCGGCCAAGGGCGTGCCGCCTGGCTCACGCGTCAGCACCACCTCGCGACCGCGATCACGCAGCCAATCGGCCAGGGCATCGATGTGGCTGGATTTGCCGGCGCCATCAATGCCCTCGAACGTGATGAAGCGGCCGCTGGGCTGCAAGGCGGGCTGGGCAGGGCTCATCGGGAGGCGCGCTGGTATTGGTTCACCGCGCGATTGTGCGCGGCCAGGTCATTGCTGAAGACGCTGCTGCCATCGCCGCGCGCCACGAAGTACAGCGCCCTTGTGGCCTGGGGCTGCACCGCCGCGCGCAGGGCAGCAAGCCCGGGCATGGCGATGGGCGTGGGCGGCAGGCCACCACGGGTGTAGGTGTTGAAAGGCGTGTCGGCCAGCAGATCACGCTTGCGCAGATTGCCGTCAAAGGCCGCGCCCAGGCCGTAGATGACGGTCGGGTCGGTCTGCAGCGGCATGCCGATGCGCAGGCGATTGATGAAGACGCCAGCAATCTGGCCCCGATCACCCGGCTTGCCGGTCTCTTTCTCCACGATGGAGGCCAGCACCAGGGCCTCGTCGGCGGATTTCAGGGGTAGGCCGGCGGCGCGCTCGGCCCACACCGCATCCAGGCGTTTTTGCATGGCCTGCGCGGCCCGGCGCAGCACGGCCAGGTCGCTCACGCCGCGGCTGTAGACATAGGTGTCCGGGAAAAAGCGGCCTTCGGCCGGCGTGCCATCAAGGCCAATCGCCGCCATCAACTGCGCCTCGTCCATGCCGGCGCTGACCGGCTTCAACTGCGGCGCTTGCGCCAGCGCGGCCCGAAACTGCCGCAGCGTCCAGCCCTCGATCAGGCGCACGCGCTCGAAGGCCTCGTCACCCTGCACCATCTTGGCCAGCAGCGCGCGCGGCGTCGTGCCCGGCTCTAGCAAGTAGCTGCCCGCACGAATGCGCTTGGCCTCACCTGAGGCCCGAAACCAGTGGTAAAGCAGCGGCGCGGGCGCCTGCACGCCGGCGCGCACCCAGGCCTGGGCGACGTCGCGCGGCGGGGTGCCGGGCTCGATGGACAACTCCACCGTGGGTGTGGCCAATGACAGGGGTTGCTGCAGCCACCACCAGGCACCGCCGGCCACACCGGCGGCCAGCAAGAGCATCAAGGTGAGGATGAGGCGCCAGGCTTTCATGGGGGCGGCGCAAAGGCCAAGCGCGGGCGCTCGGCAAAGGGTAAGGGCATGGGTCTTGATGATAATCGGCGGCATGCAGACCCACCCTTTGATCGACCCGGCAATCCCCTGCGCGAACGGCGCGCTGCGACTGGCCGACTGGGGCCTGATCCGCGCCCAGGGCGAAGACGCACTGAGCTTTCTGCACGGCCAGTTGACACAGGATGTCATGGGCCTGGCCCCCGGCCAGGCGCGACTGGCCGGCTACTGCAGCGCCAAGGGGCGCTTGCTGGCGAGCTTTGTGATGTGGCGGTCCGGCCCGCAGGAGGTGTTGCTGGCCTGCAGTGCCGATTTGTTGGCGGCCACGCTCAAGCGCTTGTCCATGTTTGTGCTGCGTGCCAAGTGCAAGTTGAGTGATGCCAGTGCCGATTTGGCGCTGTTTGGTGTGGTGGTCCCAGGTGCTGCGGCGCAGCTTGCAGCGCCGGACCTGGCCACAGCGCCCGGGCGGGTTTGGAGCGCACTGCAATCAAACGGTGGCTGGGTGATTCGCCTCCCGGATGCAGATGCCATAACGCGTTATTTGATGGTGCAGCCGGCTGCACCGCAGGCGCCGGGTGAAGCACCGCCCTGCCCGCCGATCGCCCTGGCCCACTGGCAGTGGCTGGAGGTGCGCAGCGCCATCCCCCGCATCACCGCGGCCACGGCCGACCGCTTTGTGCCGCAAATGGTGAATCTTGAGCTCGTGGGTGGCGTCAACTTTCAAAAAGGCTGCTACCCCGGCCAGGAGATCGTGGCGCGCAGCCAGTACCGCGGCACCATCAAGCGCCGGGCCATGCTGTTTGATTGCGACGCCCAGGCCAGCGTGGGCCTGGAGCTGTTTCACAGCGCCGATCCGGGCCAGCCCGCCGGCATGGTGGCCAATGCCGCGCCGCGCCCGGGCGGTGGCAGCACGCTGTTGGCCGAGGTGAAGCTGGCGGCGCTTGCTGCGGGCAGCTTGCACCTGCAATCGGCGGTCGGGCCGGTCCTGCGCAGCCTGGCCCTGCCCTACGCCATGGCGCTGGACGATTGAGAGCGCCCCCAAACCTGCCGCTTCGCGTCAGGCCCCCCGTGGGGGATGAGAAAACTTGGGAGCGGCCCGGCGTTTTCTCATGAGCCATCGCCAGGCCATCGGCCGCAGCACCTAAATTGCGCGCGACAGCTGCTGGTGCGTCAGCCCGGCCTCGGCGACAGCCGCACCGTGCCGCGCGAAACCAGCATTGAGGTAAAACGGCACGGCGGTGGCGCTGGCCTGAAGCAGCACTTCATGATCACCGCGTAACTTCGCCTGCGCCACCAAGGCGTCGAGAACCTGGCGGCCCACGCCGCCGCCACGCATCGCCGTCATCACCGCCATGCGGTCGATCTGGCCGACCCCTGGCGCGGCTTGAACCAGGCGACCGGTAGCCAAGGCCAGGCCAAAACGATTGCACGCGACGGCATGCAATGCCTGGGCATCATCGTCGTCCCCTGCTGCCCCTGCCCCTGCCCCTGCCCCTGCAGCCGGGAGCTGTGCTTCGTCCACAAGCACCTGCCGTCGAACGGCCGCGGCCACAGTGCCCAGCTCGGCCCAGGTGCCCACGCGCAGCTCCAGCATCGGCTGCCCCGCTTCATATCCCAGCAACACCTCGCGCAGTGCATCCGGCACCGGCAGGCTGGTCTGTGTGGCCGGGTTGGCAAACACATAGACCAGCTCGCCGGAGATGAGCAACTGCTCGCCGCGGAACACCGCGGCCTCGAACAACATCGACGAATTGCCGATGCGCGCGGTGCGGATGCCGACCTCCAGCAGGTCGTCATAGCGCGCCGAGGCGTGGTACTCGACCGTGGCCTTGCGCACGAAGAGGTCCCCGTCCAGGTGCGCCATGGTCTCGTGATAGGGCAGCGCCAGGGCACGCCAGTAGCTGGCTACAGCGGTGTCAAAGTACATCAGGTAGTGGCCGTTGAAGACGATCTTTTGCATGTCGACCTCGGCCCAGCGCACACGCAGGCGGTCGAAGAATCTGAAGGCCTGGCGTTCGATAAGGGGCATGCCGGTCACCTGGAAAACGGTCGCTGGTAGGGGGCGCCAAGCATACGTGCGGCGCCAGCGCCATCCCCGCCCTGCCCGTCGCTCACCACCGGCTTGGGCGCGCCTTGCGAACAGAGCGTCGGCCCCGCCTGCAGTTCGTCGCAAGCCCGGCACCGGCAGGCCGCTGCGGCGATATGGTGTGCTAACTCAGCAACACACCCGAGGCACCATGCACACCTGGGACCAACAACTGCCGATCTATCAGCAACTGGCCGATCAGCTCGCCGCCAGCTTGCTCGATGGTGATCCACCCGAGGGCCAGGCCATGCCCTCGGTGCGCGCTCTGGCCAGCCAGCATGTGCTCAACCCATTGACGGTGAGCCGCGCACTGCAAGCGCTCAGCGATGAGGGGCTGTTGGACAACCGCCGCGGCCTGGGCCTGTTTGTGCGCCCTGGCGCCACGGACAAGCTGCGCAGCGCAGAGCGCCAGCGCTTTTTGAGCAAGGAGTGGCCGCAATTGCGCTCGCGCCTGCGCCGCCTGGGCATCACCGCCGAACAACTGAGCTGGGGGGACATGCAATGACCTCGCAACACCTGATCCTGGAGGACATGCAATGACCGCGCTCATCGAAGCCAAGAACCTGAGCCTGCGCTACGGCCGCAAGACCGCCGTGGACGATGTCAGCTTCAGTATCGCCCCGGGCCGCGTCGTCGGCCTGTTGGGCCACAACGGCGCGGGCAAGACCACGCTGATGAAGGCCTTGGTGGGCCTGCTGCCCATCGAGGGCCAGCTCGATGTGCTGGGCCTGAACCCGCGGCGCCAGCGCACCGAGCTGCTGGAATCGCTGTGCTACATCCCCGATGTGGCCATCCTGCCGCGTTGGGCCCGGGTGCATGAGCTGCTCACCTTGATGAGCGGCCTGCACCCGCGCTTCTCGGCCGAGCGTGCACGCACCCTGCTCAAGCGCACCAGCGTGGGGCTCACAGACAAGGTCAAGGCGCTGTCCAAGGGCATGGTGGTGCAGTTGCACCTGGCGCTGATCGCAGCCATTGACGCGCGGCTGCTGATCCTGGACGAGCCCACGCTGGGGCTGGACGTGCTGTCGCGCAAGGCCTTCTACGAGATGCTGATCGACGAGTGGTGCGATGGCCAGCGCAGTGTGCTCATCTCCACCCACCAGGTTGAAGAAATCGAGACCCTGTTGTCCGACGTGATGATCCTGAACGAAGGCAAGCTGGCCCTGGCCATCAGCCTGGAAGACATGGACCAGCGCTTCGTCGCCCTGGGGCACGACGCCGCGCAGGCCGAGGCCATGGCCGCGGCCCATCCTTTATTGCGTTATCGCGTGCAGGGCGGCAGCGCCGCGCTCTTCGATGGCGCGCCGTCGCCCGAGGTGCAGGCCCTGGGTCGGCGCATCCGGCCGAGTCTGGTCGACCTGTTTGTGGCGCTGACACGGGCGCCCGAGATGAACCGCACACAAGGGTGATGACCATGGCAAACACTGAAGTGGCGCACAAGCGCTTCCAAACCCTGCTCTTGCGTGAGTGGATGCAGCATGGCCGCGGCTGGCTGATCCTGATGGCTGTGCCACTGCTGCTGGCCACGCTGCTGCTGACCTTTGGCAGCATCCACATCGACGGCCCCGAGGACGGTGCTGCACCGCCTGCGGCAGCGCTGGCCGGCATGGCGATGTTGGCCACGCCCGGCCTGCTGTTGGCCATCGTCTGGCTGGCCACGGTGCTGCAGGCCTCGGGCCTGGCGCGACGCGATCAGCAGGATCGTTCGATTGAATTCTGGCTGTCGCTGCCCGTCGGCCACACCCAAAGCATCACCGCCACTTTGCTCATGCACTGGCTGCTGATGCCTTGGTTGGCCGTGGCCGTGGGCATGCTGGGCGGCCAGGTGATGGCCCTGCTGCT
Source organism: Ideonella sp. (assembly GCA_043720415.1). Lineage (GTDB taxonomy): Bacteria > Pseudomonadota > Gammaproteobacteria > Burkholderiales > Burkholderiaceae_C > Pseudaquabacterium. The sequence continues at coordinate 25,494 of JAYSSS010000088.1, forward strand.
GGTGGCCAAACTGCACAGCGTGGGGGCCTGGCTGGCCCTGCCTTGGGGCGCGCTGCTGATGGCGGCGCTGGCGTTTGCGGCGCGCATGGCTTTGGGCAGCCTATTGGCGCTGTTGTGGTTGTCGCCCCTCTTGCTGGCTGCGATGGCGGCCTCAGCCTGGCTCAAGCGCTGGGGGTTGCCGGCGCTGATTGCCAGCGTGGCCCTTGTCGGCCTGGTGGCGGACAAGTTTTACGGCACCCCCATCGTCTGGAACACGCTGCAAGCACTTGGCTTGCAGGCAGCGCAGGCCTTCCACTCGGGCCACAACAGTGACATGAAAATTGTGACGGCCGCTGACGCTACAGATGCTCTGCATCTGGCGCCGGCCTGGGCCCTGGAAGATGGTCTGGGTGCGCTGCAGGCCCTGGTTTCGCCCCTGCTCGTCGGGGCCTTGCTGGTGGCGGCCGCGGGCTTCATGCTCCTGGCGCTGCGCCGCAGACGCGGTGCCTGAGAGCGCAAGGGCCCCGCGGCACTGGCCGCTGGGCCCTAACTTACTTAAAGAGGCGACGAAGCAGGCGCCGCCTCAAGCACCATCAGCCGTGCTTCTTGTCGAAGAACTGCTCATCTTCGGTCGAGCCCTTCAGCGCGGCCGTTGAGGCATTGGCCTCGATGGTGGTGGTCACCGCATCGAAATAACCGGTGCCCACTTCGCGCTGGTGCTTGACTGCTGTGAAGCCCTTGGAGGCGGCGGCGAATTCCTTCTCCTGCAGCTCAACGAAGGCCGTCATGTTGTTGCGGGCGTAGCCGTAGGCCAGCTCGAACATCGAGTGGTTCAGGCTGTGGAAGCCGGCCAGCGTGATGAACTGGAACTTGTAGCCCATGGCACCCAGCTCGCGCTGGAATTTGGCAATGGTGGCGTCGTCCAGGTTCTTCTTCCAGTTGAAGGACGGCGAGCAGTTGTAGGCCAGCAGCTTGCCCGGGAACTTGGCGTGGATGGCATCAGCAAATGCCTTGGCAAAGGCCAGATCGGGCGTGCCGGTCTCGCACCACAGCAGGTCGACATAGGGCGCGTAGGCCAGGCCGCGGCTAACCGCTTGGTCAAGCCCATTGCGGCTGCGGTAGAAGCCCTCGACGGTGCGCTCGCCGGTGAAGAAGGGCTTGTCGTTGTCGTCCACATCGCTGGTCACCAAATCCGCGGCTTCGGCGTCGGTGCGGGCCAGCAGGATGGTGGGCGTGCCCATGACATCGGCGGCCAGGCGCGCGGCGACCAGCTTGCTCACGGCATCGCGCGTCGAGACCAGCACCTTGCCGCCCATGTGGCCGCACTTCTTGGCGGCGGCCAGTTGGTCCTCAAAGTGCACGCCCGCAGCGCCGGCTTCGATCATGGCCTTCATCAGCTCGAAGGCATTGAGCACGCCACCAAAGCCGGCCTCGGCATCGGCCACGATGGGGGCGAAGAAATCGATGTCGTTTTTGCCTTCGCTCCACTGGATTTGGTCGGCGCGGGCGAAGGTGGCGTTGATCTTCTTCACCACCTTGGGCACCGAATCCACCGAGTACAGCGATTGATCGGGGTACATCTCGCCATTGCTGTTGGCATCACCCGCCACCTGCCAGCCCGACAGGTAGATGGCCTTCAAGCCGGCCTTGACCTGCTGCATGGCCTGGTTGCCGGTGAGTGCGCCCAGGGTGTTGACGAAGGGCTCGGTGTTGATCAGGTTCCACAGCTTGGCGGCACCGCGCTTGGCCAGGGTGTGATCGACCTGCACTGAGCCGCGCAGGCGCACCACATCAGCAGCGCTGTAGCCGCGTGTGATGCCCTTCCAGCGCGGGTTTTCGGCCCAGTCTTTTTCAAGGGCGGCGATTTGTTGGTCACGGCTGAGTTCGGTCATGAAAGCTCCTGCTTGGGTTGGGGGTTTGATGAATTTGCCGATTCAAAAGCCTGAATCGATGGCCTCAGCTTAACCCAGAGGCATTGCTGTGAGATAACTTATGTCTTATAGAAGAGATAAAGTTCACATCAATAAAATCAATAGCTTAGCGGTCGCGTCTCGCGATGCGGAATGGCAATCATCAAAGCGAAAGTGTTTGTGGCAGCGCAGCATTGGTGCGTGTCGCCATCTGAAATCGGGATTCCATATCGCGAAATTACGCGGCCGCGAAGCCGCAATCCAGCGCGACCGCGCTGCAGCGCCCGTGTCGCTTGGCGCCGGCCGAGCTACGGCGGCGCCGATCAAGCCCCAAAAAGCCAGCGCCGATACATCCGATCCGCCAGGCCCTGATGGGCCGGCAGGTGATGTGCCGCATCCGCCAGCATCGCCGCAACCGACTGCGCGCTCTCGGGGTGCTGCGTCATGGCATCGATGTCGTCCGCAGCCAACTCCTGAATCCAAGCCTGAAGCTTGGGCGCTTCGATCTCGATGTGGAACTGCATGGCCAGGCAGCGCCCGATGGCGAAGGCCTGGTGGGCGCAAGCCCGGCTGCTGGCCAGGGCCACCGCACCCGCAGGCAGCTCGAAGCAATCGTAGTGCCACTGCATCACGGTGGCGTGCTCGATGTCGCCGAACCAGGCCCGCGACGCTGGCTCGTCGGCGATGGCCAGGTGCGACCAGCCAATCTCCGGCACGGCCGCGCGCCGCACTTGCGCACCCAATGCCTTGGCCATGAGCTGGCCCCCCAGGCAATGGCCGATCACGGGCAGATCGGCGGCCATGGCCTCAAGGATCAGGCGCTCGGCAATGCGCAGCGAGGCAAGCTCATCGTTGGCACTCATCACCCCACCCAGGATCGCCAGGCCACCGAAGCCTTGCATGCTGGTGGGAAAGGCCTCACCAGCCTCGCTGCACCGCACTTCAAACGCCAGGCCCTCGCGCGCCAGCCAGGTGGCCAGGTAGGCGGGCCCATCGAAGGCCGTGTTTTGCAAGATGAGGATGGGTTTCATGGGCGATCAATGTAGCCGGGTGAGCCACAGCGGGGCGACCGAGGCAGGCCAAGCGAAAGCATCGTCTGCCCTTGCAAGCCAAGGATCATCCCCAAGGATCGGGGCTGGGTGGGCCTTCAGGCACACCGATGAGATCGACCGGCGGGTCCTCCCGCTGGGGTGGGCCGGACTCACCTACATCTGCGCTTCCAAGCGTTGCCACTGCCTGCGCCTGCACATGGGTCATCACCGTGCCATCGGTGAAGCGGAACTCCTCCACCTGGCGTGCAGATGACAGGTACCAACCTTGAATCACCAGCTTGTCAGTGGTCCCGTTCAAACGAACCTCCAGGTTGTCGACCACGCGCTTGAACTGCACCGACGACGGGGTGATGGCTGTGGCCCCTGTGAACTGAACAATGTCTTTCACCGCGGCCGTGGCATCGTTTTCCTGGATCGTGTCAATGCCGTGGCCGACGGCAAAGACATAGGTGTCGGCACCTGCCCCGCCAGTCAAAATGTCCGTGCCTGCGCCGCCGTCCAGTCGATTGGCTGCTGCGTTGCCGATGATGGCGTTGGCCAGCGCATTTCCCGTGCCGTTGATGGCCAGTGTGCCCGTCAGCGTCAGGTTCTCGACATCGGCACTGAGCGCCCACGTCAAACTGGACGAAACGCTGTCCATGCCCTCGCCAGCGTACTCGGTGGTCACATCCGCCGCGTTGTCGATGACATAGTTGTCGTCGCCTAACCCACCGATCAATGTGTCGGCGCCGGCGCCGCCGTTCAATGCATCGTTTCCGGCCCCACCTGTCAGCACATTCGCTGCGGTAGTGCCGGTCAAGGTGTTATTCAGCTCATTGCCGGTGCCGTTGATCGCCAATCCACCTGTCAGAAGTAAAACTTCGAGGTTGGCGCTCAAGGCCCAGGTGATGCTGGCGTTGACGGTGTCCGTACCTTCGTTCAAGGCTTCGGTCGTGATGTCCCCAATGTTGTCAACGGTGTAGTTGTCGTTGCCCAGGCCGCCGATCATGGTGTCGGCGCCTGCTGCACCATTGAGCAGATCATTGCCGGCCAGGGCTGTGAGCACATTGGCTGCTGCATTTCCGGTCAAAGTGTTGTCCGTCGCATTGCCTGTGCCGTTGATGATCGCAACGCCTGACAGCGTCAGGTTTTCGATGTTGAGCCCCAGCGACCAGGTGATGCTGGAGGTGATCAGATCAGTGCCCTCGGCCGCCGCCTCGTTGACCACGTCACCGGTGCTGTCCACGATGTAGCTGTCGTTGCCAACGCCGCCGGTGAGCGTGTCATTTCCGGCGGCGCCGTTGAGCGTGTCGTTGCCAAGGCCGCCGGTCAATACATTGGCCGCCGCGTTTCCGATCAAGGAATTGTTGGCGTCGTTGCCCGTGCCGTTGATCGCTGCCGCACCGCTGAGGGTGAGGTTCTCCAGCGTTGCGACCAGGGTCGTTGTGAGCGGTGTGGCCAGGGTGTCCGTGCCTTCGTTGGGCAGCTCGGTCACGACATCGCCTGCGTTGTCAATGACATAGCTGTCGTCGCCCAAGCCGCCGACCATCGTGTCCGCGCCACCGGCCCCATTCAGCGCGTCGTTGCCGGCGCCACCCGTCAACACATTGGCGGCGGAATTGCCCACCAGAGCATTGTTCAGCTCGTTGCCCGTTCCGTTGACCGCCGCTGCACCAGTCAAGGTCAAATTCTCGATGTTGGCACCTAACACCCAGGTCAATGGGCTGCTGATTGTGTCTGTGCCTTCACTGACTTGTTCGACGATGACGTCGCCAACGGAATCGACGACATAGCTGTCGTTGCCCGCCTGCCCGACCAGCACGTCGGCGCCTGCGCCACCATCAAGCACGTTGTTTGCGGTGTTGCCAGTCAGGCGATTGGCCAGCAGATTGCCGGTGCCATTGACGGCGGCCGCCCCGGTCAACACCAGGTTGTCGACATTGGCGCCCAAGGTCCAGGTGATCGGCGATCGCACGGTGTCGGTGCCCTCATTGGCCAACTCGGTGACGACATCGGTGGCGACATCGACGATGTAGGTGTCGTTGCCGACGCCACCAAGCAGCGTGTCGCTGCCCAGACCACCGTCGAGCCAATCGTCGCCAGCGCCGGCGTTGAGTGTGTCGTTGGCGTCCAGGCCGGTCATTCGGTCTGCGGCTGTGGTGCCATTCAAAATGTCAATGGCGACGCTGCCTGTGATGTTGTTGGCGGCGAGCAGGCCCTGGATGGTGACGATGTCCCAAGTTGTGCCGTCGGCGAACTTCACTTGCTGCAGTGGGTTGTGTGGGTTGGCCGGATCATTGCCGCTGAAGAAGTAGCGCACCGTGAGCTTGTCGGTGGTGCCCGCAATTCCAAGCTTAAGGCTTTCGTAGCCGTCGGCGATGCGCTCGACCACCACCTCAGAAGGCAGCACACCGGCCTTGAACTGGAGGGTGTTGAGCTTGCCGACGGTGGTGTCATAGCTGTTGACGACGATGTCCTGGCCATCACCCTTGCCGAACAGAAAGGTGTTGTTGCCCAAAGCGCCGTTCATGGCGTCGTTGCCTGCGCCACCGTCCAGCGTGTCGTTGCCGTTTTCGCCATGGAGCTGGTCATCGCCATC
>JAYSSS010000089.1:0-9386 GCA_043720415.1 Ideonella sp.
GTACATGAAGCCGAGCACGCTGATGCGGCCGCGCAGCGCCGTGTGCAGGCGCAGCGTGCGGCCGTCGCTTTGCAGCACCTCGCCGTCGGGGCAGCGCTGGATGCGCGCCAGCGTGTAGCTGCCGGGCGCGGGCAGGCGTCGCACATCGACGCGTGGTCCGCCCGGCGCGGGCGCCGCATCACCAGCCGCGAACGCCCTGAGCGGCGTGAGGGATGTGAGTGATGTGACTGGCGTCAGGGCCAGCGCAAGCGGCAGGCGCAGGCGCAGCGAGCGGGTGTTCACCGGGCGCTGGTGGCCTGTGCGATTTGCTGCGCGCCGACCTGCGCCATGCTCTTGCCGCTGCTCTTGGCGCTGAACTTCATGTGGTGCGCGCGGCCCAGCTTCTCTTTCGTAAAGTCGACTTCGAAGGCGGCCGTCAACTCCTTGCCGTCCCACTTGAAGGCACGCAGGAACTGCTCGTTGTCGGCGCCGCCCTTGTCCCACTTCTCGAGCAGGCTCGACGTGACATAGACACGCTTGCCGTCCCAGCTCTGCGAGATCATGTTGACCTGCTTGCCGGTGTGCTTTTCGTAGACCTGCTTGGGCGCCTCGGGGTTGCTGAGATCAAAGTAGCGCGTCATGCCGTCCATGAAGGTGTTGACCCACAGACCCTTGCCGTCGGCGCTGATGCTGATGTCCACCGGCAGTGGAATCTTCGCCGGGTCGCCGATCGTGCCGACTTCCTTGGCTTGCCAGGTGGCGCCATCAGCGCCGGGCTTGACCAGCCAGAGCTTGGACGTCAGCGCAGTGGCCGTGATGGCCCAGTTGTCACCGGCCTTCAGCGACCAGCGAATCTCCAGCGGCGCACCGGGCACCGCCAGCACCTGCTGCGGCTTCATGGCCTTCAGGTCCCACACCACCATCGTGTTGCCGAATTTCTTCATCGCTTCGGCGTCCTTGATCAACTCACCCAGCGGGCGCATGTAATTGGCGCGACCGGTGAAGCTGGAGGTCAGCATCGTGTTCTTGGCCGGCGAGATGGCGATGTCGTAGCCATAGCCGTCGCCCTGCGCAGCGCCGACGCTGCCGACACTGCCCGTAGGCAGGTCGTGCTTGGCGATCAACTGGCCGCGGTTGTTGTAGGTCGCCAGCCCCGTCACGCCACCGTTGTCGCGCACGTTGGACAGGCTCGCGATCAGCATGCGCCCGGGCAGGGCGTAGAAGGTGTGCGGGCCGACGTAGCCCGTTTGCTTGGTGAAGTTGGCGATAGTCTTGATCAGCTTGGGCTTGGCCGGGTTGGCGCCGACGTCGAAGACGTGTATGCGGCTGTCGGCCAGCCCGCCCGCCCAGAGGTAGCGCCGGTCGTCGGTGAAGCCCATGTGATGCGCCTCGCCGCGCGCGCCCGGCACCGACACGCTGCTCACCACCTTGCCGTAGGTTTTGGACGCCGGGTTGGCGTCGATCGTGACCAGCTTGTCGCGACCGTCGCCCAGGCCCTCGACGCCGAGGGTCCAGACGTGCACGTAGTCCTCCTGACCCTTGATCAGTTTGGCGAGGTAAGGCGAGTTGCAGGTCTCGTCGGCCCGCGCGGGGCTTGCGATCAGGGATGAGACCACCAGCGCCACGGCGACAACGCCAGCGCTACCAATGACGGGCAGTTGAGCGTTCGACATGACGTTCCTTGTAGCGAGCGGGAGCGCATTTAAGCACCGCCGCAGGTGCCGTGCAATCCTGCGTCCAACACCTGCGTCCACCACCGCGCGCCGCCACCGCGCGCCGCCACGACCTGGCACCAGGCAGTCCGCAATCCCGCGCCTGTTCGGGCGGCTTGAACGGCGCGAATCGCTGGGACGGCGATCGCAAGCGCTCGAGCTTTGCATACCGTTCCGGGCCGCGTTCGTCAGCGGCAAGTCTTGCGCCACACTGGGCGCATCGCTTCGTCCAAGGAGTGCGCCGCATGTCCATCCTGCTCAGCCGCAACCACCAGGGCCCGCGCGTGCGCGCCCTGCGCAAAGCCCTGCATGGCCTGGTCAATGCCAGCCCCAACGCGCCGCACTATGCCGGCCTGTTGCGGCCGGGCCGTGGCGGCGATGTCTTTGACGCCACCACCGAGGCCGCGCTGCGCTGCTGGCAATCGGGCGTGGGCCTGGTGGCCGATGGCATCGTCGGCGCGCATGGCCTGGCGGTGCTGGGGCTGCGTCAAGCCTCGCAGCCCTTTGCCGTGCCGCTCACACTCGACGCCGTGCGCCACCTGTTCCCAGCCACCAAGCCGGCCAATGTGCAGCGTTACTTGCCCTATGTGGCCGCGGCTCTGGACGCCCTGGGCCTGCACGACCGCGACATGGTGTGCGTGGCCTTGGCCACGATTCGGGTCGAGGCCGAGGGCTTTTTGCCGGTCTCGGAAATCCCCTCTGAATACAGCTCCCCGGCGGGCAAGGCGGCCTTCAGCAACTATGAGGGCCGCGCCTCGCTGGGCAACGACCGGCCTGGCGATGGCGCCAGGTTCAAGGGCCGCGGCTTCGTGCAGTTGATTGGCCGCGCGCAGTACCAGCGCGCCAGCGCGGCGCTGGGCATCGATCTGCTCAAGCAACCCGACAACGCCAACTCACCCGAGGTGGCGGCGCTGCTGCTGGCGCAGGCCTTGGCCGATCAGCAAGCGGCCATTCGCTCGGCCTTGGCGGCCGGTGACTTCGCCGCGGCGCGGCAAGGCGTCAATGGCGCCAGCCACGGGTTGGAGCGCTTCTGTGCGCTGCTCGACGCCGCCGCCAAGGTCTGGCCCATGGGCAAATCCCAGGCCCGGCCCGGTGCGGCCCAGGCCGCTGGCCCAGGCGCCGCGGTTGTGCAGGCCGCGCCGCGCAAGGCCACGCCCGCCAGCCAGAAGGCCGCGCGCCAGCGCTCGCTCACGGTGCGCAAAGACCCTGTCGATTTGCGCGACCGGCCTTATCAGCCGCCGCCCGTCAGCCTGCGCGATGCCATTCCCAGTGCGGAGGAATTGCGCGAGTTTTTGCCGCGCTACGCCGGCGCCAAGCTCATCCTCAACCAGGGCGCGGAAGGCGCCTGCACCGGTTTTGGCCTGGCCTGCGTCATCAACCAGTTGCGTTGGCGCAAGCACGGCCTGCCCGACAAGATGGCCTCGGTGAGCCCGCGCATGCTCTACCACTTCGCCCGCCGACACGACGAATACGCCGGTGACGACTATGACGGCTCCAGCTGCCGCGGTGCGCTCAAGGGCTGGTTTCACCATGGGGTGTGCCTGGAGTCCGATTGGCCCTATGGCGCGGGCGAAGGCGACAACAGCATCCAGCCGCGCTACGGCTATGCGCAGCGCGCGGCGCAGCACACCCTGGGCGTGTACTACCGAGTCGAGCTGGGCTCGATCACCGACCTGCAGGTCGCCATTCAGGAAGTCGGCGCGGTCTTTGTCTCGGCCTTCACCCATGCCGGCTGGCAGGCCGAGTGGCCGGTGACGCGGGACAGCTCAGGCCACGAGCCTGCCCGGCCGCCCGAAAGGCGAGTACCGAAGTGCGAAGCACGTAGGTTGCCAGATGAGAGCATCCCCATGATCGACTTCGACGGCCGCCCGTCGCAGTCCGAGGGCCATGCCTTTGCCCTGGTGGGCTACACCGGCCAGGGCTTCATCGTGCAGAACTCCTGGGGCCCGGGCTGGGGCCTGGGCGGCTTTGCCGTGCTCAGCTACGCCGACTGGCTGGCCAATGGCATGGACGCCTGGGTGGTGGCCATGGGCGTGCCCGGCGTGGTGGCCGGGCGCATTGGTGCGGCCGGTGTGGCGCACAGCACTTCAGCGGTCAGCGCCGCCAAGCTACTGTGGTGGAGCAAGGAGCAGGCCTACAAGCACAGCGTGGTGCTCGGCGAGGACGGCCGCGTGCAGCGCTACCTCACCGAAGACGCCTACAGCCGCACCTTGCTGCACCAGGTGGCGGTGCTGCCCGACGCCTGGTTTCGCCAGCAGCCCAAGTCCGAGCCCAAGCGCCTGGTGATCTATGCCCACGGTGGCCTGTGCAGCGAGGCCGACGCCATCGCCCGGGCTCGCGGCATGGGCCGGCACTTCAGCGCCAATGGCTGCTACCCGCTGTTTCTGGTGTGGAAGACCGACCTGCTGGAATCGCTGCGCAAGGTGCTCACGCCAGGCGGGCGCGCTGAGCCGGGTGTGGCCGGTGCGGGAGATGGTGACGTGCTCAAGGAGCGCAGCGACCTGGACATCGAGAAGACCGTCGGCCGCCGCGCCGCACGGCCGCTGTGGAGCGCGGTGAAGGAGAACGCCGAGCTGGCCTTTGCCAATGGCCGCGGCGGCGACTTGCTGATCACGGCCTTGCGCCACCTTGTCGACACCTGGGATGATGAACTCGAGATTCACCTGGTGGGCCACTCGGCCGGCGCCATCGTGCTGGGGCACATGCTCAGTCGCAGCGCGCAGCGCCAATTTGATCGCGAGAGGCTGACCAGCATCAGCTTGTTTGCCCCGGCCTGTTCGGTGCAGTTCGCCAACCAGCACTTCGCCGCGCAGCCCCGACTGATGGAGCGCTTGCACCTGGACATCCTCAGCGACCGGGTTGAACGCGCCGACAGTGTGTTTGCCGCCTATCGCAAATCTCTGCTGTACCTGGTGTCCAACGCCATGGAGGTGGATTTGCGCACCCCGCTGCTGGGCATGGCCACGGTGCTGGACCCGGACTACAAGGGCTGGGACGGCACCTCCAGCGTCAGTGCCGCGCTGCACCAGTGGCGCGTGGCGCTGGACAAGGCCGGCCTGCGCGAGGGCCAAGGCATCAGCGTGCACAACGCCAACGACGTCGTCGTGGCCAAGGGCGCGCCAGGCGCGAAGGCCAGCAAGGTCGCCGCCTCGCATGGCAGTTTTGACAACGACATTGCCGTCGTCGGCGCCACCCTGCAGCGCATCCTGCGCTCCGGCTTGCACCGGCCGGTGGACGACCTGCGCGGGTTTTAAGACTCCGCCCTCGCCAGCGGCTCAGCAGGTGTCAGGGCCGCCCGAACGGGCGACCTTTGGCCGCACCCACTCAGGCGATCCCTGAGCGCAAAACCAAGCGTCGCCCGATGGTGGCGGGCTGAGGCCTTGCCAACAATCCGCGCTGCTTCGGAGCCGCCATGGAGACCACCTTGCGCAATGAGCCGGACCGGCCGCCCGTGCTGTTGGTGCTGGCGCTTTTCCTGGCCCAACTGGCCATTGCTTTGGTGCTGGCCAGCACGGGGTCGTTCACTGAACCGGCGCCGGCCAGCGCTGCGCCTAACACCGAATCAGCGCGAACCAAAACGGTCCCCAACACCGAGCCGGCGGCCCCCATCCCAAACCCTCAACCACAGAAAGCAACACCATGAGCATCGCCTCTGAATTCAAGGAATTTGCCGTCAAGGGCAGCGTCGTCGATCTGGCCGTGGGCGTGATCATCGGCGGCGCCTTCGGCAAGATCGTCGACTCTTTGGTCAAGGACTTGATCATGCCCATCGTCGGCAAGATTTTTGGTGGCCTGGACTTCAGCAACCACTTCATCTTGCTGTCCGATGTGCCCGCGACCTTCAAGGGCCCGATGAGCTACGAGGCCCTGAGCAAGGCCGGCGTGCCGCTGCTGGCCTATGGCAACTTCATCACCGTGGCGCTGAACTTCGCCATCCTGGCCTTCATCATTTTCATGATGGTGCGCCAGGTCAATCGCATGAAAAAAGAAGTGCCGCCGGCACCCCCCGCCGCCGCGCCGGCCACGCCGGAAGACGTACTGCTGCTGCGCCAGATCCGCGATTCGCTGAACCGCCCGTGAGCCGCCCGTGAGCCGCCCCTGAGCCGCTGCTGAACCGCCCCTGAATCGCCCGTGAACCCAACCCACCTCCAGCCCCTATGAACACCACCTCACTCAAGCTCAGCCTGATCGCCCTGCTGGGCGCCACCAGCACCGCCGCCATGGCCCAGGCCAAGCCCGATGGCCAGTGGCGCGGCACCGGCGGCGCCGCCTTTGCGGCCAGCTCGGGCAACACCAGCAGCACCAGCATGCTGCTCAATGCCGATGCCGTGCGCGCCACCGCTGGCGACAAAACCAGCCTGGGCGGCGCCATCAACTACGCCACCAACAAGAGCGGCGGCGCCAGCCAGACCACCGCCAACAGGTGGGGCCTGTTTGGCCAGTACGACCTCAACCTGTCGCCCAGCACCTTTGTCTTCGGCAAGCTCGGCCTGGAGGGCGACAAGCTGATCGATCTGAGCCTGCGCACCGCGCTCGCCGCGGGCCTGGGCTACAAGCTGATCAACACCGAGCAAACGACGTTTGATCTGTTCGGCGGCCTGGGCCACACCACCGACAAGTACGGCAGCACGCAGACCATCGCCGGCAGGCGCGCCAGCTCGTTTTCGCGCGCCAGCCTCTACCTGGGCGAGGCCTCATCGCACAAGCTCTCGCCCACGGTGTCGTTCAAGCAACGCCTTGAGCTCTACCCCGGTTTGAGCGGCGACAAAGCGCTGTTGGCCAGCTTCAATGCCGGCTTGGCTGTGGCCATGAGCAGCACGCTCAATTTGAATGTTGGCTTGACCGACAGCTACAACAGCAAGCCCCCGGCCGGTGCCAAGAAGAACGACCTGGCGCTGTTCACCGGTGTGAACCTGAAGTTCGGGGCGCTTTGATTCGGCCCTCAGAGATCGACAAGCTATCAGCCTCTCACCCCGGGCCGAACTGCTGGCGCACGAAGGCCAGCAGCGCCTGTATGCGCGCCAGGCGCAGGCGCTCGGGCGTGGCCACGGCCGTGATGTGCGTGCCGAAGCGAGTCTCGGGTGTCCAGGCCTCGAGCACGGCCACCAGGCGGCCGTCGGCCAGGGCGTCTTCACACAGATAGCGTGGCAGCAGCGCCAGGCCCAAGCCGGCCACGGCGGCATCGGCCACGGCCTCGGCGTTGTTGACGTGGTAGCGGCCGCGCACCCGCACCTGCTCGAGCTGCGGGCCGCGGCGCAAGACCCAGCCGTCGTCCGAGCTCTCGCGCCAGTAGGCCATGCAGGGGTGGGCGGCCAGGTCCTGTGGCTGCTGCGGCGCGCCGGCCAGCGCCAGGTAGGCCGGGGCCGCGGCAATCACCCAGGCGACCTCGGCCACGGGCTGGGCGCGCAGCTTGGTTGAGGGCGTGGCCGTCCAGCGCAGGCCCAGATCGATGCGCTGGCCGGCCAGATCAAACAACTCATCGGACAGCAGCAGCTCGATGTCGATGGCCGGGTGCTGGCGCAAGAATTCAGGCAGGCGCTTGGCCAGCACGCGCTGGCCCCAGGAGACCGGCGCCGTCAGACGGATCTGGCCGCTGAGCTCGGTGCGCAGCCCGCGCAACCGCTCCTCGGCATTGGCCATCTCCAGCAGGGCGCGACGGGCGCTTTCCAGGTAGGTCTCGCCGGCCAGGGTGAGCGCCACCTGGCGCGTGCTGCGGCTGAAGAGGGTGGCCTTGACCTGCGCTTCGAGCTGGGCCACGCGCTTGCTGACCACGCTCTTGCCCAGGCCCAACTCGGCCGCGGCGGCGCTGACGCTGCGCCGCTCCGCCACCTTGACGAAGGCCGCCAGCATGTCGGTGGAAATGGCCATTGTTTCCAAATCGTGGACAAAGGGTTTGCATTCAAGCAGGTGACCGCCAGCCGGTCAATCCATAGACTGCGCAGCGGCGGCGCCGAGGTGCTGCCTGCAGGCAGTGCACGCCAAGGGCGCACCAGTAGTCACCCAGGCGCTCACTCAAGCGACCCAGCAAGCGATCCACCACGCGACCCACCACGCGACCCACCACGCGACCAAACCACCCCGGAGACCAGCCATGAAAATTTATGCCGACCCCATCACCGTCAACTGCCGCAAGGTCCTGGCCGGCCTGGAGCTCATCGGCGCGCCCTTTGAGCGCGTGCATGTCGACTATTTCACCGGCGAACACAAGGGCGCGCCGTACATGGCCATCAACCCCAATGCCTCGGTGCCGGCGCTGGTCGATGGCGACTTTGTGCTGTGGGAATCGAATGCCATCTTGCAGTACGCCGCCGACAAAGTGGGCAACGACGCCGCCTACCCGCGCGATCTGCAAACCCGGGCCGACATCAACCGCTGGTTGCTGTGGGAATCGTCCAGCTGGTTCGGCAGCTGCTATGTCTTCCTGGTCGAGAACTGTGTCAAGCCGCTGCTCGGCGGCGCGCCCGATCCGGCGGTGCTGGACGCGCAACTGGCGCAGTTCCACAAGCTCGCCGGCATCCTCGATGCGCGCCTGGCCAAGAGCGACTGGATCGCCGGCAAGGGCCCGACGATTGCCGACATCGCCCTGGCCGCGCCCATGCACCTGCACGGCTGGCAAAAGCTGCCGCTGGGCGATCACCGACATCTGGCGCGCTGGCTGACCGATCGCGTCGAGCAACTGCCCTGCTGGCACAAGACCTGGGTGGGCGAGGGCTTCATCACCCAGCGCCCGGGTGCCCAGCCGGCGGCGCAGTGAGCGGGGTGGCCGGATGAGTGCATCCGCTTCGGTGCGTGCGACGCTGAACTACAGCGTCGACAACGGCATCCCGCCGGACTACTACTTCTATGATCCTGACACGCCGGTCGAGCTCAACCCGCCGGGCACCGATGTGCGCGAGGTGCAGATCGAAAACGGCTGGCCGGGTGTGGCGCAGTTCTCGGCCGACCGTGAGGGCTTTGAGCTGCACGGCTTCGAGGGCCGCTTCGACCAGTTTGATGACGACGCCTCGATCAAGTCGCTGTTCTATGCGCAGGTGGTCAATTTTGTGAAGCAGCACACCGGCGCCGCGCGGGTGGAGGTGTTCGACCACACCATCCGCAAGCGCCTGCCGGCCGATCTGAAGGTGCAGACCACGGTGCAGCGCCCGGCCGTGATGCTGGTGCACAGCGACTACACCGTGGCCAGCGGCCCGCAGCGCGTGCGCGACATCGTGCCCGACGACGCCGAGGCGCTGCTGCAGCGGCGCGTGGCGTTCTACAACGTCTGGAAGCCGCTGTACCGGCAGGTCGATGAGCTGCCGCTGGCGATGTGCGACGCCACCACCCATGTGCCCGAGGACCTGCTGCGCATGGAGCTGAAGTACCGCGAGCGCACGGGCGAGATCTACGTCCTGCGGCACTCGCCACAGCACCGCTGGGTCTACTTCCCGCAGATGCAGGCCGACCAGGCCCTGCTGCTCAAGACCTTTGATTCGATGACCGACGGCCGCGCGCGCTTCATGGGGCACAGCGCCTTTGAAGATCCGAACACGCCGGCCGATGCCCAGAAGCGCGAGAGCATCGAGGTGCGCACGATGGCGTTTTTCTGAGGCGGCGCCTCAGCCGCTCAGCCTCATGAGAAAACGCCGGGCCGCTCCCAAGTTTTCTCATCCCCCGCGGGGGGCCTGACGCGAAGCGGCAGGTTTGGGGGCGCTCATG
>JAYSSS010000090.1:0-30993 GCA_043720415.1 Ideonella sp.
GCCGCGTCCACCAGCAGCTTGCCCTTGTTGAAGCGGCCTTGCGGGTCCACCTTGGCCTTGTAAGCCGCGAAAGGCGCTATCTCCTCGGGGGTCAGAAACTCCAGCTTGGTGATGCCGATGCCATGCTCGCCGGAGATGACGCCGCCCAGGCTGCGCGCCAGCGCCATGATGCGGGCCACCACCTTGTGCGCGGTTTGCAGCATCTCGTAGTTGTCGCTGTTGACCGGGATATTGGTATGCACATTGCCGTCGCCAGCATGCATGTGCAGCGCCACCCAGACGCGGCCCTTGAGCACAAGCTTGTGGATCGCCTGGCATTCGTCCAGGATCGGCTGGAAGGCGGCGCCGGCGAAGATGCCTTGCAAGGGCGCGCGAATCTGCGTCTTCCAACTGGCGCGCAGGCGCTTTTCCTGCAGCTCCTCGAAATGGCTTTCAATGCCATCGAGCCAGCCCTGCCAGAGGGCGCGCACCTCGTCAATCTGGGCCAGGGCCTGGGCCACGCGGTCTTCCAGCAGCTCGGCCGAGGCAATCTCGCTGGCGTCGTCATGACGGCCCAGGGGTAGGTTGCCGCGCGACAAAAACGCATGCAGGGCATCGGCCAGCGCGATCTTGTTTTGCAGGCTCAGCTCGATGTTGATGCGCTCGATGCCCAGGGTGTACTCACCCATGCGCGGCAGCGGGATGACCACATCCTCGTTGACCTTGAAGGCGTTGGTGTGCTTGCTGATGGCCGCGGTGCGCTTGCGGTCCAGCCAGAACTTCTTGCGCGCATCGGCGCTGATGGCGACGAAGCCTTCGCCCGAGCGGCTGTTGGCGATGCGCACCACCTCGCTGGTGGCGCGGGCCACGGCATCGGCGTCGTCGCCGACGATGTCACCGATCAGCACCATCTTGGGTAGGCCGCCGGCAGTGGCGCCGCTGCTGCCAATGGCGCTGCTGGCGCCGCCGGCGCCCTTGCCGCCCGATGACCCCACACCCGCCAGACCACGCTTGCTCTTGGTGGTGTAGCCCACGGCGCGCAGGTAGCGGTCGTCCAGGTGCTCCAGGCCGGCGAGCAAGACGGGGCTGTGGCTGGGTGTGGTCAGCGCCTGATAACGCGCCTGTTCAGCGAACATGAAATCCTTGATCTCGACGATCGAGGGCACGGCCTGCTGCGGGTTGCCAAAGAACTCCAGGCACACGGTGCGCACATGCTTGGGCATGCGGTGCACGATCCAGCGCGCGCTGGTGATCAGGCCGTCGCAGCCTTCTTTTTGCACGCCGGGCAGGCCGGCGAGAAACTTGTCGGTGACATCCTTGCCCAGGCCTTCCTTGCGAAAGACGCGGCCCGGGATGTCCAGGCGCTCGGTGCGCTCGAGCTTGCGGCCACTGGCATCGAACCAGCGCAGCTCAAAGCTCACCAGCGGCGCGTCGTGAATCTTGCCCAGGTTGTGGTTCAGCCGCACCACCTCCAGCCACTTGGCATCGGGGGTGACCATGCGCCAGGAGGCCAGGTTGTCCAGCGCCGTGCCCCAGAGCACGGCCTTCTTGCCGCCGGCGTTCATGGCGATGTTGCCGCCCACGCACGAGGCCTCGGCCGAGGTGGGGTCGACGGCGAAGACATAACCGGCACGTTCGGCGGCATCGGCCACACGCTGGGTGACCACGCCCGCACCGGTCCAGATGGTCGGCACCGGGTGGGCGACGCCGGGCAGATCGGTCTTCTCGACCTCGGTCATCTGCTCGAGTTTTTCGGTGTTGATGACGGCGCTGCGCCAGGTCAAGGGCACGGCGCCACCGGTGTAGCCGGTGCCGCCGCCGCGCGGGATGATGGTCAGGCCCAGCTCGATGCAGCCGGCCACCAGGGCGGCCATCTCGGTCTCGGTGTCGGGGGTGAGCACGACGAAAGGCATCTCCACCCGCCAGTCGGTGGCGTCGGTGACATGCGAGACGCGCGACAGGCCATCGAACTTGATGTTGTCCTTGGCGGTGTGGCGGGCCAGCAGCTTGCGCGTGCGCTGGCGCAGGCTGGCGACAACATCAAACTGCGCGCCAAAGCGCTGCACGGCGCCGCGGGCGGCCTGCAGCAGCGTGCCCACATGGGCATCGCGCTCGGCATCCAGCTCGGGCGTGCGCCGGCGCTCGACCTCGCCCAGGCGGTGTTCCAGCGCCTCGATCAACAGCGCGCGGCGCTTGGGGTTGTCGAGCAAATCGTCTTCGAGGTAGGGGTTGCGCTGCACCACCCAGATGTCGCCCAGCACCTCATACAGCATGCGCGCCGAGCGGCCGGTGCGGCGCTCGTCGCGCAGGCGCTGCAGCAGTGCCCAGGCGGGCGCGCCCAGCAGGCGCTGGACGATTTCGCGGTCCGACAGCGAGGTGTAGTTGTAGGGGATCTCGCGCAGCCGCGGCGGGGTCGGGTCGTGCGCGTCGGCGCTCGCCAGAGCGGCCAGGGAAATCGGTGCGTTCATTCGAGCCGTTAGGGGTCGGTCGGGCCCCTTCACCGGCGTGCAGCGGTGCATCTTGGGCCCATCTTCAGCGGCGCCGGGGATCGGCAGCCGAGGCCGAATTATCGCAGTGCAGCATTGCACCGGCGGGTTAGTCCTCTTGTGGCCGCCGGCTGCCCCGTGCAACAAACGGCGCTGTCACAAATCAAGGGCACACTCGCGCCTTTCGCAAACCGTCCTCGCCCCTGGAGAACCCATGAAACTTCGCCTCCCCACGCTCGCCAGCGTCGCCACCCTGACCCTCGCCGGCTTTATCACGCCCGCCCAGGCGCAAACCGAAATCCAGTGGTGGCACTCGATGAGCGGCCAACTCGGTGAATGGGTGGGCGGCCTGGCCAAGGGCTTCAACGACAGCCAGAAGGATTACAAGATCGTGCCGGTGTTCAAGGGCACCTATCCGGAATCCTTTGCCGCGGCCATCGCCGCCTTCCGCGCCGGCAATGCGCCGCACATCCTGCAAGTGTTTGAAGTGGGCACGGCCAGCATGATGGCCAGCAAGGGCGCCATCGTGCCGGTGACCGAGGTGATGAAGCAAGGTGGCGTGAAGTTCGACCCCAGCGTCTACGTGCCCGCCGTGTCGGGCTACTACACGGCGCCCAATGGTCAGTTGCTGAGCCTGCCCTTCAACAGCTCGACCACCGTCTTCCACTACAACAAGGATGCCTTCAAGGCCGCGGGCCTGGACCCCGAAACCCCGCCCAAGACCTGGCCCGAGGTGGCCCTGGCGGCGGCCAAGTTGAAAGCCAGTGGCCACAAGTGCCCCTTCACCACCAGCTGGCAGAGCTGGACGCAGCTGGAGAGCTTCAGCGCCTGGCACAACGTCGAGTTCGCCACCAAGCGCAATGGCTTCACCGGGCTGGACACGCGCCTGGCCATCACCACGCCGCTGCATGTGCGCCACATCGAAAACCTGGCCAACATGTCGGCGCAAGGTCTGTTCGTCTACAAGGGCCGCAACAACTCGGCCGACGCCACCTTCATCTCGGGTGAATGCGCCATGACCACGGGTTCATCGGCCCTGTACGGCGCGGTCAAACGCACCGCCAAATTTGCCGGCGGCATCGGCACCATGCCCTATTACCCGGATGTCGTGGGCGCACCGCAAAACACCGTCATCGGTGGCGCCAGCCTGTGGGCCATGTCGGGCAAGAAAGCCGAGGAATACAAGGGCGTGGCGCTGTTCTACAAGCACCTGTCCGACCCGCAGGTGCAGGCCAAGAGCCACCAGGAGACCGGCTACCTGCCGATCACCTCCGAGGCCTTTGGCATCACCGAGAAAAGCGGCTTCTACAAGGCCAACCCCGGCACCGACGTCTCGGTGACGCAGATGATCCGCAAGACCACCGACAAGTCGCGCGGCATCCGCCTGGGCAACTTCGTGCAGATCCGCACCATCATCGATGAAGAGTTGGAACAGGTCTGGGCCGGCAAGAAGACCGCCAAGCAAGGTCTGGATGACGCCAAGAAGCGTGGTGATGTTGAGCTGGAGAAGTTCCAGAAGGCCAACAAGGGCTGAACGCCTCCTGTGAGCCTGCACCAGCAAAGCCAACATGGTCGTTGAGAAGCGGGTCCTCTTCAAAAGCCGCTGGCTGCCATGGCTGCTGATCGCGCCGCAAATGGCGGTGATCCTGGTGTTCTTCTTCTGGCCTGCGGCGCAGGCGCTGTACTGGAGCACGCTGCAGCAAGATGCCTTCGGCACCAGTGTCGAATTCGTCGGCCTGGACAACTTCAGAACGCTGTTTGCCGACGAAAGCTACCTGGCCTCGTTCAAGACCACGGCCATTTTCTCGGTGGCCGTGGCCGCGGTGGGCCTGAGCGTCTCGCTGCTGCTGGCGGTGATGGCCGACCGCGTGGTCAAGGGCGCGGCGCTGTACAAGACCTTGCTGGTCTGGCCCTATGCGGTGGCGCCTGCGGTGGCCGGCGTGTTGTGGCTGTTCATGTTTGCGCCCTCCGTTGGCGTGGTGAGTTATGCGCTGCGGGCCATGGGCCTGGACTGGAACCATTTGCTCAACGGCACCCACGCCATGACCTTGATCGTCATGGCCGCGGTGTGGAAGCAGATTTCCTACAACTTCCTGTTCTTTCTGGCCGGCCTGCAATCCATCCCGAAAAGCCTGATCGAGGCCGCGTCGATGGATGGCGCCGGGCCCTGGCGGCGCTTCTGGACGGTGCAGTTCCCGCTGCTCACGCCGACCACGTTTTTCCTGCTGGTGATCAACATCATCTACGTCTTCATCGACACCTTCGCCATCATCGATGCCGCCACCTCGGGCGGCCCGGGCAAGGACACCGCCATCCTCGTCTACAAGGTGTATTTCGATGGCTTCAAGGCCATGGATCTGGGCGCCTCGGCGACGCAATCGGTGGTGCTGATGAGCATCCTGGTGGCGCTGACGGTGGTGCAGTTTCGCTATGTTGAGCGCCGGGTGCACTACTGATGACCGGCGCCTAACCGACAGGTCAAGCCGATGATCGAGAACCGCCCCCTTGCCACAACGCTGGCCCACTTGACCCTGGTGCTGGGCGTGCTGATCGTCGCCTTCCCGGTGTACATCACCTTCGTCGCCAGCACGCACACGGCCGAGGCCATTGTGCAAAACGTGCCCATGCCGCTGCTGCCCGGCAACAACATCGTCGAGAGCTACCGCACCGCGCTGTGGGGCGGCGTCTCGGCCAATGGCAGCGCCATTGCGCCGGTGGCGCCCATGCTCTTTGTCAGCCTGGTCAGCGCGCTGACCATTGCGGTGGGCAAGATCGCCATTTCGCTGCTGTCGGCCTTTGCCGTCGTCTACTTCCGCTTTCCCGGGCGCGGCCTGGTGTTCTGGATGGTGTTTGTCACGCTGATGCTGCCGGTCGAGGTGCGCATCCTGCCGACCTACAAGGTGGTGTCCGATCTGGGCATGCTCAACACCTATGCCGGCCTGACCGTGCCCTTGATCGCCTCGGCCACGGCCACCTTCCTGTTCCGCCAGTTCTTCCTCACCGTGCCGGACGAGCTGGTCGAGGCCGCGCGCATCGATGGTGCCGGGCCGATGCGGTTTTTCAAGGATGTGCTGCTGCCGCTGTCCACCACCTCGATTGCGGCGCTGTTCGTCATCCAGTTCATCTACGGCTGGAACCAGTACCTGTGGCCGCTGCTGATGACCACCAATGAATCGATGTACCCCATCGTCATGGGCATACGCCGCATGATCTCGGGCGGCGACGCCGCCACCGAATGGAACGCCGTCATGGCCACCGCCATGCTGGCCATGATCCCGCCGGCGCTGGTGGTGATCGGCATGCAGAAGTGGTTCGTCAAGGGCCTGGTGGACTCCGAAAAATAACGCGTCAAACGAGCAACAAATCTCATGGGTGCCATCAGTCTTCGCAATGTCGAAAAGGTCTACGGCCTGGGCGCGCGCGCCAACAAAGTGATCCACGGCGTGAATGCCGAGATCGCCGATGGTGAGTTTGTGGTCATCGTCGGCCCCTCGGGCTGCGGCAAGAGCACGCTGCTGCGCATGGTGGCCGGGCTGGAAGAAATCACTGGCGGCGAGATCGCCATTGGCGGGCGGGTGGTCAACGATCTTGAGCCCAGCCAGCGCGACATCGCCATGGTGTTTCAGAACTACGCGCTGTATCCGCACATGAGCGTCTTCGACAACATGGCCTATGGCCTGAAGATCGCCAAGCTGCCCAAGGCCGAGATTGAAGCGCGGGTGAACAAGGCCGCGGGCATTCTTGAGCTGGGCGGATTGCTGGCGCGCAAGCCTCGTGAGCTCTCGGGCGGCCAGCGCCAGCGCGTGGCCATGGGCCGCGCCATCGTGCGCCAGCCGCAGGTGTTCTTGTTCGACGAACCGCTGTCCAACCTGGATGCCAAGCTGCGCGCGCAGACCCGTCTGGAGATTCAAAAACTGCACGCCGAGCTGGGTGTGACCTCGCTCTTCGTCACCCATGACCAGGTCGAGGCCATGACCCTGGCGCAGCGCATGATCGTCATGAACGCCGGCGTGATGGAGCAGATCGGCACGCCTGAGAACGTCTACGCCCGGCCGGAATCGACCTTCGTTGCCAGCTTCATCGGCTCACCGCCCATGAACTTGCTCAAGGGCCAGGCCGACGGCTCGCGTTTGATGGTCGGCGGCCAGACCCTGGCCCTGCCCCAGCCCTGTCCGCGCGCGGGCGAGTTGGTGCTGGGCGTGCGGCCCGAGCACACCGCCCTGAGCGAGGGCCAGGGTTGGCCGGCGACGGTGGAGATGGTCGAGATGCTCGGTGCCGAGCGTCTGGTGCATTGCCGCCTGGGCCAGGCGCTGTTCACGGTGCGCATCGACGGCATGCGCCGGCCACCTCGCATGGGCGAGGGCGTCCTGCTGCAGGCCTCACCCGATCACCTGCACTGGTTTGATGCCAGCAGCGGCAGGCGCATCGAAGAATGAACAGCACGGCCTTGCAGTCGCCCTGGCCCTACCCGCTTTGGATCGCCCACCGCGGCGCCGGCAAGCTGGCTCCGGAAAACACGCTGGCCGCCTTTCGCCTGGGCGCGGCCCACGGCTACCGGGCGTTTGAATGTGACGTCAAGCTCTCGGCCGATGACCAGCCCTTCTTGCTGCACGACGCCACCCTGGAACGCACCACCGATGGCCGCGGCAGCGCCGGCGAGCAGCCCTGGGCGGTGTTGTCGCAGCACGATGCAGGGCGCCGGCACAGCGCTGGTTTTGCGGGCGAAGGCATGCCCACGCTGCAGGCCATTGCCGCCTACATCCAGGCCAATGATTTCGCGCTCAATATCGAGATCAAACCCACGCCCGGCACGGATGAGCACACCGGCCGCGTCGTCGCCCAGCAGGCGCAGCGGCTGTGGGCCGGCCGCGCGCCGATGCCGCTGCTGAGCTCATTTCGCGTGCAGGCCCTGGCCGGCGCCAAGGCCGCTGCGCCAGAGCTGCCGCGTGCGCTGCTGCTGGACATCGCCTGGCAGGGCTGGTTCGAGTGCGTGCTGGATCTGGGCTGTGTGGCCGTGGTCACCCACCACCGCCTCATGGACGCCGCGCTGATCGAGCAGCTGCATGGCGCTGGTCTGCGCGCCCTGGTCTATACCGTGAACGACGCGCCCGAAGCCCAGCGGCTGCTGGCCGGTGGCATAGACGGCATCATCACCGACGCGGTGGACGAGTTCGCGCCAGATCGGCGTTAATGTGGAAGACTTCCATGATCCGGGGCGCTGCCCCGCATCATGAAAGTTAGGGGGATTGCGCCGATCAAGTCGGCATCGCCGCCGCCGGCGGCAAGCGCCGGTGGCTCTGGATGACCTCGCTGCGCCAGGCCAGAACGGTCAGCACGATGCCGGCGCAGCCGGCCATCCACAGTGAGCTCGACAGCCCCACATGCTCACCCAGCCAGCCACCCAGCAAAGCCCCCGGCGCGGCGGGAATGAGGATCAACCAACGCATGGTGCTGGTCATGCGGCCCAGCATGGGCTCGGGCGTCACCGCCTGGCGCAGCGACAGGAAGTTGATGAAGGTCAGCGTGGCGCCAAAGCCGAAGAGAAAGAGCATGGCCGTGAAGCTGGCCACGCCCCAGGGTCCGTGCGAGAAAACACCGGCCGCCAGCCAGCCCAGGGCGTTGGCACCGAAGCCCATCACCAGGGTCGGCCCCGAGCCAAAGCGCTGGGTGATGCGGCTGCCATACACCGAGCCCAGCACCGAGCCCAGGCCCAGGCCGACATAACACAGGCCGATGGCGCGCTCGGACAAGGCCAGATCATGGGTGGCGTGCAGGATCCACACCACGATGGAAGCGTTATGGCAGAACTGCCAGCAGCCGACCATCAAGGCCAGGCGGGTCAACAGGCGCTGGCCGCGAACGAATTGCAGGCCTGCGCGCAGATCGCGCCAGAAGTGCCGCTCGGGCCGCGGCTCGCGTTTCTCTTCGATGCGAATGCCGCGCAGGATGATGGCCGAGGTGAAGCACAACAAGGCGTCCAGCACCAGGGTGAGCGGTGCCCCCAGCAGCTTGATCAGCACGCCGGCCGCACCCGGGCCAAAGATCTCGGCCCAGGAGCTGGCGAAGGCATTCTTGGCATGGGCCTCGACCAGGCGCTCGCGTGGCACCACCTGGGTGAGCACGATCTGTGCCGCTGCACCCGCCGTGGTGTGCACCACACCAGTGACAAAGCCCGCGGCGTACATCCAGGGCATGCTCAGCCACCCCATGTACCACGCCAGTGGCACGCTGGCCACCGCGGCGGCCAGGCTCAGTTCGCCCACCACATACACCGGCAGCTTGCGCACCCGGTCCAGCCACACCCCCGTGGGCAAGGAGAACAGCGCAAACGGCAAGATCTCCATCGCCGTGAGCAGGCCCATCTGCGTGGGCGTGGCATGCAACAGCAAGGCCGCCGTCAGCGGCAAGGCCAGCAGGGTGATTTGCCCACCAAAGGTGGAGATCAACACCGAGGCAAACAGCCGCCGGTAGGCGGCGTCGCGCAGCAGGTCGTTGGCGGGCGGGCGCAGCCTCTCCCGCACGGCCGCGGCCCATCCTGGGGATGGTGTTGGCATTGTGTGAACCCTGAGTGGCCCGGTGGCGATCTGGCGAGTCGCTTTGGGTCCGGGCCATTGTCTGGGCCATGCAGCACCCGCCGAGGCAGCGTTTGCCCCAGGGCAGGAAATCGCTATGGGCCGGCGCTGGTCCGGCTGCGGGCTGCGGGCTGAGGTTCGGCCTGAGGTTCGGGCTCGGGACCGAAGCCGCTCAGCTGCGGTAATCGGCGTTGATGCTGACGTAGTCGTGCGACAGGTCGCAGGTCCAGACCGTGGCCGATGCGGGGCCGCGGTGAAGATCGACACGCACGGTGATCTCGGCCTGCTTCATGACGCGCTGGCCGTCTTCCTCGCGGTATTCAATGTGGCGCCCGCCCTGGCGCACCACCTGCACATCGTCCAGGTGCATGTCGATGAGTGACTGGTCCAGGTCGGCAATGCCGGCATAGCCCACGGCGGCCAAGATGCGACCCAGGTTGGGATCGCTGGCAAAAAAGGCGGTCTTCACCAGGGGCGAATGCGCCACGGCATAGGCCGCGAGCCGGCATTCATCGGTGTTGCGGCCACCATCAATTTGCACGGTAATGAACTTCGTCGCACCCTCGCCGTCGCGCACGATGGCCTGGGCCAATTGCTGGGCCAGGCTGATCACCGCCTGCTGCAAGGCCTGGCCGTCGGCGCTGTCCAGCGACGTGATGGGCGCATGGCCGGCCTGGTGGGTGGCGGCCAGCACGAAAGAGTCGTTCGTGGAAGTGTCGCCATCGATGGTGATGCGGTTGAAGCTGGCGTCGGCCGCCTGCCTAACCAGCGTGTCAAGCACACCCGGCGCCACCACCGCATCGGTGGCCATGAAGCCCAGCATGGTGGCCATGTTCGGCCGGATCATGCCGGCACCCTTGGCGATGCCGGTGAGGGTGACCGTGTGCCCAGCGATCTGCAACTGCCGCGAGGCCGCCTTGGGCAGGGTGTCGGTGGTCATGATGCCTTGGGCGGCGTCGCCCCAGGCGTCAGCGCGCAGCGTGGCCAGGGCCGCCGGCAGGCCGGCCTCGATGCGCTCCAGCGGCAGCGTCTCCATGATCACGCCGGTGGAAAACGGCAGCACCTGTTGCGGCTGCAATCCCATGTGTGCGGCCAAGGCAGCGCAGCTGCGGCGCGCCCGCACCAGACCATCGCTGCCGGTGCCGGCATTGGCGTTGCCGGTGTTGACGAGCCAGGCGCGGATGCCGGCCTGCGCCGTGGCACTGGCCAGGTGCTGCTGGCAGATCTGCACCGGCGCAGCGCAAAAACGGTTGGCAGTGAACACGCCCGCCGTGCTGCTGCCCGCGGCCAGCTTGAAGACCACCAGGTCACGCCGATTGGCCTTGCGCACCCCTGCCATGGCAGTGCCAATTTCAAGGCCAGGCACGGGCAACAGGGCAGCGGGATCGGGGGCGGTCAGGTTGACGGGCATGGCGGCTGTGAAGGGCTTGGAGGGCGGGGCGACGCAAGGAGCGCGGGATTGTAGGCAGCGAACATCACCATGTCGGCGAGCTCGCCCTGGGGGTCGCGCTCGAAGGCGCGCAGCAAGCCTTCACGGTGCATGCCAAGCTTTTCGGCAAAGGCCAGTGCATGCGTATTTCGTGCGTCACTCAAAGCATGTACCCGTGCAAAGCCCAGTGCAAAGGCCAGCTCGACCACCGCCAACACCGCCTCGCGCATCAGGCCCTGGCCGCTGAAGCTGGCCTCGCCGACATAGCCGACCTCGCAGCGCGGCGCTTCGAAATCAAAGCTGTGCAGATCGATGCGGCCAACGTAGCGCTCGTCGGCCAGCCTGAAGGCGTTGAAGATCAGGCACTCGCCGGTCTCCACCAGCTCGGCGCCGCCGCGGCAAAAGCGCTCGGCCCAGGCCAGATCGCGCTCGACCTGGCCCCAGCCGATGAAGCGCAGCAAGGCAAAGCTGCGCAAGAAGCTGTCGATGAAGGGCGCGGCGTGCTCGACCCGCGGCGACTCAAGTCGCAGCCGGGGTGTTTGCAGGGCACGCGGAGCTTTGATCAGGTCATTGCGATCCATCACGCAACAAGCGCGGCGGGGTGCTGCCGATCAAGCCAAGCGGCCGTGGCAGTTTTTGTACTTGCGCTGGCTGCCACAGGGGCAAGGGTCGTTGCGGCCCACGCGCGGCACGGCCGCCACCGCGGTGGCGGGATCGGTCTCCTGCGAGACGCTGCCGTCCTCGTTCGGGTGGGTGTAGGTGATGTTGCTGACCTGGCTGGCCTGGGCTTCGATGGCCTCGGCCGCCTGGGCCACCTGCTCCTGCGACTGGATGCGCACAGTCATCAGCAGACGCGTGACTTCGAGCTTGACGACACCCAGCAATTGCGCAAACAAGTCAAACGCTTCGCGCTTGTATTCCTGCTTGGGGTTCTTCTGGGCATAACCCCGCAAGTGAATGCCCTGGCGCAGATAGTCGAGTGCGGCCAGGTGCTCGCGCCAGTGCGAATCGATGGACTGCAAGAGCACCATGCGCATGAAGGGGTTGAACTGCTCCATGCCGACGATCTCAAGCTTGGCGTCGAACACGGCGTCGGCCGCCTTGACCACCATCTCGATCACGTCCTCGTCGGTGATGGCGTCACTCTTGGCCACCTGCTCGGCAATGGGCACATCGATCTGCCACTCTTCGCGCAGGGTGTTCTCCAGCGCCGGCAGATCCCACTGTTCCTCAACCGTCTCGACCGGCACATAGGTGCGCACGACATCGGTCATGGCGCTCTTGCGCAGGTTGACGATCTGCTCGGCCACCGAGGTGGATTCGAGAATCTCGTTGCGCTGCTGGTAGATCACCTTGCGCTGGTCGTTGCTGACGTCGTCGTATTCGAGCAGCTGCTTGCGGATGTCGAAGTTGCGCGCCTCGACCTTGCGCTGTGCCCCCTCGATGCTGCGCGAGACGATGCCGGCCTCGATGGCCTCGCCCTCGGGCATCTTCAGGCGGTCCATGATGGCGCGCACCCGGTCACCGGCAAAGATGCGCATCAGCGGGTCTTCCAGCGACAGGTAAAAGCGTGACTGCCCCGGGTCGCCCTGGCGGCCGGAACGGCCGCGCAGCTGGTTGTCGATGCGGCGCGACTCGTGCCTTTCGGTGGCAATGATGCGCAGGCCACCGGCGGCCTTGACCTGATCGTGCAGGCCCTGCCATTCGTCCTTGAGCTGCTGGATGCGCCGCGACTTCTCGTCGGGCGCAATGGCGCCATCGGCCTCGATGAACTGCACCTGCTTTTCGACATTGCCGCCGAGCACGATGTCGGTGCCGCGGCCGGCCATGTTGGTGGCGATGGTGATCACGCCGGGGCGGCCGGCCTGGGCCACGATCTCGGCCTCCATCGCGTGCTGCTTGGCGTTGAGCACCCGGTGCGGCAGCTTGGCCGCAGTGAGCAGGCCGGAGATGAGCTCGGAGTTCTCGATCGAGGTCGTGCCCACCAGGGTGGGCTGGCCGCGCTCGTGGCAGGACTTGATGTCTTCCTGCACCGCGTTGTACTTTTCACGCGCGGTCTTGTAGATCAGGTCAAGCTCGTCCTTGCGGATGGGCGGGCGGTTTTGCGGGATCACCACCGTTTCCAGACCGTAGATTTCCTGGAACTCGTAGGCCTCGGTGTCGGCCGTGCCAGTCATGCCCGCTAGCTTGCCGTACATGCGGAAATAGTTCTGGAAGGTGATCGAGGCCAGGGTCTGGTTCTCGCTCTGGATCTGCACGCCTTCCTTGGCCTCAACCGCCTGGTGCAGGCCGTCGGACCAGCGCCGGCCGGTCATCAAGCGACCGGTGAATTCATCGACGATAACGATCTCGCCGTCCTGGTTCACATAGTGCTGGTCGCGGTGGTACAGGTGGTTGGCACGCAAGGCGGCGTACACATGGTGCATCAGGGTGATGTTGGCGGCGTCGTAAAGGCTGGCGCCTTCGATCAGCAGGCCGGCCTCGCGCAGCACCACTTCGGCATGCTCATGACCATCCTCGGTGAGGAAGACCTGGTGGCTTTTCTCGTCCACCGTGAAGTCGCCTGGCTCGATGACGCCCTCGCCGGTGCGCACATCGGCCTCGCCGATCTGCTTCTTGAGCTTGGGCACGACGGCATTGATTCGCACATAGAGCTCGGTGTGGTCCTCGGCCTGGCCGCTGATGATCAGTGGCGTGCGCGCTTCGTCGATCAGGATGGAATCGACCTCATCGACGATGGCGTAGTTCTGGCCCCGGGCGACACGGTCGTGCAGCTCGTAGACCATGTTGTCGCGCAGGTAGTCAAAGCCGAATTCGTTGTTGGTGCCATAGGTGACATCGGCGCCGTAGGCGGCTTGCTTCTCGGCACGGTCCATGCCGGGCACGTTCACGCCCACCGTCAGACCGAGGAAGCTGTAGAGCTGGCCCATCCATTCGGCGTCGCGCCGGGCCAGGTAGTCGTTGACCGTGACCACGTGCACGCCCTTGCCGGCCAGGGCATTGAGGTACACCGGCAAGGTCGCCATCAGCGTCTTGCCCTCGCCGGTGCCCATCTCGGCGATCTTGCCGTTGTGCAGCACCATACCGCCAATCAACTGCACATCGAAGTGGCGCATCTTCAGCGAGCGCTTGCCGCCCTCGCGCACCACGGCAAAGGCCTCGGGCAGCAGCTCATCGAGCGTGGCCCCTGCGGCCAGGCGCTGGCGGAACTCATCGGTCTTGGCGCGCAGCGCGGTGTCGTCCAGGGCCTCGAACTGCGGCTCCATGGCGGTGATCTTGTCGACCACCTTGCGATAGGTCTTGAGCAGGCGGTCGTTACGGCTGCCGAAAATCGAGGTCAGGATGTTGGGCAACATGCGGTGTCGGGTGGGTCGGCTAGGACGCGCAAGTAGCGCGTTATGCGCAGGGATTGCGCGGTGAGTCGGCGGTGGTTCTGCGGCGGGTCTGCGGCGCCATTGCCGGACAAGCGCACTACCACCAGGCACCAGCCCCGAAAGGCGCGCGAGTTTATCACCCGGGTTTGCGTGGGATGGACGTCGCAGGGCCAGTGCGGGCCGCGGCCAAAAAGCGCGCCGGGTCCTGCGGCACGCCATCGACCAAGACTTCAAAGTGCAGGTGCGGGCCCGTGGATCGGCCACTGTTGCCGACATCGGCAATGCGCTGGCCGCGCTTGACGACATCGCCCAGACGCACATGCACCTTTGAGTTGTGGGCGTAGCGGGTGACCAGGCCGCGGCCGTGGTCAATCTCCAGCACCTCGCCGTAGGCGGGGTGCCATTCAGTCAGCTGCACCATGCCGCCTGCGGCGGCGATGATGGGCGTGCCTGGGTCGGCCGGGAAATCCAGGCCAGCGTGCAATGCGGCACGGCCGGTGATGGGATCGCTGCGCACACCAAATCCGGAGCCGACCGGCCCGTCCACAGGTGCGATGCTCGGCACCAGCAGCTGCTGCAGGCGCGACTCAAGCAGCCGTGACTCCACCAGAGTGAACAGGTCTGCACCCTGTTCGGCGCGCCACTCCAGCCGCGACAAGGCGCCGTTCAGTTCGTCGAAACCGGGTTTTTCCATCGGTAGATAGGGGCCACCCTGCCCCTTGGCCGCCTTGCCGGCCGGCGCCTTGAGCTCGCCCGCATCAACCCCCGCGGCCGCTGAAACGCGCTCACCGATGAGCTCAAGCTTGATCATGCGGGCCTGCATTTCGCCAAGCTTTTGCGCCATGGCGTCAAGGTTGTCGCGCATGAATCGCTCACGCTGTGCCAGCTCATCCTTGACGATAGGCCGCACCAACTGGCTGACCACAGGCCAGCCCTCGCGCACAGCCTTGAGAAACACGAAGTGGTAGACCATGCCGGACAGCATGACCAAGACCGCCGCCAGGACTGCGCCGGCGAGCAGCAACTGCCAGCGGCTGAAATGCAGCACGCGGGTACGCACCATGCTGCCGTGCGTGATGATGATTTGCATCGCTACTAAACTCCTGCAGATGTCTGCTTCCGCGCCGCCTTCACTGCCCATGCGTCAGGCACTGGATCGCAGTGAACCCCTGGCACGCCTGTCGCAACGCTTGTTGGAATCGCGGCAACGCTTTGAGTGCATTGCCACCCTGCTGCCAGAACCACTGCGTCAGCAAGTGCAGGCCGGACCGGTGGACGCCGAGGCTTGGGCACTCTTGGCCGCCAATGGTGCGGTGGCCGCAAAGCTCAGGCACATGGTACCGGCCCTGGAAGGCGCCCTGGCGCGCGCGGGCTGGCCGGTGCTGCCCATCCGTGTGCGCGTGCGCGTGCTGGCGGCGCGGTGAGGCTCGATGTGGTGCCGACTATCTGACTCGAACAGATGACCTACCGCTTACAAGGCGGTTGCTCTACCAACTGAGCTAAGCCGGCGGGATGCAAATTGTAGGGTGGCAGGCTACTTGATCCGCTTCAGCGAGGGCCTGTTGCCAGCAGGCGGATGGCTGGGCGGCGGCGATTGGGGAGGTTGCGGCGCTTGCTCATCGCTCCATCCCGCGCGAGGTGCCGGCGGTGCTGACAAGGCAACGCTGCCCTCATCAGTGGGGACATCGGTGCGTGCCAGGCGCAAACCCCGACGGGCAGGCTCGGCCGTTGTGGCAGCCGCGGCGGGCGCACCGCCGGTGGCCGCTGCATTGGGCACAGGGAAGGCCATGCCTTGCCCGTTTTCACGGGCGTAGATGGCCACCACATGGCTCAGCGGCACACAGATGTCGCGCGATTGGCCGCCGAATCGGGCCTTGAACTCAATGAACTCATTGCCCAGCTTCAAGCCACTGGTGGCCTCGAAGCCGACGTTGAGCACGATCTCGTTGTTCTTGACGTACTCCATCGGCACCTGCACGCTGCCATCGACATGCACCGCGACAAAGGGCGTGAAGCCGTTGTCGGTGCACCAATCGTGCAAGGCCCGCACAAGGTAGGGCCGGGTCGGACTGCCCTGCTCGTCGGGTGCGGCCGGTCGTGTCATGTCGGTGGCGTGCGCCTGGGTGCGTGGTTGGTGCGGTGCGCTGGGCTTACTTGCGCATCACCTTTTCCGAAGGCGTCAGTGCCTCGATATAGGCCGGCCGCGAAAAGATGCGCTCGGCGTATTTCAGCAGCGGCGCGGCGTTCTTCGACAGATCGATGCCGTAGTAGTCCAGGCGCCACAGCAAGGGCGCAATGGCTACATCGAGCATCGAAAAATCGTCGCCCAGCATGTACTTGTTCTTCAGGAAGATCGGCGCCAGCTGCGTCAAACGATCACTGATCTGGCTGCGCGCCTTTTCCAACTGCTTGTCGGTGGCCTTGGCCGTGCCGCGGCCCTCCAGCAAGTTCACATGGAAGAACAGCTCCTTCTCGAAGTTGAAAAGGAAGAGACGAACACGCGCCCTGGCGACCGGGTCGCCGGGCATCAGCTGCGGGTGAGGAAAGCGCTCGTCGATGTACTCGTTGATGATGTGCGACTCATAAAGGATCAGGTCGCGTTCAACCAGGATGGGCACTTCGTTGTACGGGTTCATCAACGCGATGTCTTCTGGCTTGGCGAAGAGATCAACATCGCGAATTTCAAAATCCATGCCCTTTTCGAACAACACGAAGCGGCAGCGGTGCGAATAAGGACAGGTGGTTCCGGAATACAGCACCATCATGGCTGGGGCTCCAATTGCGGCCGGGTCGGCCAATGCTCAAAATGACAAGCGCAGGGGTGCCATGCTGGCCACCGCTGCGCGCCTTTGAATCAAGGTGCTTGTGCCACCTGACTCAGTCCCCACGACGGGCGCGACGCTGGGCGTCGGCCTGGGGCATTCGAATGGCCTGGCCCTCAAGGCCAGGCGGATGGATCTATTTGACGCTTTTCCAGAACGCCGCGTTCAGGCGCCAAGCGAAGACCGTGAGCATGGTCAGGAACAGCAAAACCCAGACGCCGAGGCGAACGCGGTCGTTTTGCGCGGGCTCACCCATCCACTGCAGATAGGCCACCAAGTCGGCCGCGGCAATGTCGTAGTCGCCCTTGTTCAAGCTACCGGCCTTGGACAGCTCGAAGCCCTTGAAAACCTGCATCATCTTGCCCGGGTTATGGGCGTCTTTTTCTTCGGCATAGACCGCACGCTGCTCACCTTGCAGCTCCCACATCACATGGGGCATGCCCACTGAAGGGAAGACCAGGTTGTTCCAGCCCGTGGGCTTGCTCTCATCGCGATAGAAGCCGCGCATGTAGGTGTAGAGGTAGTCCGCACCACTGCCATTGGCGCCGGCACGCGAACGCGCAATCACCGACAAATCCGGTGGCGCCGCGCCGAACCACTCTTTGGCATCTTTGGGGCTGATGGCGGCGGTCATCAACTCACCGACTTTGTCTCCAGCGAAGACCAGGTTCTTCTTGATCTGGTCATCCGTCAAGCCGATGTCCTGCAAGCGGTTGTAGCGCATGTAGGCAGCGGAGTGGCAGTTCAAGCAATAGTTGACGAAGAGCTTGGCGCCATTTTGCAAAGCGCTTTGATTGGTCAAGCGCTCCTTTGGAAACTTGTCCCAGGGCACAGCCGATTCAATGGACCAAGCCGAGCCCAACAAGGCCAGGGTGGCCAGCAGTGCCGCGATGATTTTTTTCATGTTTTGTCGCTCCCGCTTCTAATGGGCTTTGAAGGTGACCCGATCAGGCACTGGTTTGAAACTGCCTATCGTGCTCCACCAGGGCATCAGCAAGAAGAAGGCAAAGTAAAACAGCGTGCCGATCTGCGCCAGCAGGGTGCGGCCGTCTGACACGGGTTGAATGCCCAAATAGCCGAGCACAAAGAAGACGATGACGAAGACGCCGTACATCCAGCTGTGCCAGCTTGGGCGATAGCGAATCGACTTCACGGGGCTGTTGTCCAGCCAGGGCAGGAAGAACAGGATGACCACCGCGGCGCCCATCACCACCACACCCCAAAACTTGGCGTCGAAGGTCTTGAGCAAGGCAATCAGCACCAAGGCCCCGACCACGATCACCATCTTGATGCGGCCCTTGACGGCCACCAGGGAGATCAAGCCCGCCAGTCCGAT
This sequence comes from Ideonella sp., assembly GCA_043720415.1. Classification (GTDB taxonomy): domain Bacteria; phylum Pseudomonadota; class Gammaproteobacteria; order Burkholderiales; family Burkholderiaceae_C; genus Pseudaquabacterium. Next base: position 17,999 of record JAYSSS010000090.1, read on the forward strand.
GATCCCGCACAGCACGTTGACCATGGGGTCGGTGGTGGCGCGCAGCATCGAGTAATAAGGCGTGAAGTACCACACCGGGGCAATGTGCGCCGGCGTCTTCAGAGGATCGGCCGGAATGAAGTTGTTGTATTCCAGGAAGTAGCCACCGAACTCAGGCCCGAAGAAGACGATGGCCGAGAACACCAGCAGGAACAGGCACACGCCAAAGATGTCGTGCACCGTGTAGAAGGGGTGAAAGGCGATGCCGTCCAGAGGCTTGCCCTGGGCGTCTTTCTTGGCCTTGATCTCGACCCCGTCAGGGTTGTTCGAGCCGACCTCGTGCAAGGCGATGATGTGCGCCACCACCAGGCCCACCAGCGCCAGCGGCACAGCGATCACATGGAAGGCAAAGAAGCGGTTCAAAGTGGCATCGCCGACAACATAGTCGCCGCGAATCAACAGCGCCAGATCAGGGCCGATGAAAGGCACGGCCGCAAACAGGTTGACGATGACCTGGGCGCCCCAGTAGCTCATCTGGCCCCAGGGCAGCAAATAGCCCATGAAGGCCTCGGCCATCAAGCACAGGAAGATGGCACAACCGAAGATCCACACCAGCTCGCGCGGCTTGCGGTAGCTGCCATAGATCAGGCCGCGGAACATGTGCAGGTAGACGACGACGAAGAAGGCCGAGGCGCCGGTCGAATGCAGATAGCGGATCAACCAGCCCCAGGGCACATCGCGCATGATGTATTCGACCGATGCGAAAGCCGTGGCCGCATCGGGCTTGTAGTGCATCGTCAGGAAGATGCCGGTGACGATCTGGATGACCAGCACAAACAGTGCCAGCGAACCAAACACATACCACCAGTTGAAGTTTTTCGGAGCGTAGTACTCCGACATGTGCTCCTTGTACATCTTGGTGGCGGGAAACCGGTTGTCCACCCAAGTCATGAGCTTGACACCCGCGGAGGCGTCAGCCGGAGCCGTCTTGAAATCTGCCATGTCGACCTCGTATTGCTTTATTTGTGCTGTGCCGGTGCTCAGGCTTTTTTGTCTTCGCCGATCAACAGCATCGTGTCGGACAAATACATGTGCGGCGGCACCTCGAGGTTATCGGGTGCGGGCTTGTCCTTGAACACCCGGCCGGCCAGATCGAAGGTCGAGCCGTGGCAAGGGCAGAGAAAACCACCCTGCCAGTCGTCTGGCAGTGAGGGCTGCGGGCCAGCCGCCAGCTTGTCGCTGGGTGAGCAGCCCAGGTGCGAGCAGATGCCGACCGCGACGAAATATTCCGGCTTGATGGCACGGTGTTCGTTTCTCGCGTACTCAGGGGTCAACTCGCCCGGGTTGCGCTTGGACTGAGGATCGGCCACCTGGGGCGAGGTCTTCTTCAGCGTTTCGAGCTGTTCTTTGGTGCGGCGCACGATCCACACCGGCTTGCCGCGCCATTCGACCGTCATCTTTTCACCGGGCTGCAGGGCACTGATGTCAGCCTCGACCGCAGCACCAGCCGCCTTGGCGCGCTCGGACGGTGTGAAGGCACTCACAAATGGCACGGCGGTGAACCCGCCGCCAATGGCACCTGCTCCGGCCGTCAATGCGACCCAGTTGCGACGACCTTGGTCGACTGGACTGTCACTCATAGGAATCCTCAAAGAAGCGAATGGTCTTAGGGGCAACCCGGGATTCTAACGGAGCTGTCAAGGACCAAAGCCGACCTCAGCGCCAATGCGGCCATCATTGGCTGTCACCAAACACCGGCCCCGATGCGGCTTGACTTTGCCTGTTCGCTGGCAATACTCGCGGCGGGCGCATGTCGCGACCCACAACACAACGAGGAGCACGCCATCATGAGTTTCGCCAGTGAGTTCAAAGAGTTCGCAATGAAGGGCAATGTCGTCGACCTGGCGGTCGGCGTCATCATCGGCGGCGCCTTCGGCAAGATCGTCGACTCAGCAGTCAAAGACCTGATCATGCCGCTGATCAACCTGGCCCTGGGCGGCGCCGCGGACTTCTCCAACAAGTACATCGTGCTCGCCGGCAACGTGCCCGCAGGCGCCTCCCTGGTCGAGGCGCAAAAGGTCGGCAATGTGTTCGCCTGGGGCAGCTTTACCACCATCGCCTTCAACTTCATCATCCTGGCCTTTGTCATCTTCATGATGATCAAGCAGATCAACCGCATGAAGAGCGAAGCACCTGTCGCACCAGCGGCGCCACCGGCACCGCCCGCTGAAGATGTGCTGCTGTTGCGTGAAATTCGCGACGCACTGCAGCGCCGTTAGTGGGACGGCCGCGCAGTTCAAGACCGGATGGGGGCACCCAGGGTGTTGACTTTGCGCTCAAGTTCGCGCTTGGATCGACCGATAGCGCTGTGATGACGAGGTCTGCGATGGCGACATGGACGACATGTCGGCCCGGCGACACCCAACAGCGATGACCACCACCGTTTACACCCCGCTGCCTGCCCACTTGGAGAACGCCATCCGGCGCGTGGGCATGGCCGCGCGGACGGCGGCGGAGCGCACGGTCGACAGCCTTGGCCTGGCGGCGATGTCGACCAGCCAAGTGTTGCAGCGTGACGCTTTGATCGGTGCGCAGTTCGAGCTCAACCGCAAGCTGGCCATCTTTGCCCTGACCTTCAACGAAACGCTGGACCGACGGGTGTCGCGCGAACTGGGGGTCTTGGATGCCACGAGCTCACGCAGTGGTCTGACGAGTTGGGATGCGCTCAGCCTGGTGGACGACCATGAAGTCGAAATCCAGGTGTCGGCTGACCGGTTCGCGCTCGAAATCACCCACGCTTGTGAATGGGAAATTCGTGACCTCGACGGCTTCATCGGGCCGATGCTCAAGCTCACCCGATTCGACCCTGCACGCAATCCGCTGCGTGCCGAAATTGTGGGCCAGGCAATGATTCGCGCCATCGAGTCGGTTTCCGATCGCCCTGATCTGCGCAAGGTCCTGGGCATGGAAATCGGCCGCGCACTGGCCATTGCCATGCGTGTGACCTATGTCGACATCGCCAACGACCTGCGCAGCGCGGGTGTGAAGCCCGATGCCTTTGCCGTTCGACAGCGCGCCAATGAGGCGCCGTTGCGCACCGTTCCGGGCCAGCTCGGCGAGGCGATGCCCGGCGGTCCGCGCGCTGTTGGCCATGAGCTCTCTGGCACGGGGCGGCTGCTTGAACGCGGTGCAGGCCAAACCGGTTTGCAGGACGGCGGCGCTGACCCCACCAGCGCAGTCCATCCCGGCCCCAGCACTGGAGGCGCGCGCGAGGGTCGTGGCGCCCTGCCTGCTGGCGGCCGGGCAGAGGGTGAATTGATGTCGCTGATGCGCCGCCTGTCGCAATCATCGGGCCATTACCTTGGCGCTGCTGCGAGCCCCCATTCGGGCGCTGCCAACGCCGGCGCGCCTGAGCTCAGAGCAGCCGCCGCCGGCAGCGCTTGGGATGAGCTTGCGCCTGGCGAACGCCGGCCCGGCCTTGGCCAATCCTTGGTGCCCAACCTGATCGTGGCGCACCGTGACGAGCTGCGACAAGCCAGCAACGGCACCATCGATCACATGGTCATCGATGTCATCGCCGGGCTGTTCGACCAGATCCTGTCCGACCCCAAGGTGCCGCCGCAGATGGCCAGGCAAATTGGCCGCCTGCAGCTGCCGGTGCTGCGGGCCGCGCTGGGTGACACCTCGTTTTTCTCGTCTCGGCGCCATCCTGTGCGCCGCTTCGTCAACCGCATCGCTTCACTGGGCTCGGCGGTGGATGATTTCGCCGATGCCGACGGCCTGGCGCTGTTGGACCGTGTCGGCAATTTGGTGCAGGAGGTCGTTGACGGCGACTTCGATCAGATCGAGCTGTATGAGCACAAGCTGAACGACCTGGAAGGCTTCATTGCAGCCCAGGCCCGGGCTCGGGCGCAGGCCGAGGGCTCGGCCGACCAACTGCTGGCGCGCAAGGAGCTTCAGCTGCGCCTTGCGCATCGTTATGCAGCGCAGCTCGATGGTGCGTTGCAAGCCATTGCGGTACCGGAGTTTTTGCGGCAGTTTCTGGGTCAGGTCTGGAGCCGCGCGATCGCCCTCACTGACATCGAGTTTGGTACCGACAGCGCGCAATTGCAACGCATGCGCGAGGTCGGCCGCGAGCTGGCCATGAGTGTGCAGCCCAAAGGGGTGCCTGCCCTGCGGGCCAACTTCTTGCGTCAGTTGCCGCAGTTGATGAAGGACCTCAACGCCGGGTTGGACAAGATCCGCTGCGCCGACGACGTGCGCCGTGACTTCTTCGCCCAACTGCTGCCGGCCCACGCCGAATCGCTCAAAGGCCAGGCATTGAGCACCTTGGATCACAACATGTTGGCGCGCCAGGTCGAGGCCGTGATGGCCACACCCGTGCCCAAGGCCGGCGATCTGCCGCCCGCCACGCTGCACAGCCTGCCCGTGCTGCACAACGTGGTCAAGGCCAGCGACTTCAGCGCCGCCGAAGCCCGGGCCGTGGGCATGATCGACGAAGCCTCGATCGACTGGAACGGCATGGTCGACATCGACGTCACAGCCGAGGCCGAGGTGACCGCGGCGGACATGGTCATCGCCGGCCTGCCGGCGCTCGATGCCAGCGAGCCGGCCGAGCCCATGCGTGGCAAGTCACTGGTGGACCACGTCCAGATTGGCTTTGCCTACCAGATGCACCTCGAAGGCAGCTGGCAGAAGGTGCGCCTGGCACACATCAGTGCGGCGCGCACCTTCTTCATCTTCAGCCACGGCTCCAAGCAGCGCAAGACCATTTCCATGACCTACCGCATGCTGGCGCGCCTGTGTGAAACCGGCCGCATTCGCGCCTTCGAAAACGCCTACCTGATCGAACGCGCCACCGCCAGGGCCAGGCGTCAACTGGCGCATCTGTCGGCACCAGCTCACTGAGCCTGCAAGCGGACATATCGCATCGGCAGTCCACATCGGCAGTCCAAGCGCTTTGCGTGTGGCGCACGCTCAGTTTGGCAAGCGGCTTGAAGACTGCCTTGCGGAGCGCCAGGCCATGGCCACTGCGGCCTGCAGGCTGGCAGGGTCGGCACACCCGGTGCCGGCGATGTCAAAGGCTGTGCCGTGGTCTGGGCTGGTGCGCACAAAGGGCAAGCCCAGGGTGACGTTCACGCCCTGCTCCACCCCGAGGTACTTCACCGGAATCAGCCCATGGTCATGGGTCATGGCCACGACGATGTCGAACTCGCCCGGATGGGCGGGCGTGTTGCGGGCGCGCATGAACACGGTGTCTGGCGCATAGGGGCCACGGGCATCAATGCCCTCGCCTCGGGCGGCCTGGACGGCGGGCCCGATGAAACGCTGCTCCTCGTCACCAAAGAGGCCGCCCTCACCGGCGTGCGGGTTGAGCCCGGCCACCGCGATGCGTGGTGCGGCCTGGCCCCAGGCCTGCGCGGCGCGATGGGCAATGCGCAGGGTGTGCAACACGGCGTCGAAGTCGAGCTGCTCGATGGCGCGGCGCAAGGCCAGGTGGATGGTCACCAGGACCACGCGCAGCTCGTCGTTGGCCAGCATCATGCGCACCGGCACACCGCCGGCTGCGGCCTGCAGCATCTCGGTGTGGCCAGGAAAGTCAACCCCGGCCGCCGACAGCGCTTCCTTGTGGATGGGCGCCGTCACCAGGGCGCTCACCTGGCCTGCCAGCGCCAGGTGGGCGCCAGCCTCGATGCACAGCGCTGCGGCCTTGCCGGCCAGGGCATGCACGCGGCCCATGGGCAGGGCCGCCAGGCCGACCGCCGGGCCGGCCGCCCAGGTGCCCTGCAGGGCAGGCGGGGTCCACACCGGGATGCTGTCGGGTGGCGCCTGGGCCAGGTCTTCGGGTGCTTGCAGGTGCACCACCGGAAGAAGCAGCCCACACTGCGCCACCGCGCGCCGCATGACCGCCACATCGCCGATCACCAGGGCGGGCCCAGGCAGGCCGTGCAGCAAGGCTTTGGCGATGATTTCCGGGCCGATGCCGGTGGGGTCGCCCATGGTCAAGGCCATGGGCCGCTGGTGAATTGGCATGGCTCAGCCCGGGTTGTCGATGTCAATGAACTGGTGCTGGATGCCAAAGTGCGCCGCCAGATGTTCGCCCACAGCCGCCGCGCCGTAGCGCTCGGTGGCGTGGTGGCCGCAGGCCAAGTACGCCACGCCCGTCTCGCGCGCCAGATGGGCCTGCGGCTCGGAAATCTCGCCGGTGAGGAAGGCGTCGGCGCCGGCGGCGATGGCGGCTTCAAAGTAGCTTTGCGCCCCACCCGTGCACCAGGCCAGGCGCCTGAGCCTGCGGCCATCGCCCGCCAGCACCACCGGCGCGCGCCGCAATTGCTGCTGCACCGTGCCGGCCAAACTCGCCACGCCGTCCACCCCCCCGGCCGGGCCTATGAAGCCGAGGTCCTGCTCGCCAAAGCGCGCGTCGGCACGCAGCCCTAACCGCGCACCCAGCTGCGCGTTGTTGCCCAGCTCGGGGTGGGCGTCCAGCGGCAGGTGGTAGGCAAAGACGCTCACCTCATGGGCCAGCAGGCGTGCCAGGCGCTGGCGCATCCAGCCCACCACGCGGCCGTCCTGGCCGCGCCAAAACCGGCCGTGGTGCACCAGCACGGCATCGGCCTTGGCAGCGATGGCGGCGTCGATCAAGGCCAGGCTGGCGGTCACGCCGCTGACGATGCTGTGCACCTGGTCTCGGCCCTCGACCTGCAGACCGTTCGGCCCATAATCCTTGAAGCGATCCACCGCCAGCAGGGCTGCGAGGTGGGCTTCGATCTGCGAACGCTGGGCCACTGGGCCACCTTTCCGAAACGTCCCCGATGCGAAGACTTTGGTTGATTTTCTCGCAGGCCGTCACGGTGGCCATGGCGGGCCTGTTTGTGGTCGCTACGCTCAAGCCACAGTGGCTGGGTCGCGAGGCCACCACGATGGCTGCACCCGCCAAGGCCTTTGCCGCGCCAACGGCCCCAAGGGCCGCATCCGGCGCTGCCACCGCCAACGCCGGCACGCCCGCCGAGGCCGCCGTGCTGGCCGGCTTCACCGGCTTTGGCGCAGCGGCGCGCCTGGCCTCACCCGCGGTCGTGAGCGTGACCGCCAGCCGTGCCGGCCCGCGCAGCGCCCAGCCCGGCGCGCGCGAGCCGCAGATCGACCCGATGTTCCGGCGCTTCTTCGGTGAACGCGACGGCGCAGGCGCGCCCCAGGTCGGCTTTGGCTCGGGCGTGATCGTCTCGGCCGATGGCCTGCTGCTCACCAACAACCATGTGATCGAGGGTGCCACCGAAATCGACGTGCGCTTGTCCGACGGCCGCCAGGCCCGCGCCAAGGTGGTTGGCACCGACCCCGAGACCGATCTGGCGGTGCTGCGCATCGAGCTCGACGCGCTGCCCTTCGTCACCTTGGGCCGCATCGCCGCGGTGCAGGTGGGCGACCTGGTGCTGGCCATAGGCAACCCCTTCAATGTCGGCCAAACCGTCACCTCGGGCATCGTCAGCGCCCTGGGCCGACAGGGCCTGGGCTTGTCGACCTTCGAGAGCTTCATCCAGACCGATGCCGCCATCAACCCGGGCAATTCGGGCGGCGCCCTGGTCGATCTCAATGGCCACCTGCTGGGCATCAACACCGCGATCTTTTCGCGCAGCGGAGGCAGCCTGGGCATTGGCTTTGCCATTCCTGTGGATCTGGCGCAGCAGGTGATGGAAGGCCTGTTGCGCGATGGCCAGGTCAGACGCGGCTGGATCGGCGTCGAGCCGCGCGATTTGACGCCCGAGTTCGCCGAGAACTTCAAGCTGCCGATCAAATCCGGTGTGCTCATCACCGGCGTGCTGCAGGACGGGCCGGCCAGCAAGGGCGGGCTCAGGCCTGGCGATGTGGTGGTGTCGGTGTCAGGCAAGCCGGTGACCAACACCACGCAGTTGCTCAACAGTGTGGCGGCGCTGGCGCCCGGCGACCCCGCCACCTTTGGCGTGCAGCGCGGCGCCCAATCCATGGAGCTCAAGCTCGATGTGATGCAGCGGCCCAAGCCGGCGCGGCGGCCGCGCTGAGGGCGTCATCTGCGCCAGCACGCCGGTGCCGGCACAGGCTCAACCCTGGGCCCCGGTATCGGGCTCGGCGTCTGGCGCCTGGGTGTGTTTGACGAAGATCTTCGCGGCAAAAATGCCCACTTCGTACAAGATGCACATCGGCACGGCCAGGGCCAGTTGCGAGATCACATCGGGCGGCGTGACGACGGCGGCCACGATGAAGGCCGAGACGATGAAGTAGCCGCGAAAGCTCTTGAGCTGCTCGATGGACACGATGCGCATGCGCACCAGCACGATCACCGCGATCGGCACTTCGAAGGCCACGCCAAACACCACAAACAGCGTCAACACAAAGCCGAAATACTGTTCGATGTCAGGCGCGGCGGTGATGCTGGCCGGCGCAAAGGCCTGGATGAAGCGCGACATGCCCGGGATCACCAGGTAGTAGCAAAAGGCCACGCCGATCACGAACAACAGGGTGCTCGACACCACCAGCGGCAGCACCAGGCGCTTTTCATGCGAGTACAGGCCGGGCGCGACAAAGGCCCACAACTGGTACAGCACCACCGGCAGGGCCAGCATGAAGGCCGCCATCAAGGTGATCTTCAAGGGCACCAGGATGGGCGAGATGACATTGGTGGCGATCAAGGTGGCGCCCTTGGGCAGATGCGCCACCAGCGGCGCGGCCAACAGGTCGTACAGGCCCGAGGGCCCGGGCCAGAAGGCCAGCACCGCGAAGCACACCGCCACCGCAATCACAGCGCGCACCATGCGGTCGCGCAGCTCCACCAGGTGCGACACAAAGGGCTGCTCGGTGCCCTCGAGCTCGTCCTTGGGTTTGCCCTCTGAACTCATTGGGAAAGCTCCGTGCTTCGCACTGCGCGATTCGCCTTGGGAGCGGCCCGGCGGCTCATGGATTCAAGGCCCGCGGTCGAAAACGCGCCACCCTGGCCGCACCCGATTGCGCGTGGCCGCGCACACCCGTGCGCTGCTTGTACCAGCGTGGCAAGGCGCCGCGCTTGAGCCGCCACTTCTTGTTCGGGCGCTTGTACTCGGGTGGCGGGGGTTCATAGGCAGGGCTAACCGGCGAATCAAGCTGATCGCCGTTAAAGCCGGCGCTGGCGTCCTGCAGCGTCTGGTTGAAGGCCGAGCTGGCGTCATTCAATTCGCGCGAAACCGAGCCCTCGACATCGCGTGCCGCGGTCTCGAACTGCGATTTCATCTTCTGCAGCTCTTCGAGCTCGATCGTGCGGCTGACCTCGGCCTTGACATCGGCCACATAGCGCCGCGCCTTGCCCAGCAGGGTGCCCACGGTGCGCGCCACGCGTGGCAGCTTTTCCGGCCCGATGACGATGAGCGCCACCGCGCCGATCAGCGCAATCTTGTCGAAACCGAAGTCAATCATCGAGGGGTGGCGTGCTGGCGGTGGACACCGGCAGCACCGTGCGGACGGTCAGGGTGGCAATCGATGGTGCGCTGTGTGCGGCGCCCGACGGGTGGCTGCAAATGGGGCTCAAGACTTGGTCTTGGCCTCGACATCCACCGTGTTGTGATCGGCCGTCTTTTGCGTCGTCACCTGCTGTGGCGGCACAGCGGCGGCGTCGCCCGCCGCGGCCGAGGTGGTGCCATCCTTGACGCCATCCTTGAAGCCCTTGACCGCAGCGCCAAGGTCAGATCCCACGTTCTTAAGCTTTTTGGTGCCGAAGATCAGCACCACCACAGCCAGCACGATCAACCAATGCCAGATGCTGAATGAACCCATGTCGTTCTCCTGAGGACGAATCGGTGGATTCTAGGTGAGCCACCTGGCATGTTCGGCAGCTTCGGCTCAGCCCTTGGCCCAGGGCCTGGGGCCGCCCATCACATGCAGGTGCACATGTTGCACTTCCTGGCGCCCGTCCTCACCGGTGTTAATGAGATGGCGATAGCCATTGGTGACGCCCAGCTCCTGCATCAGGCGCGGCGACAGCGCCATCATCTTGCCCAGCAGCGCCGCATGTTGCGCACCGACATCGACCATGCTGGTGATGTGCTGCTTGGGGATCATGAGGATGTGCACCGGCGCCCAGGGCTGAATGTCGTGGAAGGCCAGGATGTCGTCGTCCTCGTAGACCTTTTTCGATGGGATCTGGCCGGCGACGATCTTGCAGAAGATGCAGTTGGAATGGTTTGACATGGTGTTGGCCCGGCGATCTCAAACAGGCATGGCGCGGCGGTCGTTCAGCGCCAGCCAACCGCGCACCACGCGGTACAGGAACCACAGCGAGATCACGCCCCAGGCGATCCAACCCGGCGCGATGAGCAGCAGCCACAGCGGTGAGGTCACGACATAGGCGATGGCCGCAAACACCACGCTTCGGATGCGCCACCTGAAGTGGGATTCCTGCCAGGAACCGGCGGCCTCACCGCGCATCACCAAGTCCAGCACCACCGCCACCGCCAGCAGCAGCACGCTGCCCTGTGTGCCCGGCAGCACCGCACCGACGGCGACGATGGCATGCAGCGCGTAGCTGATGTGGCCCACGGTGCGCAGCTTGGCCTCGGTCTCGGTGCTCAGCACCACGGTGGTTTGTACGGCATCGCTCATCTCGAACTCTCCTGTTCTCGCAACTGCGCTTTGCGCAGCGCAAACTCTTCCAGGCCGGACATGCCTTCACGGCGCGCCAGCTCGTTCAACACATCGGCGGGCTTCAGACCAAACGCCGACAGCGCAATCATGGAATGGAACCACAGATCGGCCACCTCGTAGACGATCTTGTCGGGCGCACCATCCTTGCCGGCCATGACCACCTCGGTCGCCTCTTCGCCGATCTTTTTCAAGATCGCATCGGTGCCCTTGGCGAACAGGCGCGCGATGTAGCTTTTGTCGGGGTCACCGCCGGCCGCGGGTTGGCGCGAATCGATGATCGCCGCCAGGTGCGCCAGAAAGTCCTGCGAGCTTGAAGAAGGGTCGCTCATTTCTTGTGATAGATGCGTTCGGGATCGACGAGGACGGGTTCCACCACCTGCCATTCATCGCCACCCAGTTTGCGAAAAAAACAAGAGTGACGGCCGGTGTGGCAGGCGATGCCGGGCTCATGGCCGAGCTGGCTGACCTTGAGCAGCACGACATCGGCGTCGCAGTCCACTCGCAGCTCGTGCACGCTTTGAAAGTGGCCGCTCTCCTCGCCCTTGTGCCACAGGCGCTGGCGTGAGCGGCTCCAGTACACGGCCTGGCCACGCTGTGCCGTCAAGGCCAGGGCCTCGCGGTTCATGTAGGCGAACATCAGCACATCGCCCGACGCCGCCTCTTGCGCAATCACCGGCACCAGGCCGTCACGGTCCCAGGCAATGGCGTCCAACCAGTTCATCGTGGCAGTGTAGTCATTGGCCATGGGCGCGCTCAGCATAGGTGCGCTCAGCCTGTGTGGGCTCAGCCAGCGCGGGCTCAACATGTGTGGGCCCGGCATGGCCACGCTCGGCGGCAAACCAGCGCAGCACCGGCAGCGTGCCTGGCAGAACGGGCGCGGACTGCACCGGCAGCGATTCCCAGGCCATGCGCTGGCCTTCGCGCATCTCCAGGCTTCCCGACCACTCAAACACCTTGCAAAAGTGCAGCTTCACCAGGGCGTGGGGGTAGTCAAACACCTCCTGCTGCCAGGGGTGCACAGCGCCGATGTGGATGCCCAGTTCCTCATGCAGCTCGCGCGCCAGCGCCTGCGCCACGCTCTCGCCAGGCTCGAACTTGCCGCCTGGGAACTCCCAGTAACCGGCGTAGACCTTGCCCGGCGGGCGCGAGGTGAGCAGGAAGCGGCGCTCCTGGCCGGCCTTGTCGCGCTCGATGAGCACGCCCACCGCGACATCGACCAGGGGCCGGTCAGGCCGGGCCTGGCCATCGACCACGGTCACCGCCAGTTTGGTCGGCTCGGCTGGGTGTGGGTGGGGTTGTGGGTGGGGTTGTGGGTGGGGTTGCGGGTGCTCGCCCGCGCTCTGCGCCGCGCTGGCCAGCCTTGCCGTCTCAGACATGGTCCAGCCCGTCGGGCGCGGGCACCTCGGCCGCGATGCGCGCGGCCGGGTCAGCCGAGTGATCGCGCCCGGCCCAGTCGCGGGCGAATTGATAGGCCACGCGCCCGGAGCGTGAGCCGCGCTCAAGCGCCCACACCAGGCAAGGCTGGCGCGCCGCAGCGATGCCGGCCTCACCGACATTGAAGTGCTGCAACCATTGGGCCACGATGGCCAGGTACTCGGGCTGGCTGAAGGGATAAAAGCTGATCCACAGACCAAAGCGCTCGGACAGTGAAATCTTCTCCTCCACGCCTTCGCCGGGATGCACCTCGCCGTCGTCGGTGTGCGTGTAGCTGAGGTTTTCCTTCATGTACTCGGGCAGCAGGTGACGGCGGTTGCTGGTGGCGTAGATCAGCATGTTGTCGCCGGCCGCCGAGACGCTGCCGTCGAGTATGGACTTCAGCGCTTTGTAGCCCGGCTCGCCGTCGTCAAAGCTCAGGTCGTCGCAGAACACGATGAAGCGCTCGGGGCGCTGCGCCACCAGATCCGCCAAATCGTGCAGATCGACCAGATCGGCCTTGTCGACCTCGATCAGGCGCAGGCCGCGGCCCGAAAATTCGTTCAGGCAGGCCTTGATGAGCGAGCTTTTGCCCGTGCCCTTTGCGCCTGTCAATAACACGTTATTTGCAGGGAGACCGGCCACGAATTGCGCGGTGTTGCGCACCAGCTTTTGCTTTTGCCCGTCGACTTCCTTCAGATCGGCCAGGGCCACGGCTGCCACCTGGCGCACCGGCTGCAGCCAGCCCGAGCCGGCACGCTTGCGGTAGCGGTAGGCGATGGAAGCGGACCAGTCGGGCGGCGCCAATGGATGGGGCAGCACGGATTCAATGCGGGAGAGCAGCTGTTCAGCGCGCTGCACCAGGGATTCAAGGGCGGAGGGACTCATGCCGACATTGTCCACGGGCGCGCCCCTTGGGCCCTTGGGCCCTTGGGCCCTTGGGCCCTTGGGCCCTTGGGCCC
>JAYSSS010000091.1:0-30784 GCA_043720415.1 Ideonella sp.
GGGGGGGCCGGTCGGATTTCTTGTCAGCGATGCCAGTGCAACACGGCAGCGCCTTCTGCCTTACCGGGACTGAACCACCACCCGGTTGATGACCGGCAGGCCGCGGCCCAGCGCAACGGCGGTGGACTCGTTCAGGCGCACCAGCAGCGGCGCCGCGGCCACCGCGCCGTCGATCACCAGGCCGGCCTCGGACAGCAGCGCGCTGGCCCGGCGCACCTGGCGCAGGTCGGGCAGGTGGGCGGTGCTGAGCCAGTTTGGGTTGGCGACGTCGGCGATCTGCAATTGGTGCTGCAGCTGCGGGTACTGGCTGCGTGCCCAGGCCAGCACGGCGTCGCGTTCGATCGCGTTGGGCACGATGCCGCTGAGCACCGCGCCGGCGTCCCCCACCACCAGCCGCAGCCAGGGCATCGGCAGGCCCGTCTCCTGCGCTGCGACGGGCGCTGGCCCGGCAGCGTGGGCGGGCGCGCTCTCGGTCAGCGCTGCCAGGGCCAGGGTCGCGGCGGCGGCCGTGCCGGCGGCGGCCATCCAGATGATCGGGTATCGCAAGGTCTTCCTCATCGGTCGGTGGTCCGGGGCCCTGGGCATGGGTCGTGCTCGCGCGGTCTGCAAGTGCGTGCACGATGTTAGGAGGCCGAGGCCGCAAAGCAGCCATGCCGAAGAATGAGTTACGCCTGTACCAAAGCCTTGACGTGACGGCGGCAAGGCCGGACCCCGATTGCGGCTTCGACCGCGGCGCTAGAGTCGAGCCCCCGCATCAGGAGCCCTGCCATGACCGCCCAATCGCTGCTCGACCAATTGCTCAAGACCGGACTCGGCGCCGTCAACGAAGCCCGCGGCGCGGTGCAGGGCGCGCGTGACCGCGGCGACCTGGACAAGTACGCCAAGGGCGCGGCGGCCGGCGGCGTGCTGGCGCTGCTGCTGGGCACGCGCGGCGGACGCCGCATCGGCGGCTCGGCACTCAAGATCGGCAGCATGGCGGCGCTGGGCATGCTGGCCTGGAAGACGTACCAGGATTGGCAGGCGCGGCAGGCGGCGACGTCACCGGCGGCTGCCAGTGGCGCCGCGCCGGCAGCACCCTTGGCCCTGCCGGCGCCGCAGGACGAAGCGCACGGCCGCGTGCTGCTCAAGGCCATGATCGCCGCCGCCAAGTCCGACGGCCACCTGGACGAGCGCGAGCGCGCCCTGGTCGAAGCCGAACTGCGCCGCAGCGAAGCCGACGCCGGCCTGCGCAGCTGGTTCGAAGCCGAGCTGCGCCGTCCGCTCGAACCCGCCGACGTCGCCGCCGGCGCAACGACGCCCGAACTGGCGGCCGAGGTCTACCTGACCAGTTTGCTGATGGTGGACGAGACCAGCACCATGGAGCGCGCCTACCTGGACGCGCTGGCGCGCGAGCTGCGGCTGGACGCCGGCCTGAAGGCCCAGCTGGAGGCCAAGGCCACCGCCTGACCGCGACGGCTCAAGAGGGGCTGACGGCAAACACTTCCACCGCCGCCGCCTTGCCCTTCAGCGCCACCGGCCCCAGCGCGCGCGTCGCCACCCGGCCCTGCAGCGCGGCCTGCGTGGCGGCGTCGATCAGCACCGCCTCGGCGCAGGCCCGCGTGTGCGCTTCCAGCCGGGCCGCCAGGTTCACCGTGTCGCCGACGCAGGTGTAGGTGGCGCGGTCCATGGTGCCGGTGTAGCCGGCTATGACATCGCCACTGGCCACGCCGACGCCCATGCCGATGGCAGCGCGGCCTTCGCTGGCGCGCTCGGCGTTGTACAGCGTGAGCATCTCGGACATGTCCAGCGCCGCGCGCACGGCGGACAGGCCGGGTTCGGGCAGCGGCAGCGGTGCGCCGAACACCGCCATCAGCCCGTCGCCGATGATCTGGTTGACGACACCGCCCTGGCCGCTGATGGCGTCGAACATCAGCGTGTACCAGGTGTTGAGCAGCTCGATCGTGTCCTCGGGGGTCTGCGATTCCACCAGCGAGGTGAAGCCGCGCAGGTCGGCAAACAGCACCGTGGCCTGCACGCGCCGGCCGCCCAGCGCAAAGCCACCTTGCTGCAGGTCCTGCGCCACGGCGCTGGTGGCGAAGCGCCGGACCTGTTCCTGCTGCTGGTCGCGCAGGCGCTTCTTCTCCAGGCTTGAGCCGACGCGTGCTTTCAGCAGCACCGGGTTGACGGGCTTGTGCAGGTAGTCGTCGGCACCGAGCTCGATGCAGCGCGCGACGTGCGCGACGCCTTCGAGCGAACTGGTCACGATCACCGGCACCTCACGCAGCACGGCGTCGGCGGCGATGATCTCCAGCAGCGCAAAGCCGTCGAGCTCGGGCATCTCCAGGTCGAGCAGCAGCAGATCGAAGCGCTCGCCGCGCAGCATTTCCAGCGCGCGGCGGCCGTTGTCGGCGCTGCTCACGCGGTGGCCTTGCAGTTCAAGCGTGCGGCCCAGCAGCAGCCGGTTGACCTTGTTGTCGTCGGCCACCAGCAGCCGCGCGCCGCGCTCAGCCACCGCTGCCTCCGCGGGCCAGGGCCTTCAGTGCGGCCACGCTGCGGTCCAGCTCCTGCGCCAGCGCATCGAGGGGCGCCGCGCTCGGCGGCAGGCCGCCCAGTTCGAGGCTGCGTGCCAACTCGGCCAGCCGGCCGGCGCCGAAGGTGTTGCTGTTGCTCTTGAGCGAGTGCGCGGCGCGCCGGAAGGTATCGGCCGCGCCGGCCGCCAGGCTGTCGCGCAACTCCGCCAGCATCAGCAGCGACTCTTCGGCAAAGGTGTCGACGAGCTCGACGACAAAGTCGCTGCCGGCGTTGGTCTGCAGTTCGCCGAAGGTCTGGGGGTCGATCAAGGGGGCGCTCATCGGTGCATTTTCAACCGCGCGGCGGCGTCTGTTGCAGCGCGCGTACCAATTCGTCGACGCGGATCGGCTTGGTCAGGTAGTCGTCCATGCCGGCGGCCAGGCAGGCCTCGCGGTCGCCCTGCATCGCGTTGGCGGTCATCGCGACGATACGCGGGCGCTGGCCCGGTTGCGACTTCGCCGTGATGCGGCGGCTGGCCTCCAGGCCGTCCATCTCCGGCATCTGCACGTCCATCAGCACCACGTCGTAGGGCTGGCGCGCCACGCACTCGACGGCCTCGATGCCGTTGGCGGCCAGATCGGCGCGGTAGCCCATCTGCTGCAGCAGCCGCAGCGCGAGCTTCTGGTTCACCAGGTTGTCCTCGGCCAGCAGGATGCGCAGCGGGTGGCGCGTGGCCATCTGCGGGTCGATGGTCGTCTTTACCGCAGCCTTGGCGCTGGCCTGGGCCGCGACGGTCTCGGCGGTGATGTGGAAGCGGAAGGTGCAGCCCTTGCCCGCGCCTTCGCTCTCGGCCGTCATCGTGCCGCCCATGATCTCGGCCAGCCGCTTGCTGATCACCAGCCCCAGCCCCGTGCCGCCGTACTTGCGCGTGGTGCTGCTGTCGGCCTGGCTGAAGCTTTGGAACAGTTTGGCCATGCCCTCGGGCGTGAGGCCGATGCCGCTGTCTTGCACGGCGAAGTGCAGCTCATCCGGTGCGCGCATGTCAACCGTTAGCTTCACTTCACCGGCTTCGGTGAACTTCAGCGCATTGCTCAGCAGGTTGAGCAAGATTTGCCGCAGCCGTGTGCGGTCGCCTTTGACCATGTCGGGCACCTCATCACCGATGGCCACCACCAGGCTGAGTAGGTGCTCATTGGCGCGGTGCCGCACCAGATCCACGGCCGAGCGCACGCATTCGCGCAGCGCGAAAGGTGCGTTCTCGACGTCGAGCTTGCCGGCCTCGATCTTCGAGAAGTCCAGGATGTCGTTGATGATGGTCAGCAGCGATTCACCGCTGTCGCGCACCGTGCGCGCGAAGTCGCGCTGGTCGTCGTTCAAATCGGTTTCCAGCAGCAAGCCGCTCATGCCGATGATGCCGTTCATCGGTGTGCGGATTTCGTGGCTCATGGTGGCCAGGAAGGCGCTCTTGGCTTCGTTGGCGGCTTCGGCCGCTGCGTGCGCTTCCCGTGTCTGCTTGAAAAGTCGCGCGTTCTGAATTGCCACCACTGCCTGGTCGGCGAATGTACGTAACAGCGCGACTTCGGATGAGGTGAATGGACGCGGAGGCGACCGCAGGATATCGATGGTGCCTATGCCTTGGCCATTCCAGCTCAGCGGGGCCAGGGCGATCGAGTAGTCACCCAAAGTCGCCGTGGTCGCTCGGACATACTCGGGCAGGTCCGGGTCCGTCGAGTTGATGACACTGTCGGACCAATACACCGCCCCCTTGCTCATGACGATTGCGCTCAGCGTGCCTCCCAGAGGCTTGGGGTACTCGCTCGTGCTGGGGGAGACGAGCCAGGGGCCGCGATGGGCTGCGACCTGGAGTTGTCCTTCTTCGGCGAGGAACATGGCCACATGGGGTGTGCCAAGGACTCGCTCGCAGCTGTCAAGGATGCGCTCGAATACAGGTTGGGCGCTGGTCATTGACCCACTGATCACTTTCAGCACATCCGCCGTGGCGGTCTGGCGCTCCAGCGCCTCCTTCGTCTCGTTCATCAGGCGCGCATTGCGCATGGCGATCTGCGCCTGCGTGGCAAAAGCCTGCACCAGCGAAATCTGCTTGTCGGTGAATGGCCGCACCACGGTGCGAACCAGCGCAAAGACGCCGACGATCTGCCCGGCCTCGTCGACCAGGGGCACATTGACGCAGCTTCGCGCCTGGCCCAGGTCAACGACCGCCACGGTGATGGGCAGGCGAGCGGCGTAGGCCGGCGAGGCTTTCAGATCGTCCAGCTGCAGGTAGCCGCGGTCCTGCGGATGGGCGCCCAGCAGGTGGCTGACCGGTATGGGCGTGCCGAGGATGTAGTCCAGCAGGGCCTGCCGCGCGCTCTTGGCATCGCCGCCGGCGGCGGTGCACTTGGCCTGGCCGTCATGCACCAGCCACAGGCCGCCCCAATCGGCGCGGCATAGCCGCACCGCCTTGTCGATCAGCACATCGAACACCGGGTCGAGCCTGCCCGGCGAGGCATTGATGACCTGCAGCACTTCGGTCGTCGCCGTCTGCCGCTCCAGCGCCTCCCGCGTCTCATTGAACAGCCGCACGTTCTCAATCGCGATCACGGCCTGATCGACAAAGGACGTCGCCAGGCCAATCTCCTGGTCGCTGAAAACACAGGCCCGCGCGCGCATCAGCACCAGCACGCCGATGCACTCGTCGCCGCGCAGCAGGGGCAGCATCAGTGAGGCATCGCAGCCGCTGGCCGCGCGCACGCGCTGGGCGTGCTCGGGCAGCGCGATGGCCGACCAGTCGGGGAGGTGCAGTGGCTGCTTGCTCACAATCACGCGGGAGGGCAGATTGGCGCTCGGATCGATGGGCGTGGCGTCGCCGCTCAGGTCGCGTGAGGTGTTGTTCAGGCTGGCCTGCGCCACCGAGCGGTAGTGGGTGCCATCCACCCGCAAGACGGCGGTGCGCACGCAGCCCAGCAGCCGCAGCGCGGTGCCGACAATTGCCTCGAACACCGGCTGCACATCGGTGGGCGACTGGCTGATGACGCGCAGGATCTCGGCGCTGGCGGTCTCGCGGTTGAGCGCCTGCTGCATCTCGTCAAACAGGCGGGCGTTGTCCAGCGCCGTGCCCATGGCGGCGGCCACCGTCTGCAGCAAGCGCTGGTCGTTGGTCGTGAAGGGCCGGGCCGCGTCGTGGCTGTCCAGGGTGATGGCGGCCAGCAATTGGCCGTGCGCAAGGACCGGCACCGACAGTGTGGCCAAGCTGGGCGACAAGCCCGGTGGTGGGCCCAGACCCCAGGCGTCCATCTCTGCGCGGCTGTTGGCCAGCACAGGCTGGTTGGCCAGCAGTGCGCGGATGAAGCGGCCGTCCTGGTTCACCATGATGGGCGGCGGGTAGACACGCTGGCCATGCTGAATCACATACAACATGTGCGCCATCAGGCCGTGCGGATCGCGCCAGGTGATGGCCAGGTTTTGGCTGTCGAAGATGCGCCGCAGCTGGTCGCCCGCGAGCTCGACGACGGCTTTGAAATCCAGCGCGCCGGCCAGGCCATGCTGAATGCTGTTGATCACCGCCAGCTCGGCATTGCGCTCGGCCAGCGCTTGCTCCAGGCCTTGAATGCGGGCGTCGGCGGCGCCGGGTGTGATGTCGAGCGGGGAGGTGGGCTTGTCGGTCATTGCATAGCGACCCATTGCAGCACGGCGGGCTGCTGTGCTTCAGTCTAATGTCGGCGCCGGTGCCGCTGGGCCGCAGTGATCGGGCGCACCGGCGGCGTGCAGGGTTTGCCAGTAGGGCAAGCTGCCTTCAGTGAAGTGCGGGGGCTTGGTCATCTGCGGCAACATCGGGCATCAATGAAATGGAGCATCACATGGAATTCACCCGCCTGGGCCGCACCGGCCTGCAGGTCTCGAAAATCTGCCTGGGCTGCATGACCTTTGGCGACCCCGACAAAGGCGCCCACGCCTGGACGCTGCCTGAAGAAAACAGCCGCCCGCTGATCCGCCAGGCCATTGAGCTGGGCATCAATTTCTTCGACACCGCCAACATCTATTCCAACGGCCATTCAGAAGAGATCCTGGGCCCCGCGCTGAAGGAGTTTGCCCACCGCGACGACATCGTCGTGGCCACCAAGGTGCGCTCCAGTTGGCGCAAGGGCCCGAACAGCGCCGGGCTGTCGCGCAAGATGATCTTCACCGAGATCGACGCCAGCCTGAAGCGCCTGGGCATGGACTATGTGGACCTCTACCAAATCCACCGCAGTGACCCTAACACCCCGATCGAGGAGACCATGGAGGCCCTGCACGATGTCGTCAAGGCCGGCAAGGCGCGCTACATCGGCGCCTCATCCATGCCGGCCTGGGAATTTGCCAAGGCCCAGCATGTGGCCGCGATGAACGGCTGGACGCGCTTCATCAGCATGCAGCCCGAATGGAGCCTGCTGTATCGCGAAGAGGAGCGCGACATGGTCCCGCTGTGCCGTGATCAGGGCGTGGGCGTGATCCCCTGGAGCCCCCTGGCACGTGGCCGCCTGGCGCGGCCCTGGGGCCAGCACACGCCGCGCATGGAGAGCGACAAATTCGGCAGCTCGATCTTCGACAAATCCGAGGCGCTGGATGAGCCGGTGGTGGCTGTGGTCGAGCGCGCCGCGGCGCAGCGCGGCCTGCCCATGGCGCAACTGGCCCTGGCCTGGCTGCTGGCCCAGCCAGGGCTGACGGCGCCAATCATTGGCGCCTCGAAACCCGGGCACTTGACCGATGCGGTGGCGGCGCTGTCGATCAAGCTCAGCGCCGACGAGCTGGCGGCGCTGGCCGCTCCCTACCAGCCGCATGCGGTGGTGGGGTTTTAGGCCGGGCCGTGAGGGGTGCGGCGGTCGAACCTGGCCCTGCCTCAGCCTGTTGGCCGTCCGACCAGCGCCTGGTCTAACTTTGCCGCGCCACAGGCAGGGTGCACCGCAGCAACAAGGCCTTGGGCTCGGGCGGGCGCAGTGGGTTGCGTTGATACAAGCCACGGATCAATATCAACACCGTCCAGGTGTTGGCGAAGCCCGCTCGGCGCGAGCGCCTTGATTCGGTCACCGTGCTGGATACGGCCAGTGCGGCGGTGGTGCCAGCGAAGGAATCATCGGCCTGCCACAAGATCGGCGGGCGCGAGGCCGGGGTCAGCAGCCCGGCGTACAGGCGTGCATTGGCATGGCTCGGTTGGAAGTGGGCCAAAGGCCCAGGTGCCAAACGGCTGAAATCGGCCACGTCGAAGTTGAAATTCACACGGCGCCGGCTTCGGTGCTGGGTGGGCTGCGCCGCCCAGGCGCCGCCAAATTCGGCCGTCGTCGGTGACCATGATGTTGGACGGCTTGATGTCGCGGTGCACCACCAGGTGCCGATGCGCATGCGCCACCGCCGCCGGCAGCGACAAAAACAGACGCAGGCGGGCCGGCACATCCAGGCCGTGCTGGGCGCAGTACTGATCGATGCGCTGGCCCTGCACATGCTCAAGCACCAGGTAGGGTTGACCGTCTGCAGTGATGCCGGCGTCCAGCAGACCGGCAATGTGGGGGTGCGACAGGCGCGCCAGGATCTGGCCCTCGCGTTGAAAGCGCTGTGCCATGGCCTGGCCCGTGCTGCCCTGGCCGAGGTGCCCGCGGCTGAGCAGCTTGATTGCCGCCTGGCCCTCGAAGCGGCCATCGCTGCGCTGCGCTAGCCAGGCACTGCCCATGCCGCCTTGGCCTAACTCCTGGGTCAAGGTGTAGGCACCCAGGCGCAGCCCAGGGCAGACGGCGTCGCGCGGCGGCGGCATGACGGGGGTGCTGAGAAAGCCCTGCGCGTGGGCTGAGCCGTGCTGATCCAGCAACTGCCGCAGCTGCCGGGCCAGATCGGGATCGGTGGACTGCAGCGCCGCCAGGTCGCGCTCGCGCTGCGCGGCATCGGCGTCCAGCAGGCGGTCCAGGTGGGGCTCCAGGGCCGCCCATTGCATCGGGATCATGGGCGCGGCGGCACCCGATCGGACCGGGGCGCCAGCCCTTCGGGGGCCGTGGCGCAGCTGTCCATGATGCTTCTGTTCATCAAATCCCCTCCCCCTCGGCTCAGCCCGAAAGTAGCGGCCAAGGGCGATCTTCGCGCCACGCAGGGCCGCATGATGCCCGACGCGGCGTGGCCGCAGTGCACGCCGCAAGGCGCGAACCTGCCCGGTGCGGTTGGCCTGCCCATCACGCCGGAGACCACCGACTGCGGGCACCCGGCCATTGGCGGCAACACCCAGGCTACTCCCAGCGGCCATCCACATCGACGATGCGGCAACTGCCCTCATCGGCGCCCAAGGCAACCAGGCAGGCCGCCAATGCGCGTGCCCTGGCATCGTCTTCCGACAGCGCACCCGCGTGCCAGCCGTGCACGCCACCAGCGGTGATGGCAAAGGCCTTGTGCTTGGGCGAGGCCAGGTAGCGCTGTCGGTGCTCGGCCATGGCCGCTGGCGTCATGTCTTGGGGTGCGTCGTAGCTGACTCTGGGCGGGGGGCCGGCGGCCGGGCCGGGGCCGCGCGTTGGTGTGCTTGGGTGGGCCGCCTGCGATGCCTGAGCGGGCCCCTCGCCCGGCATGGCCGTGGGCCCGGGCGGCGGGGGCAAATCTGTCGATGACGGCAGGCCCGACCTTGCCGGCGGTGCCGCGTGGCTGCTCGGCACCTCGGCATCGGGCCACAGCGCATTCAGGCCTGGCCCCAACAACAGGCCGAGCAACAGCCCCAACACCGTGAGCAGCAGACCTTCGCCGGCCCATCGCAGGGGCCGCCACCACGGCGCGCGAGGGTGGCTTCGAGCTGCGGCCCTGCGCGGCGTGGGCGCCTGTTCTGCCGCGGGCGCCAATCGCGGCCTGGAGGGCTCGGCGTGCAGCACCGCGCCCATCACCGCAAAACGCGCGATGTGGCGGTGTGCCTTCGCCACATCCAGCCCGCGGCGCAGCACCACGCGCCGGCCCGAAAACAGGCGCGCCGAGCGTGGTGCGCTGAGTTTGAGCCCCTGGGCCACGGCACGCTGCACGGCCTGCACCTCATGGCCATCCAGACACTCGCCGTAGAAGGCAAGCTGCAGGAGCGCGTCGCTGGGGGCTGCGCTCATCAGGCAACCTACGTGCTTCGCACTTCGGTATTCGCCTTTCGGGCGGCCGGGCAGGCTCATCGCCTCAGCGCTTGAGTGCACTTCGAGCCTGCCCCAAGCCGCGCGCCAAAGCGCGGGCCATCGCCGCGCAAGGCGCAGCCAGGGCTCGGGCTGTGGCGCGCACTGGCAACGAAGGGTGGGCAGCTTGTGGCGGGATGGGCGGGCATGCTCGACGGGCTCTCAGCCCCCAGGGCTGGGGCTGCAACTGTCGCACCCTGCGGGCCTTGCCGGCCAGCCTTGGGCACAATCCGACGGCGCCGCAGCAGCAACACGGCGCAGGCCCTCTGCAAACGCTGGGTCTGGCCCTTAGCGCGCACACAGCCGGCAGCAGGGGATGGGCAGACGCCCTGCAGGCAGGCAAACCTCGCTTCGGCATGGGTTCGCTCAAATAATACGTTAGGCCGCATAGGAAACACCATGCCAACCAGATTCCTCGCCTACATGCTCCTGATCGTGTTCTGCGTTGCAGACGTCAAGGCTCAATCGCAGTCCCAGGCTAGGGCAGAGTACGGGGTCAAAGAGGCTGAAGCTCCGATAGGCTCCCGAATTCGAAGGCTAGCGGTAGGCCCGGCAGCAGTTCCCATCAATCTGTCATATGAGCAGCTTTCGCCAGAGAACCGGGCAAAGTTCAAGGAAAACTACGAGAGCATGGCGGATGGGGACGAGCCTCCGTTCCCCCAGGGAGGGCTAAAGGTAGTGCTAGAGCCAATTCACAAGGCGCAGTCCAAGCTCTTGGTTCAAGGCGACCTGTTCCTGACTGCGATGGTTGACGCCAGTGGTGTTGCACAGTCGGTCACCGCAATAGGTTCTCCAAGTCCTGAGATGACTAGGTTTGCTGCCGGCGTGCTCGTGTTCACAAAGTTCAAGCCCGCTATATGTTCAGGTCAGCCGTGCTCCATGGAGTTTCCGCTTCGCATACTGTTTGAAGTCAACTAATGCGGCCTAACCCCTCATTCGGGGCGTCCCGCTGTCGGTGGCGCCTCAATTCGAACATTAGCCACGGGAAAGAGTGAGTTGCAAACGCTACAGGTGATCACCCTCGGTGTGGCTTGCGCGCTGGCGGCGGCGGGCGCGATCGATCTCGCTGCCAGCGGAGTTCCTGCGCTCAATGCCCCGGTTCTTGAGCAATGGGATCAGGGCGGCACCCTGACGCTGCTGTTGGCCAATGAAGATCGTCAACTGATCTGAGGGGCGCGCCAGCATGCACAAGACCGAAGTCACCCGTGGCCCTGGTGGGGTGGTGCTGATCATGGATTCGATCACCCAGGTGGCGCCCGAAGACAACGGTGCGATCGTGGTCTCGGCCTCGCATGGTGGCGCCAGCTCCGGTGAGATCGCGCTGGCGGTGCCGCTGAAGCTGGTGTTCTTCAACGACGCCGGCGTCGGCAAGGACGCTGCTGGCATCGTGGCCCTGGCCATGCTGCAAAGGCGCGGCGTGGCCGCTGGCGCGGTGGCGCACACCAGCGCGCGCATAGGCGACGCGCAGGACATGTGGGATGGCGGGGTGATCGCGCACCTGAACGACGCAGCGCGCGGGCTTGGGCTGGCGGTGGGGCGGCCGCTGCGTGAGGCGCTGGAACACCTGGCGCGCGTGTGATGGCCCGCGCCGGCCATACGGGCGTGATGGCGCGTGACGGCCCGCGCTGGCCCCGCGCCGGCCCCACCCACGTGGCCTACACCTGGCGCTGCACCAGGTAGTCCACGCAGCCGCGCAGCCAGTCCAGATCGGCGCTGGGCGCCACGCCGGCAAAGGCGGTCTGATCAAACTCCAGCGCGGCGGCGCTGGCGAAGGCCTGTGCCGATTGCTCGGCCCAGGACAGGCTGCCGGCAGCGACGAGGATCTGCTGCAGGCGCTGCACCTCGCGCGGCAGGCGGCGCTCACGCGGGCGCGACAGAAACTGGCCGATCCAATCGCGATCATTGCGCGGCGCCTGGCTCAGGCCGTGAGCCAGCACCAGCGTGCGCTTGCCTTCCCACAGATCGCCGCCGATCTCTTTGCCGTACTGCGCCTCGTTGCCCTTCAAGTTGAGCACGTCGTCGGTGATCTGAAATGCCAGGCCGAGCAGGAAGCCGAAGCGATCAAAACGGCCGAGGTTTTGGTCTTTGCCATCGGCCGCCAAGGCGCCGATGCGCAGCGGGTGGATGAAGCTGTACCAGGCGGTTTTCTTCAGCACCAGGCGCAGGTAATCGTCGGGGTTCACCGCCAGGTTGTTGTCGCGCACCCAGCCCAGCTCAAGCGCCTGGCCTTCCAGGGTTTCGAGCAGCAGGTGATCGACCTCATCGAGGATGCGCAGCGCGGTCTGCGGCCCCAGCCGCGTGCCGCTGTCGCGGAACAGGCGCATGGCCAGCGCGTTCATGGCGTCGCCGGTGTTGATGGCAATCGGTGTGCCGGCGCTGCGGTGCATGGTGGGCACGCCGCGGCGCAAGTCGCTGCCGTCTTCGATGTCGTCGTGCACCAGGAAGGCGTTGTGCAGCAGCTCCAGGCCGGCGGCGGGCTTGAGCGCGTTGTGCGCCTGCCCGCCCAGCGCGCGGGTGGTGGCCAGGCACAGCGCCGGGCGCAGGCCCTTGCCGCTGCGCGACATGAAATCCTGCACCAGCGCGTAGAGGTGGCGCTGCGGCTCGTGCTGAGGCAGGGCGTTGGTCAGCGTGTCGGTGACCATCTCGCGGTACCAGCCTAACCGCTCGGTAAAGCCGGCCGGGCCAACCAGGTTGCCGGTGCCGGGCAGCCTGTCGGCCAGGTCCACATCCAGGTACTGCGGTGTGGGCACGTAGACCGAGCCGGCCTTGATGGTGGGGTCGTTCAGCGGCGTGCGTGAGGCCAGGCCTGAGGGCAGGTTCCGAGGCAGGCCCGCAGGTAAGGCCGCAGGTAGGACTGACGGTAAGCCTGAAGGCCATCCGGGGCGGGCGCTACCCGCGCCGGGCAAGCGTTTGATCAGGCCATCGCTGGCATCCATCGCATCCAGCGCCGGCGTGATGAAGGGCGCCACCTGGGTGAGCAGCGGGCCCACCTGGGCCAGCAGCGGCGAGGCGGCTTGCAGGCCTTGCAGGGCCATGCTCTGCAGGCTGTCGTCCCAGGGCTGGCCGGCGGCCAGGCGCGCGGCGTCGTGGGCGCGGAACGGCGCCAGCGGCTCGGGCTCGTGCAGTGGCCAGACATCGCAGCGCGGCAGGCCTGAGCCCATGCCATCGAGCAGCGCATTCACAGCGCGCCGCGCGGCCTCATTGGCGCCTTCCATGGTCGCCAGATCGGTGTGCGTGCGCACGTAATCCGAGGCCAGGAAGAGGTTAGGAATCGCGGTGCCGGCCTCCGGCCGCAGCGCCCAGGTGTTGACCAGATTCACCAGCAGTGGCTCGGTGTTGCGCAGGTAGCCCGGGCGCGCCGCATCGGGGCGGATGTCGGCGTCCAGAAACCATGAATGCAGATCCTCATCGCGCAGCACCTCGCCAGCCGCGTTCATCGAGCGCTTGAGCTGCAGCCAGGTCTCGCGCACGACTTCTTCGCGCGAACACTGCATGGCGCTGCGGCCGTCCGACCCAGGCTGCGTCCAGTCCGACACATCCACCGAGAGGATGGCGCGCACTTCGCTGTCGCCAAACTGATCGGGCGCCACACTGCGCCAGAACTGCAGTTGCGAGATGCTGGTCAGCGCCCATTCGGTGTCGATGTGGATGACGTGGCCGTGCGCCGTGGGCACGTCGCGCGTCAGGTAGTACTGCACGCCGTTCATCCACTCGACATTCGGCGCCAGCGTGGCCAGGTGGGCGAGTTGCGGGTCGGCGGCGATCAGGTCGCGGTTGAGCAAGCCGGCCATGCGCTCGATCGGCACGGCGGCCAGGTAGTGGTCGCCCTGCACCACGCTGGTCTTGCCGTGTTCGCGCACCACCACGCCGCTGATGCGCCCGCCGGCGCACAGGATGTGCTGCACCTCGCACTCGGCGCGGTACTGCACGCCCAGCGCTTCGAGGTGGGCGCGCCAGGGGTCGATCCAGACCAGGTTGGTCGGGCCATCGAGCACGCGGTCGGTCGAGCCGGCCAGCGGGTTGACGATGGTCAGCAGCAGTTGAACGAAAACATCGCCAATGGTGCGCGTGCTGGCCGAGCGCGCCTTGGCAGCGACCAGTGAGCGCGTGATGCCGGCGGCGAGGAACTTTTGATAGGCCGGTGAGCGTTGCTCGGCGCCGACGAAATCCCACCAGGGGATGGATTCGTACTCGGCCAGGCGGCGCTCTTTGCACGAGCTGAGGATCTGCCAGATGCGCGCGCCAAAAAAGGCCAGGTCATCGGCCGTCAGGCCGGTGGCCGGCCCCAGCGCCAGCAGCAGGTCGCGCAGCAAGGTGCTGACATCGGCGGGCGTGCGCGGGAACACCGCCGGCACGGTGAAGCCCGGCTGCTCGTACTGCGTGACCTGCACGCGCGTGGTCGGCACCAGGTGATCAGCAACGGTACGCCCGTCGAACGACGGGATGCGCCGCATGGTGTCGATGACGTGCTTGTAAAAGCCGGGAAAGAAGCGGAAACCATGTTCGCCGGGGAGCTGGTGCTCGATCGAGGCCACGCCGTCGTCGACGAGCTGGTGGCCGCTTTGGCGACCGCTCTGGTGGCCACTCTGCACCCCCGCCTGATCGGGCAGCGCATCGAAGCCCACCGGCACGCTGCGCGCCTTGCCGCCGGCGATGTGGCGGCGCTCCAGCACCACCACTTCGAAGCCGCGCTCGATCAGCTCCTGGGCCGCACTCATGCCGGCCACACCGCCGCCGAGGATGACGACCTTATTGGGCATGGCTCAGCACTCGCAAGGTCTTGCGTGGCATGTCGCGGGCGGTGGCAGCAGCCGCTGCCAAGCTACTTCTTGGCGTCCGGCAGACGGTCCCAGGCCAGCGTCATGATGGCCTCGGGCTCCTTCACACGCAGCACCATTTTTTCGTACACCCGGAAGACAAACATCGGGTCGGTCGTGACCTGCAGGAAGTTGAGTGAGACATCGGTGGCCACCACCAGCTCGACCGGCGCGCCGCCCAGGGCCACGATCACGCCGGTGCCCGAGGGCAGGGTGGACGAGCGCAGCAGGCTGCCACCGCCGAGGAAGGGAATGATGCGGTCCTGCGGCAGCACCAGCGAGTTGCGGTTGGGCGTTTGCACGCCGGTGAACAGCTCTTGGTCGAGGACCACGGCAAAGGGCCCGAAGTGGCCGGCGTGCTCAAGACGGCCGATGCCGGCCGAGATCGAAGCCACCAGCGCCTCACCCAGATCGGCCTGCGTGGCGCGCACTTCGGTCTGCTGGCCGCCGCCGGCTTGGAGCAGGCCGCCACTGGCCTGGCCGCCCAGCACCTCCCAGATGCGCGGCAGGCCGCTCAGATCGGCCACGTCGGGGCCTTGGCCGGGGCCGGCCTGACCGGTGAACACCACCGCATCCTCCAGCCGCGCCAGCACATTGGCCGCGCGGCGGAACAGAGCCAGCACGCTGGTCATTTCCGGGTCGGCCATTTGCGCGCCGCGCACGAACACCTTCACCTGCAGTGTCGGCAGCTTGATGGTGTTGGTGTCGTCGATGGCCATGCGCTGCGGCCCCTCGGCCGGGCTGTAGCTGATGCCATCGGCGCGGACGAAATCGGCCTGGCCCGGCAGCGGGCCAAACAGCGGCAAGAAATTGGCCGCCACGCGGGCGCGCTGGGCCTCCTGCTGGATGGCCTGATTGACGCGAGCCCATTGCTCGTCGGTCCAGGGCACTTGCGGGTTATTGGCGAACATATTGTGATCCCCTGTCGGATTGAAGGATGGGTTAGGGACGGGCGACGAGCGCACGGCGAGACTGGAAGAAAAAGCGCTGCAAGTCCATCGGCGTGGGCGACATCAGTGAATGTCGCCGATCAGCGGACCATCGGCCTCGCGGGGTAACCCGGAGGATGGCAGGGGCTGGCCGACGCGCACGGCATAGAGATCAAAGCGCACGCGCAAATCGGCCATGGTGACGCGGCCCACCGCCAGGCACTGCAATCGGTTGAGCCACAGCCAGTTCGGGTGCGAGGTGATGAATTGCGGCGCCAGCACCAGCGGCGGCAGGGCGTTGTAGTCGTTGCGCAGCGCGCGCTCATAGCCATCGGGGCCGAGATCGAAGATGCCGTAATAGCGCGACAGCAGCAGGGCGCCGTCGTCGCATTCGTAGGTGATGCGCACATCGGCCACGCCCACGCCGTCGCGGCGCACCAGCATCCAGTCGCCGCCCTCGCCGCGGATCCTGGCCCGGATGCGCGGGCCGTGAATCTCGCCCGAGGCGATGTAGAAGGTGACGTTCAGGCCCTCGGGCGTGGGGCCAAAGGATTCCGCCGGCTTGACCAGTTGCACATTGAAGGCGCCGAGAAATTCGGTCGCCCAGGGGTAGCGTGGCAGGGTGGGGTCGGGGGTGGGGATGGCGGTCGGGGCGGTTGTCGGGCCGGTGGTCGGGCCGGCAGCGGATGCGGCCGGCGCCTCGGGCGCGACACCGACCACGCGGCGTGCGGCCAGGGTCTGCACGCACAGCCCGGAGCGCATCAGCAGCGGGCGAAATTCGACCACTTGACCCGCGTCCAGCGGGCCCAGTGTGGCGATGAAGCGCTGCGTCAGCGCGTTGCCGGCCTCGGCCAGGGGCTGGGCCCGCAAGGCCGGCAGCCCGCGCCCGGCGCTGTGGCGTTCGACCAGCAACTGGTTGCTGGGGTGGGCCGGCACGGTGAAGAGCACCGCCTGCGCCACGCCCGCCGGCAGCGTGGCCGGCAGCGCATCAAAGGGCAGGGCTTGGGGCTTTGGCAGTGAGGGCAGCATCAAAACGGCGCCGGACAAGTGCTTGCACGCCGCTTCACGCCGCGCCGTTTCACGCCGAGGCGCCCGCCAGCAGCGCGCGGGCGCGCTTCAGATCGGGCTGATCAAAGCTGTCACTGAAGCGCTGGTAGCACTGGCGCAGCCGCGCCAGGCCTTCCTCGGGGCGCTGGCGCATCTGCATCAGCGTGTGCCAACTCAAGCAGGCGCGCAGCTCCAGCGACAGCGCCGCCTGGGCATGCGCGCACGCCAGCGCCTGTTGCAGGGCCGCCTCGGCTTCATCGAGCGCGCCGCCATCGAGGTGGATGTCGCCCATCAGGCGATACACCTCGGGCAGCAGCACACCGACATGGCCTTGCAGGGCCGTCTGCTCGGTGGTGGCCAGCATGTCCAGGGCCTCGTGCGGGCGACCCGCGGCACGCAGGCCCTCGGCATGGATCACGGCCACCGTCGGGCCCATCAGATCAGAGCGCGTGGCGCGGAACAGCGCCACGCCTTCAAACAGCTCGTCCAGACCGTCGTTGTGCGCGCCCAGGCGCATTTGCAGGCGGGCAAAGCCGCTGCTCATCACGCCCACGGCGTACCACAGCTCCCAGCCCTCGGCGCGGGCAAAGCTTTTCACCTCGGCGGCGCAGGCCAGCATGCGCGCCGGGTCGCGGTGGAAGGTGAGCATGTAGCAGGCCACACCCAGCGCGTTGCTCAGCGCCGAAGGGTGCTTGACCTCGCGTGCCACCGTCAGCATGCGTTCCAGCTCTTGCAGGCCGCGCTCTTGCTGGCCCAGCATCCACAGGCTGCTGCCCAGCGCGGCGATGAGGTTGACGGTGGAGCTGAGCTGGAAGGTGGAGGTGAGCGCACGCTCTTGCTCCACCGAATACAGCGCAATGCCGGCCTGGGCGTGCGTCACGGCCTGCGCCCATTCGCCGCGGTAGTAATGGCTGTAGGCCACGGCGTGGCGGCCGGTGACCTCAAGCATGGGCACGCCGCTGGCCACGGCCATGGCCAGGGCCTCGTTGGCGGTGACCAGGGCGCGATCGAGCAGGCCGGCCACAAACAGATTGGTCCACAGGCCCCACAGCGGCGGGTACAGCTTGTCCGGGCGCTTGAGCTGCTGGCACAGCGCCAGTGCGCGCTCGCAGGCCTGCGCCACGGTGGGCGAGGCCCAGCCGTTGACGGTCATCAGCGTGGGCGCGATGGCGATCTGCAGATCGAGCTCCTGGTTGAGCACGGCGGGCGTTTCGGGCAGGCTGCGCAGCCCGGCGAGGGCGCGCGCGAAGTGGCCATGGGCCTCGGGGATGGCCATGCGCGCCAGGGCGCTCTGGCCCGCCGCCAGCCAATAGTCGCTGGCCTCGGCATGCTGGCCGGCGCCGGCCAGGTGGCGTGCCACCGCTTCGGGCTGGTGCAGGGCCTCGTTCTTGAAATCGGCCAACAGCATGCGCGCGATGCGCTGGTGGTGGGCCAAGCGGGTGCTGCGCAGCAGCGATTCGTAGGCCACCACCTGCACCAGCACATGGCGAAAGACGTACTTTTCGGCAAAGCTGCCGGCCGCGCGCCAGGCCAGGCCGGCGGTGGTGATGGTCTGCAGATCGGCCGCGATGGCCGCCTCGTCACGGTCGCTCACGGCACGCAGCAAGGCGCCTGAGAACTCGCGCCCGATGGTGGCCGCCAGTTGCAGCGTGGCGCGCGCCGGGCCCAGGCGGTCAATGCGTGCCATCAGCGAGGCATCCACGCTGGCGGGGATCAGGCCGGTGGGCAGTGGGCCGGTCAGCTCCCAGGAGAACTCGCGCTCCTGCAGCACGCCGGCCTCCAGCACCGAGCGCACCACCTCCTCGATGAACAGCGGCACGCCGTCGCAGCGCTGGGTGATTTCGCGCATCACCTCGCCGGGCAGGGATTTGCCCCGGGCCACGCTTTTGACCACCGCCTCGACCTCGCTGTGACTCAGGTTGGACAGGCCGATCTGCGCCGCCGCGCCTGCGGCCGGCCAGCTGGGCTCGAACTCCGAGCGCGCGGTGAACAGGCCCATCAGCGGCAGCGCGGGCGCCGAGATCACCAGCAGCTTGAGCAGCTCAAGCGTGGACGGGTCGGCCCAGTGCAGATCCTCGGCCACCAGCACGGTGGGCTGCAGTTTGGCCAGGGCCTGGAAGGCGGTGACCAGCACCTCCAGCGTGCGCACACGCCGGCGCACCGGTGAGAGATCGGGCTCGGTGTAGCGCTCGCCCGTGGGCAGCGACAGCAGCGCTGCCAGCAGCACCGGCGCGTCGGGCTCGGTGATGCCCAGTGCGGCCAGGCGCTGGTCCAGCCGATCGAGGTTGTGCTCGTGGCTTTGCGCACGGTCGATCCAGCCGCTGCGCTCCAGCAAATCGGTGATCGGCAGGAACGCGCTGTCCTGCCAATACGGCGTGCAGCGCATCTCCAGCAGGCCCACCGCGTGGCCGTCCAGGTGCTGGCGAAACACGCCCACCAGGCGCGATTTGCCAATGCCCGCCGGGCCGCGCACGGTGACGAAGCGGGACAGGCCCGATTGCACCGTGAGCCAGTTGTCGTCGAGCAGGCTGCGCTCGCGCTGGCGGCCGACGTAATGCGTCAGCGCGCCACCGCCCTCCAGCCTGGATTCGGCGCCGCTCAGGCCGGTGACACGCCACAGCCGCATCGGCTGGGCCAGGCCCTTGAGCGGCTGCTCGCCCAGCGAGTCACCACGGAAGTAGGTCTCGACGATGCGCCAGGTGGTGTCGCTCACGGCCAGGCTGTCGGGGCCGGCGGCGGCCTCCACGCGCGAGGCGATGTTGGGCGTGTCGCCCTGGGCCAGGTGCTCCTGGCGCGCGCCGCTGCCGACCACGCCGACCACCACGCGGCCGGTGTGCGCGCCGATGCGCACCTGCAGCCTGCCCTTGGCCGGGCGGTTGGCATTGAGTGCTTGCATGCCGTGCAGGATGTCCAGCCCACAGCGCACGGCGCGGCGGGCGTCGTCCTCGTGCGCCCGCGGGAAGCCGAAGTAAATGAGCACGCCGTCACCCAGGTACTGCGCGATGTGGCCATCGTGGGTCTTGACGGCCTCGGTGCAGACGCGCTGGTAGCTGCTGAGCAGCTCGCGCAGGTCTTCGGGGTCGAGCGCATGCGACATGGCGGTCGAGCCCACCAGATCGCACATCAGCACCGTCAACTGGCGGCGCTCGCCGGCGGCCGGCGCCGACACCTGCGCCGCCAGTGGCGTGCCGCAGCCGCTGCAAAAGCGCGCCTCGGCGGAGTTTGCGAAGCCGCAGGCCAGGCAGATCATGGTGTGACCTGTGTCGCCGGGCTGCGCGCTTGACGGGTTTGCCAGCCGGCGGTTTCCTCTTCGAGGATGGCCAGGGCCCGGGCCACCAGATCGCCAGGATCGGCAGCGGTGGTGGCCAACGCCGGGGCGGCCCCGGGTGCGGCAGCAAGCGGGTGCGGCTGCGCGCGGTGGGCCGCCAGCGCCGCCAAGGGCGCGGCTGGCGACATCGGGCTCAACCTGGGCAAGGTGCTGGAAGGGATGATCGGTGTGCCCATGTCTTGGAGTTCCGTGCCTTGGCCCGACGCGGACCCGTGCTTGCACTGTAGTCAGGGCAGCGGCCCGGCACCATCGGGGAAAGCCCATCGTTGGCCCAGGGGGGGGGTGAGGCCGCGGGCAGCCGCTTGGCTGCTGGCGCAGGTGCGGCATGCTGCTGGCGCAGGTGTTCGACGGCGGACGCGTCGATAAAGCTTACTCCGGCAGCACGCCAATCGCCCGCGTGGCCGCGGCCCAGCGCTGATGTTCGGCGCGCAAGAACTCGGCGAACTGCGCGGCATCCATGCTGGCATCGGCGCGCGGGCCGATGGCGGCGATGCGCTCGGCGAACTCACGTTCACCCAGCAGCGCGTTGACATCGCGGTTCAGCCGCTGGATCACCGCTGCAGGGGTGCCGGTGGGGGCCACCAGGCCGAACCAGCCGACCATGTCAAAGCCGGGCAGGGTCTCGCCCAGGCTGGGCACGCCCTCAAAGCCTGGCACGCGCTGCGCCGAAGTGACTGCCAGCAGGCGCAGCTTGCCAGCCTTGATGAGCGCGGCCGTCGAGGGCAAATCGGCCACCAGCACCTCCACCTGCCCGCCCAGGGTGTTTTGCACCGCCACGGTGATCGAGGCATAGGGCACTGGGTTGAACTGCACCTTGGCTTGTGCTGCGAACACCCGCGAAATCATGCCGCTGAAGGTGCGCGGGCCCTCGTTGCCCAGGCTCACGCTGCCGGGGCTGGCTTGGGCCTTGGCCAGCACATCGGCCAGTGTGCGCAGCGGCGAATTGGCCTCGACCAGCACGCCAAAGGCGCTGCGGGCGACGAAGGCTGCGGCGATGAAATCCTTCTGCGGGTCGTAGGGCAGGGTCTTGAAGAGGTAGGCGTTGGTGACGAGTGCGGCGGTGGTGGCGAAGTAAATCGTCGCGCCGTCGGCCGGCGCGCGCGCCGCAGCCTGGGCGCCGATGACGTTTTGGCCACCGGGCTTGTTGTCGATGAGCACCGGCTGGCCCCAGGCCTTGGACAGCCTGTCGGCGATCAAGCGCGCGACGTTGTCCGGGCCCGAGCCGGGCGGCTGCGAGAGGATGAACTTCACCGGCTTGTCGGGCCAGGTAGAGGGGGGTGTCTGGGCCTGGGAGGCTTGGCCCGCAAGCAGTGTGCAGGCCATGAAGGCCAAGGCAATCGAGCGGCGTTGCATGGGGCGTGCTCCAGTGGGTCAGTGGGTCCAGGGGCTGGCTTGGGCCAGCAGCTCGGCAATGTCGGCCGCATCGGTGCAGCAGCCAAAGACGTAGTGGTCGGGCCGCACCAGGGCGGCCACGCAGCCCTGCCGCGCGAACCATTGGGCCAGCACGCCTTCGGTCTCGTGCAGCGCGTCCAGGGGCCAGGCGCTCAATCCTGCCGGGGCACTTGAATTGGCCGGCGCGCTCAGGCTTGGCAGCGGTGTTTTTCCGGCGACAAACAGCCGCCAGCCGCGACCGCAGTGCTCATCCATGCGCAGCGTGAGGCCGGCCTGTTGCAGCCAGGCCTGCGGAAACAGCGTGCCGCGGGCGGGGCTGTCTTGGCTGGCCAAAGCGCCACGGCCCAGGCGTGGCAACACGTCCTGGCGCGGCGTCGGCTTGATCAGGCCGTTAGCCTGGGCCAGCAGGCTGGCGTCGCGCAACCGCGCCCGCGCCAGGTCGCGCTCGCCGATCTGCTCACCGATGTGGATGAGCTTGGCGCTGAGCTCGCGCACATGGCCGCTGCGCTCGGCTTCATAGCTGTTCAACAGGGCCTCATGCCACGGCTGCGGTGACACGCCAGCGCCCGCGCCGCGCAGCACCGCATCGAGCTTCCAGGCCAGGTTGGCGACATCGCGCAGGCCCTGGCACATGCCCTGGCCCAGAAACGGCGGCTGCTGGTGCGCGGCATCACCCGCCAGAAACACCCGCCCCGCTCGCCAGCGCCGCGCCACCAGGGCATGGAAGCGGTAGCTGGCCTGGCGCCACAGCACGGCGTCGTCTGGCGTGATCCAGCGGCGCAGCAGGGCCCAGGTGCCGGCCGGGCCCTCGGGCGTGGCCGCCAGGGCCGGGTCTTCGCCGGGCAGAAGCGAGATCTCCCAGCGGCGGTGCTGGCCGGTGAGGATGAGGAAGGTGCAGGGCCGCTGCGGCTCGCAAAACTGCGCGCTGGTCTGTGGCAGCTTGGCCAGCCCACGGTCATTGACCCAGGCATCGACCACCAGCCAGGGCTCATCAAAACCCAGGTCGTCCAGCGGCAAATCGGCCAGGCCGCGCAGCGTGCTGCTGGCGCCATCGCAGGCGATCACCCAGCGGGCGCGAACTTCTCGGGCACCGCCTTCCGTGGGCTTGTGGTCAGCTTCGCGGCCGCCGACGCTGGCCGCTTCGCGACCCTGGGCCAAGCTCAGCGTGACCTCATCGGCCGATTGGCGCAAGCCCGTCACCGTCACGCCCAGCTCGACCTGCACATTCGGCAAGCCAAGCACCGCGTCGCGCAGCACGCCTTCGACCTGCGGCTGGGCGAACACCATCGAGGGCGTCCAGGCCTGCGGGTGCGGGCGGGGCAGCATGGTCATGCGCCGGATGAGCTGGCCGTCCACGCCGTAGTGGCAACTGTCGGTGAAGGGCTCGACAAAGGGCGCCACGCGCTCGGCGATGCCAAGCTGTTGAAAGATGCGCATGACCTCGTGGTCGAAGGATGCGGCGCGGGGCTTGTCATAGACCGCGGTGTCGCGATCACACACCCACACGCGGTGGCCGGCCTGGCCCAGCAGCGCCGCGGCCACGGCGCCGCTGGGGCCGAAGCCGACGATGGCGATGTCGTAGATCAAGGCTTGGGGCTCATTCGAGGCGCCGCATGGGCCATCCGGGCGGCGGCCTTCGATGCGGCGTCAGCCGGCCTGGCTCCGAGCGGGCCCGGCGTTTCAGGCGACTTCGTTGACGATGGGGTTGACCAAAATGCCGACGCGATCAATCTCGATCTCGATCACGTCGCCGGCCTTCATCCACACCGGCGGCGTGCGCGCCTGGCCGACACCGGCGGGCGTGCCCATCACGATCACGTCGCCTGGCTCCAGCGTTAGGCATTCAGCCAGCAAGGCGATGGTCTCGGCGACGCTGAAGATCATGTCGCTGGTGTTCGAATCCTGCATCACCTGGCCGTTCAAGCGGCTTTGGATGCGCAGGCCGGTGGCACCCGGCGCCAGCTCATCGGCGGTGACCAGTGCCGGGCCAAAGCCGCCGGTGCCGTCGAAGTTTTTGCCGATGGTCCACTGCCCGGTCTTCTTCTGGTAATCGCGCACCGACATGTCGTTGAAGCAGGCGTAGCCGAAGACGTATTTCAGCGCGTCGGCCTGCGTCGTGTGGCGCGGCACCTTGGCGCCGATGACCACCGCCATCTCGGCCTCGTAGTCGAACTTGAACGACACCTTGGGCAGCACGCCGGGCTGGCCGTGGCCCATCAGCGAGCTTTTTCCCCGATAGAAAAACCACGGGTAATCGGGCTTCTCCTGGCGGCCGCCTTCCTTGGCGTGATCCCAGTAGTTCAGGCCCAGGCAGATGGTCTTGCCGGGCTCGGGGACGATGGGCGCAAGCGCCAGCGCGGCCAGCGGCAGACGTGGCGCCGCTGAGGCGATGGCGGCGCGGCCGGCGGCCTGCAGATCGGTGCCAGCTTCGAGCGCGGCGCGCAGGTCACTCGGCGTGCCCGGCTGGGCGGCGTTCAGGTCGATGGCGGCATCGCCGTCGATCACGGCCAGACGCGGCTGGCCGGCGAGCAAGTAGGTGGTGAAACGCATGGTGGGTGTCCGGTTGAGCCCGTGCTTAGGCGTGGGTGGTTAGGCGTGGGTGATGGGGCGTGGGTGATGGGGCGTGGGGCGGGGTGAGGAAACGTGGATAGAAAGCGTTTTGAGAGCCAGTGCCCGGTTGATGCTCACTCGCTGGGCATGAACAGCAGCGCACGCTGCGCCGCTTTGAGCCGCGCGCTGGGTGCGGCGGAGATGCCCCAGTGATCGACGCGGCCGGCGGGCCAGGCCCAGTCGGCCGGCTGGCCGACGCGGTAGCTGGCGTCGACCTGCTGCACCTCGGCGGTGTACTCGATGGCCTCGCCAAAGGGGCCGAGAAAGTAGTTGAAGGCGTTGTGCCCGGGGCCATGGCGGCCGGGGCCCCATTCGATGGGAAAGCCGGCGTCCTTCATGCGGCCGCCGCCGCGCATCACGGCGTCCAGATCGGGCATCAGGAAGGCGATGTGGTTGAGCGCGTCGTTGTCGGCATCGGCATAGGCCAGGCTGTGGTGATCGGCGCTGCAATTCATGAACGCCATGATGCGCGTGCGGTCGATCAGATGGAAGCCCAGGGCCTGCTCCAGGAAGCGCTGGGCTGCGGGCACATCGCGGCTGTTGAGCACGGCGTGGGCCAGGCGCTGGGGTTGATCGGCGGAGGTGCGGGCCGTGGCGGCTTTGGCACCAGCCCCGTGATCGCCCGCCATTTCAGCGTCCGCTTGACTGGCGTGCAAGGCATCGCCGTGGACGATTTCGAAGCGCCGCCCCTGCGCATCGCACAGCAGCAGCCTGTGGCCACCGGCCGGGTCGCTGGCCGGTGCTATCTCACAAAGAACGCGTCCTTTCGCGGCCGGCACCTTGGCGGCGATCTCGGCCAATGCCGCCGCGCTGCGGGCGCGCAAGCTGATGTGGCGCAGCCGCGTGGCGTCGCTGGCGTGCAGGGCCAGCAGGTGGTGGTCAGGGCCACTGCCGCGCAGGTAGAGCGCATCCGTGCTTCTGGCGCTGACGCTCAGCCGCCAGGTCTCGGTGTAGAACTGCTCGGCGCGCGCCAGGTCGGGCACATCGAGTGCCACGCTGCGCAGGCTGGCGATCCAGGGGGAGCTCATAGGGGGTGGGCGTCGGGCTGGGCCTGGAGCTGCCGGCTGCGTGCGGGACAGCGAGGCCGCGCTCAGGTGTGTATCAGGCGTGCTTCAAACCCGCCGCGGCGATGCCAGCGATGACGATCTGCTCGTCCTCATCGCCGGTGCCGCCCGAGGCGCCGGCCGCACCGATGACGGCGCCTTGGGCATTGAGGATCAACACGGCGCCGGTCTGCGGGATGAACTTTTGCGTAGAGGCCGAGGCGATGGAGGCGAGAAAGGTCGGCACTTCCTTGGTGCGCAGCGCCAGGGCGCGCGAGTTCACACCCATGCCGATGGCGGCGGCGGCCTTGCCCTCGGCGATGTCCAGCCGCAAGGCCGAGGCGCCATCTTCACGCGCGCTGGCCACCACCTGCGCGGCGGCATCCACCACCACCACGGCCATGGGCTTGAAGGCGGCGCGGCGGGATTCGGCAAAGGCGCCATCGAGCAGGCTGCGGGCGAGGGCGAGGTTCATGGCGCTCATGGGGAGTGGGGTTGGTTGGGGTGGTGGTCGGGGCAGGGCGCCGAGTTTAGTGGTGCGCTGCCGGCGAGGCGATGCGGCTGGCCACAGGGCTGGGCGGGTGCTCAGCAGCTCGGTGTTGGCTGTGGTAGTTGCTGCAGCGCCCGGCGCGCAGGCCAAAGCGGCGTCCAAACCGCAGGCCGGCACCTGCCCTGGGGCCGCTCCCGGCCCGGTGGCCAGCCAGGTTGCCGGCCCGGTGGCCGGCGCGGTGGCCGGCGCGGTGGCAAATCACTCCGGCTGCACGCCCGCGGCCGCAATCGCCCGGCGATTGATGTCGATGTCGCGCGCCACAAAGGCCCGGAACTCGGCCGGCGTGCTGGCCGTGGGCACGGCGCCTTGCAGCTCAAAGGCCTTGCGCAGCTCGGGCTGCTGCAGCGCCTGGGCCAGGCTGCGCTGTAGGGTTTGCAACACCGCGGCGGGCAGGCCCTTGGGCGCC
The DNA here is from genome assembly GCA_043720415.1 of Ideonella sp. Classification (GTDB taxonomy): domain Bacteria; phylum Pseudomonadota; class Gammaproteobacteria; order Burkholderiales; family Burkholderiaceae_C; genus Pseudaquabacterium. The sequence continues at coordinate 25,764 of JAYSSS010000091.1, forward strand.
ATCAGGCCGATCCAGCTGGAGAACTCAAAGCCCGCCAGCGTCTGCGCGATCGCTGGCGTCTCGCCCAGGGGCCGCGCCGCCTCCGTCATGCTGTGGCCCAGCAGGCGCAGCCGGCCGGCGCCGACCAGGCCCATGGCCGCGGGTGCGGGCGTCAGCACCCAATCGGTCTCGCCCGAGACCACCGAGGCCACGCCCTGGCTGCCGCCCTTGTAGGGCACGTGCAGGGAGCTGAAGCCGCCCGCGGCTTGCAATGCCGCACCCGCCAAATGGCTGACCGAGCCGATGCCGGCCGAGGCCATGTTGCTGGCCGTGCCGCGGGCCTTGGCATACGCGATGAGCTCGGCCACATTGCGCACCGGCAGGCCGGGGTGGCAGACCAGCACATTGGGCAGCAGGGCCAGCAGGCTGACGAAATCAAAATCGTTCAGCGGGTCGTAGCGGGCGGCGCGCTGCAGCAGCGGCGCCACGCTGATGGCGCTGCTGGAGGCGACGATCAGGCTGTGGCCATCGGCCGGCGCGCTGCGCCCGGCCTCGATGCCCAGGGCGCCGGCCGCGCCGGCCCGGTTGTCCACCACCACGGCCTGCTGCAGCAGCGCTGCCAGAGGTGTGGCAAGGATGCGGCCGATGGTGTCGATCGAGCTGCCGGGCGCATTGGGCACGATCAGCTTGATGGGGCGCTGCGGGTAGGCGTTGGCCTGGGCGTGCGCGCCGCCGGCCCAGGCCAGCAGGGCGCTGCTGAGGGCTGTCGTGGGCAGCGGCAGCAGCGGCAGCGCCGGCAGCGCGCGCAGCGGCAGGACAGCCAACGCGCGCAGCGGCAGGACAGCCAGCGCGCGCAGCACCGCGCGGCGTGGTGTGGGCGCGTTGGCGTCGGTCAGGTGCAGCGCCGTGCACCGTGGCTTGGGTGGGGAGGACGGGTTCATGTCGGTGGGGTCTGGTGTGGTCGGATTCAGCTGTTGAGGCCTGGCGCTGCGGCTCTGCGCGTCAGCGCCTCAAAGCCGTAGCGGTTCATGCTGCCAAAGCCCGGCATGGCCGGATGCGGCACAAAGCGCGTGTGGGCGTCGATGACGGCCGGCAGACCCGAGGCCAGGGCGCGGGCGATGGCCGGGGCGATGTCCTCGGGACGGGTCACCGTCTCGCCATAACATCCAAAGCCACGGGCCACGGCGGCGTAATCGGTGCCCGACAGATCGCTGCCCAGCTCGAAGCCCAGGGCCTTGCGCTGGCCCATCTGAATGATTCCCCAGGCGGCGTTGTTGTGGATGAGGGTGACCACGGGCAGGCCATGGCGGCGCGCGCTGTCGAGCTCATTCAAGGTGAAGCCAAAGGAGCCATCGCCGGTGAGGTTGAACACCGGCCGGCTGGGGTGCAGCAACTGCAGCGCCATGGCCGCGGGCAGGCCAAAGCCGAGCTGGCTCATGCCAGGCTCGTGCAGGTGGGTGCCAGGGCCATGCACGGCGGTGAAGTCGTTGCTCCAGAAGCTGGTGTGGCCGCCATCAAAGCAGCACAGGGCGTCGGCCGGCAGGGCCTCTGCGATGGCGCGCGCCAGGGCGGCGGGGTGCATGGCCGGGGGCGTGTCGTCGGCCTGGGCGCTGGGTGCTGCGGCGCGGGTGCTGGCGGCGGCGGTGCTGGGGCCACCCCCACCCCCACCACCACCCGCACCCGGCGCCGTCGCCAGGCCCTGCAACTGTGCGCAATAACGTGCACGCTGGGCGAGCAGGCCGGGCAGCCAATCGCCATCGGTGGCCGTCTCGGCCGGGCCCAGGGCGGCGAGCAAGTCATCCAGCGCCTGGCCGGCATCGGCTGGCATGGCCACCTGGTGCAGGGCCGGCCCGCCCAGGGCGGCGTCGTCGGTGTTGATGCTGATCACGGCCTGGTCGCGCCGCGCCAGCGGGCCGTGCTCGTTCCACATCCAGCTCGACCAGCGGCAGCCCACGGCCAGCACGACATCGGCGTGCTCAAAGGCCCGCCACACCGGCTCACCGGCGATCAGCCCGCCCTGGCCGATGAAGTGCGGGTGGGTGCTGGGCAGCACGCCCAGGGCCATCTGCGTGGGCAGCAGCGGGGCCTTCAATTGCCGGGCCAAGCGCTGGATCGCGCCGACGGCAGCGGCGCCACTGGCCAGCACGCCACCACCGGCCACGATCAAGGGCCGGCGCGCCGCGCGCAGCAGCGCGCAGGCGGCTTGCACCTCGGCGGCGGCAGGCCGCGCGCCGTGCAGGGCGCGGTAGCGTGCGGGCGGCAGATCGAATTCATCGTCGGCAAACTCGGTCACGCCGCTCAGCACATCGTGCGGGATGTCCAGGTGCACCGGCCCGGGCTTGGGGCCCAGCGCCTCGCGCAAGGCGCGGCGCAGCAGCTCGGGCAGGCGCCGGCCGTCGTGCACCACGGCGTTCCAGCGGGTGATGGGGGCGAGCAGGGCGCGCGTGTCCAGGTCCATGAACATGCCGGCGTGCGGGTAGCCTGCGGCGCGGTGCTGGTTGCTGGTGATGGCCAGCACCGGCAGGTGGTTGGCGAAGGCGCCGCCCAGGCCGGCGGCCAGGTTGAGCGCGCCGGGGCCCATCTCACCCAGGGCGACGCAGACCCGGCCTAACCCGTCGGTCGTGCCGACGTTGGCGCCGGGCGCGCCAGCCGAGTGGCGCCGAGCGCCGGCCGTTGCCGCAGCATGCCCAGCGCCCACCGACCCCGCCGCCACCGCCGCCGCCATCATCGGCCCCGCGGCCTCGTGACGCAGGCCGATGTAGCGCATCGCGCTTTGCTGCGAGAGCGCATGCAGCAGCGGCGCCAGCTTTCCGCCGACCACGCCAAAGACAAAGGGCACGCGCTCTTGCGCCAGCAATCGCACCAGGGCCTGGGCGCCGGTCAACTTCAGCATGGGGGGCTCACTCTTCGGCGGTGAAGCCGGTGGCCTTGACCACCGGGCCCCAGTGCTCCAGGTCGCGTTTGACCATGGCGGCGAACTCAGCCGGCGTGGCCAGGCGCTGGCGCAGGCCGATGCGCTGGATGACCTCGGTCATCTCCGGCCCCTGCATGGCCTCGCGCACGGCGGCGTTGAGGCGCTGCACCCCATCGGCCGGTGTGCGCGCCGGGGCAAACCAGCCCAGCCATTCGACAAACACCAGATCACCAAAGCCCTGCTCGGCGAAGGTGGGCACCTCGGGCAGGGACGGCCAGCGCTGGGCACTGGTCACGGCCAGCGAGCGCAGCTTGCCGCTGCGCACATGTGGCGCCACCTCGCTGATGACATTGAAGCTCACCGGCACCTGGCCGCCCAGCACATCCTGCAGCAGCGGGCCGCCGCCACGGTAGGGGATGCTTTTCATGTCGGTGCCACTGGCGCGGGCCAGTTGCATGCCGGCAAAGTGCAGCGCCGAGCCCGCCGCCGGGATGCCGTAGTTGGCCAGCGCCGGGTTGGCCTTGGCCCAGCGCAGGTAATCGGCCAGGGTCTTGACGTCGGCCGGCAAACCCGGGCCGGCGGTGAAGGAAAAACAGTACTCCACCAGCGGCGTGACGGCAACGAAATCGGCCACCGGGTCGTAGCTGAGTTTCTTGTAGATGTGCGGGTACAGCGTCATCGGCGAGGACGGTGTTTGCAGCAGGGTGTTGCCGTCAAAGGGCGCGCGCTTGACGAAATCCACCGCGATGCGCGCACCGGCGCCGGGCTTGCTGTCGAGCACCAGGTTCTGCGGCCACTTGCCGCGCAGGCGCTCGAGCAGCGGCCGCGTCACCTGGTCGCCCAGGCCGCCCGCGGGGAATCCCGACCAGATCACCGTGGTGCCGGCGGGCTGTGCAGCGGCGTGGGTGTGCAGCGCCCCGGCCAGGGTGGCGGCGCTGGTGAGCAGCGTGCGGCGTTGGATCATGTGCGGTCTCCAGGGGCGGGCCGCGCGATGGTGCCGCAGTGTGGGCCGGCGTGGCAGCCCGGGATTGCCCGGCTTGCGGGCCGGCCTGCCATCAAGCCCAATGCAGCATCGGCTTGTCGGACGCACGGCCACTGGCCGATGGACCGAGGGCCACGATGCCACACGCTTTGCCTGCAACCTGGAAGTTCTTAGTACCCACCTTCCCATTGCGCCACCTGTTCCGCCTGGCCGCCCTGCCCCTGGCCCTGCTCTCGGCCTGTGGCGGCGGTGGTGGCCCGGACGCCATCGCCGAGAACGCCTGCCTGCAGACCTCGGCCACGGGCCAGGTCTACAACCCGGGCACGCCGGGCGAGAACGGCGCCCCCGAGATCGCCACCGGCTTTGCCAGCAAGGCGGTGACCACGGCGCGCAGCTTCATGGTGGTGGCCAACAACCCCTTGGCCACCAAGGCCGGCTGCGATGTGTTGAAAAAAGGCGGCACGGCGGTGGACGCTGCGGTGGCGGTGCAGATGGTGCTCAACATCGTCAAGCCGCAATCCTCGGGCATCGGCGGCGGCGCCTTCATGCTGAGCTACAACGCGGCGACCAAAGCGCTCACTGCCTACGATGGCCGCGAGACGGCGCCCGCCGCCGCCACCGAGAACTACCTGCGCCACATCAGCGCTGCGCAGCAGACCACGCCGCTGCCCAATGCGCGCTCATCCGGCCGGTCCATAGGCACGCCGGGCGTGGTGCACATGCTCGACGCAGCACACAAAGAGGGCGGCAAGCTGAGCTGGAAGGAGCTGTTCGATCCCGCCATCAAGATCGCCGATGAGGGCTTCAGGATCAGCCCGCGCATGTTTGCCTCGGTGGCCGGCTCGGCCGCTGGGCTGGCGCGCGACCCGGATTCCAAGGCCTATTTCCTCAATGCCGATGGCACGGCCAAGGCCCAAGGCACGCTGCTCAAGTCGCCCGCTCTGGCCGGCACCTTCCGCGCCCTGGCCGATGGCGGTGCGGCGGCGTTTTATGGCGGCGCCATCGCCCAGGAGCCTGTCGGGCTTTGGTTCGCGGGCCCGACCCAAAGCCCGACAGGCTCCTCATATGGTCGCCTTCGTCAATCTGAATGAGCTTTTTCTTTTGTGATCGATCAGGTGATGCGAACCGGGCGATGCTGCGACGGTG
>JAYSSS010000092.1:0-30778 GCA_043720415.1 Ideonella sp.
GGGAAGAGTGTGAGCACCTCGGGGATGCGCTCGCGCGTGGTCTTCATGCCCAGGGTGATGCCGCCGAGCTCAAGGTTTTCGATCACCGAGAGCTGACCGAAGAGATTGCGGCCCTGGGGCACAAAGGCAATGCGGTGTTGGGTGAGCAACTGCTTGGCGCCGGTGCCGGTGATGTCCAGGCCATTCAGGCGGATGCGGCCCTGGCGCACTTTGAGCAGACCGAACAGCGCCTTGAGCACGGTGGATTTGCCCGCGCCATTGGGCCCCAGCAGCAGGGTGATCTTGCCGGCCTTGGCCTGCAGGCTCAAGTTGTTCAGGATCATGAATTCGCCATAGCCGGCGACGACATCATCGAACTCGATCATCGGGGTCTCGGCCATCTCAGTTGCCCAGATAGGCGTCGAGCACGGCCTTGTTGGCGCGGATCTCGGCCGGCGTACCGATGGCCAGGACACGGCCTTCGACCATCACCATGATGCGGTGGCACAGGCCCATGACGAAATCCATGTTGTGCTCGATGACGACGAAGCTGGCTGCCTTGCCGCGATGCGCGCTGCCGTGGTCGCCACGGCGCTGGTTCAGCGCCTTCAGCAGCATGCTGATGCCGCCCACCAGGCTGGGGTTGACGCCGGCGCACGGCTCATCCAGCAACACCAGACCCGGCTCGCTCATGAAGGCCATGGCGATGTCGACCAGCTTTTGCTGGCCGTAGCTCAGCTCGCCGGCCTTCTTGTCGGCGACATGGCCGATGCGGAACTGCTGCAACAGCGCGTCGGCCTTGGCGCCCAGGCCGGAATCACCGGGCGCGAACATGCGGCTCCACATCGTGCCCTGATGCTCTTGCGCGGCGACGATGAGGTTATCGCGCACGCTCATCTTGCCGAAGACCTGCAGGGTCTGGAAGGTGCGGCCCACGCCCAGCAGGTTGAGCTGCTGCGGGCTGACATCGGTGATGTCCTGGCCGTTCAACTCGATGCGGCCGGCGTCGGGCTCGATCTGGCCGAGCACGCTGTTGAACATCGTCGTCTTGCCCGAGCCGTTGGGCCCGATGACGCCAAAGATCTCGCCCGGCAACACCTCGAAGGAAACATCGTCCACGGCCTGGATCGCGCCATAGGCTTTCCTCAAGCCGCTGACCTTGAGCACAGGGCCGCTCATCAGGCCTGGCCCCCGGCCTGTGGCCTCAGCGCCGCCGCTGCAGCTGCCCGCGCGGCATTGGCCTGGCGCGCCTGGCGCTTGGCCTTCAGGCGGTCTGGAATGCTCAGCAGCCCATCAGGCAGCCACAGCATGAGCAGCACCACCGCGGTGCCGAAGACGAACAAATACCAGCCCTGCGCAAAGCGCAGCCATTCGGGCAGCAACACCCCCACGGCGCTGCCCAGCAGCGGCCCGAAGAAGTAGCCCGGCCCGCCCACCACGACCATCAAATACATCATGATCGAAGCGCCCACGGTGAAGGGCGCGGGCTCGATGAACTGCACCAGGCAGGCGAACAGCGCGCCGGCCGCGCCGGCATAGACCGCGCCGATGGCAAAGGCCAGCAGGGTGTAGCGCTGGATGTTGATGCCCAGCGATTCGGCCCGTATGGGGTTGTCGCGCAGCGCCGTGAAGGCTTTGCCCCAGGGCGAGCGCAGCAGGCCAAAGAGCAAGGCGCCCAGCAGGGTGGCCACGCCCAGGGTGAAGTAGTAGTAGGCCAAAGCCCCGTCCAGGCTAAAGCCGAAGATGGAGGGCCGGGCGATGTTGTTGATGCCGAAGGTGCCGCCGGTGAGCCACTCCTCATTGCGCATCACCAGCCACACCGCGGTGTTGAAGCCCAGGGTGGCAAAGGCCAGGTAAATCGCCTGCACACGCAGTGCCGGGAATCCCAGGCCCAGGCCAATCACAAAGCAGCCGGCCATGGCCAAAGGCAGGCCCAGCCAGAAGCTGATGCCGGCCTTCATCAGGATGGCCACGGTGTAGGCGCCGATGCCAAAAAATGCCGCATGGCCCAAGGATTTTTGTCCGGCGTAGCCAATGGTTAGGTTCAGGCCCATGGTGGCGATGACGAACACCAGCCAATAGCTGAAGAGGTAGACGCCGTAGCTCTTGAGCAGCGGCGGCACGGCCAGCAGCAAGAGCAGGATGGCGCCGGTGAGGATGAGTGGCAGGCGTGGTTTCATCATCGCCGCCCTCACACCTTGCGCTCGAGCTTTTGGCCCAGCAGGCCCTGGGGCTTGAACAGGATCACGCCCATGAAGAGCACCAAGGCCACGGCGTCTTTGTAGGCCGGCGAGATGTAGGCCGCGGCCAGGTTCTCGGCCACACCGACGATGACCCCGCCCAGCAGCGCGCCGCGCGAGTTGTTGAAGCCGCCGATGATGGCCGCGAAGAAGGCCTTGTTGCCCAGGCCCTCGCCCATATCAAACTTGGCCAGGTAGGTGGGCGTGACCAGCAGCGCCGCGGCGCAGGCCAGCACGGCATTGATGGCGAAGGTGTAGAACACCATGCGCGGCACATCGATGCCCAGCACCGTGGCGCTCTCGGTGTTTTGCGCCACCGCCTGCATGGCCCGGCCAGTCACGGTTTTGGCCAGAAAAGCCTGCGTGCCCAAGACCAGGGCGAGGGCCAGCGCCAGGGTGCCGACATCGGCCAGGGTGACGGTGACACCGGCGATGTTGAACAGCTTGTCGGCAAACAACCCGGGGAAGGGATGGGCCTCGGCGCTGTAGCCGGCGCGCACGCCATTGCGCGCGGCAATCGACAGGCCGATGGTGGCCACGACGATGGGCATCATGCCAAAGCGCAGCAGCGGATCGACGATGCCGCGCTTGAAGGCATAACCCAGCACAAACACGGCCAGGATGCAGGTCAGGGCGAAGGCCAGCGGCAGCGGCGCACCCGCCAGGCCAAAGCCCACCATGGCAAAGGCCGGCAGCATGACAAATTCGCCCTGGGCGAAGTTGATGGTGCCCGAGGCCTGCCACAGCAAGGTGAAGCCCAGTGCGGCCAGGGCGTAGATGCTGCCAGTGGCCACGCCCGAGAGCAGCAGTTGGAAAAAATCGGTCATCTGGCGGGCGGGCGGGGGGGGGTCGGGGTCGGGGTCGGGGTCGGGGTCGGGGTGGCGGTGGCGGTGGCGGTGGTGGCGGTGGCGGTGGCGGTGGCGGTGGTGGCGGTGGTGGCCGCGTCAAACGCGCTTTATGCCGTCCGGTTGCACAGCCGCGGCGTCCCACTCCGGCCCGTCGAACCAGGCGTCGCCTTGCATGGCCGCGCGCAGCATGGGCAGCGCATCCTGGCCCCAGAAGGCACGGCCCTCGCAGGCCATGGTCGGCACGCCAAAGATGCCCTGCGCCAGGGCCTGCTCGGTGCTGGCGCGCAGCTCGGCCTTGACCTCATCGCCACGCGGGTCGCGCTGCGGCGCCAGGGCTTCATGCAGTGCGGCCAGCGCCACCGGCTCGTTCGGGTCGGCGCCGCCACGGCACCAGACATGGCGAAACAGTGTCTCCACGACCCGGCGGTTAGGCAGGCCACCGGCCGGCGCGCAGGCCAGGGCCAGGCGCTGCAGCGCCAGTGGGTTGAAGGGGTGGGGCTGGGGCAAATGCAGCGGCGTGCCTTGCTGCTGCGCCAGCCAGGCCACCTGGCGGTAGGTCCAGGCGCGCTTGGGGGCGATCTCGGCCGGGCCTTTATGCTGCCAGGCCTGCAGCAGGCCGGCAAACAACACCGGGCGGTAGTCCACCGTGTGGCTCAGGCCGGCCAGCGCCTGCGGCAGGCGCTCGAAGGCCAGCCAGGCATAGGGCGAGATGACATCGAACCAGAAGGTGATGACTTTCATGGGGTGGCTCTGCTTGGGGGGAAGCGGTGAGGGCTTGGGGTGGGTGCTCAGGTGGGCGCGGCGGGCGGCGCCGACGCCCACGCCAATGCCGCGGCGCCTTGCTGCGCCTCGCGCCAGCGCTGTTGTCGCAGCCGCAGCTCGACCAGCACCGCGCGCTTGCGGGTGTCGTCCAGGCCGCCCCAGGCAGCAATTTCATCGAGCGTGCGCAGGCAGCCCTCACACAGGCCGCTGCCGTCATTCATGCGGCACACGTTGATGCAGGGGCTGGGCACGCCCGCTGTGACCGCTGTGCTCATGGCGAGGCTGCGGGTGCGGGTGCGGGCTGTGCTGCGGGTGCCGCGTCCATCACCACATCCACCACCGGCGCCTGGGTCAAGGCCACCAGCTCCTGCGGCGCCAGTTGAAACACCCCATTGGGATGGCCCGCCGCCGCCCACAGGGCCTCGAAGCGGAACAGCTCGCGGTCGATCAACACCACGGGCGCCGTGAGCTGCGCCACCGGCGACACGCCGCCTATGGAAAAGCCGGTGCTGGCTTTGACGAAGTCGACATCGGCGCGGCCGATGGCGCCCACCAGGGCGGCCACCTTCTTCTCATCCACGCGCCTGTCGCCCGAGGCCACCACCAGCACGGCGGCGGCATCGGCGCGGCGCTTGAAGATCACGCTCTTGGCAATCTGGCCGATGTGCACGCCCAGCAGCTCGGCGGCCTCCAGGCTGGTGCGGGCGGCGGTGTCGAGCCACAGCGGCGTGTGGGCATGGCCGGCCTGGGCGAGCACTGCTGCCACGCGCATGAAGCCTTCGGGGCGCGGCGCTTGCGCTGGCGCCGTATCGGGCAGCGCTGGGCCGGCCGCCTCAACAGCGGTCACCTCAGGGGCGATCCATGCGGGGCCGATCAATGCAGTGGTGATGTCAGCGTGAGGATTCATTCGTGGGCGCAAAAAAGCCTTGCGATCTGCAGGCGATCTGTAGACCATCAGCAGGCGATCTGCTGGCAATCTGCAGGCCATCAGCAGTAGATGGGCAAGCGATGGGTACTGGCAGGCCAGCACGGCCGGCCACTATAGCCAGCACAGCGCGGGCAGGGATGGGTTCATCTTCGTGGGGGATGCGCGCCGCGCCGCTTCGTTTCAGAATCGCGGCAGGTCTGTCCGAGGAAGCCCGCCATGCCCGATACCGCCAGTGGTTTGCAAGTGGCCACACGCATTCACGTGCTGCTGCTGCATGAGATCGGACAGGGCATCGACATCGAGCAGATGATTCGCACCCCGCGCTACGCACGCGATGTGCTGCTGGTGTGCGATGCCTTCCAGGGCAGCGAACTGGCGCAATTGGCGCTGCAGTTTCGGCAGGCGAAGGCTGCTGCGGCCCAGCCCGGGCCGGCAGGGCAGGAACCCAGCCCGAGTGAATGGGGGCCCAGCACCACCGGCTTCAGCCAGCTCACACGCCCCGCCGATCTGGTCAGCCGGCAGGCCTTTGCCGGGCGCGCGCGGCAGTGGATCTCGCGCTGGTGGCATCCGGGTTAAGGCAGTTTTGATCGCGCCCTTGCGGCGCGGCGCATGGCCCACGGGGCCGACGAGGCCCACAGGGCCCGCAGGGCCCGCAGTCTATGTGGCGGCTTGCAGCGCCTCCAGCCGCAGCAGCTCAGCCCCCTCAGGCACCTGATCGCCCACGGCGAACATCACCTCGCCCACCACGCCATCGCGCGGCGCGTTCAGGGTGTGCTCCATCTTCATCGCCTCCATCACCGCCACGGCCTGCCCGGCCTCGACCGCCTGGCCCACTTGCACCAGGATGGCGATCACCTTGCCGGGCATGGGCGCGGTCAGGCGGCCGCCTTCCTGGGCGCCATCGCCGGCATGGGCGATGAGATCGACCTCGTGCACGACGATGCTGGCCTCGGGCGCGAACACCGCCACGCGCTCACCTTGCACATAAGTTGTTAGCTTGACCCGACGTTCACCCAGGACGATGTCGTGCCGCTCGGCATCCAGCGCCGTGGCACTGAAGGCCCAGTGCCGCTGGCCGATGTGCAACTGCAGGCTGTGGTCGCGCAGGCGCTGCAAGGCCACGCCGTGGTGACGGCCATCGTGCTCGATGTCGAAGTGCCGGCGCGCACCGCCGTGCAGGCGCCAGCCGTCGCGCCGCGACCAGGGGTCGTCGCCCTGCAGCGCCGCCTCAGCGGCCAGGGCATGGGCCACGACACCGGCGGCGGCCAGCTCCAGCGCCAGCGGCGGCTGATCGAGCAAGACAGTGCGCTCGCGTTCGATCAGGGCCGTGTCCAGATCGGCCTTGGCAAAACTGTCGCTGGCGACGATGCGCCGCAGCAGGGCCACATTGGTGTGCAGGCCAACGATGTGGGTCTGCGCCAGCGCCGCGCCCAGCCGGGCCAGGGCCTCTTCGCGCGTGGCACCCCAGACGATGAGCTTGGCGATCATCGAGTCGTAGTGCGGGCCGATGGCATCGCCCTGGCGCACACCGGCATCGACGCGAACGCCGCTCTCGTGGGCGGCGCGCTGGAAACTGGCATGCGCCGGCCAGCGCAGCACATCCATGCGGCCGGTGGCCGGCAGGAAGCCCGCGTCGGGGTTCTCGGCGCAGATGCGCGCCTCGATGGCGTGGCCGTGGATGGCCAACTGCTCCTGGCGCAGCGGCAGCGGCTGGCCGGCGGCCACGCGCAGTTGCCACTCCACCAGATCGAGCCCGGTGATGGCCTCGGTGACGGGGTGCTCCACCTGCAGCCGCGTGTTCATCTCCATGAAGAAAAAGCGCAGGTCGCCATCGGCCGTGGGCTCGGCAATAAATTCCACCGTGCCGGCGCCAACATAGCCCACGGCGCGTGCCGCCGCCACCGCCGCCGCGCCCATCTCGGCGCGGCGCCCGGGCGACATGCCCGGCGCGGGGGCTTCCTCCAGCACCTTTTGGTGGCGGCGCTGCACCGAGCAATCACGCTCGAAGAGGTAGACGCAGTCGCCCTGGGTGTCGCCAAAGACCTGAATCTCGATGTGCCGTGGGCGTGTCACATAACGCTCAACCAACACATGCTGATCGCCAAAGCTGGACTGCGCCTCGCGCTGGCATGAGGCCAATGCCGCAGCAAAGTCTTCCGCCCGATCCACCCGGCGCATGCCCTTGCCGCCACCGCCGGCACTGGCCTTGATCAGCACGGGGTAGCCGATGCGCTGGGCCTTTTCGGCCAGAAAAGCGGCGTCGTTGTTGTCGCCGTGGTAGCCCGGCACCAGGGGCACGCCGGCGCGCTCCATCAGCGCCTTGGCGGCGGATTTGCTGCCCATGGCGGCGATGGCCGCGGGCGGCGGGCCGATGAAGGCGATGCCGGCGTCAGTGCAGGCCTGGGCGAAGGCCTCGTTCTCGCTCAGGAAACCGTAGCCCGGGTGCACCGCCTGGGCGCCGCTGGCCAGGGCCACTTCGAGGATGCGCTGGGCACGCAGGTAGCTGTCGCGCGGGGCGTTGCCGCCGATGTGCACGGCCTCGTCGCAGGCTTGCACATGCAAGGCCTTGGCATCGGCGTCGGAGTACACCGCCACCGTGCGTATGCCCAGGCGGCGCGCCGTGGCGGCCACGCGGCAGGCGATTTCGCCGCGGTTGGCGATCAGTATTTTTGTGAACATGGCGTTGAGTGGAGGATGACGGGTGAGTGGCGTGCGCGCCGGGGGTCATAGGCCTGGGGTCATGGGACGGGCGTCATGGCACCCACACCACATCATCGTCTACCGCGTACAGCTTGCAGGCCTGGCCCAGGCGCTGGCAAAAGCCCAGGGCCCGGCCCATCGCCCAATCACCGCTGGCCCAGCCGGACTGGCCGCGCGGCCCGATGGCAAAAGCGCGCGGCATCGGCGAGCGCAGGAAGCGTTGGTAAACGGTCTCGCGGTTGGCGGCCGTGATGGGCACTTTGTCGGTTTGGGTGACTTCGGCGAAGGCCGTGGGGCTGGGCCGCGCCACCTGGCCTGACCGGCCAATCAAGCCGACACTGGCCAGGTAGGCTTCGACCACGGGAGTCCAGGTGTTCATGTCTATGCCCATGCCGCTGTGGCCATCGGCACCCACTGCGGGCAGGCTATGAAATTCAGCGCTGCCGCCGCCGTCCAGCCAGGCCTGGTGCCAACGCCTGGGATGCTCATCACCCCAATACTTGTCGTTGGCCCAATACAGCCACAGCGTAGGCACTTTGGCCGTGCTGGCCTGGGCCTTCCAGAGTGACTGCAGGGCCGCGGGGCGGCAGGGCTCTCCCTGGCGGCGCAGTGGGTCGCCACCGATGCCGCCGGCAAAGTTGATGGAGCCCACCAGCCCCGGCGGCTGGCGCGCGGCCACGGCCAGGCTGGTGAAGCCCCCCACGGAGATGCCGACCGCCAGCCAACGTGTGGTGTCCACAAAGGGCAGGCTGCGCGCATGTTCGAGTGCGGCCAGCACCTGATCCGAGGCCGCGGCGGCGGCGGGCTCCAGCCGCATCACCTGGCAGCCGCCGCCCTGTTCGGGGTCGAAATCGCCATAGGTCTCGCCATAGCCCACGCGGGTGGGCACCAGCACCACAAAGCCCAGGCTCACCAGATAGCGGGCCGTGTGTTCAAAACGCTGCCGCCCCTGCTGCGCACGCTGCTCGGCGGGCGCACGGCCATGGCTGAGGATGATCAGCGGGTGCGGGCCATCGCCCGGCGGGCGGAACACGGTGATGGGAATGCGCCGCGACGCTTCGCGGCCGAACATGTCATTGACGCGCACCTCGATGCGGTGGACGGCTTCGCGCAGGTCCAGGGCAATGGGCTCGGCGGGGTTTGGACTTGCGGGGGCCGGCGCTTGTGGTGGCGCTTGTGGTGGCGAGTGTGTTGGTGCGGGTTGCAGCGCGTGCGGTGGCGCCTGTGGCGGAATCTGCGCAGTCACCTGCGCCCGGCCGTGGCCCAGCGCCGCGGCCAGCGTCACCGCCAACAGCAGGCGCGGCCACAGGCTCACGGGGCTACCTTCATGCTTGGCATTCAGGGATTCGCCCTTAGGGCGGCCGCAGGGGCTCATGTGGACACTGGAGCCACCGCGAACACGCCGCGCCAACGCCGCAGCACGGCACGCAGGAACTTGAACAGCACAAAAGTCACCGTCAACATCGCCGCCACGGCCAGGCCCAGGGCCACAAAGAACCACAGCGGCTCATTCCAGGCCGCCCACAGCATGGCCGGCACGACGGCGTCGCCAGCCAGTGACAGCGCGATGTTGGAAAACGGCTCGGGCGAGGTGTTGGCCGCCGCCCGCGTGGTGGCCTTGGCGACATGGCTGGTGGCGGCCAGGGTGCCGCCCATCAGGCCGGCCACCGTGGCCCAGGCGGCATGTTCACCGCCGAACACACTGGCCGCCAGCGCCGCGCCGGCAGGGATGCGGATCACCGTGTGCAGGCCGTCCCAGATCGAATCCAGGCCGGGGATCTTGTCGGCCAGAAACTCCAGCGCCAGCATCAGGCCACTGGCGCCCATGACCACCGGGTTCTCCAGCAATTTCAGGCCCGAGGGCAGCGGCACCCAGCCCAGGAAACCGGCCAGGCCGGTGAGAAACACCACGGCGTAAAGACGCAGCCCGCTGGCCCAGCCCAGCGAGGCGGCGATGGCCAGCAGGTGGGTGGTGTCGAGCTTGGCTGGGTCGAGGGTGCTGAGGTCCATGGGGGTTCACCTTGGCGGGTTGGCAACGCGGTTGACAAGGTCTCAGTCGGCTTGATGGGCCCACAGCGTGGTGAGATGGGGGCCAGGCCAGGCGCACGCGTCAATAGCGTTTGGCCGCCTCATCGAGCATCACTTCAGTCGCGCCGCCGCCAATGGCCAGGATGCGGCCGTCGCGCCATAGCCTCTCAATCGGGTGGCCACGCATATAGCCCATGCCGCCGTGGAACTGCTGGCAGGTCTGCGTGACCTCGTTCACCAGCTCGCCGGTCAGCGCCTTGAGCAGCGACACATCCTGCACCACATCATGCAACTGCGTCACGCGCCAGGCGCAGTGGTAGAGGTACTGGCGCGCGGCGCGCGTCTTGGCATCCAACATGGCCAGGCGGTGGCGGATGCTTTGCTTGTCCCACAGCGGCGCGCCAAAGGCCTGGCGCTGGCGCACCTGGTCCAGGGTGATCTTCAGCGCCTGCGTGCAGTGGCCCACAGCCAAGGCGGCCAGGGCGATGCGCTCGGTCTGGAAGTTTTTCATTACCGAATAAAAGCCTCGGTCGACCTCGCCCAGGACATTGGCCGCCGGGATGCGGCAGTCTTCGAAGTAGAGCTCGGCGGTGTCCGAGCTGAGCCAGCCGGTCTTGTCCAGCGTGCGGCCGACGCGAAAGCCCGGCGTGCCTTTCTCGACCGCGAAGATGGTGATGGCGTGACGCGCCGAGCCGGTGCGTGCGGCCACAAAGTACAGGTCGGCGTGCACGCCATTGGTGATGAAGAGCTTGCTGCCATTGAGCAGCCAGTGCTCGCCGCCAGCGTCTCCACCGCCACCCTGGCCATCGCCCGACACGCGCTTGGCGCTGGTGCGCAGCCCGGCCACGTCCGAGCCCGCGCCGGGCTCGGTGATGGCCACCGCGGCGATGCTGCGACCGCTGGTGATGCCCGGCAGCCAGCGCGCCTTCTGCTCGGGCGTGCCGGCGTGGTGCAGGTGCGGGCTGGCCATGTCGGTGTGCACCAGCACGGTGATGATGAAGCCGCCGAAGGTGGATTGCGACAGCGCCTCGGCAAACACGAGATTGGCCATGGCATCGGCGCCCGCGCCGCCGTACTGCGGCTCGTACATCAGGCCCAAGAGGCCGGCGTCGCCCATCTTGCGCAACACCTCGCGCGGGGTGAAGCCTTGCTCTTCCCAGGCCAGGGCATGGGGCTCGACTTCGCGGGCAATGAAGCGCGCGATCTGCTCGCGCAGCAGCTCGTGTTCGGGGGTGGTGTAGAGGGTGTCCATGGCGGTGGATTCAGTGGTGCCAGCGGCGCAGGCCGCGCAAGCGCTCAAAGCTCGGGAAGTCGCGGTCGCGGTGCAGCAGGAGATAGTTCCGCTCGATGCAAAAGGCGGCGACAAGCACATCGATGGCGCCACGCAGGGTGACGCCCTGGGCACGCAGGGCCCGGTGATGCTGCGCCGCCGCCAAGGCCATCGCGGCGTTGCTCGCGTCCTCCACCGACAGCGTGAGCATCAGCGACCTGGCCTGCAGGTAGTCACGTTCATGGCGAAAGCCTCATGAGCAAACGCAGGGCCGCTCCCAAGTTTGCTCACCCCCTCGGGGGGCGGACGACGTATGTCGTCGGCCTGGGGGCGCTCTGAGCACTTCGAACAGCACCAGATCGGGCACGACGATGCGGGTGTGCGCGGCGAGCAACAGGCGCCCCAGTTCCACACTGGTCGGATTGACGACGCCCTTGAAGTAGTCGATCCAGACACTGCTGTCAGCGACGACCACGGCTGCAACTTCAGGCCGGCCTCCACCGCTTCCTTCTTGGTCTTGTGGGGCCCGGCACTCAGCACCTTGGCCATGAGCTCGTCATCAATGTCAATGTTGGTGCGCATGATGTGCATCAGGTTCGAAAGTGAGACACATCTTGCGTCACATCCTGAACACCCCGAAGCGCGGCGTTTCCGGGATCACGGCGTTCAGGCTGGCGCTCAAGCCCAGGGCCAGCACGCGGCGGGTATCGGCCGGGGCGATGACGCCGTCGTCCCACAGGCGGGCGCTGGCGAAATAGGGGTGGGCCTGGTGGGCAAATTGATCGAGGATGGGCTGCTTGAAGGCCTGCTCCTCATCGGCGCTCCAGCTCGCACCTCGGGCTTCGATGCCATCGCGCTTCACGGTGGCCAGCACGCTGGCGGCCTGCTCGCCGCCCATCACGCCAATGCGCGCGTTGGGCCACATCCATAGCATGCGGGGTGAGTAGGCACGGCCGCACATGCCGTAGTTGCCGGCGCCAAAGCTGCCGCCAATGATGACGGTGAATTTGGGCACGGTGGCCGTGGCCACGGCGGTGACCATCTTGGCGCCATGCTTGGCGATGCCCTCGGCCTCGTACTTCTGGCCGACCATGAAGCCGGTGATGTTCTGCAAAAAGACCAGCGGAATACGGCGCTGGCAGCACAGCTCGATGAAGTGCGCGGCCTTCATCGCGCTCTCGCTGTAGAGCACGCCGTTGTTGGCCACAAAGCCCACCGGCATGCCCTCGATGTGGGCAAAGCCGGTGACCAGGGTGGTGCCGTAGCGCGCCTTGAATTCATCGAACTCGCTGCCATCGACGAGGCGCGCAATGATCTCGCGCACGTCATAGGGCTTGCGCGCATCGCTGGGGATGATGCCGTTCAACTCGGCCGCATCAAAGGCCGGCGGCCGCGGCGGCTGCAGCAGCATCTGATTGGGCTTGCGCCAGTTGAGCTTGGCCACCGCCGCGCGTGCCAAAGCCAGGGCGTGCAGGTCGTTCTCGGCCAGGTGATCGGCCACGCCTGAGAGGCGCGTGTGCACATCGCCACCGCCCAGGTCTTCGGCACTGACGATCTCGCCGATCGCGGCCTTGACCAGCGGCGGCCCGGCCAGGAAGATCGTGCCCTGGTTCTTGACGATGATGGTCTCGTCACTCATCGCCGGCATGTAGGCACCGCCCGCCGTGCACGAGCCCATGACCACGGCGATTTGCGGTATCCCCTGGGCCGAGAGGTTGGCCTGGTTGAAGAAGATGCGGCCAAAGTGCTCGCGGTCGGGGAAGACATCGTCCTGGTTGGGCAAATTGGCACCACCGGAATCGACCAGATAGATGCAGGGCAGGCGGTTTTGCTGGGCGATCTCTTGCGCGCGCAAATGCTTCTTCACCGTCATCGGGTAGTAGGTGCCGCCCTTGACCGTGGCGTCATTGCAGACGATGACGCAATCCACCCCCGAGACCCGTCCGATGCCGGCGATCATGCCGGCGCCGGGGGCGGCGTCGCTGCCGTCTTTCTCGGGGTACATGTGCAGCGCTGCCAGGGCGCCAATCTCCAGAAAAGGCGTGTCCGGGTCGATTAGGCGCTCGACGCGTTCGCGCGGCAGCAGCTTGCCGCGCGCCAGGTGCTTGGCGCGGGCCTTGTCGCCACCGCCTTCAACGATGCGCAGCAAAGTGGCCTGCAGCTCATCGACCAGGGCCAGCATGGCCGTGGCATTGGCCTTGAAGTCCTCGCCCCGGACGTTCAGTTTTGACTTGAGAGTGGCCATGGGCGATCAGTCTCCAACGGCCGACTTCGGCGACACGCCCTGGGCGATGGCGGCGTCGTGCTGGGCCGCCTTGGCGCGCACAAAGGCCGGCCGCTGCTGCATGCGTTGCCAGTAGGCCAGCACCGAGGGTGGGTACTCGCCCTGCAGCTTGAGCGTCTCGCCTAACTGAAGGGCGTAGGCGACAGACACATCGGCGGCGGTGAAGCGCCCGGCGCAGACGAACTCACGCGAATCCATGCGCGGCCCCAGGGGTTTGAGCCGTGCCAGAAACCACTTGGCATAGGCCTCGGCCACCTGCGGCTGGCGGCGCTCGGGCGGCTCGAAGTGGGCATAGCGCAGCACCAGGGTCTGCGGGAAGGTGAGCGTGGCCTCGCCTTGGTGCAGAAAGTTCAGGTAGGCGGCGAAATCCGGCTCATCCACACCCACATCGCACACGCCCGGCGAGTAGCGTGCGGCCAGAAACTGGCAGGTCGCGGCGGACTCGGTCATGGTGCTGTCGCCATCGAGCAGGGTCGGGATCGTGCCCAGCGGGTTGATCTCGAAGTAGCGCTTGTCCTTGGCCCGCGGTGGGAAGGGCCAGATCTTGAGCTCATAGGGGACGCCCACTTCCTCCAGCATCCATAGCGTGCGAAATGAGCGAGCGTTCTGGCAATGGTGCAAGGTGATCATGGTCGGGCCTTCAAAAAAAATTCGGTGCGACGGATTGGGAAATGGGAATGGGAAATGGGGGACGAGTGTCGAGGCGGCTCAGCCCGGTGCGGCCGCGGCCTCGCCTTGGGGCTCAGCCCGGTGCGGCCGCGGCCACGCCTTGGCGCAGCGCCGCGGCGGCACGCAGCGTGGCCACATGGATGCCGTTCCAGTTGTGCTGGCGGGTATCGCTGAAGCCGCGCATGAACACCTGCTCGGCGTCATCGAGCCCAACCCGGGCTTCGATCACCGCGGCCATCACCACCTCGGCAGCGCGGGCGTTGTTGCCATCGTCTATCTTGATGGCCACGCCCAGGCCGGCCTCGGGCAGGGCGGCGCAGTACACGCCCTCGGCGCCCACTTTGCAGAACACGCGCTCACCCAGGCGCTCCATCACGCGGGTGTCAAAGCGGCCGCTGCCGGCCACAAAGTAGGGCGAGCGCGCCACCGCCTCACGCAGCCGGCGCGCGGCGCGGGCCTGGCCTGGGCGCAGGCCCACGCCCGTGCCGACCCGCGCAAACGCCAAAGCCAGCGATCGCAGCGCAATGCCAAAGGTGGGGATCGAGCAGCCATCGGTGCCCACTGGCGCCTTGGCCAGATCGGCACCCGTGGTGCTTTGCAGCGAGGCCGTCACTTCGCGCATCACCGCATGCCCTGGCTGCAAATAGCCGCGCACGAAATCGGCCGGCGCCATCGACGCCTCGGCGCCCTGCCCGCGCGCCAGCATGCAGCCCAGGCACACAAAGCCGGCGTGCTTGCCCGAGCAGTTGTTGTGCAGCGCGCTGGGCTCGCGCCCTTCGCGGGCCAAGTCTTTCAGCGCGCCGTCGAAGCTGGGCCAATGCGCGCCGCACTCCAGCGCCGCTGCGCTCAAACCGGCCTTGGCCAACATCGCTGCCGCCGCGGCCACGTGGCGCGGCTCGCCGCCGTGCGAGGCGCAGGCCAGGGCCAGCTCGTCGTCGTTCAGGCCGAAGGCATCGGCCGCGCCGCTTTCCACCAGCGGCAGCGCCTGCAGCACCTTGCAGGCAGAGCGCGGAAAGATGGGCCGCTCGACATCGCCCAGCTTAAGCGCGATCACACCATCGGCATCGACGATGGCCAGCGCGCCGCGGTGCACCGACTCCACCGCCTCGCCGCGCAACACCTGCACCAGTTCGGGATTGCTCATGGTCTTGCGAAGGCTGTTGAACAGCGCCCCACTTTAGCCGCCGACGCGGCGCTGGCGACAATCCCGCCATGCCCCTGACCGCCATCGCCCTGGTCCTTGTCGCCGCGCTGCTGCACGCCGGCTGGAACATCGTGGCCAAGAAGACCGGCGGCGGCAGGCACTTTGTGCTTATGGGCGCGCTGATGATCGTGCTGCTGTGGTCGCCTTTGGGCCTGTGGTTTGCGTGGCGCGAGGTGCCGCTTTGGGGCGCCACCGAATGGTGGGTGGTGCTGGCCAGCGGCATTGCGCACCTGGCCTACTTCAATGTGCTGTTGGCCGGCTACCGTGCCGCCGACCTGACCGTGGTCTACCCGGTGGCGCGCGGCACGGGGCCACTGATCACGGCGTTTGGCGCGGTGGCGCTGTTGGGCGAGACCTTGGGCGCCACCGGCGTGGCCGGCGTGCTGGCCGTCACCGGCGGTGTGTTCCTGATCGCTGGCGGGCCGCGGCTGTGGTCCACCGCGCATGGCGCCGAGCAGACGGCGCGGGTGCGCGCCGGTGTTGCCTGGGGTGCGGCCACGGGGGTGTTGATTGCCCTGTACACCTTGATAGATGGTTATGCCGTCAAGCTGTTGTTGATCTCACCCGTCCTGGTCGATTGGATGGGCAACATCCTGCGGATCCCCTTCATGCTGCCGGGCGCACTGAGCGACCGTGCGGGCTTCATGCGTGATCTCAAGTTGCAGTGGAAGCCCGCTCTGCTGCTGGCCGCTGTCAGCCCGCTGGGCTATGTGCTGGTGCTGTATGCGGTGCAGATGGCGCCGCTGTCGCATGTGGCACCGGCGCGCGAGGTGTCGATGCTGTTTGCGGCCCTGCTGGGCGGCAAGCTTTTGGGCGAGGCCGATCGGGGTTTCCGCCTGATGGGCGCGGCCTGCATCGCGGGCGGCGTGATCGCGCTGGCGCTGGGCTGATGGCCACGCGCAGCGACACACCACTCATGGGCGTTGATTTTTCCAGCAGCCCCAGCCGGCGCAAGGCCATCGTGGCGGCAGTCGGCCGCTGCAGTGGCGCGGCGCTGCAGCTTCAGAGCCTGCAGCGCTTCGAATCGCTGGAAAGCTTTGGCGCCTGGTTGATCGACACACCGGACTGGATCGGCGGCTTCGATCTGCCCTTTGGCCTGCCGCGCGAGCTGCTTCTGCACCTGGGCTGGCCCACCGACTGGCGCGGCAGCATCGTGCATTACACGCAAATGACGCGTCCTCAAATACGCGACAGCTTCGCGGCGTTTTGCGACGCCCGCCCCGTGGGGGCCAAGTTCGCCCACCGCGCCTGCGATGGGCCGGCGGGCTCCAGCCCATCGATGAAGTGGGTCAACCCGCCTGTGGCCTACATGCTGCATGCCGGCGTGCCGCTGCTGCTGGCCGCCGGCGCCTGGTGCCCGGCGCATGAGACCGAAGCGCAGGCCGCCGCTTACGAGGACGCCTGCGGGCCCGTCTTCGAGCCCGCCTGCGAGCCCACGGCCGTGGCCGAGCGCGTGCGCCCCGGTCAGCGCGTCGCGCTGGAGGCCTACCCCGGCCTGCTGGCACGCGAAGTGATTGGGCAGCGTTCCTACAAAAGCGACGACCCTGCCAAGCAAAACGCCGAGCGCTTGATCGCACGCAAGGACATCGTCGACGCGCTGGAGCAAGGCCGCACCCGGCTGCAACTGCGCACCCGCCTGCGCGCCGCCCAGCGCGAGGCCCTGGTGGACGACGCCAGTGGCGATGCGCTCGATGCCGTGCTGTGCCTGATGCAGGCCGCCTGGGCAGCGCGCCAGCCCGGCTGGGGGCTGCCGGCCTCGGTGGATGCGCTGGAGGGCTGGATCGTCAGTGCGTGAAGTGCCGGCCTCACTGAAGCACCCGCCTCACTTCACCCGCACCCACCTCAACTCCAGCAGGTCATTCGGCCACTGCACCAGGCTGACGTTCTTGGCCATGGCCCAGTTCAGCGTCATGCGGTAGAGCGGGATGTAGGGCAGATCGTCGTTGATCAATCGCAGGGCCACACCGACGCGGGCGCGGCGCTTGGTGATGTCGGGCTCGGTGCGCACGGCGTCGATCAGCACATCGAGCTGTGGGTTGCTGTAGCGCCCGGCGTTGAAGGTGCCCCCGCCGGTGGCGTCCCAAGTGCGGAACAGGCCGTTGAGCGTGGTCCAGGCGTCGGGCGTGGGGGTCCAGCCAAACTCGATGAAGCTGGCCGTGCCCTGGCTCAGCTTGGGGAAGAACTGGTTGGTGGGTGAGCTGCGCAGCGCCACTTTCAGCCCCACCTGGGCCAGCATGGCGGTGGCCGCCTGGCACACGGCCTCGCGGTAGTGCACGTTCACGCAATCCAGCGTCACGGCAAAGCCCGCGGGGTAGCCGGCCTGGGCCAGCAGGGCCTTGGCGCGCGCCGGGTCGTAGGCGATGCGCTTGTCGATGTCGGCCACATAACCGTCCACTCTAGGCGACACGAAAGAGCCCGCCGGTGTGCCCTGGCCACGCAGCACCTTTTGCACGATGAGCTCGATGTTGAGCGCATGCGCCACGGCCAGGCGCACGCGTTTGTCCTTGAACGGGTTCCTGGTCTTGACATCACCGTGCAGCAGCTCGTCGCGCGCCTGATCGAAGGTGAAGTACTGCGTGCTCATGCTGGGCGTGGACTGCAGCGTGATCTTGCCCTCGGCCATCAGCCGCGTCACATCCTGGAACGGCGGGTCCAGCACCAGATCGACCTCGCCCGAGGCCAGTGCCGCCAGACGTGTGGCATCGGATTTGATGCTGACAAAGCTGACGCTGCTGACATTGCCGTTGCGCTGTTCGGCGCCCTTGTCCTGCTTGCCCCACCAGGCGCCATGGCGCTCGAGCTGCACGCGCACATCGGGCTGGTAGCTGAGCAATCGGTAAGGCCCCGTGCCATTGGCATTGCGGATGGCAAAGGTCTCTTGCTTGGCGTTGAAATCCTGGGCCTTCTCGACGCCATGCCTGGCCGCCCAGGCCTTGCTCATCATGCCGATGGTGGCCAGCTTCTCGGGCCACACCGCATCGGGCGCGCCGAGCTGAAATTCAATCGTCAGCTCGTCGAGCTTCTTCACCGGCACCAGGCCCTTGAGCGCAAAGGCGCGCTGCGAGCTCGGGCCCAGGGCGCGCTCAATCGAGAACACCGCATCGTCGGCGCTGAAGGCGCTGCCGTCGTGGAACTTCACCCCGCCGCGCAGTGTGAAACGCCAGCTCGTGGCGCTGCTCATTTGCCAGGATGAGGCCAGCGCCGGCTCCAGCCTGAACTGCTCGTCGCGGTTGACCAGGCTGTCATAGATCTGAAAGACCACACGCGAGTTGTAGAGCAGGGCCATGGCGTGCGGGTCCATGGTCTGCGGATCGAAGGCGCTGGCGATGCGCAAGGCTTTGGCGTGCGCGATGCCGGGCGAAAGGGCCAGGGCTGTGGCCAGCATCAGCGCCAGGGCCGTCGCCGACACCATCACCCGCACGCTCACACGCAGGTTCATCCACACCATCGCCCACACCACCGCCCACACCATCACCACGCCTTGCCACACGGCAAGGGCTAAGCTGTTTATAGAGGCGACGAGCCCACGGTCACCCGCCACGCCGCTGCCCATGTCAAGCCCCCTGCGCTGGCTTGGGCGCGGGCGCTGCGCGCGGGGCCAGGGTGCCGGTGGGTGCGCCGGCCTCGCGCCAGGCCTTGAAGCCGCCGTCCATGTGGCCGACGCCTTCCACACCCATCTGCTGCATCACCTGCGCGGCCAGGGCCGAGCGCCAGCCGCCGGCACAGAACAGCACATAGCGCTTGCCGGCCTGGTTCAACACCGGCTTGTGATAGGGCGAGGCCGGATCGATCCAGAACTCCAGCATGCCGCGCGGCGCATGAAAGGCCCCGGGGATGGTGCCCTCGCGTTCGAGCTCGCGCGGATCGCGCAGATCGACAAACACCACGTCGGCCTGGCCATGCAACTCGCGTGCTTGCGCCACGCTGTGGGTGAGGACTTCAGACAGGGCCTCGTCGAGCATGGACTTTACGGTCTTGACCATGGGTACACCTTGGGGTTGACGCCGAATGGCGATGAAAGATTGTGGCGTGAACGCTTGCGCGGCGGGGTGCGCCGGGGTGTGGCGGGCGAGGTGCTACCGTCAAGACCACCACCGCTTGCCACCACCGCTGGCCACCACCGCTGGCCACCGCCGCACGCCACCCACCACCACCCAACACCGGCATGCCATCGTTCAACGCCCTGCTCACCGAGGTGCGCGCCTGCACCCTGTGCGCGGCGCATCTGCCGCAGGGCCCGCGGCCGGTGCTGCAGGCGCACCCGGCCGCGCGCATCCTCATCGCCGGCCAGGCACCGGGGCGCAAGGTGCATGCCAGTGGCCTGCCCTTCGACGATGCCAGCGGCGAGCGCCTGCGCGCCTGGCTGGGCATAGGCCATGAGGTCTTTTACGACCCGCGCCAGGTGGCCCTGCTGCCCATGGGCTTTTGCTACCCCGGCACCGGCCGCTCGGGCGATTTGCCGCCGCGGCCCGAATGTGCGCCGGCCTGGCGCGCCCCGCTGCTGGCCGGCTTGAAACGCCTGCAGCTCACCCTGGCCATAGGCCAATACGCCATCGCCCACCACCTGCCCACGCAGCGCGGCAGCCTGACGGACACGGTTCGCGCCTGGCCGCGCCACGCCAGCATCGCCTGGCCCCTGCCCCACCCCAGCCCGCGCAACAACCTGTGGCTGCGGCGCAACCCGTGGTTTGAGACCGAGGTGCTGCCCGCCCTGCGCCTGCGCGTGGCCGAGGTGCTGCGGCCACAGTAGCCTGGGCGACAGGGCCGGCCTTGCCCGATTCCTAAAATGCGCGGCTTGACCGAGCCCACCATGACTTCCACTGCCCCGCCCAGCACCCCCGCCCGCATCGCCGTCATCGCCTCCAGTTGGCACCGCGACATCGTTGACCAGGCCTTGCACGCCATGCGCGCCGAGTTCGGGCGCCACGCCGTGCCGGCCTCAGCGGTGCAGACCTTCGATGTGCCCGGCGCCTTCGAAATCCCGCTGCTCGCCCAACGCCTGGCGCAAAGCGGCCGCTTCGACGCCATCGTCGCCTGCGGCCTGGTGGTCAATGGCGGCATCTACCGCCACGAGTTTGTCGCCAGTGCGGTGATCGACGGCCTGATGCGCGTGCAGCTCGACACCGGCGTGCCGGTGCTCTCGGCCGTGCTCACGCCGCGCGATTTTCATGAGCACAGCGATCACCAGCAGTTCTTCAGCCAGCACCTGGTGCGCAAGGGCACCGAGGTGGCGCAGGCCTGTGTGGCCGCGCTGGCACAGTGGCGCGCCGTGGATGCGATGTTGGCCGCGTGAGACCGCAGGCGCCGGCCGCTTGTGCTTGATAACTTGTTAGCCTGACGACAGACCAAGCAGCCCATGATGCGGCGCGTTCAAGGCCTGCGCGGGCCCGATCAGCTCAATCCCAGGCGATGCTGTGCCTCAGCGTCAGCGGGTCCAGCCGGCTGCGGATGGCGGCCGCGATGTCCTCGCGGGCGCCATCCGCCAGGCCCGCGCCACCGCTAAGCCTGACCTCAATCACCTGCCCCAGCGTGGCGTGCGCCGCCACCACCACGGCCAGGCGCGCGCCGTTCAAGGCCACATCGGCCAGCAGAGCCTGGGCGACGCGGCCTATGGCGTCCACCCGCAGCGCGGGTTTAAAGATCTTGCCCACCGCTGTTTGCGGCATGGCCTCTATGAAGTGGATGGCCACGGGCACGGCGGCGCGCTCGGGTGTGCGCTCGCGCAAGAAGGCGATGAGCGTCGCCTGCTCGACCGTTTGGTTAGGGCGCAGCTGCACATAGCCCACGGGCAGCTCGCCGGCATAGGCGTCGGGCTGGCCGATCACCGCCGCCAACGCCACGGCCGGGTGCTGGTAGAGCACATCTTCGATGGGTTGCGGATCGATGTTGTGGCCGCCGCGAATGATCAGGTCCTTGGCGCGGCCGGTGATCCACAGGTCGCCGTGCTCATCGATCCGGCCCAGGTCGCCCGAATTCACCCAGCCGGGCTCGACAAAGGCGTCGCGGTTGTGGCTGTCGCTCAGATAGCCGCTGAAGACGCCTGGGCCGGCCATGGCCACCACGCCGATCTCATTGGCGGCGCAGTCACCCGCCCAGCGCCCATCGGCGCCCATCTTGACGGTGCGCACGCGTGAATAGGGCAGCGGCCGCCCGGCGCTGCCGCGCTGGCGCGGCATATCGGGGTAGCTCATGCAGTGCACGCTGGCGGTCTCGGTCATGCCGTAGACCTCCAGCACCGGCAGCTTCAGGTCTTCTTCATAGGTCTTGATCACCGACACCGGGATGGCCGAGCCGCCGCCCCACACGTACTTGAGGCTGGAGATGTCGGCCCCGCCCAGCGGCACCTGTATGGCCCCGGCCAGCACGGTGGGCACGGCGCCCAGCATGGGTGGGCGGAAACGCTCGACCAGGCGCCAGACGTTTTTCACCGCCCGGGGCTCACGCCAACCCGCGGCCGACAGCACCACCAGTGAGTCGCCCGCGGCCAGGCCCGACAGCGCCTGGGTCAGGGCGCCGCCCACATGAAACAGGGGCAGGCCGAACAGGATGGCGCGGCCCGGCGCATACAGGCCCATCAAGCGCAGGCCCCAGGCCTGGTAGACCTGATTGGCATGCGTGTGGCACACCAGCTTGGGCGTGCCCGTGGTGCCGCCGGTGTGAAAGTAACCCGCAATGTCGCTGGGCAGAATAGCGCGCCCGCTGAGCAGGCGGTCAGCGGGCTGTTGATCGACCTCGGCATCAAAGTCCAGCTCAGCGGCCAGGCCTCGGGCAGCGCCGCCGACCACCAGCACCGCCTTGAGCAGGGGCAACTGGTCGCGGATCGCGGCCACCTTGGCCCAGATGTCAGCGCCTGCTGGCGCTGCTAAGAAGTCAGCGCCTGCTGGCGCTGCCGGATCGGGCGCCACCGTGACCAGCACCCGGGTGCCGGCGGCGCGCAGGATCTCGGCCAGCTGCGCGGGTGAGAGCAGCGGGTTCACCGGGTTGGCAATGCCCGCGGCCTGCGCGCCGAACAGCGTCACAAAGTGCTGCGGCAGCAGCGGCAGCAAGGTGCTGACGACATCACCCGGGCCCACGCCCAGGCTGTGAAACAGGTTGGCGGCCTGGGTCACGCGGGCAAAGAGCTGGGCGTGGCTCAGCACCTGGGGCGCCTCGTCTGGATCGGCGTTGGGCAAGAACTGGATGGCCGGCGCCGCGGCGTCGATCTGTGCGCCCAGGCGCAGCGCCTCGTAGGTGCTGGCCGCGGCCACGCGCCCGGCCCAGGGCAGGGCCTCGATGGCGGCGATGTCGGCCAGGCTGGCCAGACGCGGCAACTGCGCGGCAATCAGGCGATCCAGGGCATGGGTGCGGGCAGTGCTCAACATGGGCATCCTTTCGATGGCGGGCACAAAGCGGTGCGAGGGGCCTCGGCAACCGGCGGTGAACCGCGGGTGGCCAGCAGTCTATAAGGCGGCGCCGCGGCCAGCGCTCAGGCCGCTGAAGCGGGCATGGCAGGTGATTCGCACACTGCGCCTGGGACGCATATCGCCCTTACTGCACGCAGCACCGGCATGCCCCAGGCACCAAGCAAGGCACCAAGCAAGGCAAGAATTGACCTGCACTTTCCGCGCCAGCGCTGCCTGGCAGGAGCCGACAATGCCTTGGCACGTGGCCAGCGCGCGGCTTGGCGAGCAAGCAGGTGGCCACGCCAGCGCACCAGGAGAGCCTTGATTTGAGCCCTGCACAGCATTCGCTGAAGGCCACCGTGGTTGGCGAACGGCTGCACCGGCATCGCAGCATCTTGCCCAGCACCTTGGCAGTCAGTGCCTTGCTGTGCGGCTTGATCGTCGTGCTGCTTTGGGGCAGCTACAGCGAGCGCGCTCGCCTGCTGCTGTGGGCCAGCGGCGTGCTCCTGGCCCTGGGCCTGCGTTGGTGGATTGCGGTCTTGCATGATCGCGCGGCCGGCGACTCAATCCGCAGCGCACGCTGGCCTGGTCGCGCCGCGGGGCACGCCCGTCGGGGTCATCCAGCGGCTGAACCACGAACTCAGCTCCATCATGTCGAGCACCGAGATGCGCGGCGCGATGTCCCGGCTGGGCTTCCGCACGCTGAGTTCGACGGCCGAGGAGTTCGGCTCCCTGATCCGGCAGGAACACGCCCGATGGGCCCCGGTGATTCGCGATGCCGGCCTGAAGCTCGAGTAGGGCCATGGGCGAGTGCCGCGACGTGCGCCGCGCGCGCCTGCGGGACGGGATCGAGCTGCACTTCATCGAGGCCGGCCGCGGGCCGAGCCTGATGCTGTTGCATGGCTGCATGGGTGACTGTAGTTCGTGGGGCGCGCAGATCGACGCCTTCGCGGATCGATACCGTGTGCTGGCCTACAGCCGGCGCCTCAGCAGTCCCAACCGCAATGCGGTGCCGGCGGTGCATCCTGCGCTCGGCGACGACGTCGAAGACCTGGCGGGCCTGCAGGACACGCTTCGCGCCGGCCTCATGCACCTGGTGGCCACGTCCTACGGCGCGCTGGTGGCCCTGGCATTTGCGCTGCGCCATCCGGCGCAGGTCGGCAGCCTGGTCCTGGTCGAGCCGCCCCTGCACCGTTGGGCCTGTGCATCCGCGCGCGGCCGGCGGCTGCACGACGCCTTCATGAACCGAACATGGCGGCCCGCGGCGCGCGCCTTCGCCGAAGGCAGGGATCACGATGCCATCCAGTGGCTGACGGATGGCATGTGGGGCCGGTCGGTGTATCGAGACATGCCGCAGGCACGCAAGGACACGGCCCTGCGCAATGCCGCAGCGATGCGGTTGTTGACACAGGCGGTCGATCCGTTTCCCGACCTGCCGCGCACCGCCGTCGCGGCGCTGACGATGCCCGTGTTGCTGGTGCGCGGGGCCCAGGCGAGTGCACTGCACCGGCAGGTGCTCGACGAACTGGCGGCGGTCTTGCCCAGGGCTCGCTCCACCGTGGTTCGATCTGCCGGACACGCCTCGCCGGCGGAGAACCCGCAAGGATTCAACGACGCGGTCCGTGGATTCCTGGCTGCCTTCGACGACAAGTAGGCGTCAACGAGCGACGCGGCCTGCTGGCAAACGCGTCGCGTCGGCCATGTTGGGAACATCGAGTGGGTCGCACGAGCATGCGTCCGCTTGCTCGTCCCCATTGCACATTGCGGCGCGCGAACGGCTGCTGTCGCCGAACGCTGACTTCTCGACGACATCGGCGAACGTCGGTCTCGAAGGTGGATCGGTCGTTTGAGCAGGGACTCGCCACGGACGCCTTTGAGTCGTCAACGGACCTACATGCCTGCCAACTGAGTCGCCCGAAAGCAGGCTTTGAAGTGGCGCCGAACGCTTCATGAGTTTGCCTGTTGCAGCCGCTTGGATCGCGTCTGTGATGTAGCAATCAAACCAGCCCAGCGTAGGCCCCGCCGTCGAGCTGCAGGTTCTGCCCGGTGATGAAGCCCGAGCGCGCGCCGCACAGGAAGGCGCAGGCCGCGCCGAACTCTTCGGGCGTGCCAAAGCGCCCGGCTGGAATGCTGGCGACGATGCGGCGCAGCGCTTCGTCGTGCGTGATGCCATGCTCGCGCATCAGCCGCTGCGCCATGAACTCCTGGCGCGGCGTGTCGATGCGCTCGGGTAACAGGTTATTCAAGGTGACGTTGTCGGCCACGGCCTCGCGCGCCAGGGCCTTGCTCAGCGCCGTCAGCGCGGCACGCGCCGCGGTCGACAGGCCCATCGCCGCATGCGGCGTCTTGACCATCGCCGAGGTGATGTTGACGATGCGTCCGAAGCGGCGCGCGCGCATCCCCGGAATCACCGCGCGCAGCAGCATCGCGCCGGCCAGCAGGTTGGCCTCCAGCGCCGCAAGCCAGGTGGCGTGGTCCCAATCGGCGAGCTCGCCGGGCTTTGGTCCGGCGTTGTTGTTGACCAGGATGTCGGGCTGCGGGCAGGCGGCAATCAAGGCGTCGCGGCCAGCGGCGGTGTTGAGGTCGGCCGCGACGCTGTGAACGGTCGCGCCGGTTAAATCGCGAAGGCGCCGCGCCGCCGGCTGCAGACGCTCGTCGCTGCGGCC
This sequence comes from Ideonella sp., assembly GCA_043720415.1. Taxonomy (GTDB): domain Bacteria; phylum Pseudomonadota; class Gammaproteobacteria; order Burkholderiales; family Burkholderiaceae_C; genus Pseudaquabacterium. The sequence continues at coordinate 24,961 of JAYSSS010000092.1, forward strand.
ATTGAGCCAGATCTCGCAGCCCTCCTGCGCCAGCGCCGTGGCGCAGGCCAGGCCCAGGCCTTGCGACGAGGCGCAGACGATGGCCTTCCGATGTTGCAGCCCCAGATCCATGGCAATTCCTTGTGATGACGCGCGCTCGGCGTCGGCTTGACTTGAGTGTCAGGGTCAGGTTCAGGCGCCGCGCAGCGACGCGAAGCCGCCCCCTTCGCTGGCCAGCTTCAACAACAGCGGCGCCGGCTGCCACCAGGCGCCGAGCCGCTCGTGCCAATGCTGCACGCGCCGCGCCACATGCGCCAGGCCGATGCGATCGGCCATGAACATCGGCCCGCCCTGCGCCGCCGGAAAACCATAACCCGTGAGAAACACGACATCGATGTCTCCGGCGCGCTGCGCGATGCCCAGCTCGAGCAGCCGCGCACCCTCGTTGACCATGGCGAACAGGCAGCGCTCGAGCACCTCGTCGGCGTCCACCGTGCGGCGCACGATACCCAGCCGCGCCGACTCTGCGACGATGAAGTCCTCGACCTGCGGGTCGCGCAGCGGCGCTCGATTGCCGCCCTCGTAGCGGTACCAGCCCACGCCGCTTTTCTGGCCCAGGCGCCCCATCTCCACCAGCTTCAGGATCAGGTCGCTCCAGCGCCTGTCGGTGGCGCGGGTGGCAACCTGTGCCTTGCGGGTTTGATAACCCACATCGGTGCCGGCCAGATCCTGCACCGCGAACACGCCCATGGCGTAGCCGAAACGCGTCAGCGCGGCGTCCACCTCATGCGGCAGGGCGCCGTCCCCGGCGACGGCCTGGCCTACCTGTCCGGCCAATGCGCCAATGGCGCGCGGCCGGGCCGCTGCTTCAACCGCCGACGTACGGGATGAACTCGACGCCTGTGCTGGTCAGGCCCACGAGGTTGATGTGCTCGATGTTGAGAAAGTGATCGCCCGCCAGCTTGCCCAGCCTGGCCGGGCTCAACCTGTGGCTGTCGAGCTCGCCGACAAAGTAGGCCAGGTCGTCAGGGCCTGGGCCCACGCCTACGACGTTGGTGTAGAGCAGGGTGACCACATCGACATGACTGGCGTTGGCGCCCAGGCGGGCATCCAGCGCCAGCTGCATCAGTGCCTCGTAGCTCATGCCTCCATCGCTGTAGTACAGGCCGATGCCGAAGTAATCCTTGTTGGCCACATAGGGCGCGCCGAACACCGCACCCAGAATCTTGGCCACGATGCCGGCGCTGCCGTTCAGGTCGAGCGCGATGTGGGCGTCGCTGAACTTCAGCCGCTCGACATTCAGCAGTGAGTCGGTACCTTCGCCAGCGGCAGTTACCGACCAGCCACTGCCGCTGACCGCAAGACTCGAGCTCGCCCGCGTGTCGCTGAAGATGCCGGTGTCGATTCCCGCGCCACCGTCGAGCGTATCGTTGCCGGTGCCGCCATTGAGGGCATCGGTGCCATCGCCGCCGAACAGCTTGTCGCGTCCGCCAAGGCCGCTGAGCGCGTCGTTGCCGCCCAGGCCTGAGATCGAATCGGTGCCCGCGCCGCCATTCAGGCCGTTGTCGCCGGTCGTGCCGTTGAGCGCGACGAAGCCCAGCACCGCGGTGGTGGCGGTCGTGGTGATGCTTTCGGCGTTGCCGGCGCCATCTGTGTAGCTCACGCGCACGCTCAGGCTCAAACCGATGTCGGCCTCGACCGCGGTGTAGCTCGCGGCGCTGGCACCGGTTATCGCCACCCCACTGAGCAGCCACTGGAAGCTGAATGTGCCCAGGCCTTCGACATCGGTCAACGCCGGCTGCGCCACCATGGCTTCATCAAGCCGCGCGCTGCCGCTGATGGTCAGCGTGCCGGTGGGCGGGTCGTTGACCGCGGCAACTGTCAGGGCCACGGCGTAGGTGCTGATCCCGCCGCGGTCGTCGGCGACCTTGAATGCAATCGTGTCGATGCCGTTGAAATTGTGCGCGGGGATGTAGGTGTAGGTGCCATCGGTGCCTATGCTGACCTCGCCATGCAGAGGATCACCGGCCTTGGAGTAGGTGATTGGATCGAAGTCTGGGTCTTCGGCGATTGGCAGGCTGCCGGACAGGACGGTGTCTTCGCGCGCGGCAGCCACAGCGGCAGCTGCCGTGGGTGCGTGATTCTCACCAGACCTGCGGACATGGAGGAGCTTAGGAGAATAGTCGGACGCCGGGATGTGCGCTCCGTCATCTAGAACGCCGTAGAGCCAATAGATGCCCGGGGCAAGCGCGCTCACACTGAATGTGTGACTGTGCGCCTGCACATCGGCCGGGCCCTGCCCCAACAGCATGCCGTCAAAGCCGTGGTCATCGGAGTCGACAAAGTAGAGCACTTCGCCCAGCGGCCGAGCCCCCGCGTCAAACGAGATCGTGACGTCCTGGCCGAGCATCGTCAGCCCGGAAACATCCAACACCTGATCCTTCAGCGATGTGGTGGCCGAGTAGCTGATGTCACCCAAGCCGATCGGATTGACCACCTCCACATCCCATAGGCCGGGCAACGGCGCGCCGATGTAGATCACCTTGCCGTTGGGTCCGCTCCACGCGTCGATCACGGCGACGCCGTTGGCGCCAAAGTCCTCCTCGTTGATAACCTGGCGCACCTGAGTCTTGGCCAGGTCGTCGTACACGATGACCCGCGTTTGAACCGCCTGCAAGGTGGCACCCGTCCACGCCACAGTGACCATCAAGTCCTTGACACTGGCGTCGACGATCCAACTGCTGTAGAGCGCAACTTCGCTGGCGCCGAAGACGTGCAGATCGTCGACCGCAGAGAAGTCACCATCCAGGTCGATCCGGATGCCGCGGGTCAGCGTTTGTGTTCCACCAGGCAGCAGGCCATAGAGCGGGTTGCTCACAGTGACCCAGGCTGCCGCGTAATCGTTCTCGGGGTCGTTATCGATGCGCATGCGCAAGGCCAGATTGCCCACGACCTTGATCTTGGTGCCAGGCAACTCGAAGCTCACCTGTCCGTTGGCGTTGATGGCCGTCGAACCCACATCGCTGGCGCTGATCCTGGCCGTGCCCTTGAGGGTGTTGACGATGTCGATCGTGACGTCCAAGGAGGCCACCTTGTCGTTCCAGTTCAGGCTTCCGTTACCTTCGAACTTGATCGCGCCGAGCGGATTGTTGCTGCTGCCGAACACACCCAGGTCGTCCACCAGGATGCCGCCGCTGACCTTTCCCTCGACCTTGCTGTCGAAATCGGTCTTGGCCTCAAAGCGCAGCTTGAGAACTTGCTTCATCCAGTCCAGCCCGATCGTGCCGTCCCAAACGATGGGCGTGCTCTTGCTCCAGAGGTTCTCGGCGCCGCCGCCGAGTGAACGCAGAAATACACCGGTCGTGCCGATCGGTAGACCCGGTGACAGCAGCTTGGCTTCCAGCACCAGCTTGTCGAGAAAGAACTCTTCCTCGTACTTGAACCCGAGATCGACCGACAGCTCACCCACCTTGGGGATGAGCGGCAAGCCCAAGCTGGCTTTGCCGGTGTATGCGTTCTTTGTGCTGTCGAATGAGAACTCGACGTCGCTGAGACCCCAACCGCCACCGAAGCTGAAGTCTGCCGACTTGATGACACCCTTGCCATAGGCCTCACCATCCTTGATGCCGATTTCGGCCTCATTCAGGCTCAACAGCGGCTTGGCGGCTGAGTCGCTGTCCGATGCGGGGAAGCTGAACAACTTGATGCCGCCTTTGATGTACAGGCGGTCCTCGAAGGCGGCGTATCCCAGCTCGAGCGTCTCGACAGTGGCGCCGATCTTGCCAAGCAGTTGAATGGGTGCTGCCCCGGTGCCACCGCCCAAGTACTTCGCCAGGTCGATCGCGCCACCGAGGCTCAGCTGTGAGCCGTCAGCAGACAGCACCAGGACCTCGCCGGAGAGCCCGACCGGAGTGCCAAGCAGCAAGTCGGGCAAGGTGAAGGAAGTCGTCAGACGGATGCTGTCGCCGGTGAGTCCGATTGCCCCCAGTTGAACGTCCAAACCGGCCAACTTGAGTTGGCCAGCGGTGGGATGGACGACTCCGCTCGGCGCCGAAAGCGACAGCTCGAAGCCCCCAGTGAACAGTGATGTTTCACCGCCATCGACGACCGAAACTACATCGGCGCCCGACACGACGAGCTGACCGTTCGCCACGGTGTAGGCACCGCCGGTTAGTTTGAGTTGATCAACGCTACTGTCCTTGTGCCGAATGAACAGGCTGCCGGTGGCGGTCCATTCCCCGGTGCTCCCTTTCTGCCATTTCTGCCCGTCAGCGAAGACAAGCTTGAGGTCCTTCGTGTCCGGACCGTCCACCACAAGGCCAGCGATCGGAAAGACGCCATCGAGGAATTCAACGAATTCGACGGACAGGAGAATGTCGCGGCCAACCGGCAGTCCGGACGATGAGCCCTCGCGCCGTTCCACCATGTAGAAGTCGTCAAGGCCCTCAAGCTTGATGACCGAGAAGTCGGATTTCAGGCCCTCAAGGTAGATCGCGGTGTCGACGCCGCTTTCGCCGCTCAATTGATCATCGCCTGGACCACCGATCAGTCTGTCGTCCCCGTCATCGCCATGCAGCAGGTCATTGCCGGCAAACCCATACAAGATGTCGTTGCCAATCCCTCCCCAGATGAGATCAAAGCCAAGTTCGTTGGCGCCATTGCCACCAAACAGCGCGTCGTTTCCGGCGTCGCCGAAGAGGATATTCGTACCCAGGTCGCCGCGGATCGTGTCGTCACCGTCGCCGCCAAACAGGTGGTCATTTCCGGCCCCGCCCTCGATCGTGTCATTCCCGCCGCCGCCCTCGATCCAGTCCATGCCGTCGTCACCAAACAATTGATCGTTGCCGCTAACCCCGATCCAAGTGATGCTTTCACCATATAAATGGTCATCGCCGGCATCTCCTCGAATCGTGTCATTCCCACCTAGGCCATAGATCGAGTCGTCCTCCGCAGTCCCCGGCAGCGAGTCATTGCCGTTCGTGCCGTTCTTGATTGCCATTTCCCTGCCCTTGTCAGATTGGATTCGAATTCAGAGGCTCGCCGAACCTTGCCGAACTGCTGAGCGCCCCATGCCCTGTGCGAAGGGGTGCCATGTGTGATGGCGCCGTGGCGCAGGAAGTCTAAAACGGATAGCGTTTATCCCAGGCCGTGACAACTCTGATCGCAGGCGCCGGGGCGTTGTCCCGATCACTGTTGAACCGCAGCCAGTGACGGCTCCTTGTTGATGATGCTACGCGGCCTTCAAGGCGACGCTGCTTTCGGTATTGGCGCGTTGGGCTTCCAAGGCCTTCAGCGAGGTGCGCATCTGGGTGCAGCCACGCAGCTTGCGCATTCGCTTACCCGCATCACTCATGGCACTGGCAACCCAGCGCAGCACCATCTGACCGTCGCCCCAGCGCTTGACGTTACGGCAGTAATGCGCCACCGAGCCGTTGAGGTTCTCGATCGGGTTGGTGGTGCGCAGCGTTCGGTACAGCGCTCCATTGATGTTCAGGCCCTGGACTGTCAGCGTCTCCTCCAGCCCCTCGCGCAGGCTGGCCGCAGCGCCGGGGTGCTTGGCCTGCAGGGACGAAGCCAGGCGTGTCAGTTGCTTGCGCGCCAGTTCGGCGTCGCCGGCCGACCACGCATCCTTCAGTGCCCGCTTGACACCCGCGTGTGCGTCCTCGGGCAGATGCTCCAGGACGTTGCGCCGCTTGTGCTCCTGACAACGCTGCATCAACGCGCGCTGGCCGAAGGTCGTAAGGCGCCGTCAAGAAATTACTTTTACAAGTGCCCATGAACTCAGTAGCATCGAGACATGGCCGACGACGAATCCAAAATTGCTGAGAAGTACGAAGCG